>NZ_JAKZMM010000104.1 GCF_022809355.1 Parabacteroides faecalis | reverse complement strand
CAGATCCCGCCGGATGATCCTGAGCCACCGGGAAGGTTCATACGGTGTGAGGTGCTGAATTTGCAAGCCGGATGTTTTATTCCTCCGGACTAAACATAGTTTGGCCAAAGGAAGGAAACATACGGTTTACAGCGTATTCCTTAGATAGGGTGGGAAGGAAAGAACTCACGTTCATTTACAAGCGATTATGACTTTCGGTTATGTAATAACGTAAGAAAGTAATTACGTTACAATGTAACATAATTACTTTTCATATCATATATAGACATCAGTCCGCCACTTATCCGCACATGCGTTTTGCAATAAGAGGAATATTCTTGTTCATCACCTTCAGAATTTCATCATGAAACTCAGAGTTCTTATTATACCGTCCTCTGCATTGAACCACTTTCATTGTCTCCAAAGAGACCTCTATTGTTTCCGTTTTCACTCCGTCCACCATAGCTGAAAAGATAAGTGAATTGTCATCATTGAAATATTCATTTGAAAAGACGCAATGATGCAAGACTTCTCCTTCCTCTACAAATTCTTGAACACTTTCAAGAACACGTATCCGAATATCACCTTCATCGAAAACAAGACCGAAGAATTTTGCTTTTGCTTCCTGATAATGTTTTTCTTGCAGAACAGCTTTCCGTTTCTTTTCCCTTAGCTGTTCTTTTTCATACTCCTCTTGTTTCTTCCGGCTCAATCTGTCATGTTCCCTGTTCAGATTGGAAGGACAAACATAATGAGGGTTTGAAATATCCTTATTGAAGTGTTGCAACAATCTAATATAGTCCAGCCATAAACCAATATCGGAAAAGTTATACTTATGCCGGATGCCGGTCTTAATGGCTTTCCAAATATCATCCGATATATTATTCATATGAGCAAAGTATTTGAAAAGAGAAATCTGTCCACATTTCAGAAGAGTTTCTTTTCTGTTGTCTGAGAGTATAGCCTTGAATACAGTGTAATGAGACAAATCGAAGGTATCTCCACAATAGCCGTTTCTTATTATCGTGTCGGATAATTGGATTTTAGGATAGATATACATCGCATCTATATCATAATAGAAACTTTCAGCACAACTTCTCAATTCAAGTTCACTATTAAAGTTCCAACTATCATAGTAATAGTTGCTCATACTTCTTTTCAGGGCAATAGTATGGGTAACACCTTTTGGGGTTAGCCATCGCTGAACAACTTCTTTAATTGAATATTGAGCAGCCTTACCCACTCTGAAATCTGCGAAAACTATGAAGTGACGTAATATCTGATATTCCTTTATTGAAATGATGATAGTAAAATACACCTTAAAAGAATAGGTTCTCTTTCTGTCAGTACTTACCTTAAGTTTTCTTCCGCAATGAGGGCATGTTACATAAACCGGAATAGTGGAATGTGTGTCTTTCCATGTATGCGCACAATCGCAACAGGTATAGATACCTTTCGCCGTTCTCTTGGCGAAAGGTTCAATACAATGTCTGTAAGCATACTGCATCTGTCTGTTTGTGATAGGTTTCAATTTCCTTGAAAGTAAAACTATCTCTCTTTGAATTTTATTGGTAGGTTTCATATCAGAAATCGAATAATGTAGGTGCAACAATAGTTTGAGTTTGGGCAGGTTTAGCTTTTTTCCGGTTCTTCATCTTCTGAATTTCTTCATCCTGATACTGACGGATAGCGTTCTGCCTGGCTTCTGCCTTTTCTTCTTCAGTCAATTCTATGTGATGATTAACCACAACCTTGCATTGTATCTCCTTGCCTATGTCGATGTTGTCTTCATCAAAAAAATGAATACACTGACCATAAATCTCATCATCAGAAAAACCGGAGCAACCTGTACTTTGTACCCAATTAAGCACATAAGTCACGCAATCATCGATATTTTTGTGAGGCTTGTGATAGCTCTGGGCAAAGAGTTCGTCACTCGCTGCCTTATTATCCAAAAAAGCCTTGATAGTCTGTTTGAAGTGTTCTGTACCTTTCATAATTATTCGGATTTAAGTTCTTTGTAACTGATTTTTACCAATAAAAATGCACCATAACAGATGATGAAAAGAAGTGCCGATACCACCATACTGGGATTAGCATGTATAAAAACTGCACTTAGGAACATAGCCACTGCACAAATAGCCATGATGACTGAAAGGATAAACTGAACTGCTGCCATATCGCTCTGAATTAGTTGGTTAAACATCGAATTATTCTTCAGCGAGCTTTAGACCTTTTTTTGAAAGATTTCCTTTCCTGTGTCTTTCGCATCCGCTGACTTTTTTTT
>NZ_JAKZMM010000103.1 GCF_022809355.1 Parabacteroides faecalis | reverse complement strand
CTTTATTGTAAATTAATAGTTTGATCACTTCTAATCTACTAATAATCAGCGATAAGCACAACCTTTTATACATATTTATTTTATCAATTTAATTCCGCCAACGGGTTATTACTTTTGTCGAAACTATAAACATACAAACATAAACAACGCATAAACTCAACTTCTATGAATAAGTTATTACTCTTACTGATCGGACTTGCCGGCCACTTGTTTCTCCCAACAGATTTAATGGCCCAATCAGGAACAAACAGCTTTACGCTTCCAGTCATTCCGGATACACTTCAGACAGTTGAGTCGCGTTCTTCCTATCTAGTAGCGCACTATTGGGATCGTTTCTCGTTTGCCGACAGTCTGCAATTCATGAACCAGCCGGAAGTTGTCGAACAGGCTTTGGTAGATTATGTGGATCTTTTCCGCCTGGTTCCGGCAGCAGAAGCCGAAAACTCGTTGTCGGCACTGATGGACCATGCATCCGTCACCCTCAATGGGTTCTTATTTTTTTACAATACCCTGGAGAAATATCTTTATGACGCTACTTCGCCAATGCGAAACGAGGCACTGTTTATTCCGGTTCTCCAGAAGATGATGGCATCAGACAGACTAAATGACGACGACAAACTGCGGCCCGCCATGTTATTGAAGTCGGTAAGCAAAAACAAAGTGGGCAGTACGGCAGCAGACTTCAGTTATACAAAATCTGACGGTAGCCAGCACCGGCTTTCCGAACTGCAGACTCCACTCATCCTGCTTCTTTTCTTCGATCCAGAATGCGACGATTGCCACCAAGTCATCCTACGTCTGGAGAAAATGACGCAGCTCAATCAGCAAATCTCGGATAAGCAATTAACCATCCTGGCCATTTATCCGGGAGAAAACAAACGCTTATGGCAAACTATGGCACAACAGATGCAGCCGTCGTGGGAAATAGGAATGGACGAATCACAGGCAATCTACGGAAAAGAGCTGTATGATATTCTCGGTTTCCCGTCCATGTATTTGTTAGATCAAGATAAAACAGTCATACTCAAAGACTGCAGTCTGACTGCATTGGAAGAATATTTCGGAACTAATGCAAATACACATAAATAGGTATTGCAAAACAACGTAGGTCTTTCTACTTTTGCTTGGGTTAGAAACGAATATATACAATTAAACAAACGAGAAATGGCAAACCATCACGAACATACACATCATCACGAGCACCACTTGGTGCCGGCTTCGCTGAACAAAATATTCATCTTCTGCATCGCGCTCAACTTGTTGTTCGTCGTTATCGAAGCAGGCGTCGGGTTTATCTACAATTCATTGGGCTTACTTTCCGATGCAGGCCACAACCTGAGTGATGTATTCAGTCTGTTGCTGGCACTGATTGCGTTTCGGATGGCAAAACTCCATGCCACCCATCATTTTACCTATGGATACAAGAAGGCTACAATTCTGATTTCGCTGGTCAATGCCGTGATTCTGCTGGTTGCCGTAGGTGCCATTCTGATTGAAAGTATTTATAAACTGAAACATCCCGAACCGGTATCGGGCCAAGCCATCAGCTGGACAGCCGGCATCGGTATTCTCATCAACGGACTGACAACTTGGCTATTGATGCGAGACCGGAAGAAAGATTTGAACGTACAAGGTGCATTTCTCCACATGATGATGGATACACTCGTTTCCGTTGGAGTTGTTATCTCAGGTATCCTGATCAGTTGCACGGGTTGGAACTGGATTGATTCAATCATCAGTCTGCTCATTGCCGCAGTCATCCTGTTTTCTACCTTCGGATTATTGAAAGAAAGTCTGTTTCTCTCCATCGATGCCGTTCCATCGTCGGTACATCTGGAAAACATCCAACAGGAAATCGAAGCTCTTCCTCAAGTAAAAAGCTGGCATCACCTACATATCTGGGGAATCAGCACTACCGAGAATGCCGCCACGGTCCATATTGTTTTGAACAATATTGCAGAAATGGAGTCGGTCAAGCCCCGTATCAAACAAATTTTCCTCTCGGCAGGAATTTCACACAGTACCATCGAATTCGAATCAGTCTCTTGCCAATGTCAGGACCTGAAATGCTCTTGAGCCAGCCTTCCGCATCAGATCTTTTATCAACGAAACAATGACCTTCCAGCCCCAAATATACCGGTTTTCATATTTTTGACAGCTGTCGTAAAGCTTTACCATATATGTGCTAAAGCTTTTTGACGGATATGGAAAAGCTTTAGCACATCTGTCAAAAAATTAAAACCCTACGAGAAACAGGGCTGACGCATTACAATCATTTTTTACTGGAATCTATTTTATTACAAGGAGGATTCCAGTCTGCATCAAGTAGTTCTACGAGGAAATCAGAATTCCATCCTGCCA
>NZ_JAKZMM010000102.1 GCF_022809355.1 Parabacteroides faecalis | reverse complement strand
AAAACAATTTGAACAACGAAGAGTTTGATCCTGGCTCAGGATGAACGCTAGCGACAGGCTTAACACATGCAAGTCGAGGGGCAGCATGAACTTAGCTTGCTAAGTTTGATGGCGACCGGCGCACGGGTGAGTAACGCGTATGCAACTTACCTATCAGAGGAGAATAGCTCATCGAAAGATGAATTAATGCTCCATAAAACAGGGGTCCCGCATGGGAATATTTGTTAAAGATTCATCGCTGATAGATAGGCATGCGTTCCATTAGGCAGTTGGCGGGGTAACGGCCCACCAAACCGACGATGGATAGGGGTTCTGAGAGGAAGGTCCCCCACATTGGTACTGAGACACGGACCAAACTCCTACGGGAGGCAGCAGTGAGGAATATTGGTCAATGGCCGAGAGGCTGAACCAGCCAAGTCGCGTGAAGGATGAAGGATCTATGGTTTGTAAACTTCTTTTATACGGGAATAAAGTGAGTCACGTGTGGCTTTTTGTATGTACCGTATGAATAAGCATCGGCTAACTCCGTGCCAGCAGCCGCGGTAATACGGAGGATGCGAGCGTTATCCGGATTTATTGGGTTTAAAGGGTGCGTAGGTGGTCTTTTAAGTCAGCGGTGAAAGTTTGTGGCTCAACCATAAAATTGCCATTGAAACTGGGAGACTTGAGTATGTTTGAGGTAGGCGGAATGCGTGGTGTAGCGGTGAAATGCATAGATATCACGCAGAACTCCGATTGCGAAGGCAGCTTGCCAAGCCATAACTGACACTGAAGCACGAAAGCGTGGGTATCAAACAGGATTAGATACCCTGGTAGTCCACGCAGTAAACGATGATTACTAGGAGTTTGCGATATAATGTAAGCTCTACAGCGAAAGCGTTAAGTAATCCACCTGGGGAGTACGCCGGCAACGGTGAAACTCAAAGGAATTGACGGGGGCCCGCACAAGCGGAGGAACATGTGGTTTAATTCGATGATACGCGAGGAACCTTACCCGGGTTTGAACGCAGTCTGACCGCCGATGAAAGTCGGTTTCTAGCAATAGCGGATTGCGAGGTGCTGCATGGTTGTCGTCAGCTCGTGCCGTGAGGTGTCGGCTTAAGTGCCATAACGAGCGCAACCCTTGCCGTTAGTTACTAACAAGTAGTGTTGAGGACTCTAGCGGGACTGCCAGCGTAAGCTGTGAGGAAGGCGGGGATGACGTCAAATCAGCACGGCCCTTACATCCGGGGCGACACACGTGTTACAATGGCGTGGACAAAGAGCAGCCACTTGGTGACAAGGAGCTAATCTCCAAACCACGTCTCAGTTCGGATCGGAGTCTGCAACTCGACTCCGTGAAGCTGGATTCGCTAGTAATCGCGCATCAGCCATGGCGCGGTGAATACGTTCCCGGGCCTTGTACACACCGCCCGTCAAGCCATGGGAGCCGGGGGTACCTGAAGTCCGTAACCGCGAGGATCGGCCTAGGGTAAAACTGGTGACTGGGGCTAAGTCGTAACAAGGTAGCCGTACCGGAAGGTGCGGCTGGAACACCTCCTTTCTGGAGCGAGAGATTCCGAAGAAAGAAAGAACAAGGGACAAGTAGAGGTATGAATGAAAAATACCTTGTACTACAGGTTGGATATGAAAAGATAGAAAAATAGAGAGAAAGATGAAGCTGGGAAACCGGCAAAGTTGACAGTCCTATAGCTCAGTTGGTTAGAGCGCTACACTGATAATGTAGAGGTCGGCAGTTCAACTCTGCCTGGGACTACTCTAAGAAAAGGGGGATTAGCTCAGCTGGCTAGAGCATCTGCTTTGCACGCAGAGGGTCAACGGTTCGAATCCGTTATTCTCCACAGAACCGATGGAAACGTCGGAAGAAGATCTTTGACATGTTGTACATTCAGTAAAGTAAGAAAAGAAGAGCAAGCTTAGTGAATATCAATCCGGTGCGTTAAGTGCCAGATAAAGAAAGTAAGCAAGGGCAGACGGTGGATGCCTTGGCTCTCGGAGGCGAAGAAGGACGTGATAAGCTGCGAAAAGCCCGGGGGAGATGCAAATAATCCTTGATCCCGGGATATCCGAATGGGGCAACCCGGCAGGTTGAAGGCCTGTCACCTTGAAATAAGGAGCAAACGCGGGGAACTGAAACATCTAAGTACCCGTAGGAGAAGAAAACAAAAGTGATTCCGTAAGTAGTGGCGAGCGAACACGGAACAGCCCAAACCGGTGTTGTTTAGGCAATACCGGGGTAGTAGGACCACGTTGTGGCAAGCAAACAGGGAAGTGGAATCAACTGGAAAGTTGAGCCAGAGACGGTGAAAGCCCGGTACACGACTCCTTGTCGAAGCCTAGTGGTATCCTGAGTAACGCGGAGCACGAGGAATTCTGCGCGAATCAGCGGGGCCCATCCCGTAAGGCTAAATACTCCCGAGAGACCGATAGCGAACCAGTACTGTGAAGGAAAGGTGAAAAGAACCCCGAACAGGGGAGTGAAATAGACCCTGAACCCGTCTGCCTACAAGCGGTCGGAGCAGCTT
>NZ_JAKZMM010000101.1 GCF_022809355.1 Parabacteroides faecalis | reverse complement strand
GATTTGCAACACTAAGATAAGTGAAAAATCTGACATGGCAAAATCCTGAGCAACTTTTTGTTGCTCAGGAACTTATAAATAAAGTTAAATCAAAGTGTTGCGGAATTAAGGTAATAGTTTTTTCTCCTATCATAATATAACCCTCTCGTTTTACAATACATCTCAATTTGGAGATGTATTGGGTCAGTAACCCGCAGTGAAGATTTGGGTATATTTGTTTGGTTATTAGTCGCGAATATAATGTCATCACGAATTTCCTCTGAATCGGGGACTATAAATCTCACAAGTACATTTCTACTTTCATTATTCAACTTATCTTTACTCTCCGAAAAATAATTGTAAATTTCTCTAGAAGTTTGAAGCCCATTAACGACTTCTGGGTTATCAATAGATAGTTGCCTATTCGTAATCAGTGTAATTTTATCAGACAATATAGTAATTCCATTATTTAACCACCAAAAATCTGCTGTGTCTTTGTTTCTTAAGGTATCTGCTATGCATGAATTTACAGAATTGCTACCTTGATAATCGCGAACATTTGATTCAAAAATACCTTTCAGTAAATTACCGGAAGAGTCTGTTATGAATTTATAGTATTCTGCTATATTTATTAATGTAACATATTCATTCTGTTTGCCGAGTGTAATAGCTTGGTCTGCTAATGTTATAATTACATTAACGTCTGGCTCACTGTTGTATAGAGACATAAGTTTGTCTGCTGTGATAAACTCTACAGAAATCAAAGCACTAGGGTACTTTTTCTGCACAATAGTTTTAAGTTCTTCAGCCTGCGCCGCTGTATTAGGATGTATTTCAGTTCCTAATGTCACATAATAGTACTTAAAAGACACCCTGGGCTGTTTGGTAACTAATTTTGTCATCGCGTCACGAAATAGCATAAACACATCTCTGACACTTTCGCTATATCTGTCTTGATACTGACTTATATCATTGGACATTTCTAACAAATTCTCTGATATGGTTTTCCATTTCATAATGGCATCTTCACCAAATCCTAATGTGTTTTTAGATTGGATGAGGATAAATTGTAGAGATGATCCTTTGCGGCAATCTAAAGAATCTATTTGGTCGGAAGTAATAATCTCATTATTTAAAAGAACGTAAGCAGCATCACAACCGCCATCATTGCCACCTCCAATAAGACCATTTTCAAGTTCTTCATCACTAAATGCATAATTTTTTAAGATTTGACTAGCTGAAAACAGCTCAAAGAATGTATCAAGTGACGCAAATTGATTATTCTCAGAATATTCCTGAGATATGATTTCTTTAAGTAACAGTTGATTGTTTGTAAGATTTTTATTCGGCATACTATTATTTTTCTTTATTATGAAGTTTATATATTGCAAATATACGAACTTCGCAACAATTTCTGTAAAAACAAAGTGAGAATATTAAGAATGATTGAGAATTACTTGTGTGACAATACAACAAGAAGCAAAGTTCACATTCTAATTGTTAAATAAACTAATAAGGACAAGTTTTAATAATTATATTCAAAAGAATTTGTATCTTTGCAATTAGTTGATTGACTTATTGGAAATGAGCAAAATGGTGAACTTCAAAGGTTTCTAAACCATTACCTATTCTCTTTTCGCCTGATGATAACTTTCTGATTTACAAGCATATTTTATTCAGTGCAACATTTGTGAACACAGAGAAGATGAAGAGGTCGCGTACCAGTTCGCAGGTCCCGCTTTTCACCGGGGCCTCCATCAGCGTCTGTATCTCACGCTCCGTCAGGTAGCCCCGGTCAACGCTCTCGGGGGAGTTGATGTACCCGGCGAAGGGGTTGAAGGGAAGCGCACCGCTGTTGCGGGCGATGGAGATGACGTGCTTGAGCCCGATCATGTAACCCCATACGGTATTGGTGCGGCATTTCTTCTCCGTACGCAGGAAATACTCGAAGTTGTTGATGAACGTCAGGTTGAGTTCCTTCAGGGGGATGTCGTCACGGCGGTACACTTTCGGGACGAACTCGCAAAGATGCCTGTATATGGTACGGTAGCGGTTGTATGTTCCCTGCACGCGGCTGTGTCCCACTTTCTTGATGAACTCCCCGTTGTGCTGCTCGAAGAGCTTCAGCAGCGTCTCGCGTTTCACGCCCAGCCCGAGGCAGGCGTCCCTCAGCCTGGCGGCGGTGACATAGCCGTCGGACTGCATCAGTTCCTGGTAACGGCGGTTCACGTCCACACGTATCCGGTCAACCGCCGCATTGATTTTCTGCGCCTCGGCGCTCTTGCCCGTGGCACGTGCCGTTTTCACGTCCCAAAGTTTCGGGGGCACGTCCAGCTTGCAGCTGAACTGCTTGATTTCGCCGTCCACCGTAAGACGGCACATCAGGGGGAGATAGCCGTTGGCTTTCTCGCTGCCCTTCTTCACGTAGAAGAGGATTTTGAAGGTCGATCTGCTCATACTCGTTTTCATACTTTTTTGTTCGTTACAAAGTTAATATCAAGCGAGTTGTCCTCAGGTATGAAAAACTGTGCAAATTACTGAAATAGAACCCGTTGTGCCGTTTCTTGTTCCTGTTATATCAGTAACGATATGGGAACTGAAGTCTTTCGCAGCTTTTAGCGGACCTCCTTTTTCAGCTTATGCAGTATTATGAGTTAAACACCTAACTGCTTAATAGACTGCATTTTTGCTGTATTATCATCAACCTTGCTTTTTCTTGCTGCGTTTACTTTACACTTTTTTGATACGTTACTAAAAAACTCTACAGATAAAATAAGTCTTACTAAAAGGCTTTACATATTACCTTTGCAAAGATAAAAAATACAATAAGGTACA
>NZ_JAKZMM010000100.1 GCF_022809355.1 Parabacteroides faecalis | reverse complement strand
AGCTTTATTGTAAATTAATAGTTTGATCACTTCTAATCTACTAATAATCAGCGATAAGCACAACCTTTTATACATATTTATTTTATCAATTTAATTCCGCCAACGGGTATATAGAGAATATTACGAATGAAGAAGTTGATTTTTGGCCTTGTGTTTTACCTGTGCTCGGTTTCCGTATGGGCGCAGATTAATACGGATCGGGTATTAGCTATCGGGCGCAATGCTTTGTATTTCGAAGATTATGTACTTTCTATCCAATATTTCAATCAGGTGATTCGTTCCAAACCATGGTTGGCTGAGCCTTATTTCTTCCGTGCTGTCGCTAAAATCAGTCTGGATGATTTCAAGGGTGCGGAAGAAGATTGTACGGCTTGCCTCGAACGGAATCCTTTTCTGGCTCAGGCCTATTATGCCAGAGGTATTGCCCGGCAGAGTATGGAAGATTTCGATGGAGCCATTGCCGATTACGAAAAAGGATTGGAGTTTAAACGGGAAGACCGCCAGATGATGGTAAACGAGGCTGTGGCTTATATCCAGAAGAAAGATTACGATGGAGCAGAAAAGATGTTCGAACGCCTGATGGTTGCTCATCCGCGTTATTCGATGGCTTATCTGTCTCGCGGAGCTATGTATATAGAAAAAGGAGATACGACCAAGGCACTGGCTGATTATGATAAGGCTATCGAGCTGGATCCGTATTATCCGCCGGCTTACGGAAACCGCGCCATTGTCTATTATCAGTTACAAGACTTCGATAAAGCGCTTGCCGACTTGAATGAAGCGATTCATTTGGATCCGAGGGAAAGCGGATATTACATCAACCGTGGTCTGGTCAGCTATCAGAAAAATAATCTGAAAGGAGCGATGGCCGATTACGATCAGGTCATCAGTATGGATCATGATAACTTGATTGCCCGTTTCAACCGCGGATTGTTGCGTTTCCAGGTGGGCGACAATAACCGGGCGATTGAAGACTTTGATGTGGTGCTGCAATTGGAGCCAGACAACTATATGGCTTATTATAACCGGGCTTTGCTTCGGTATGAAACAGGTGACTATCCGGGATCTGTATCCGATTTCAATGTGGTGCTGACCGAATATCCGGACTTCTTGCCGGGATATTATAGCCGGGCGGAAGCCAAGAAAAAGATGAACGATCTGGCAGGTGCCGACCGGGATGTTTGGACTGCCTTCAAAAAGGAAGAGCAGATGAAGAAAGACCGGGCTGCCGGAAAGACAACTGCTTCGGCATCGTCGGGTACAGCTACGACAGGAACATCGACAAGTGGCAATGCAACCGATAACAATACTCGCGAACAGTCGGATAAGAACATTGATAAGTTCAACCGTCTGGTGGTATATGATAAGGAAGAAGAACGTCGGAATAAGTTCAATAGCGATGTGCGCGGCCGTGTTCAGGATCGGAATGTCCGGGTAGATCTGGAACCTCAGTTCATCCTTACTTTCTATGAGAAGCCGGATCCGGTGAAGAAACAGTTATATTATAGTAAGTTGATCGACGACTTCAACCAGCAGATGGTGTTGAAGATGAAGTTGCTGATTACGAACGAGGAGGCTGCCTTGACGGAAGATCAGATAGCTGCCCACTTTGCTTCGATTGATGATTATTCGGCCCGGATAGCCAGAAATCCTTCAGACGTTAATTCGTATTTGGGACGTGCTCTTGATTATATGCTGGTACAGGACTTTGCTTCAGCTATCAAAGATTATGATAAGGTCATTGAGCTGGATCCGAATTCGATGATTGCATTCTTCAACCGGGCGGTTGTCCGTTACAAACAGATGCAATACCAGGATTCAAACGAAGAGGCCGAGATTATGGATATCCGTTCGGATCTGACCATGAACTTCAATATGGGCGGGAAACAGACAGTTCATTCGGCGGTAATGCCTTCGAAGGATGATTTGAATGCCATCAAGGAAGAAAAACGTTCTTATCAGCACGAACAGATTACCCGCGATTATGACATGGCCATTAAGTTGCATCCGGATTTCGTGTATGCTTATTTCAACCGAGGTAACCTGCGTTGCGCATTGCGAGATTACCGGGCAGCGATTGAAGATTATTCGGAAGCCATCCGCCGCGATCCTGAGTTTGCTGAAGCCTACTTCAATCGGGGATTGGCACGACTCTCGCAAGGAAATACCAGTCAAGGTATTGCCGATTTGAGTAAGGCTGGAGAGTTGGGTATTATCAATGCTTATAGTATCATCAAACGAATGATGGAATAAAAGACGAGATAAAACTATCAAAAAGTCATTTTGTCAAAATGTCAATGAATGTACCTGAATTTTCGTCTGTACGGACCAAAGTTCAGGTACATTTTGTTTGATGAGATTCTGACGGAGTTCAGCATTGACGAAAGGAAAGTTAAAAAGAAAGAATTTGCGTCTAACTGATAGGGGATTTGAGCAACTCTTGTATCTTTGGGGAAAGACCGTTAGCAATATCTCGTTTGAATGTGCTTTTTGTCAGTCGAAAAAGAAGGCTGTTCCGAAGCAAAAATAGAGACGAAAACAGCGGAAACGGGTACTGAAGTCGCTCATGATGGCTTCTTGAAGCAAGAGAAACGAGGTTTGTGGGCAAAATATACGGGCAATGCATGAAAAGCCGGCGTATTTTGGGTAAAACATAACGACCTTTTTCGGAAAAGATAGGCATGAAATGGAGGAAAAATAGGGATAATGACTATGCCTAAATTTACTTTACACTTTTTTGATACGTTACTAAAAAACTCTACAGATAAAATAAGTCTTACTAAAAGGCTTTACATATTACCTTTGCAAAGATAAAAA
>NZ_JAKZMM010000099.1 GCF_022809355.1 Parabacteroides faecalis | reverse complement strand
AAGGGCGGCCTGTCACACCGCCCAATTGATAACCTAAACTACCTAAAACTTAATCCAAATGAATTACTTCATCTTTCGGCTTGAATAATTCCCAAACAACCTTTACCAAGTCATAGAATCCACATCCGGATAATCCCGCTGCTACGCCATAAATAAGCGTCTGCCACCAAATAAGTCCAGCCAGCGGTTCCGAGATCTTCAGTACCCATGCCAGCATACAGACAATAATTCCAACGCCAACAGAAATACCAATCTTTGCAATCTTGCTTCCATCAATAGCCGGGATCAGCTTAAAGATCTGTGTCACTACGGATGAAATGACAGTAACGATACCTGTAAATGTGGAAAGATCAAGAATAATTTGAGTTCCCTCATTACTTACTTCTGTTTGTGCAAATACACCACACACAAAGAGCAATAACATGCTCATAACCAAAACAATCTTTTTCATAACCTAAACATTTTAACTATTAAACAAAATAAAAACAATAACACTGCTATAATGACACTACTACATAAAAATATAGCTTCTTTCTTTTTTAAACTCTCCATGGTTTATTCTATCGCTTTCGCATATCTAGGGCAATCTCGTAGTTTGGCATACAACGGAGTTGTTGCCTCGATACACTCATAGGTGATACCATCTTCCTTATAATATTTCCCTAGTTCCAAAGACATATTACCATCCGCCGGATAAGGGATAGGGTCTTCTTTTGTTCCGGCGTGTTGTTCATCTATCCTTTTATAAATGGATTCGGTTCCGGTAGATCCTGGTTTCCATTGAGACTGAAGGGTATGTTTCTGAATAACCTCAAACAGATCGTTGACATCTTCCTCTTTTTCTACTATACGAAGGCGGAAACCGGTATCTACCTCTTTTCCAAACTCGGCACCTTCCTCTCCCCACACCGGAGCAAAATTCTTTACTTTTACCGCACTTTCTGCCGGAAGGTTTGCTGTCGAATATAACATCTTGGATAAGGCCATCACATCTTGCAGTCCGGGTTGGGTGGTGTCTGGTTTATAACCGTCATGGCTCGAAAGGCCGATTTCATCCAATTCTGCTTTTACCCATGAAATAAATTCATCGTGCTCTTTTACTTCCGTATCGTTTATATCTTCCCGAAACTTACGGGACAAAGAGGCATTCAGACTTGCAACCTCCAATGCTGAAGTAAGTCCGTAAGCCTCCATCTCGGCGGCATTGATAGCCTTATTCCTGGAAACAGGCTTAACCACCCTTACCGGGAAAGCGAGGGCGATTTCCATTTCCCGCCCATCCGCTTCTATTACCGTCTCTTTTGTATGGCCAATGAACAGCGTTACCGAAGGACCTTCATCCAGCGACACGTATTTCCCGTTCAGCCATGTTGTCTTATTTTTATTATTATCTTGTTCTGCATTAATTGGGACTTGAACTTTATTAACCGTGATCATCTTCTATGTACGTTAACTGGTTGGTACTACCCTTGAAGATGTAACCGCACTGGTTTTCGATCTCAACGTCCTCAAGGGGTAAAAGATTTCTCTTCCCAAACTCCTTTTCGCACGCTACCATAAACTGAATGATACCCTGATAATTTCCATGAAACTCACGAGCCAACACCTTACCGGTTTTCTCTCCATCAACCACTTCGTCAAAACCTATCAGGCATTTGATCCAGTTGGGTTGTTTCTGGCTGTTATAACGGATCTCATAATCGTAAATCGTTATCACTACTCCGATAAGCTCACGTATCTCTATATTACGTGCATCCATGGTACGGTCTATGCGCACCTTCTGTGTTAAATCTTTCAGTTTCATATTATCTTGTATTCTATTGATCAGTTGAAAGCAGTCTGCGTGGATCAGCAGGCCGAAATATGATGCCCAGGAGCGATCATTATCGCATTTCTTCGCGTCCCTCGCGATGGATTCCCGAATACGGACGTAACCCTTGTTATGGTCGCATACTCCCTTATCCTCAATCCTGTGAAACACGTAGCCACAAAAATCAAGCGGTTTGGACATCGGCTGTATGACACAGGAATGACGTTTCGAGCGTATTCCTAAAACATACCACCAATAATTCTTCACTCGCCATTTGGCCTGCTGTGCTTCTTCTACCGTATGGAACGCCATAAAGTTATCGTCGGCATAACGGATCGCAAAAGGGGCAAAGTCCTTGACGTAATAATCAAACGCAAGCATCAGGACATGATGGATGAATGGGGATGTTGGTGTTCCTATCGGCAGCTTCCCATCTACGAAAGACACATCGACAGCGAAATCTACCAACCACTTGTCATCAATGACCTGTTTCAAGGCTCGGCGGAATGTTTTGGCGGTAACATGCTCGTAACATTTCCGCTGGTCTATAAGAAGGCAGTAATGCAAATCCGTCCGATCAAAATAAACTTGCTTCATGCGGTATATCACGGACCGGCGGGAATCTTTCGCCGTTATGCCACAGCCTTTCTTACAATTCAAGCCATTCAGGTTATCTTTACTGTTATACACCGGCTCCAACAAGTTTAGCAGCAAGTGCTGGTAGATCCGGGTTACAAGCGAAGGGCTGTCTATATGTCGTTCCTTCCCGTTCTTGTTTACCTTCTCCAGCACACGGTACGACAGAAACTCTTTCCATGAACCATCGAGAAGTGCATCATACAGCTTGGCGCAACGATTCTGGAAGTCCTCGATAAAATCAGTAACTTCCCGTTTGCCGGAGTGTCCTTCAAAGGCTCTCCATGCCGCTTTCTCGATGTCCTCTGGGCTCAGATTTGAGCTTATTCCTGTTATCCGTTTCATGCAAGCCGGGCATTTAAGTAGCGCCTTGACGCTACTACACATCTCATCCTTTTCTGGAACATGTGCGTTGTCTTTTATTTTTTCGTCACTCCTGGACATGAATGGAAGGGGGT
>NZ_JAKZMM010000098.1 GCF_022809355.1 Parabacteroides faecalis | reverse complement strand
ATGGTGGCTACATATTGATGTTGTGCTGTTGCTTTTTACTGAAAGCTGCTACTAACGACTCATAAATCTACCCTTAATCGTGTATTGGATGATAGTTGCGGATTTTAGGTATATGTTGAATCTTTAGCTAAAAGGCATAAGTTCTGTATTATATCTAAACTCTTCTGAATAAGAAAATTAGGATTGACTTTTATATAAATAGCTGTAGGCCCGTCTGCACTGCCTATTATACCAATTGAATTAACCTCGCTATTCTTATAAGTTTTACAACTGATGAATGTAAATGAAAGCAGGAATAGCATAAGCTTTCCGATCAATTTTTTTGTTTTCATAATACTTAAATTAATAGTTTTGTATTAATTCAATTTTTTTGCACTTGATTATAATTCTAAGCAGCTAATATCACAAATATAGTGTTTATAATTGAAAGTAGAAACACATGCCAAATCTTTATGCAATAAATAAGTAAGTTCTAATCTTCAGCAATTTATAATATTAAACAGAGTGCATTGCTTATAAAGTTTACTTTATGAGGATGACATCATCGAGGTTGGTGGTGTACTGTTTGCTAATATGTTCGCATTTAAGATGCCACGACTTGTCTGTAGTACCCTGGACAGCTACCTTTATTGTGTTATGACCGTTCTTGCGATTAATCGCATCTATGGCAGCGGCCAAGCGTGACTGCTTCTCACGGTCAATGGTGTCGAACAAGTTGGTCTGGATGGCTGAGTCAGGAACTATGTTCCAGACAATGACACCGGCTTTCTTGTACTGATAACCGCCCTCCTTGCTGAAATCCATGCGAAGTGCCTGGACTGCGGTACTTACAAGTTCCTGAAGGTCATTTGTAGGTACTTGCAGGTGAATGGTACGGTTGATGCAGTGTTGTGGAAGATCAAGACGGAAACGGCTGGTATAGGCGAAGACAGTTATCTCTGTACAGCAGCTGTGCTGCATACGGAGCTTACGGACACATTCGGAAGAAAAGTTGGCGACTGCTTCCTCTAAGCTGGAGAGTTCTGACAGACCAGAGTCAGGGAAACTGCGGCTGGTACAGATACTTTTCTTCTGAGGCAGTTCCTCGACATCGATACAAGATTCACCACGAAGCTCCTTCCAAGTGCGTACACCGGTAATTGTAAGTAATTTTCGCACGAAGCTCTCGCTTTTCTGAGTGAAATCTAAGGCGGTATTTATACCATAATAGCGCAGCTTATCCAAGCTCCGATGGCCGATACCCCAGACTTCGCCAATTTCGAACCTTTGTAAAGCTTTGATTCGTTTATCTTCCGTATCAATGATACAAACACCTCCATAACCCTTGTACTTTTTCCCGTATCTGCTTGCCACCTTCGCCAGAGTCTTTGTCGGTGCAATGCCCATTGTAACCGGGATGCCTGTACCCTTTCCGATGGTCTTTACAATCTTCCGACCGTAGGAAACCAGTTTCTCCCCTTCTCCGAAGCCTGAGAGATCCAGGAACGCTTCATCAATCGAGTACTGTGTCAGTTCCGGCGTAAACTCGGACAGCAGCATCATAACCCGGCGGCTCATATCACCATACAGATTGTAGTTGGAACTGAAGACAGCCACATTGTTTGCCTCCAAGACTTCACGGATCTGATAGAGAGGTGTCCCCATCTTGATGCCCATTGCCTTGACTTCGTTGCTTCTGGCCACGACACAGCCGTCATTGTTCGAGAGAACAACGACAGGTTTGTCACGAAGCAGCGGATTGAACACGCGCTCGCATGAGCAGTAGAAGTTATTGCAATCAACAAGGGCTATCATCTGCCTTTTCTAAGCTGTCTTTTTATGTTGTAGGTAAGAACTCCCCATATCAGGAAGTTGTTCTCCTCTGTAATCCTAATCGGAGTGTATTCCTCGTTGGCCGGAACGAGCCAGATACATTTTTCATTATCGTCAAAGCGCACTGTCTTCAGCGTGAATTCTCCATCGATGAAAGCCACAACGATGTCACCGTCCTGAGGTTCCAGGGCCTTGTCTATGACCAGCAGGTCGCCGTCATCGATACCGCAGTCCTTCATGGAATCTCCGGAAGCACGGGCATAGAAGGTAGTAGCCGGATGGCGTATGAGTTCCCGGTTTAGGTCTATGCTATCAGTCATGTAGTCTTGAGCAGGTGAAGGAAATCCAGCTCTCACACCCTGGTCTGCAAACGGTAATGACAGTTCGCTGCTCAGGTCAGCAGAATACATGGTAAGTTTTATACTCATCCAAGTAGTCCTTTCTCCAGCATTTCCTTACGAAGAAGTTCTTTCTCAACCTCAGTCATATCAGCCAGTTTTAATCTGTGGGGATTCTGTCTCTGATAAGCCTTAACATCTTCAATTACATTCTGGAAGTCATACAGAAACTCGCGAGAAGCGCCATGCCTTCTGTAGATTTCAATGGCTGCCTCCAGGACTTCTACCGTACAGGTATCGTCACCTTGAAATACAGTTGCCGGTATTTGATTTACGACGCATTTTCGTAATAAAGCAAGTTGATCTTTCATATTTTGATTATGTTACAAATTCAGAAAATAACATAGAATAATTTAGTTGTGTAATTTTATCCTAATCATACACCCTCTACAGATAGTTGTGATACAGATAAATGGATAGTTGTGTAAAACCGTCCATATTAAATATTTTTCAATTTACTTATTGAAGCGACAAACTCTTTGGCAGGTTTGAAAGCTGGTATATCATGTTCCGGTACAATTACTGTAGTGTTTCTGGAAATATTGCGAGCGGTTTTCTCTGCCCTATGCTTCAGGATAAAGCTGCCGAAGCCTCTTAGAAAGACAGGTTCCTGATTTGCCAATGAAGATTTTACTTCAGACATGAATGACTCTACTACTGTTAATGCTGTTGCGTAATCAATACCAGTAGAACCTTAATTCCGCAACACTATAATTTAACTTTATTTATAAGTTCCTGAGCAACAAAAAGTTGCCCAGGATTTTGCCATGTCAGAATTTTCACTTATCTTAGTGTTGCAAA
>NZ_JAKZMM010000097.1 GCF_022809355.1 Parabacteroides faecalis | reverse complement strand
AAAACGGACAATTTGAACTCAATACTGAATTTGCGATGACTGATTCCTTTCTTTCCCATTGCTTTCTCTTTTTTTGTTAAATGGGTGTAAAGTAAATCTGTAGTATGACAGGAATCGAAAACAAATCCAGCGAGGATTGAAATCGATTCCCGTTTAGTTTGTTTTATAATTATGATTGATCTCCTAAAAAACGTTTAGAAGACAGAAAAGCTTCTAAGAAACAAATTGTAGATGAACAAACTAAATAAGTTTTTATATCTTTGCCCACCGAGTAAATCCCTTATAAACCATTTATAGTTAATATAAAGGTTAATTAATCGGGAAAGATGAGAGTGTGTGAATAAAGTTTTATAGTACCAGAAATATTAAAGGATAATGGCACTACAAGTAAATTGGGTAGAAAAGACAGAAAGAGGGAGTGGTTTGTTTGCTATTGAGAGTATTAGTTTATTATACAATGCTATAACAACTATACTAATTTTAATTTTATATACGCAGTTAGATCATCCGACTCTTATGTTATACGAACGATTGGGCATTGCCTCACTAACAATCGCCCTGATCATTTTGTACCTAGCCGTTCCTTGTAGACTAACAGCCTTTCTGCGTATTGCTACTCAGTTGGGATTATTAGCCTATTGGTATCCGGACACATACGAATTCAATCGTCTATTTCCGAATATGGATCATTTGTTCGCCCAAGCGGAGCAATTACTGTTTGGTTGCCAACCGGCAGTTGAATTTAGCCAACACTTTTCATCTCTATGGATAAGTGAAGCCTTCCACATGGGATACTTCTTTTATTATCCGATGATTTTTATAGTCGTCATGTATTATTTCTTGCGTCGGTTCGAGCAGTTCGAGAAAGTTAGTTTTTTATTCGCAGCTTCTTTCTTTATTTATTATATCGTTTATATCCTGATTCCGGTAGCCGGACCTCAATTTTATTTTCCGGCTATAGGCATGGATCAAGTACTTGCAAACCATTTCCCAGCCATAGGAGATTATTTTTATGCCAACAACAGCTTATTGCCTGGACCAGGAAACGAGCAAGGTTTTTTCTATCAGCTTGTAGAAGCGTCCCAACAAGTAGGAGAACGACCTACTGCTGCTTTCCCCAGTTCACATGTAGGAATTTCCACCATTGCCATGCATTTAGCCTGGCAAGGCAGCAAAAAACTAACATTTTTGCTTCTGCCATTCTACCTCCTACTTTGTGGAGCTACTGTTTATATACAAGCCCATTATCTGATTGATGCCTTAGCTGGCTTTGGTTCCGCTATTTTTGTTCTTTGGCTATCGTCATACTTATATCAAAAACGTGCAACATTCTCTATTGTGAATCTTATGCCTGTAGTCCAAAGCAACCATATCAGAAAAGTATTTTCATATCTTCTGATTATTATCAGTGTGAAGAAGTGATATAAATCATACAATAATTCAAAACATAGTACATAAAAAATACATAGAGAACACTTTTCCTAACCTATTGAAAACTGAGTTGAAATAGAGAATCTCTAATTTTATCGCCAAATTATTGGTGATATGGAAAGTACTAAACAAGATTTATCCAAACAACCCACAAAAAGAGGAAATCCATATATGGGCTTTTTGTGGGGTATTTTAATTGTTCTATTTTTAAACGGACTGGTTTTCCCGAGTCTGATGGACCGGAAAATCTACAAAACCGACTATGGAGACTTTATAGAAAAGGTAAATAGCGGACAAGTTCGGGAAGTCATGATCGAAAATAAACAGATCTATTTTACTGCCGACAATGATAAAGGTGAACAAACAACCTATCAAACCGGAGAGATCAATGATCCGCAACTGGTAGATCGACTTTTACAGGCGAAAAGTCCGAATCAGACAGGGAAAATTGCATTCAATCAAATTGTCCCACGCGAAAATTCACCTATCCTGAATTTCCTTCTGATGTGGATTCTACCAGGACTCCTGTTTTATATCATTTGGAGACAGACCAGTAAAAACATTCAGTCCCGATTAGGAGCTGGTGGAAATTTCATGTCGTTTGGGAACAGTGGCGCCAAGATTTACGCCGATTCGGATATCAAAACCACTTTTGCAGATGTCGCCGGACAAAATGAAGCCAAAGAGATGTTGTCTGAAATCGTCAACTTCCTGCATAACCCTAAAAAATATACTGATATCGGAGCATCTTTACCGAAAGGAGCTTTGCTGGTAGGACCTCCGGGAACCGGAAAGACTTTAATTGCCAGAGCTGTGGCAGGTGAAGCGAAAGTTCCTTTCTTTGCCATATCCGGTTCGGAGTTTGTCCAGATGTTCGTTGGAATGGGAGCCGCCAAAGTACGGGATCTCTTTAAACAAGCCAACGAAAAAGCTCCTTGTATCATTTTTATTGATGAAATCGATGCCATTGGAAAGAAGCGAGACTCGGCATACGGAGGTAATGATGAACGGGAACAGACCTTGAACCAATTATTAACCGAGATGGATGGTTTCGACGGCAGAAAAGGTGTTGTTATCCTGGCAGCAACCAACCGACCGGAAATGTTGGATAAGGCCTTGCTTCGTCCCGGACGTTTTGACCGTCGCATACAAATGGAACTTCCCGATCTGGAAGGACGAAAATCGATCCTGCAAGTTCATTTGAAGAAAGTAAAACATGAAACCATCGATCTGGATATCGTTGCCCGTGCCACAGCCGGCTCGTCGGGTGCCGAATTGGCCAACATTGTCAACGAAGCTGCTTTGCGTGCTGTCCGGTTAGGACGTCAACATGTGATCACTGCAGATTTGGAAGAGAGCGTAGAGACGGTTATCGCCGGTGCGCAGAAAAAAGATAAGGTTATTTCGCCCGAAGAGAAGAAAATCATTTCTTATCATGAGATCGGTCATGCCTTAGTTGCAGCCCTACAATCTCATTCCGCACCAGTACATAAAATTACCCGTTGGCGGAATTAAATTAGCGCATATTTAACTTTGCCAATGGGTTTGTTGTTTTTATAGTTGATGTATTGTAGGATTGTAAGTGCGCTAATCTTCCCTATAATTC
>NZ_JAKZMM010000096.1 GCF_022809355.1 Parabacteroides faecalis | reverse complement strand
CTCGGTCGTTGTCTCTTTCGTAAACTGAAACGTCTATGCCGTTTTGCTGTAATAATTTTGCCATAGTCAGTCCAACGGGTCCACCACCAATTATTGCAACGTTCTTATCACTAAGTAAATTCATTTGTTTGTCTGTATCTATTCGCATTGTCATTCAAAAATGGCACATAACGGTTAGTATATGAAAAGTAGGCGATTTCGAAGTGCCAAATTTTCGGTTAAGCACAAAGTATAATACGAGCCAAAAGCCTTGAATTTACTACTGTTTCGCCTATTTTTTATATACATTGTTAGCGGGTCGTTGTTTTTGTTTATCAGTCATTTATGTGTTTTTCTATTCCATCAATAATTGATTTCCAATCATCAACGTGTAATTCGTGTCCTGTACCTTCAAGGGTGATTAGATTTGAACCTTTTATTTTTTCTAGTAAAAAACCTGCATTCTTATAATGCCAAATTTTGTCGTCTGTTCCGTGGATAATTAAGGTGGGTTGTTTGATTTCGTTTAATCTGTTCCAATATTCTTCACCACCTTGCAATGCAGCGTGATTGAACATACTTATATAATTGTTGGCTCTATTGAACTCAGCTCTTATCAGTTTTTCACTTCTTTGTTTGTCAAATTGTTTCTTGCCACTCATTAATTCTGCACCCTGAATTAAATAGTTTACCACACTGTCTTCATTTGTCCAATTGACTGTACCTGCTTTACTATGGAAATCTAAAATACTCGTGTCCATTTCAGGTATAGTTGGGTCTGAGTCTCCCCAAGGGCCTGATGACATAAGAGTTAAGGAGTTAACTCTGTCGGCAAACTTTATTGATGCTATTTGAGAAATTAGTCCGCCCAAAGAAATCCCCACAAAATGTGCTTTGTCAATCTTGTAGCCATCCAATATTGAAATAGCGTCATTAGTTAAGTCAACAATATCGTATGGAGTAGAACCTGGTTCATAATTAGTGGATTTTCCTACATCTCTGTTGTCGTAACGAATAACAAAAAATCCTTTTTCAGATAATTGTTGGCAAAATTCAGTGTCCCAATACAGCATTGATACGGTTGCACCTGCTACCAAAAGGATTGCTGGATTTTTCTTATTTCCAAAACTTTCCGTACAGAGTTCAATGCCGTTTGTTTTAATTATTTTCTCTTTCATTTCTGTTTTCCTTTGTTTGCAACTGATTATTATCAGTCCTAAAATTAATATCCAAAGTAGTTTTTTTTTCATTTATCAATGTTTAACTGTTATGCTGGTATCTTTCACAATGCCCGCTAACGTGCCGCGTATTGGCGATGGGCGGGATTTTTAGCACTGAACTTTAATCGAAGAACAGAAGTTGAATTTTGCACTTCCGTTGATACGAAGCCGTTCAGCCCGCCTATTGCCAATACGATGTTGTACGACGTAGTTATGTTTTGGGTTTTAGTCCAGCTAAATATTTTCGTATGTCATTTTCTAATTTATCCGGGTATTTGTACTCTAATTTTTTTGACAATTCAGTTCCTATTTCTGAAACTAAATCAGTCATTGAAAATAGAGCAGTCCAATTTTCCTTTATATCGCTCCCTGAAAATGTTTGTTCTGTTTTAGCCCACATTTCCTGGTTAAGATACTTTTTGAAAAGTCGTCCATATTTATTGGTCGTTATGTTCCAATTGTGTTCACTTGCAATGTGCCATTCAATTAAAGGAATTAGATATTCTGTGCGAATAACGGTTTCCGACATAAATTTCGCATAGAATATTTCATCTCTCACAAGACACTTTGCCACGTAAGTTGTGTCCCACCAAAAATCGTTTATTAGATTTTGAAACTCTTTTTCAGACGGTTTTTTGATAATGGAAATTTGATAAGTTGGTTTCAGCATTTGCTTTGTAATACCATCTTTATCAATTAAAATTTTATAACCAATATCCCAATCTTCTGGTAATTCTTTCTCTTGCGTTTCCTTTATAAATTTTGATTTGCTGTAAAGTTTAAAATCTACTTTCACACCGTCTTCATAAAGTAGCATTTTCATTGCGTGTTTATGGTTAAAACAACTTTCGTCTTCTTCAATCATAGCAATTGGATTTCCGAATTTAAGCGTCCAGCTTTTGTCTGAAATGTAATTTGTATTATCCTCAAAAACAAATTCAATGTCTAAATCACTAAATTCGTCAACAAGTGCTAAAGGATTTACAAGTGAACTTGTCAGAAGAAGAACTCTTACATCTTCGTTTTTCTCCGACCATTCTATAATTGTTCTTAACTTTTCTTCTCTGACTTTCATTTTGTTTGGTTCGGTTTTACTATGTCGTACAACGTTTGGCAAATTGGCGATGGAGCCGACTTTTAGCACAAATGTTGAATAGAATTACTAATCTTCAACATTGCACAAAAGTTCAATAGAAGTACTTCACCGGCTCTATTGCCAATTTGTTTGTTATGTGCCGTTTTATTCCATTTTATACATTTAACAATTGCTGAAACGTAAAGTCGGGTTTAAACATTTCAATTTCGTTTTGAGTTGATTCTTCTTGTGCTTCTTTGCCATAGATAAACATTTGCTGTTCATAATTTTTAACAGCCTCTTCAATGCTATTAAATTTTCCATCGGCTAGATTATCAGACAATATCAAGGCATCCACCAACCCACTATTTACTCCCTGCCCTGCAAAAGGCGGCATCAAATGTGCGGCATCCCCAATCATTGTTATGGGTAATGGGCGCTTGCTTTTCCAAGGCTTTTCTAAAGGAAATATCCGTGTAGCCAATCCTACAAATGACAACGTCGTATGAATCAATTCTTTGTAGCGTTCGTCCCAATCGGAAAATTCTTTCAGAAGAAAATCAACGACACTATTTCTGTTTTGAAAATCTACCTGCGTTTGGTTTTTCCATTCATCAGGTGTTTTAAAACTTATTCCAAAATGCAATGCACCATTATTATTGGGGTTAGCAAATAATAAATTACCTTGGTGAGATGCCATTAGCCGGTTTCCATTGCATAGCTGAAAAAATCCAGGACAGTTTATCTCTGGTTGATGAATATCGGCTTGTATATTGAAAGTACCTGTTTCTTCAACTTCCGTGTCGGTAACAAATTTTCTTACCTTGGACATCCCGCCATTGGCAAGAATAACCAAATCTGCTGTTTCACTCGGTTTATTCTCAAAAGTTAGTGTCCACTTCTTCTTACCAGGTTCAAGCATAACAAGTTTTCTATCCCAAATAACCGTGTCGTTTTCTAAACTATTCAACAAGATAGCCCTTAAGTCATTTCTGTTTATTTCAGGATTGTCAAATCGATTTTCGGGCTTTACATTTTTTGTGGATAAAATATTGCCTTTTTCATCAGCAATATTTACACCCATTGGTAAGGCTAAGTCATAATAAGTTTGTAACAATCCCGCTTTTTTCATTGCTTCCTGACCTGAACCTTTGTGTAGGTCAAGGGTTCCACCAAAAATTCTTGCCTCTCGGTCGTTGTCTCTTTCGTAAACTGAAACGTCTATGCCGTTTTGCTGTAATAATTTTGCCATAGTCAGTCCAACGGGTCCACCACCAATTATTGCAACGTTCTTATCAC
>NZ_JAKZMM010000095.1 GCF_022809355.1 Parabacteroides faecalis | reverse complement strand
ATTAGGGCGTGTAAGGATCGGTATGTCAGCGCAGCAGGTCAAGATATACTATCCCGAACTTGTATTTACTGAATCGGATGGTTACTACTCGATGGACTACGTAAGTATGTCGGCGGTACTTGTAGGTGGCATGCAAGAACTATATACCCGATTCCTTCCAGTTGAGAACAAAGTAAAGATATTGGAAAGCCGGGTACAGAACTTGCAGCTTCGGCTGGATAATGCTTACCGTGAGATATTCGAACTTAAACAACAGATGGGAGGTGCGGCATGATATCAATGATTCTTTCTCTGATTATCCTGATTCTTTCAGACAGCCGTCCGCTGGTGGAAGTTGAGATCAATGGCCGTCCGGCAGTGATGCTTGTTGATACGGGGAGTAGTGCTGGATTGATAGATATTAATCAGATGGATGAATACGGCTTTTCACTGATGGCTAAAACAGATATGGTAATAAGTTCTATCGGTGGAAAGCGATGTGAATCTTACCGGGTTCGTGATCTATGGGTGCGATTGGAAGGAATAGACATATATCAGTTCCTTGCTACTGACATCTCGCTAATTGCAGAATCTATACATAAGGAAACCGGCTATCGGATAAGTGGAATTATAGGTTACAAGCAAATTCGGAACACAAAGATAAAGATCGATGCCTGTAATAATATGATAACAATAGGAGATTAAGGATATGGCTATTATAACCAAGAAAAATATTGATATGGCGCAAATAGCATGTACGGTTGGAGCTCCCAAGCAGTCGACCATACTTGTTAAAACCAGTAATGGCGTAGAAACAAGGACGGTTACTACACTAGAGAACAGCCTTTACCGTTGCTGCACCCGTTCCAAGGTTGGCGGGTCTAGCGGATATGCCTTTAAAATCCCGGAAAACGGATATACGAGGAACGATGGCGAACTGATAGACGGCGCAGAACCGTATTGGAATATATGGAGTGGTATGTCACCCGGGCAGTGGGATATTAAGCTGCCGGACAGAACGCTGTACTTGCGCCTTAGACGGGATACACCCAGTTCAAAAGAATATTCCTGTAAGAAAGGCTTTTTTGCAGGCTATAATCCGGCAGCCAGGAAACCGTACCTGTTCCCTGAGGGAAGTACCATATATGTACCGCAGAATCAAGTATCCATCGTGGTTGGTATAACTATATTCTGGGATTTCGGTGAAATAGACTGGACCGTACCATGTGGGAATTATACGCATATACATATAATGGCCGCAAGGGAATTATACTATGCCTATCCGGTTATTGACGAATACATAGCAATCGAAGATTACAACATATTAGGCCATTACACGGTAGAAACGACACAAGGTGCTCTTGGCGGAATACCGGAAGGTGGAAAACTGTATTTCTGGGGAGAGTTTTCTATGGGTGAAGGAAACAAGATATGTGATTTCCCAACTACTTCTTACGGGATTATTCATTGGGGTGAATATTGGGCAAAGAACGTACTTGGTGATATTACGACAGTCATACAATCAACACCCAATTACGTTCCGGCAACGAATTACACGGTTACTTCGAAAGAAATGACTGACGCTGATACAACGACCCAGAATGTGCGATTTAACTTGATGAAGACAGGGAATGATAGCCGTGAGATTGATACGTCAAGAAGTTATATCCGGTGTAAATGGAGGGATAGAAATGACTGGCAGGACTGCCCTGCTTATAAGATAGAATTGCCACCGGAAGTAAATCTGACACGTACACAGTATTGTACGCTGCCTGTTAGACCAGGTATTGATCAAGAGTTTATTATTGATATACAGTTAGTACTAGTATATAAATGATTTTTACAAGTAATTTAAATTTTATGCTTATGGAATTAAAAACAGTTTTTTCAGAAAAACGAACAACGGCGAGAGTCCAGATCCAAGGGGAAAATCTCCTTATTCAAGGACAGGCCGTATATGGCGGAAATCCTAATGACATTAAGATGGAAAATGGTCGGATTTTTAAGGTCGGGAATTTAGACAAACAGATTGGAGACAGTTTCGTTAATCAACCTAATAGCGTACAGATATCATTTTATGATATAGAAGATATTACGTTGATGGCAGAAGCTTCTACTCTTTTAAAACAGATTTATGACGATATTAAGCAGGAGGTAACAGCATGAAAAAAGGCGAGATCGTAATTATCAACAGCATCTTTGGGGGCGAAATTCGCCTTCCGAAGATGAAAGGAGAAGATTTGTACAAGGTACTGACAGCTAAATCAGAAATCTCTTCGATTGTAGAAGAGATCCAAAAGAAGGCTGAAGAACTGAAGAACGGCACCAAGCCGGAATCCGTAGATCCGATGAACTTCCGGGAAGACGATCCGGATGTGATCGAATGGAAGAAGCAGTTTATCCCGATGCAGAACA
Organism: Parabacteroides faecalis; assembly: GCF_022809355.1. Taxonomy (GTDB): domain Bacteria; phylum Bacteroidota; class Bacteroidia; order Bacteroidales; family Tannerellaceae; genus Parabacteroides; species Parabacteroides faecalis. Next base: position 3,013 of record NZ_JAKZMM010000095.1, on the reverse strand, counting down.
AACTCTATAACGAAGAGTACGAAGGTAAGTTCCCAGATCCATGTATTCCCCGTGACGCATTCCCGGATATGATCGTAGGCATGTCTGCCGGTAACGCGGAATTATTATTGAAGTATTTGGTGGTTAAATAAGTAAGAATTATGGAGGCAAGAGAATTACAGTTTTCCCAGCAAGGGAAAGAATGGGTAGCGGAAGAGACTGTAAATAACGACTACTCATTGCATTTGGAGAGAAAGAAAGGAGGTTATTTTCATATCTCGCAGCGGAGTTCAGACACCGGGACATTTGTCCCTTGTGCCTTGCCTCCCTGGTTGGAAAGGACAGGCCAGTTTATAGATCATTCTTTCGGTCATGGTGTCTATCCCATGCACATTAGGATTGTGAGTGAGACAGAGGTGACAATGGGAACAATCAGGGAGGCAGAATCATGAAACTGAATTATATCCTGCTGAACGTACTGGTTCTCGGTCCGGCACCGCTCAATGCGCTCGGCACCGGTAATGGTAAGTTCGGTAAATCAGAATCACATCCCCCGCATGTCCTGTTGGAAGATGGAGGAAGTGTATTAATGGAAGATGGTGGAATGGTAATATTGGAAGAATATGGAGAAGGAGAAGGATAAGAAAATAAGTGAACTTGGCAAGTTGGAAACTGTCACAGGCGAAGAAGTTGCCTTGGTGGAGAAAGGGAAGAAGAACTATGGCCTTCCCATGTCATTGCTGGCGAAGGCGAGTGACATTGAAGACGTGAACAGGAGTATCGAGGGCATCCGGTCTGATATATCGGATCTTCAAATACAGGACAACTACGGCGTGGCTAGCTGGTCCGAGGATGACCTTGCTCCGGAATGTACCGGTTTCTTTGGCAGTTGGGAGTTCCTGAACAAATGGAACGTGTATTTGCTTGATACGACCGATAATGCCGGAGAGACGACAACCCCAGTTGGCAAGCTGATGCGTAATAACCTGTTCCGTTTCGAGGACGGTAGTTTTGCGCCGACTGTCGGTATCACAGAGGAAATGCGAGCAGAATGTGACGTTGAGTTGTATTTGGACGAGGCGCACCAGCAGAAGTATTGCGACGCTGGGGCGTTCAACGCTGAAACGTTCTATAATGAGCATGGCATGGCGAAGCTCTACAATGCTGAAGGTGTCGAGGTCCGTGTATTACGTCCGTGGGAGACAACCGAGACCAAGTACACGATCGGCATAGGCCGGGATGATACTGTATACTTGTTGGATAGTCTGAAAGGGAAATCCGGCCGTATCTGGAAGGGCCTGTTCGCCACTCCGACGGTATGGGACGGCATAGACGTAAGCGATTATCCGCTACCACCGACGGCGATGTCACCCAGTCCGGTGTGTACGATAGGTGATAAGCCAAGAAGTTTCTTCTACCTGTATGAAGGGGAGAAGAACTGCCAATCATCGGCAGGCCAGAGTAATATGTGTACGATGTTCCAGGTTGGCCGTACCTATCCCCGTACAAATGACATGAACCAGGTAACGAATATGCAGCGTGCCCGCTCGATGAACGCCGATACGAGCCGTTCCTATCCGTTCTCCGAGGGCGGATTTCATGCCTTGAATACCTATGTGACGGCGCAAGAGGTTCTCTATGGAACGAAATACCTTCATAAGAACACGTTTTTCGGTAGTGGCATATCATCAAACGATAGCTGTGACAGCGAGTCTACATGGAAGCAGAACGGAGGCGTAAGATACAAGTTGAGTAGCAGTGGCACATGGAAGTACGCTACATGGAGTACTCAGGGAGACATCTATTATGCGGCAGATCAGAAACGTACCAATTTCACTACGCTGTTGAATTTGGAGCATCCTAAAGAGCAATGTATGGAGAGCCAGATGGTCGCCTCATTCGCTTGCGAGACGGGTATCCAACCAGGTGTCGAGTTTGAGTTCTATGGCGGTACGTATTGGTATGAGAATGTTCCGAACGCATCCGGTCTGTCAGAAGGGGGCATGAATGTCCGTGTGTTCAAGCGGATGAGTACGACGTTTAACGCTTATGACTCTGCAGGTGCAGAACAAAGCTGGGATGTAGAAATAATCCTTCGAATGTCCTTGATTGGTGGTATGAATTTGTCCGGTGACATATTTGCTTATTGGGGCGGAGGGTTAGAGAATGTCGGCACATGTGCCGTTGACACTAACACGTCCCGAGTAGGTAATCCTGTTGATATATACGTTGAACCAGATCAGAAGAAATGGCATAACGAAACCACTATAACGAAATCGGATAAAGGAGTATTTGATTTCGAATTCCAATACAAGCAGCTTGGTACATATCCAAATCTCGGAAATAATTATGCCTTAAAACGTGCGCCTTATTCCTGCTGGAAGACGGAGAAAGGGGGAAGTATCAGCACAGGCGAGTGTTTTTATGTTTATGATGATAATTTCTGGAGCAGTGTTCTAAATGCCCGAGCCCGAATCGGCCTGCGTTTTCGCGGCTATGCTACTTATGGCATTTGTTCCGCGCGTATTGTGTCTGCGTCCTACGCCGCCTCTTATACGTACCGCTCTTATGCCGGGTCTGCCCAAGCCTTGATAGCAGGCGCAGCCCCGCTGTAAGCGGAATGAAGGGGCTGCAAGCCCCGGCCAAATGTTGGAAAACATGAAAAAAGGAGTAAAAAGGAATGAAAAAAATATCGAAATTTGGCGTTGAAAAATCCTGCCGTCTTGCGGCAAGTCCGGCACTGGGACCGCGACCTCCGAACCGCAAAAGACAGGTTGAAAGAATGGATGGAAGGCCGGCCTGCGTTTTCGCGGCAATGCTAATAATGGCAATTGTTCCGCGCGTAATGTGAATGCGAACAACGCCGCATCTAATACGAACCGCAATTATGCCGGGTCTGCCCAAATCGGAAAAAGAAAAAGACACCCCCTTCCATTCATGTCCAGGAGTGACGAAAAAATAAAAGACAACGCACATGTTCCAGAAAAGGATGAGATGTGTAGTAGCGTCAAGGCGCTACTTAAATGCCCGGCTT
>NZ_JAKZMM010000094.1 GCF_022809355.1 Parabacteroides faecalis | reverse complement strand
ATTAGGGCGTGTAAGGATCGGTATGTCAGCGCAGCAGGTCAAGATATACTATCCCGAACTTGTATTTACTGAATCGGATGGTTACTACTCGATGGACTACGTAAGTATGTCTGCGGTACTTGTAGGTGGCATGCAAGAACTATATACCCGTTTCATTCCAGTTGAGAACAAAGTAAAGATACTGGAAAGCCGGGTACAGAACTTGCAGCTTCGGCTGGATAACGCATACCGTGAGATATTCAAACTTATACAACAGATGGGAGGTGCGGCATGATTTTGCCTAAGAAGAATTTAAGAGCTGTAGATATTGGGTGTACTATTGGAGAGTACGTGCCTGGTATTATTAATGGAGTAAGATGCAATACCATAGCTACTGATGCAGAGACTTTGTGCACCAGTGACAAGATCAATATATGGGCTAAGTATAAGCCCGTGCCAAACAATTTTACGCAAGTCCGACCGGAAGAATGGTGGAGGGGAACGACGCGTGAATGTGGGATAAAAGTGGAATACCAGCAGATCGGGAACGAATCGTTGCTGCAATCCCTCCGGCAAAAGATTATTGACAAGTATAATTTCTTTAAGCCTATCCATCCGAACGGGTCTCAGTCTGAGCCATTCCGGCTGGGAGATTTTGCCGGGTATAACCCGCAGGCCACACACAATGTCGTTCATATAAGCGTTCCTGATTCGGCAGGATGGAACAATGGAAGCGGAATTGATAATGCAGCCCGTGTCACTATGGCCGTGCAATGGAGGCACGAGGAAGACATGATTTCGCTTAGCGACCTTCGGGTGAATGAAGGCGTATTCAATCTGGCGGAATGGTATCTGGGGGCAATACTCAATATCCCGGCGGACAAGGAGTCTGCCAGGATCGTGACCAACGATACCCCATTGGCCGACATGGAAAATGTGGATTGGATAGAGTTTAATGTCGGAGGGACTGGTACTATAACCATCTATCCGGTACTCTGCCAGCAATCTAACACCACATTGAGTACTTATCTTGGAGGATATGCGATACCGCTGCCCAATTTGGGGAGTTATGAGTGCAAAATAGTAGAAGCGCAGCGAGCCACGCTGTCGTTTGCCGAAGATGAATGTAGTATAGACAATTACACCAACGAGTTTCGTGTCAATCTTACAATCCATTACGACAATGTCAAGACGGTTCCGACCGACGTACCCGGCAGGATCACGGTAGCCGCCGCCACCGAATACTCGCAGCCATTAGGTCCGTTCGTCAAGATTCCATATTCTTCCGAAACGGATATATGGTCGATACCGATCTCTTCAAGCCGTGGGAATTTCACCCTTACTCCATTTACAGTCAATAAGGACAGCTTAGGGATTGATAAAAACGACCCCAACTTCAAGCGATTATTATGCGTATTCACGCCGACCAATATTGTGTACGGCAACACGATATACTTTGGCGTTCCTATTTAATAACCCCTTAAAAAGAAAGGAGAAACAGTTATGTTAAAGTACAAGCTAGTCCAGCGGAAGGACATGACAAAGGGAGCTTTGGAAGGATCGAAGCTCTATTATCCGCAAGTGATCAACCAGGGGCGCGTGTCGTTCGATTCGCTCTGCGAGGAAGTGGCCGAACAGTCGTCGCTCACCTCGGGTGACATCAAGAACTGCATGGACCGCCTGATCAACTGCCTCGTGCGCCACCTGAAGGAAGGACGTTCGGTGGATTGCGGCGACCTCGGTTCGTTCCGCATCAACATCCGAAGCACCGGTGCCGACACGCCCGAAGCCTACGACGCCGCCACCATGATGCGCAAGCCGAGCGTCCAGTATTATCTGGGAAAGAAGCTGCGCGACATGCAGGATACCGGCGTACAATACGAACGCTACACGCCGCCATCAAACGAGTAGTGGCATCGCTTCCGGCACATAGGTATATCTCTTCCGAGATACTACTATATCTCCGCCGAGATATACCTATATCGCCACGGAGATATACCTATGTAATTTCAACCTCATTTTATAACCATTTAAAAACGATTTAATCATGGAATCAAAAACAGTTTTCAGCAACGGACGCAACACGTTCGACACAGTATTGGAAGGAGAAACAATCACTATGCGCGGTACAGCCACAATAGGCAAAGAAACGATCGAGTTTAATGGACAGATGTCAAGAAAGGATAATGGAACCTATATTGGAGATTACGCAACAGCGAGTGTATCCGTAGGGGATTCATCGCGTATTGACTATCTCATTGAAGCGGCCACCATGTTGAAACAATTAACCAGCGATGTTAAAGCTAAATCACAGGAGGAAACGGCATGAAAAAGGGAGAGATCGTAATCATTAACAGCATCTTTGGGGGCGAAATTCGCCTTCCGAAGATGAAAGGAGAAGATTTGTACAAGGTACTGACAGCTAAATCAGAAATCTCTTCGATTGTAGAAGAGATCCAAAAGAAGGCTGAAGAACTGAAGAACGGCACCAAGCCGGAATCCGTAGATCCGATGAACTTCCGGGAAGACGATCCGGATGTGATCGAATGGAAGAAGCAGTTTATTCCTATGCAGAATAAGTTATACAACGAAGAGTACGAAGGTAAATTTCCTGATCCATGCATTCCACGGGATATATTCCCCGACATGATCGTTGGAATGACGCCGGGTAATGCGGAATTATTGTTGAAGTATTTGGTGATTAAATAAGGCAGAATTATGGAGGCAAGAGAATTACATTTTTCCCAGCAAGGGAAAGAATGGGTAGCGGAAGAGACGGTAAATGACGACTACTCATTGCATTTGGAGAGAAAGAAAGGAGGTTATTTTCATATCTCGCAGCGGAGTTCAGACACCGGGACATTTGTCCCTTGTGCCTTGCCTCCCTGGTTAGAAAGGACAGGCCAGTTTATAGATCATTCTTTCGGCCATGGGGTATATCCCATGCACATTAAGATTGTGAGTGAGACAGAGGTGACAATGGGAACAATCAGGGAGGCAGAATCATGAAACTGAATTATATCCTGCTGAACGTACTGGTTCTCGGTCCGGCACCGCTCAATGCGCTCGGCACCGGTAATGGTAAGTTCGGTAAATCAGAATCACATCCCCCGCATGTCCTGTTGGAAGATGGAGGAAGTGTATTAATGGAAGATGGTGGAATGGTAATATTGGAAGAATATGGAGAAGGAGAAGGATAAGAAAATAAGTGAACTTGGCAAGTTGGAAACTGTCACAGGCGAAGAAGTTGCCTTGGTGGAGAAAGGGAAGAAGAACTATGGCCTTCCCATGTCATTGCTGGCGAAGGCGAGTGACATTGAAGACGTGAACAGGAGTATCGAGGGCATCCGGTCTGATATATCGGATCTTCAAATACAGGACAACTACGGCGTGGCTAGCTGGTCCGAGGATGACCTTGCTCCGGAATGTACCGGTTTCTTTGGCAGTTGGGAGTTCCTGAACAAATGGAACGTGTATTTGCTTGATACGACCGATAATGCCGGAGAGACGACAACCCCAGTTGGCAAGCTGATGCGTAATAACCTGTTCCGTTTCGAGGACGGTAGTTTTGCGCCGACTGTCGGTATCACAGAGGAAATGCGAGCAGAATGTGACGTTGAGTTGTATTTGGACGAGGCGCACCAGCAGAAGTATTGCGACGCTGGGGCGTTCAACGCTGAAACGTTCTATAATGAGCATGGCATGGCGAAGCTCTACAATGCTGAAGGTGTCGAGGTCCGTGTATTACGTCCGTGGGAGACAACCGAGACCAAGTACACGATCGGCATAGGCCGGGATGATACTGTATACTTGTTGGATAGTCTGAAAGGGAAATCCGGCCGTATCTGGAAGGGCCTGTTCGCCACTCCGACGGTATGGGACGGCATAGACGTAAGCGATTATCCGCTACCACCGACGGCGATGTCACCCAGTCCGGTGTGTACGATAGGTGATAAGCCAAGAAGTTTCTTCTACCTGTATGAAGGGGAGAAGAACTGCCAATCATCGGCAGGCCAGAGTAATATGTGTACGATGTTCCAGGTTGGCCGTACCTATCCCCGTACAAATGACATGAACCAGGTAACGAATATGCAGCGTGCCCGCTCGATGAACGCCGATACGAGCCGTTCCTATCCGTTCTCCGAGGGCGGATTTCATGCCTTGAATACCTATGTGACGGCGCAAGAGGTTCTCTATGGAACGAAATACCTTCATAAGAACACGTTTTTCGGTAGTGGCATATCATCAAACGATAGCTGTGACAGCGAGTCTACATGGAAGCAGAACGGAGGCGTAAGATACAAGTTGAGTAGCAGTGGCACATGGAAGTACGCTACATGGAGTACTCAGGGAGACATCTATTATGCGGCAGATCAGAAACGTACCAATTTCACTACGCTGTTGAATTTGGAGCATCCTAAAGAGCAATGTATGGAGAGCCAGATGGTCGCCTCATTCGCTTGCGAGACGGGTATCCAACCAGGTGTCGAGTTTGAGTTCTATGGCGGTACGTATTGGTATGAGAATGTTCCGAACGCATCCGGTCTGTCAGAAGGGGGCATGAATGTCCGTGTGTTCAAGCGGATGAGTACGACGTTTAACGCTTATGACTCTGCAGGTGCAGAACAAAGCTGGGATGTAGAAATAATCCTTCGAATGTCCTTGGTTGGCGGCATGAATCTGTCCGGCGACATATTCGCTTATTGGGGTGGAGGTTCAGAGAATGTCGGAACCTATGAAATTGATAAAAATACTTCTTATACAGGAAATCCGGTTGATCTGTACATAGAACCGGATCAGAAGAAATGGCATAATGAGACAGTCGTAAGTAAAGCAGATAAAGGAGTATTTGATTTTGAGTCTCGATATAGAAAGTTAGGAACATATACGAATTTGGGTAATAGCTATGTTCTAAAACGTCAGCCATATTCATGTTGGAAAACAGAAAATGGAGGAAGTATCAGTACAGGAGAGTGCCATTATGTTTATGACCATAACTATTGGGGAAGTGTTTTAAACACTCGGTATAGAATCGGCCTGCGTTTTCGCGGCAATGCTTTTCATGGCATTTGTTCCGCGCGTAATGTGACTGCGTACTACGCCGCCTCTGCTACGTACCGCAATTCTGCCGGGTCTGCCCAAGCCTTGATAGCAGGCGCAGCCCCGCTGCAAGCGGAATGAAGGGGCTGCAAGCCCCGGGGTGTTAGATAACATGAAAAAAGGAGTAAAAAGGAATGAAAAAAATATCGAAATTTGGCGTTGAAAAATCCTGCCGTCTTGCGGCAAGTCCGACACTGGGACCGCGACCACCGAACCGCAAAAGACAGGTTGAAAGAATGGATGGAAGGCCGGCCTGCGTTTTCGCGGCAATGCTAATAATGGCAATTGTTCCGCGCGTAATGTGAATGCGAACAACGTCGCCTCTAATACGAACCGCAATTATGCCGGGTCTGCCCAAATCGGAAAAAGAAAAAGATACCCCCTTCCATTCATGTCCAGGAGTGACGAAAAAATAAAAGACAACGCACATGTTCCAGAAAAGGATGAGATGTGTAGTAGCGTCAAGGCGCTACTTAAATGCCCGGCTT
>NZ_JAKZMM010000093.1 GCF_022809355.1 Parabacteroides faecalis | reverse complement strand
TCTATTATCCTGCAGAAGGACTGTCTGTAAAAGATGCGGTTATTTTTGGCCCGGAAGGAAGTATTTGTAAAAGCCAGCGTATCAAGGAAACTTCCAAAGATCGTTTTATCATCCCATTGGCTGTTTGGCCTACAGATCATAAAGGTTTATTGGTTAAATTCAAGTTATACACATACTAGCACTCTTATTAATAAATACAAATAACGTTATTTATAAATTAAATAATAAAATCGTTTAGTAATTTATTCTATGCAAATGAAATCCTCTTCTCTGTACAAATCATGGATATGAGATAGAGGATTTTTTCAATTATCGATAATCTTTTTATCAAAAATATAAACACAGCACTTTAAATCCTTTCATTATAGATAACATCTATAATTCAATCTATCAAAAACAAAAATTCTTATGTATTTCTTGGAAACAGTTATAAGACCGACGTATTACAATCATTTTTACTGGTTTTCGTTTTTAGCTACAGATATTTCCTTTCCGTCCAAGATAGTTTCCAAATTATACTTTTTCTAATAAAGAGAACATTTTCATTACTCCTATGATCTTTTATAATTATCCATTTGACACTCTAAAGATAAATACTTTTTAGACATCCCTCCAATTATAACAAGTCAGCCCTGAATGAAGAAAAAGATAATTTATCTTGGAAAACTATTAGTTGTTAAGTTGTTTACATGAACACTTCATCAATTCCCCAAAAAACATTATCTTTATCCGCAAGATTTAATCCATAAAAATGAATAAGCACAACTTTATCAATCGTTTAATAGGTATGAAAAACATATTCATCCTTTTCTTCAGTCTTAGCTTCTTCTCTTCATTCGCAGTCAAGGCTGATACCTCTTGGAAAGAAATCCGGACCGTTGTCTTTACCCCCGAAAAAGGACAGGAAGCGTATCTGCTTCAACCGGACCAGGGAATTACACAAACCGTACAGATCGGACAAGGTTCGATTCCGACCCGAAAGTTTCTGCGTGTTGTAGGCGGTATCCAGATGCCGGCTCCCTTCGAAAGCAGAGGAGAAGAAATGTTCAGAAGATCGGAATTCTATATTGACGATAACCTGGATTCAATCATTCGGAAGAAAGACCGGTATTCGTTGTATTTTAAAGGAGATAATGATCCGTTTGAACGACATGCCTATTATCGGATCAGTGGTTCGCTATTGAAGCCGGGAGAGCTGACGGTAACCATTCCGGTCGTCAGGAAACAAGACCTGACGGTTTCTCCGGATGGAGACTTTGGTCTGGAAATCGAATTGTTTTATCCGAAAGCCGGACGGGCAGCAGACGATATTTATGACCAGCCGGATTCGGTTCTGTATATGCCGATTCCGGAAGGAACCGGCAAACAACAGGCCGTTTCGAGTACTTTTCAGTTGAATCGTCCTGTTGCCTGTGCGCTGATCCGTATCGGTGGTACTCACTTCAGCGGAGCCTGTTGGGTAGAAGCTCCCCGGCTGACACAGGGAAAGAAACAGGTCTGTTCCATTCCATTCACCCAATTTGCCCAGAAAACCGACGACTTCAATTACTGGGTGGGAGTGAATCTGGCCACTCGTAGCTGGCCGATGTGGAAACTGGAGTTCAACGGAAAGACGATCTTCCAGGGAAATATGTTCGACCGGGCTTCCAACGTAGCCGACTTCTATATTCCCTTACCCGACTCCCTGCAAGGAAACGGAGACCTGAAACTCTCTTTACTCAAAGAGCCTCATCGGGCAGCCTATCCGTATGCCTTGCAACGGCTGGAAGTAATCGAAGAATATGCCCGCGACTACGAAGTCATCTCCGTCCCCAAATACGTAACCAAACAGACAGCGTTTGGAGTATTGGTCGAAACCAACCGTCCTCAGGTCTCCTTGCACGTACAAGCCAGCGGAGCAGCCAGTCCGAAAGAACAGACGTATGTCTTCGAAGAAGAAGGGCTGCATGTCGTTGAATTCCGTGCCGAAGCAGCCGGACAACCCATCTCGTTATGCTTCGACGACGGAAACCGGAAAGAAGAGGTACAAGTCCGGCAAGTGATCGACAAGGCAACCGAATCCATCTATCTTTCATCGGGAGATGAGATTTATATCGACAAACAGTACGTGCCTTACGACTACTTCTTCAAATGGTATATCAGTCAGCGTGTCGGAAACTGGTATCAGTTCCGTCCGTCTTATCAATGGAGCGGATTCCGGATAGCCGATCCGGAAATCATCCGTCATTATACCCAATTACTCAGTCAGCTGAAGATACCGTATGCCTGGCAAGTAGAAGGCCGGACATTGGCCGGAAGCCGTATCAATCCGTCGTTAGAGACGTTGGCTTCGCCCCAGTTCAAAGGGAAGCAGGCACACGAGAACGACGGTGGGTATTACTACTGGCAGCATTTCAAATACCAGGGTTTGTTCTCGGACATGGCCGCCCGCACCCGTCCTTACGGTGGCATCTTTGCCAAACACCGTCCGATCTATACCGACCATGGCACCTTTATCCATCACGATCCGCAAGGCATAACCGATATGGCCGACGGAGCCCGTCAGTTCGTTGCCAACCTGCGATATTCAAAAGGAGAAAGTACACGTCATACCGGTCCGTCGTCTCTGTTCCGTTACTTCTATCAGGCCGGATACGAATGGCTGGGAGCCGAACAAATGTATGGACCGGAAGAAATCATCCTGTCTTCTCTACGAGGAGCTTCCCGCGCATACAACCGTCCGCTTTACGGTTCATTACACGCCATGCAATGGGGATCTTTCCCGTTTACCGATCCGAAGCATGCGTTGCGCCATTATATGTCACTGGCCGTTGCCTATATGCATGGTTCATCCCATATCAATACCGAAGAAGCCTTGTGGACTGATGAATATGCCAACGACCGGTATTCGGAATCCGGCAAAGCCCATCTGTTCGCACAACACCAGATCCTCGATTACATCGAGACACATACACGTCGAGGCGATCTACAAAGCCGGATAGCCGTTATCCAAGGACGGAATGATGCCTGGAAGTCGTTTGTCCGCGGATCTGTCTGGTCGCAAGACGGAGACAAATGGAAATTCAACCAGGCCTGTGAAAGCTTTGACTTGCTGCGGGTATTCTTCCCGGAGAATACAGTCAATGCCTGCGGACCGGACGGATGGTTTACCTCAACCCCTTACGGACCGGTTGATTTGCTGCCGGTTGAAGCTCCACAGGATGTCATGAGCCGTTACAAGCTCATGCTCTTTTTAGGCTGGAACACCTACGATGAGAATGATTTCCGAAGAATCCAAAAGTATGTCTTCGACGGAGGGACCTTGCTGCTGTCGGCTGCTCATCTGAATGCCGAACTGCAACCGGACCAGCCCACCCGGTTCCCCGAGAACGATCAGATCATCCGGGAAATGTTGGGAGACGACTATCGGTCGATGACAGGCAAACATGAAATTCCATACGGAAGTGGCCGGATTATCTACTTTGCCACTCCGGATTATCCCATAGCATCCTCATTGGTTTCCGCATACGAAGAGACCATACACACCTTAGCCGCTTCATCTATCCAGGAAGAGCCCGAAAAAGGTTGGATCGCTGCTTCGCCGCATGTCGGTTTTACGGTATGGGATGAAGGAAATCGCCGCACCCTTCTTCTTCTGAATACAGACTGGAAAAGTGATTCTGACGAGGTGAAAGCAGAATTCTGCTATGGTGATAAGAAGTTTATGGTTCCGGTCCGCCGTTATCATGTAGAGAATATTCATTGTGCAGCCGGCCTAGCCGTACGTCCTGAGGCCAATACAACAGATATTCTATCCATACAGCCAACTTCCTCTGGTTGGGACATTCAGGTTCAGACAACCGGAGATGATCAGCTACAATGTATGCAAGCCGTTTCCGGTCAGGAAAAGACTATAACATTGCAAGGATCCGGTATCCATTCGGTACATATTGAGCAATAAATATCGAAATTGTGTTACTATTCCACTGTTTTGTTATAAACACAAAGGGAAATAACTCCTTTTTTTGCATTGGATTGTTGATGTGAGCATTCACTTGCCGTGGACTGATTCAAAACAACCGGAAATCATGGAAAACGTAACTTATAAAAACAGCTGATGTATGAAAAAATGGATAGGATGTATGCTGGCTCTTTTGAGTACCAGTACAATGGTAATGGCCCAGATTACAGAACGAGAAAGACCGGCTTCATGGAGCCAATTAGTAAAAGGCGGACGTTTTGCCGACCGCTTTCAACCCATGCCCAACGGAAAACTATCTGCTGATACATGGGGAGCAAAGGAAGTTGTTCCCCGCTTTATCGACAATGGTATAGAAGATCGTATCCGTTCTTATTGGGGTGGAAATATATTGAAAGGTGAAGATGGAAAATATCATCTGTTCGTTTGTGGCTGGCGGGAAGATTCTCCCAAAGGACATCACGAATGGCCTCGTTCCATTGTTTATCATACAACTTCTGATAATCGCTTCGGTCCGTATCTCATTCAGGATACGATCGGTCCAGGACATAATCCGGAGGCATTCAAAACCCGGTCAGGGAAATATGTGATTTATGTGATTGATCATTATTACTTATCGGACAATCTGAACGGCCCGTGGACAAAACATACATTCGATTTTGATCCTCGCGACCGGAAAATCATCGAAGGATTATCCAACCTTACCTTTACACAGCGAGAAGATGGTTCGTATCTGATGGTTTGTCGTGGAGGCGGTGTATGGATCAGTCAGGACGGATTATCAACCTATAACCAGATCAGCGACCAACGAATTTATCCTCCAGTGGAAGGAGAATTCGAAGATCCTGTTGTATGGAGAGATTCCGTTCAATATCATGCTATTGTCAATGACTGGCTAGGACGCGTCGCTTTTTATCTGCGTTCTAAAGACGGTGTCAAATGGGTAACAGATCCGGGAGAAGCTTATATGCCTGGTATTGCCGTACACAAAGACGGAACCAAAGAAGACTGGTTCAAATATGAACGGATCAAGATCTTCCAAGACGAACAAGGCCGGGCTATTCAAGCTAACTTCGCAGTTATCGATACTTTAAAGAATGAAGATAAGCCGAACGATCGGCACAGCTCAAAAAACATCAGCCTTCCTTTGAATCCGGGAGTTCTGATGACATTATTGGATAAAAAGCCTATTACGGCTAAGACGAAAGAAATCCGTCTTCTGATCAAGGCTGAATCCAACTTTAATCCGCAAACAGAAATAGATATTCCGTCTTTACGTTTCGGAGCCTCCACGGAAGTCAACTTTGGAAGAGGCTGCAAACCAATCCGCACAGAACAGTCGGGTAAGGATCTGATCGTCATCTTCGACGGTCAAGGGAATGGCATCACAGAAGATGAATTTGCTTCGAAACTTCTTGGGAAAAAGAAGAATGGAGAAATGCTATTCGGTTATACGCGTCTTCCGTGGGTAAAATATATCGAACCGATATTATCTGTCCGGAAACCGGAAGTGATCACAGCCAACGGGAAATCCCAGATAAAAGTAGTTGTTGAGAACTTTGGTCAAGTTGCCTCTAAACAGACGAGTGTACGGATTGTAAGTAATACCCGTTGGCGGAATTAAATTAGCGCATATTTAACTTTGCCAATGGGTTTGTTGTTTTTATAGTTGATGTATTGTAGGATTGTAAGTGCGCTAATCTTCCCTATAATTC
>NZ_JAKZMM010000092.1 GCF_022809355.1 Parabacteroides faecalis | reverse complement strand
AATTATAGGGAAGATTAGCGCACTTACAATCCTACAATACATCAACTATAAAAACAACAAACCCATTGGCAAAGTTAAATATGCGCTAATTTAATTCCGCCAACGGGTTATATGCTATTTAGTTATTCATATTTATCTGTTACTTGAACCGTTGCCTGGCCTTTGCTTTCCAACCAGATCCAACCATCCACCAGAGAAGGATTCTCTACCTTCTTGCCATTCAACCAATAGTCAGAAGTCCGTAGGAACGGCAAACGGAATTTAACTGTCCAGGAAGAATCCAATCCGTTTACCTGATAAGTTACACCAGAATCAGAAGAACAAACTGCCATATCAAACTGCGAATCACCTATCCGCTGATTAGTCAAAGTATACCGATCCCATCCCGTCGGGCACTGAGGCTGTAACAGTAATTCTTTCTCCGGAGCATTGGGCTTGATACCAAATACATATTGTATTAGAGGCACAGCGACACCATATATCGTCCATTCCTGACAGAAACAACCATAATCCGGCATCATTTCGGCAATCGAACCCGGCATCACTTGATTAAAAGTATTGGCAATCTGATTGACATGCATCAGAGCCCGGTCAATTCTATTATATCTTGCCTCGGCAACTGCCTGTACACCGGTTGAGATGGTCATATTATGTTCTTTGTTAACGGCAGAAAGATATGGTCCCCACTGACTGGTCATATCATTCTTTTCCATTCTTTCCAATGCCATAATAGCTTGTTTCTCCGGAGCAATACCGGTTTCAATCGGCGTATTAATCACCCAATTTCTATTAGTAGACCAACCATGTTCATAATCAGGAGCAAAAGATGCGAAATATGTCTTCAAATCCTCATAGAACTTTTTCGTCTCCGGATTCTGCTTAAACTGATCAATAGCACCATCCACAACTTGAAGGGCATCTTTGGCAGTTCCATAAAAGTCACAATACAAAGACGTCCGTTCATCCCAAAAAGCCGTATTGATCTTTGCCTTCAATTGATCTGCCAAATGTTGGTATTCTTTCTGCAAAGAAGTCTCTTCAAATATTTCTGCCATCTTCGAACCGGCTTCCAGAGCCTGCTGTGTATAGACGGCAACGTCTATCAGTTCCGCATTCAAACCTTTTATTTCAGTTATTCCATATCCTTCGGGAAAAAGATTCTTGTTTGTATCTTTTTCCACCATCAACCAGTTCAAGCCTTGTTTGATAAAAGGATAAAATTCTGCCAGGAAATCACGGTCTCCCGTCCATAAATAGGTATTCCAGACAGCTGTGATAAAATGAGCCGTTTCCTGGGTATTTCCCGGATTTACAATAGCACCGGAAGGAACGATTTCATGAATTACCCGACCATTGCCATTACATTTCTCTGAATACTTCTTCAGCAAGCGCAAGGTGGATTTTGTGTTCTCAAAATCACCCGTAGCAAGAAGTCCTTGCAACGCATAGGAATTATCCGTTCCAAACCACCAGATATAATGCGCAAAGCCGGCTCCGAAACCTTTTCCGATAGCAGGTACATCCAATAACAGCCATTCGGTATTGAAGCGAACCCAATTATAAACTGTTTCCAACTTCTTATCAGGAAGAGACAAGCAAGATCTTTTGGATAGATCGGCATAATGCGTTTCCTTATCGGCCAACAAACGTCCGGCATTTGTCCGCAAAGTCAGGTTGGCTGCCTCAGCTTCTTCCAAAGACAGATCCGAACCAGCAATATAATAAGACTGAGTTACTTTCTGAGATGCTGGAATCTGTAAGGTATTCTCTATCCGGAATACAGGATTATATACTGCATTACTGTCTTCTACACGTGATGCTTGAGCAGTTTCCAAGTTCGGCACTGTCGTCTGGTTTGGATTCAGAAACTCCTTCTTATCAGACTTCGTACTCGAATACTGACTGTTTTCTGCATCTGTTGATACCACAACAAACCAATTGTTTCGTAAATCACGCGCAACAATTTGTCCCTTCTCCTGGTCAATCCACAACGAATCAGGAGCATTCTGCAAACCAGCCTGTTCAGAGAAAAAGCCAGCACGCAAATCTACTTTCCCTGAAAAAGTCAATTGCAAGTTCAAAGCCTCCGAGCCTCTATTTACAATATCATATTTTACCTGCAAACTGCGCTCTTTTTCCGGAACAAATAAAGTACAGACGACATCTGCCTGTAAACTATCCAGCACATACACCCACTGAACTTGATGAGGGAATGTCGTAAATCGGGAAGCTTTGAGGTGATCCAAATGAATGTTTTTCTCTGGCGCTGCAACAGCCAGCTCAAACTGATCCAACAGTTTGATAGGTTGCGTCCAAACACCACCCATTTCACCTTTCACATGATCACCCATCGGTGGAAAACTGCCATCCTGAAATCCGACACAATACATTCGGTTTCCAGCAGCCACATACGGTTTGGCCAAATCTCCTACATTAGATTCTTTAAACAAAGAAACCGAACTTTCTTTTTCCTGCTCACATCCCAACAGGAATGCGGCACCAACTAATAAGCAAACTATATTTTTCACGGCTGTATTTTTGAACCTTTATTAACAACTATCGTTTTTCGAGATCCAAAAATACAGTGTTTTTATTACACGACGGATAATTTTCATAAAGAATTTTATCAAAAGTAAAGGCTACTCAATTCATCTTGAATAGCCTTTACTACGTTCCGTTTCATCATTCTACAGCCTTCAAATGATAGACTTTTTCATCTTTTCCTTTCTCACGTTGATATAGCGTCCACGTTCCTTTCTCCTCTCCTGTTTCCAAATGCCAATCATATTGGGGATCTCTCAACAACTTCTTCAGTGAACGAGGGAACGCATTTGCCCAACGGGCATCTTCCCAGGTCCGTATAGCCTTAAAGATTGCCTGTTTCTGCGGACAACTTTCTACGTCTTTCTGATTAATACCTAAACTATAGGTAGCTCCATAGCCCACGGAAATGGCTTGAATATGTTCATATTGTTCTACGGTCGATGTATCTTTGATGGCAAAATTACCTCCGAAAGAAACCGGGAAGTAGTTGGAATAGGTCACATCCCGCAAGTCTTTACCCTGACTTGTCGCACTTCCCCATTCACGTGTATCCACATCATATAGGTTTCGTCCGCCACCTACATTCCAGACACTCTGGTAATGCCATGAACCTTCGGATAAAGTCGCTCCGGTGAAACGGATGTAGGGAACACCAATCTCCTTTCCATGTTCAAACATCCGGCGGAAGAAGCGTTTGGCTGAATAATAACCATGCCCGTTATTAAACAGGAATTCCTGTCCGTCGAAATCATAATAAGCCAGCCCGTTCAACTGACAGACTTCCGCATAATACTCAGCGATCTTTTCCTGTAAGGCCCAATTCGGAATAATCCCTTCATAACCGTAATTGATGGTTACCTGCAACTTATAAATTGTATCGTTAGCGGCATGCGCTGTCGCCTTTGTTCCCCAATAACCGCGCTTTACTTGCTGTAAACGATAAGGAGGTGTTTTCGTCACACCCAGATAATGAATCAGCTCTTTCCCGATCTTGATCATATTCAGATTCTCACAATGACCTTCCCAACTGGCGATTTCTTCCAGATACGTCGGATCATTCACTTCTATGATCGTATCTGTCTCATTAACAGCCTTGACCAATAAACGTTTCTGCTGATAACACAAACTGTCACTCGGTATCGGAAAGACATCTTTTGTGCCCGGAGCCAATGAATTGGTAATCGGTGTACGTCCCAATAAAATACCTTTCTCCCGTGCTTTTTCCGCCATTTCCCGATGCGACAGATTTCCACTTTGCATACGGAAAGGCTTCTTCTCATAATTCCGCCCGTCTATATATCCTTCATTTCCCCGATCGGGACGAAGGAAACCCTGATCATAGGCTGAAATCGCAGCTACACCCAACTGAGAAGCATAAGATACAATACTGTCATACTGCAAACCACTTGTCAATATATCTGGTTTATAGGCAGTCGGATCTTTCACCCATTTGCCTCTCCACGTCGGATAAGGCAATCCTTCTTTCAAGACAATATCCTGAATCACATCCATCAGGGCTGTACTATCCGGACTTCCCCATAACGCAATGGAAGAACCGATGTAATCTACTCCCGGTAACGGTTCCACATCTATATGATTCGGTATATTGGCCGGCATGTGTGGAATCAAGGAATAAAGTACCTGACGAGGTTTACTTCTGTCGCGAGAGAAATAGTTCAACGAAATCTGTCCTTTCTCGTCCACCACGGCTGCATTTCCGTACAAGATTCTGTAATACGGTTCTTTATGGGCATAAAACGCTACATCACTGATTCCATTTCCACCCAAAGAGAAAACCTGTCCTTCATGCAGACTATCCGGTAATGGATAGCGTTCTTTATCCGGTGTATGAATCACATATTGAAACGGAGCGGCATCTCCTTCCAGATCGGCTGTTCCTCCTAAAGTATTATCATCCAAAGCCAACAAACCAATACTGTAATTGACCGCATCACTGGTATCTCGTGCCACACCGATAATCTCACCAAACAGATTGGTAATATTGGTATGATATGTTCCCCACTGAATCGCATCCACTTGTTCCCGAGGCGACAACGACAATAATTCCATCCGCAGATACTTTCCTTTTTCTTCCAGACGAACTTCGGCCTTTACCTGATTCGGATACGTCAATGTCACTGTTTTATTAGAAGCATCGAAAGCGGCTGATTCCGGTAAAACATACTGTTTTGTCTCTTCATTATAAATAGACAATAAGGGAGAAGGCTTATCTACTGGACTAAACTCCCGCTGTGGACTGACTGTCCGATTCTGCATACTTGTGATATAGCCTTTATCATTCAGTTCTACACGTAAATAATCGGTTTCAAACTGCCAGTTCCTGGAAGGCGAACAGGCTCCTAAAAGGAGAACGCCCAACATGCATCCTATATAGTGTTTATTCATCTTTTTTCTATTCTTGTTATTTTACTTCAGATTTAAATTGGGTCCGACACCGTTCTCATTATAAGCGGCAATCGAGAAGTAATACGTTTGTCCCGCATTCAATCCATTCAGGTCCAAATGAGTGGAATCACCTACAACCTGGAAACTTGTATAGAGTTTATCAGGAGATATGCCATAACGAACCATATATCCATCGGCCTTATTTACCGGAGTCCAAGAAAGACGGCACCTACAAGAGTCGGATGGATTCCAGGATGCTTTCAGTTTTTGTACCGCTTCCGGCTTAGCTCCGTGTCCTTTTCCGAAAACACGTATCTCACGTAACGAAACATTTGAAGATACTGTATAAGCCTTATTTTCCCATCTGATATAGCGAGCTTCGAATGGCAGCTCAAATTCGATGTAGTCATGAGGTGTATCCGTCTTCTTCTGGCTCTTATCGGCAATTACATACCAGTCTTTACCATTCTTGGAAGCACTGAGTACATAACTCTGATAAATACCGGGCACTATTCCTTTCTGATTGGCTCCATATTCATCATAATTCACCTGTATGGCACAGACTTGACACGGATTCAACAGATCAATTTGTACCCATTCTTCCTGATTGGAATTTGCTACCCAAGCCGTTCGGGCATCTTCATCCACCATATTCTCTACACCGAAATCTTCTTTCACGGAAGAAGCTGTAACCGGCTTATGGAACGATAACAGCATCCATTCAGGACGCACGGCTGTTCCTTTTTCTTCCGTCGGTAAAAACATCGGATAATCGCCAAAGGCAGTTTCGGAATATAAATAACCGTCCGCATCAAAGTAAGTAGGATAAAAAGACAAACGCCGTTCAAACATATGGCGGACAGAGATAGAATTGGTGGCAGCTTTCCAGTAATTGGTACCAATCTGGAAGAGACATCCATGACCGGCACCGCCGATAAAGCCTCCGGGTTTATAAGAAACCGGATTATTCGGTGCATAGACAAATGGACCAACCGGCGAGTCTGATACATACGTTCCATCCGCATAAGTCTTCCATTCCGTTCCGGGCGCAGCATATTGTAGATAATATTTGCCACCTTGCTGTGTCATCCAGGCACCTTCAATATACGGTCTTCGAGTCAGTTCATTGTATTCACCCGGACGTTCCCAGCCATGTCGTTGCATATCGCTGTTCAGGCAAGGTCTAGGCTTTTCTATTTCTTCCAAAGTTTTCAAGTCCAGAACAGCCACATAAATCGGATCTACCGGAGAACAACCATAATACATATATAACTTACCCGTTGGCGGAATTAAATTAGCGCATATTTAACTTTGCCAATGGGTTTGTTGTTTTTATAGTTGATGTATTGTAGGATTGTAAGTGCGCTAATCTTCCCTATAATTC
>NZ_JAKZMM010000091.1 GCF_022809355.1 Parabacteroides faecalis | reverse complement strand
AGACAAATATACAGACATCAACTCTAAGAGTACCTAAAAACATACTCGAAGAAATAAAAATATATTGCCGAAAAGCAGGGAAGCCTGTCGGGGAATGGGCTGAAACAGCCTGGAAATTCATAGAAAAGAACGACTTCGACATCTATGACAAGGAAACAACACCATTTCTTCCTGTTCCTCCAGACATCGAGAAGGAAAGAAACCAGGTAGAAGCCTTGTGTATGCTTATGAGCGAATTTATAACGGCACAAAAGCAGATACAGCTTCCGGCCCCGGAACTTATCGCAAAGGCAGCTGAAGAAAAGGTACGTGCTGAAATGAAAGCTGAAGAACAGGCAAAAGAGCTCCAGGTTCTTCAGGAAGAAAACAACCGATTGCGTAACGAAATCAAAGTTCTTCAGGAGTATAAGGAAAAAGCATACCGGGAACTGTGCCGGGTACGTGATGAACAAAAAACATTCGGAAAAATAAAAGTAAATACAGAATTATGGAAAGGATGAATCAGAGAATTTTAGTGGCATGTAATATTTTTGCTATATTATTTTTTATAAGCTCATGTAAAAATATTAAACCTTTAAAGGACACGACAGACTGTGATAATATGAATTTAAAGAGCAATGTTTGTCTAATTATACAAGAAGATTTTGATATTCAGAATGGCAGAAAAACTAGCTCTAATACAACTATTTTTAAGTTTAATCATCACAAAAATTTGCTCAAAGAAATCAAGGGGAAAGAAATTACTAGTTATTCATATGATAACTCAGGTAGATTGATTGTAGAAAAACATTCTAAAGATATAATAACATTATCAGAAGAAACAGATTTTATAAATGTCTCAGACTATAAAAAATACTATTATAAGGATGAGAATGTTTTTCCTTTTAAGATAGAAGAGTATTATGGTAATGAAAACAGTCTTAATGCAAAGACTATTATAGAAAGAGATAAAAATAATTATAAGACTAAAACAATTAAAGTAGAATATAAAAAAGATCCTTTTTCTGGCAAAGCAATAAATGATACGACAATAATGTTATTCAAAAATAATGGTAATAATAAATACACAGAGATTGAAATAAGACAAGGGAAAAGGATTTTATTAGAAAAATATGAAATTAATGAGAATGGTCAGATTACATCTAAACACATCAAAGATCTAAATGTAATAACCGATACTATACCTACATACATCTTGGAAGATATAAAAACATGGAAACAAAAAAAATCTTATAACTATGTAAAATACGACAACAACCTTTTGACAACATATGAAAGGAATGATAACGGAGACCTAGTACATATATTAGATGTAGATAGTACTGAAAATAACCAGCATGAAACTTACGCCCAATATACTTATGATGAAAGAGGAAATTGGACAAAGAGAGAAATATTCAATAGTCTACATGAACTCATTGCTATAGCTACAAGAAAAATAGAATATTATCCTCAGAAAGAAAACGGAGAAATAGATTTAAGTTTTGAGCACGAAACAACACCATTAGAGAAAGAATTTGAAAGAGAACAAAGAATCAAGCAAAAAGAAGAACTTTATTTAAATGACAACTTTATAATACAACAATTTCATGAAAAGATGAAAGAATATCCTGACTATAGAGTTATTGGAGAACCCAAAATAACTTACCATGATGGATATACATATAATATAAACTTTAATGCCACTCATTATTTTGGAGGATACCCCAATGGATATCCTTCAAAAGAAAATATAACAGTCCAAATAATTTTGGACTTAGAAACAGAAACATATACATTTACAACCATAAAAGGAGATTTATATTAAGGGAAAAACATCAATCAGAATGCTTACCTTCTGTTTTTTAGATGCAGAAGGTAAGCACCTACCAAGCGGTAAGTTATCTAAAATTACATACCCATTCCAAAACCCCGGCTTTTCTTCCTGGGCTGGTCGAGTTCTTCCTCCTGTTGCTTCTTCCGCTGTGGTGCCTGGTTGATATCCAGAACTTGGGAAATACTGTTTCCCTGTTGTTGGATTTCTTCCCGGCCTTGTTCCTGGTGTGGTTCCTGAAGATCCCGGCTCCATTCGGCTTTCATTTTCTCAAGCCGTTCATGGTTCACACGTTCTGCCCACTCCTTTTTCTGGAATATTTCTTTCGGGCTTCCGTTCTTCATGGTATTGAGATAGTCGAAGGTCTGTTCCGGGGCCCGGTCATACCCTGTGCGCTTGTCAAATGAAGATTCACACTTTCGGAAAAAATCTGTCCTGTCAAAACCTCCCTTCACGTTTCCGCAGTTCTTCTTCCCGGTGTGGTTGGTCTTTGGGCTTAGCTTCCTGGTGTTGCTCCTGTCCTTCCGGCTGACGATGATATGTGCGTGCATGTCGTACCGGTCGGCTCCCTTCCTCTCAAAATGGATCTTCCCGTAATACTCGATATCCTCTTTGTTCAGGCCTTTTCCAAACCCTTCCGCATAGTGCTGCATCACATCATCACGGACATACTTTCTCATGGCTTCAGCCTGTTCCTTCTCTGTCTTGCCCATTTTCTCCAGCTCCCGGCTGGAAGGGCTTACCGTGATCACATAGAACTTCGCATCGTTCCGGCTTAATTTTGCCTTGTTGTTGTCTATTTTGAAGGTTACTTCCTGTGCGCTTATGTAGTCACGTGAGTTATTGAAAAACGGCTGCACTTCCTGGCCGTTCTTCATGCGCTCCAGATCCTCATGCTGGAGGTAGGTCGTTACTCCTGTGCAGCTCCCTGTATTGGCATAGGTTCCGGAACCGCCACCCTGAATTTTTATATTCATAGTCCCCTCCTTTCCTTTTCCCTCTCATAGACCTTGTTTATATCATCGAGCAGCCCGGTCTTTCCTTTTGCATCGAGGAAGGAAACTATATGTTGCATGGCTTTAAGTTGTGCTGTTTCGTTGGCTTCTATCCGCTTGAAAATGGCCTGCTGGTTCTTCCTGATAACTGCATCAGAATCCCGTACCGCTCTTTCAGCTCTGTCAATAGCTTTTCCCTTTTCGCTGGATTGGTTCATTACCTCGATGAAAAGTTCACTGTTCTCCTTCAGGAACCGCCTGAACTTTTCTTCCGAAAGTAAGGATGAAAGGCTTATGGTTATCTGTGTGCTGGCTCCGGCCAGAGCTTCACAAGCCGGACGCACAAGATCCGTTTCCTGTTTCTTCAGGAATGCGAATACCTGATCCATGCGCTTGATAAGTTTCTGCATTTCCTGTGCTGGGCTTTCATGCTCGACCGGGTTTATACCGTACTTCTCAAAATAGTTTATAGCATGTGTAAGGAACTCCATTTTTGACACATTGTTTGCCTTGGCCAGACGGTCAAGTTTAGTAAAAGTAGTACGTTCTACTGCTACCGTTGTTTTGCTGTCTTTTTCCATGATATTATAAGGCTTATTATAATGAATTAATATACTAACTTATTGGTTTACAAGATAGTATATTTATTCATTATAACCAAATTATATTAGTATAATTTTCTAAATAGCTGATTTACAGCTAAAAACCCCGTAGGGCAAGAGGAAAAAACAGGGCTTGCCCGGTTTCCTCTTGCTGTTCTATCGAACACCCTCCCCAGCGCGAAATTAGCAAAGGGGACGGGGAGAGATAGAACCTATCCCACACACGTGAACACCCACGAAAACCGCACAACAGGTACCCAACAGAATTACCCAACAAAACCGCACAACAGAACGTGTCCGGAACACCACAAAAAACTCATCGGTCGGGGAGCGCCGCACGGCAAGGGGCGGGACCACCCGTCCCGACGAGTGCCCAAAACCCTTACTAAACCTCTGTATCGTTTTTTATGAGTACGTTATTACCCTCATTGGTTCTCTTCAACATTGCATCTGCCAGAATGCTTTCTACGAAACTGTTCAGGCTTTTGTTAGCCTTTCTCGCGTCTTCCTTTAAAGCCATTAATAAATCCTCACGTAAACGAAAAGAAACTTGTTTTCTTGTTGTTTTATTTGTCGTCATAATGTCCCCAGGCTGAAATGATAAATACAATTACAGTAGTCTCGTTGACCATATACCTGATACGGTTCTTCTTGTCCAGCTGCCTTGACCATACACCCTCCAGGTATCTCAACTGTTCCGGATGCCCTGTACCCGTATATGGGTGTTCCCGGAGTTCATCAAGCAGCTTCTCCAGCTTCTTGAAAAGCTGCGGAGAGGATTTTCTCATTAACAGGACATGTTTTACCGCTTCTTTGGAAAATTCTATCTCATACATTGCCTTCGCCCTCTATACGGTTAAGAAAATCGTCCAGGGACTCGTTTTTAGCCATTCTGAAGGTATTTCCGTTCCGGATATCTTCAATACCTCTCTGGATGGCCGCAAGTTCTTCCTTTGAAGGAAAATCACCTTCTCTGACTGCACACACCATGATAGGTGCCGCATTGCGTCTGGAGACCAGGATCGTTTCCGTCTCTGCCATTTCGAAGTATTTCTTCTGATTGGCACGAAATTCGCGTGTTGTAACAATCTGCATAGTTCTAATATATTGGTTTACACTGCAAAAATAGGGATAAAAACCAATAAAACAAAAGTTTTGTGTACTTATTTGTGTACACGCGCGGAAAGTTCGTTCCTCAAAGAACGCTGCGCTGGCTTTTGCTTTGCTTTCACAAACATTCAAAAAGTCGTTTTTCGCGGATTCGGAGGTTTGGAAGCCACATTCTGACTAAAATTTTATGACTTGTTTTTAAGCATTACTTGTTATATGCTTATCAACTTTTGAAAAACATCTTTTAACAATCTAATAAACAATGAATTATAAACAACAATAAGAATCTAACTACGACTTTTTGAATACTAACTACGACTTTTTGAATACTATTTCAAAGTTTAACTACGACTTTTTGAATACTAACCACATAATCTACGACTTTTATTTGTTAAAGTCGTTTTTAATACTTACATTTGCGCAAAACACTGATAATTATGGCAATAGTAAACAAAGACCTTATCCAAAGTTATATTATGACTACTGCAAAATATGACTTTAACGTGTACGAAAAGCGTATCATTTATCGTCTTGTAGAAATGGCTCAAGGAGAGCTGCAAGGTATAAAGTTCGCTGATAACTGTCAGAAGATAGAGCATGATCTTTTCAGTTGCGTA
Source organism: Parabacteroides faecalis (assembly GCF_022809355.1). Classification (GTDB taxonomy): domain Bacteria; phylum Bacteroidota; class Bacteroidia; order Bacteroidales; family Tannerellaceae; genus Parabacteroides; species Parabacteroides faecalis. Next base: position 1,205 of record NZ_JAKZMM010000091.1, on the reverse strand, counting down.
AATATAACCATGCCTATTGCCTGCCTGCTTAATGGAGAGGATGACAAAAATTATGCAAGAGTAAAAGAAGCCCTACAGTCGCTTCAGCGAAAGATCTTTGAGTATGAAGATGATGAAATCTGGCAAAGTATATCTATCATAGCCTTGCCTTATATACGAAAACGTTCTTCAGTCTTGTCCTTTCAGGTGCACCCACGTGTATGGGACTGCATACTTGATTTCTCCAAAGGCTTCAGAAAATACGAATTGAAAGCTGCCATGAGCTTTAAGAGCCAGTTTTCAATGCGCTTTTATGAGTTGCTGAGCAACCAGAAAACTCCTCTGATATACTCTATAGAACAGCTAAAGGAAATGTTTTGTGTGGCAGATAAGTATGAGCGAATAAATGATTTCATGCGCAAAGTAGTAGAAGCTGCAAAAAAAGAGCTTGATGAAGTCAGCCCTTATACCTTTGAGTACACACCGCTCAAAACAGGACGAAAGATAACGGCCATAAAGTTTTATCCAGTATATCAACCAGAACACCGTGACAGTGATTTGGAAAAACACGACCTTCAAAAACAGACAGCTTTAAGCTGGTCGTTAACTCCGGAAATAAGAAGTTATCTTAAAAACTCGATTGAGTTTTCAGATAAAGAGATTAAGAACAATCTGGATCTGTTTATATCAGCACAAACCTTACTTCCGGACTTCCTTAATGAACTCGCCATTCTAAAAGGGAAATCAAGGGAAAAGAAAAACCCAAAAGGTTATATAATCAATGCTATCAAGGGAAAGATTAAAGATAGAAAGAAGATTTGATTTTGTCACACAATCAAAATAAACAAAGATATGAAAGAAGGAGATTTGATTTTGGTATCTGCTGAAGCTACAGGCTTAGGCAAGCCAATGGAAGCCGTCATAGACAAGATTGAGACATTCATGGGACAAACCCTTGTAACAGTAACTTATACGCAACCAGACGCCTTATCTGGATTCGGTGGTTGTTTTGTAGATGTACACATAACAAAGCAATAATATATTTTTTGTAGAATATGTATATTACTAAATATATTCTTTATATTTTTGCACATAAATCATTGATATGCAAGAAAAGACAAATATACAGACATCAACTCTAAGAGTACCTAAAAACATACTCGAAGAAATAAAAATATATTGCCGAAAAGCAGGGAAGCCTGTCGGGGAATGGGCTGAAACAGCCT
>NZ_JAKZMM010000090.1 GCF_022809355.1 Parabacteroides faecalis | reverse complement strand
CATCTTCACCCAATTTTGCGGCGATATCCTTCAGTTTACCTTTTAACTTTCCTTTTTCATAATCCCTGCAAAGTTCAAAAGCATCGATGGTAGCCCATAATTCGCCTTTGGTATTTATAGGAGTGAACATAACCATATATAATTCCTTTTTATAGGAATAATCGCCATTGTATATGATGTAACTGAAAAAATCCTTTTCTTGGGTATCATACACAAAGTAAGTCTTAGGGAAACCTTCTTCTTTCCTGAAATCATACACATTCTTGATGCTTTCCATGAAATAATAACGATCGGAAACTAACTTCAAAATCAGGTAAAATTCCGGATCTAGGGTATGAACTGGCGGTGTTTTCGCAATAAATGGGCGTAAACTACAATCAGGCATTAATGTGTAAATTGTATCTGAAGAAGGTTCCAACAGAATCCAATTACCCTTAAAGGGAGTTATTCTACTATAAGGTCCAGGTCCGGCAGCTCTTGTTCCGCCTTCATATCTTAAAAGTTGAATAAAGAGCTTCTTTTCTTTAAATGGAGTGATAATCTCTCTGGTTATACTTCCGTCTTTCTTTGATATAAGCAGGAACGGTATATCTGCATTACATTCATCATAGCAAATCAGATTATTCTTATCATAATTGAATATTTCCCCATAAAACTGGGTGTCGCCTTCTTGCTTCTGTTTAAAACTTCGTTTAAAATTTCCTTCCAAGTCATAAACCTTTATTTTTCTTGCCAAAAAATCATTTATAAATAGTTCTTCGTTCTCTTCATCCAATATAATTTTTAGACAAGATATGTATTCTTCTCCACCTTGCCCTTTTCGGTTTATTTTACGGATAGCTTTCCCATTTCGGTCATACACAAAAATATCACCGTCTTCCCGATAATTTGTTACTATTATGTATTTTTCGCCTATAGCATTCACATATCCTTGATTAACAAACTCATCGTTTGTTTCCAACGGAATGTATTCCACATCCATAAAGTCCTGAAGAACCAGTTCTTTTTTAGGTGAATAACTGCTTTTGGTTACATCAACTGTTATAAAACCATCAGTCGATGTATTGTCACTTCCGCAACTTGTCATTACAAGTAGAAGGATTGTCTCGATAAAGATTAATGTTTTCATAAGCGTGAGATTATAGGTATTCTACTATTGTGATATAAATTCTACTTATTCTGGTATTTGGAACTCAACAAAAGGATCATCGTAATCAGGATTAATACCTAATATTGTTTTCCGCTCTTCATCAACATACACCTTACCAAAGAAGTCTTTCAATTTATATTTCTTTATCGGATTGCCATTCCAATCGTACTGCTCAATATAAATGTAGGTATTTCCTTTCTGTTTTTCTTTAGCAACATCAATAGGAGTTCTTCCACTATAAGCACAATAAACAAAATCCTTTCCTCCCATTATACCCCAATAATATGTAATATTCTTATCCAGACCATCGGCCAAACGTAATGTTTTACTATCAAATTCTTTCAAATTGTAGTTTATTGTTTTAACGGAAGAAGCATCCATATTCATAAACTTCAATGCTTTGAAATACTTATAAATATAAACCATCCTATCTTGCTCTGGATTAATAATAAAATCCCCAATATAAGCATAGGAACTTTTCATATTCGGATTCAATTGTAAACTATAAATTTCCTGGTTATAAACAGAATCATGATCTTGATAAGTATGGATAATACTTCTCCCAGTTGGACTTTCATCTACATAAATAAAATCATTATTTCGCAGATTATATATATCCGTTTTCTGAGAAATATTTTGTTTGGAAGCTTGTAATTTAAAAGGATATGGTATGATATTTCCATTTAAATCCAATTGATACAATTTTTCATTCGTTGCTTCGAATAAATAGCAAAGTAACATCGAATCCTCTGTAGGAATTATATTGGGAAACCGAAACTCATCCGGTCCAGGTCCGACAATGCCTTTTGCTTTGAAGAATGTCATCTCTGGATAATTGAATATTAAAAAAGGATGAGCATCTTTACCGTAGCTAAAAACTTTCATGACCAAACGATTCCCTTTGACTATTATCTTAGGTTCCCGTGGTTGAAAAATAAACGAATCATTGGGGATTATTCGTTTTCCTTCCAATTCGATCACTTCACCAAACGTCTCTTCATTATTATATTCAATATTTTCCGTTGTTAATGGAGGCAGTTTAACTTCTTGTTCTATCTTAGCCGAATCAAGAACTTCTAAATCTGATGGCAAATTTTCTTTATTCCTTGTATTACAAGAAATAAAAGCAATAAATACTAACAATAAACCGTAGGTGTAATTCATAGCAAATCAAATATTATTTTATTCTTTTACTCCTATATTTTTATCCTTTTCTCGTTACATTTTATATTTTTGACAGATGTCGAAAAGCTTTACCACATTTGTCAAAAAGCTTTAGCACATATATGGAAAAGCTTTACGACTACTGTTAAAAAATTAAAAAGTAACGAATTTTAGGTTCATACTTTCTATTATTTCAAGGTGGCTATTACGATTATCTGTTCATCTTCACTCAGACGGTTCAGCAGATCAAGCCAACGTTGCTTGCTGGATTCGTCTTTTACCTGTTCGTCCTTGAGCTTTTCGATATCGATGTTCTGCTCAATCTCGTCTATATTCATTATATCAACCAGGTATTTCCCGTTCTCTGATTTATAATCGACTCGGAAAGGACAACCGCCGGACATATCATTGCGGAATAACATGCTTTTCTCACTGAAACTCCTGTGTACGACGTCTGCAAATTCCAATTTCCTTTCAACTATCTTATTCTCATAAGGGGCAAAATCTGTTTCCCCTTTCTTTTTATTATAACGGACAACAATCCCTTCTCGTCCTTTATTAAGAAGCAGATATAAATAATCTTTTGATAGAAGATAATCACATAAAATGTAGTAATCAAAAACACGATCATCTAATTTTCCCCATTGAGCAGCCATTTCAAACGGAACTTTTTTCTCAAAATGGAAGTTGTATAGGGCATTAAAAGTTAATTGAGTGGTATCAAACTTTAAAATGGCATCGCTCAACCCAAAGCTCATGGTAAAATCTCCAGCATAAAAGTCTTTTAGATTCTTACTGCCTTCTCCCCATTTCGGTTCTCCAAAAAGATTGCCTACTTGTTTATTTAACTCATCCTTCCGCTTGATTACTTCCGGATTGTAATATTTTTTCTTGATCTGGAAACTTGAATCAGTCAAAGCCCATGTCCAAATATCTTGTCGGGGAAAACCGAGAGGTATATAATCTCTTAAAAATATATATTCTTTCCACTTATACATTGCTGGTTCAAGATTAGAATATATATCAATTAATTTTGTATTGGGAATGGTTCTTTTATATTGCCCATCTAATCCAAATACTTTTATCGCTTTTATGGTTTGTATATAGATTTCTTGGTTTGTTTCATCTAATACCAAGAGAAGGGAAAAGTCATATTCTTTGGGTCCTTCGCCTCGGTTTCCTATTCGTCTCAGGAATTTCCCATCGCGGGTATATAAACAGACCGAAAATAAATCATCTACCAAAATAAAAGAATCCGAAACTTGTATATTATGTATCTCTTCCCGTAGCATAGATTCATCCGTTACTTCCAATTGCACGAATTCTATATCAGAAGCCACTTCACTTAATGGGAAGAGCTGATCGACCGTCGGTGTTATATCTGCCGGTATTTCAATAAGAGGCACACCGTTTTCATCATGACCTGATTCTTGCCTTTGATTGAAACCACAACCGACGAACAGGCATCCTGCCCATAAAACGGTAATCAGCGAGATAAAAGTTTTTGGATTCATATATAATTATCTTTTAACTTTATTATTCTTATCGTGATTTGATTCTATAATCCGTTTTCCTTCCCTCAAAAGTAAGGAAAGAATTGATTCGTTGTATGGACACTTTTTATACGCATCAACCGGCTGACGAATAGAATGTTAATCGATAAAACGATGTTATTTTACCGGACAGCGACTCTTAAAAATGGTGAATAAATTGTTCTAATTCGCCTTTTTCCCATTTCTTATTCGGATCTAAGCGCCTTTTGAGCCGTTGTTTTCGCTTTTCCAAGCTGTCGTCTGTTATCTTTAACAAGGACTTCTGTTCTTTTTTATCGTATCCCAAACGCATAAGGCAACAGAGCTGGAGATCTGTTTCGGTCAACTGAGGAAAAGCTTTTCGCAGTCGTTCGAAGAACTGCTGGTGCAAGGCATCCGTGCGGGCAATCAGTTCCGGCCATTCCTTCTCTTCAATCGTATGGGCTTGCTTGATTCGGGTAAATATATCCGGCGTATTTTCCCGCTGTTTGATGATTTCTTCGTATTGTTTGATTTCCTCGTCCTTTTGGTTGAGGCGAACCAAAATTTGTGATTTCTGACTATTCAGTTTTTCATTCTGTTCAAGCAGATTGGATACTTCTTGTTCTAACGAAGCCTTTTCCTGTTGTAAATCATCATAATCGGATTGTCGCAACGACAGACTGTCTATTTGTTCCTGATAAGAAGCGATGGTCCGTTTGTTTTCTGCTATTTGAGACCGAATCGCATGCAATTGCTCAAACAGGCGGATCGTTATTCTTTTCTTATCCATGTACACAAGTAAAATAATAATGATTGCCACAAGCAATAAAGAACTGCCCCAGAATATCAACTTCGACTGTTTCAGTTCCAGTTGCTGTTTTTCCGTAAGGAGTTTCTCATGCTTGTATTTGGCTTCGACTGCTATAACCGCTTTCCGATTTTCTACTTTTTGGATAGAATCATTACATTCCCAAAACAGGTTGTTGTATTCTACGGCTTTTTGGTAGTTTCTTTGTCCTGTATACACATAATAAAAGCATTGATAAGCAGAGCGTTTTGTATATAAATTCTTCGTTTGCAAGGCCTTTTCCAGATAGGGAATAGCCGAATCAAAGTTTTCTGATAAACGATATAAATCGCCTATATTCAAGTAAATGGCAAATTTCTCTTTGGAAGATAATTCTTTTTCAAAGCTAAGCAGGCGTTGTAAACAAGCAAGAGCTTCCTGGTACTTTTGAATACGACTGTATATGATAGCTAATTCTTTTAGTCCTAATTTCAGGGTTGGCATGTATGAAATCTGTTCCGCGATGGAAATAGCCTGTTGATAGTTAGCTATTGCTTGCTCCCAATCTCTTTGTGTTCCATAAATCCGTCCCAAATAAGCGCTTACAAAAGATAAATTAATGCTGTCTTTGGCTTGTTCTGCGAAATCAAAGGCTAGTTTATAAGCCGTTAATGCTTTATCTGTGAGATTAGAGTATGCAAAAATATTCCCTAAATGTGATGCAGCCAGGATCTGTAATTTATAATGTTTACTGCCTTGGGAAAAAGTCAACGCACTTAGGAAAGAATGAGCCGCTTTCTCATAGTCTCCTAATTCTTTTTCTACGCAACCTTGCAGATAGAATGCACTAGCCAAATTCGAGAAGTCATTTTTTTTCTCATAATAACGAATAGCAAAACAGATTAATGAATCAGATGTATGTGTTCGATTAGTTTTATCAATGGCCAGTGTCATCAGTAAACACCAACGAGCCTGTTCCTTTTCCGAATATTGCTGCAGATTCGGAATCCCTTTTAAAAGCGTATAAGCGCTGTCTGCTTGATGCATCCGGAGAAGTCCTTCAGCTTCATTCAGAACCTCAAATATTCTTCCGGAAGGCTGGCAAGCAGCCAACAAAACAAGCAGCCAAAGGATCAAATAATTTTTCATGGATGTAAGTTGTTAACTGATTTTATTACCCAAAAGTAGAAAAATAATTGATTCGTTGTATGGACAGCCTGTTTGTGTGTCAAATGAATGATAAATAGTAAGTTAATCGATAAAACGCCAATTTTTTACCGGACAGCCTACTCTTAAAAAGAGTGAACGAAATGTTTTATTGCTTAATATTTATGGAGATAACAGTCCATTCTAATATGTCGTTGATCAGATATTCCATATCTCTTTGGATTTTGGGCAGAAAGAAAAACAACTGCTTTACAGAAAATATACTATATTTGTAGTAGCGAAACGGCTGTTTCGGAAACGGCCATTTCGGAACTTGGAATGAAAGGAATGAGTCTGATAAACCGAGAATGAACTGAACGATGAAGCCACGTTCTTCGAAGTAAAACGTAAAGCTGTAAACATAGATAAGGATATGTTGGAGCAAAAGGCGGCAACTTTCCTGTGTGCTACTGGCGAGTTCAAAGGATATAGTATATCTTACCAAGGATTGTCTGTCATGCTACAGATTTACTTTACACCCATTTAACAAAAAAAGAGAAAGCAATGGGAAAGAAAGGAATCAGTCATCGCAAATTCAGTATTGAGTTCAAATTGTCCGTTT
>NZ_JAKZMM010000089.1 GCF_022809355.1 Parabacteroides faecalis | reverse complement strand
CCAGCTTTCGGCTCCACATAAAACAGCGGATATTGTAATATAAAAGATACTTTCCAAACTATATTTTTTCAAATGATCTCTACGAGGATCTGATACTTTTTCTAATATAGAGAATATTTCCATTACTTCTTTGATTTTTATTATTATTATTATCCCTTTGACTCTCTAAAGATAAATACTTTTTAAAAGGTCTGGAAGTTTGTAATGCGTCAGCCCTGATACGACAAAAAAAGCAAATGCCTCCGAATTTAGTGGCAAGTTGACCGTAGGTACGGTTTTAAACTTGTCTGGATAACGGAGGCATTTGCCTGTCAGATATGATTTTTATGCGTGAAAAGTCTTTCTCTTCTGTTGTTTTTTCCGTATGGAATAGCCTTATTGATTTTCGGGGTGATAAGGTTTAAGCGGATCTTGTTCTGCCAATATGCGACGATCTTTTATAAACTGGACAATATAAGCCGTATAAATAAATATACCGATGCAGATGGCTCCTAAGTCATATACACCAAAATGCTGGTTGAAGCATTGGAATTGTATATGAATCCATGGTGTATACATACAAATAGTGTTAAGCAATATGATTGCCAAACGAAATTCGGTCGGACCAAGAGCTCCGTAAGTCAACCTAAACTTACCTTCCAAGATTGTACAGACGTAAGTATAAATAGAAAGAGCCAGATAACCAGCCAGTACCAGCAAGGCAATGTCTAACCGGAAGATTGGGGAAAGTCCGGCTCCGATACACATGATAATGATGGTGACAGCATCTAAAGAATGGTCAATAAAGAAGCCATAGACGGGACGTTGGGTTTGCCGAACACGCGCAATTGTTCCATCTAAACTGTCGCCATACCAATTGATGACTAATCCTAGTGACGATAACCACAAATAATGAATATTAATATGTGCAAGTGTGAAACCGATGGCACATATAATGGCTCCTACAACTCCTAAATATGTTAACATATCAGATGTTACCCAGCGAGGTTGTATGGTAGCAAGTTTAATAAGTACTTTCTTTTCAAGTCCGTTAAGAATAGACGTTTGAATTCTTTCTGAAGATTCTTTTCCCATAATCTGATAAATAAATTGCAAAGGTACTTCTTTTTGATGATTGTGAGCGTTTTTTGGAATTGAAAAATAATCTATATAACATGCAATCGGATTGGAAATATGGTTATCTGGAAATAGTTTGTCTAATTTTTACATGTTGTGTCAATTTTTATTGTAAGTTTGTAACGAAAAGAATCAATTCCAATGAACGAACAAGAAGTTAATTTGATAAATATCCGCAAGGTTTTGGAACAGAAAGCCCCTTCTGCCTCGAAGAAGATTCCTGGCTTTTTGGTTAATTATCTGGTTCGTACGATTCATCAGGATGAACTGAATGATATTATACTTCGTTATCAGGACAAGTTTGGAGTTGATTTCATGCAATCTTTAATCGGTTATTTTGACTTAAAGCTGGATATTCACGGAGAAGAGAACCTGAAATCTGACGGGCGATTTATATTTGCTTCCAATCATCCGCTCGGAGGAATGGACGGAATTTGTCTGTCGGCTTATATAGGCCGGCGATATGAAGGTAAAATCCGTTATCTGGTGAACGACCTTCTGCTTTATTTGCAGAATCTGCAATCTATTTTTGTTCCGATTAACAAACATGGTGCACAAGGACGCGATAATGCGCTCCGAATCGAAGAAGCCTATGCTTCCGATAACCAGATTATTACTTTCCCGGCAGGACTTTGTTCGCGGAAGATCAATGGAAAGATTGTAGATTTGGACTGGAAAAAGTCGTTTATCCAAAAGGCTGTCCAATATAAGCGGGATATTGTCCCGGTTTATTTTGACGGACAGAACTCGGCACGTTTTTATCGGGTGGCTAATATCCGGAAAAGATTGGGGATTAAGATGAATTATGAGATGATTTATTTGCCGGACGAAATGTTCAGGGCCAAGCATAAAACATTTCATATCTACTTTGGCAAACCGATTCCGTGGCAAACCTTTACTTCCGGACAAAAGTCTGTGGAATGGGCGGAATGGGTAAAACAGATTGTTTATCATTTAAAAGGATAATACGATGCAAGATATCATTCAACCGGTTGACCGTAGTTTATTGAAAGCGGAGTTGACAAAAGAGAAGTTACTCCGCCGAACGAATAAATCAGACAATGAGATTTATGTCATAACCGCGCATGATTCGCCACATGTAATGCTGGAAATCGGGCGTCTGCGGGAAATCGCTTTTCGTTATTATGGAGGAGGAACGGGATTCCCGGTTGATATTGACGAATTTGACACGATGGAAGATGCCTATCGGCAACTGATTGTCTGGAATCCGGAAGAAGAGATGATCTTGGGTGGTTATCGTTTCCTTTGTGGTTCGGATGTCCGGCTTGACGAACAGGGCAAGCCTGTCTTGGCTACTTCGCACTTGTTTGATTTTTCCGAGCAGTTTATCCGGGAATATTTGCCTTATACAGTAGAACTGGGTCGTTCGTTTGTCGCTCTTGAGTTCCAGGCAACACGTTCGGGCAGTACTCGTGGTTTGTTCGTTTTGGATAATCTTTGGGATGGATTGGGGGCTTTGTCAGTAATCGATCCGACGTTGCAGTATTTTTTTGGTAAGGTAACGATGTATAATACCTATAATACAGAGGCCCGAAATATGATTCTGTATTTCCTGCAACTTCATTTCGAAGATAAAGAACATTTGGTTACTCCGATTTATCCGCTACAGACTGGTACGGATATAAACCGGATGAAGGAACTGTTCCATTACGATAATTTCAAGGATAATTATAAGGTATTGAATCAGGAAGTCCGTAAGTTTGGTATCAATGTACCACCGTTGGTGAATGCTTATATGAGTCTTTCTCCGAAGATGAAAGTATTCGGTACAGCCATCAACCATGAATTTGGAGAAGTGGAAGAGACCGGTATCCTGATTAAGATCAATGAAATCCTGGAAGAAAAGAAGAAACGCCATATTGAAACCTTCCTGAAGGAAGAGTGTCTACATCCGGAATTGATTCGGAAAGGCTAAAGGGAGGACTGACTTTCGGGAAAGAGCATTTTCCCGTTTCCTATTTTTATGCTAATTTTGCTCGGATTAATTTAAAGCAGGATAAATCGTGGCAAAGATAGTAGAAACCCCTTTAATGAAGCAGTATTTTGAGATCAAGGCGAAACATCCAGATGCTATTTTACTGTTTCGTGTGGGCGACTTTTACGAGATGTATGGCGATGACGCAGTAGTCGGAGCAGAAATATTGGGCATAGTCCAAACCAAACGGGCCAATGGTGTAGGGCAGTCGGTCGAGATGGCTGGATTTCCGCATCATGCCTTGGATACTTATTTGCCGAAGCTGGTACGTGCAGGCAAACGGGTAGCTATATGTGACCAATTAGAAGATCCGAAGCTGACGAAGAAACTCGTGAAACGTGGAATTACCGAGTTGGTAACTCCTGGTGTTTCCATCAACGACAACATCCTTAACCATAAGGAAAATAATTTCCTGGCAGCGATTCATTTTGCAAAAGATAAATGCGGTATTGCTTTTTTGGATATTTCTACGGGTGAATTTCTGACAGCCGAAGGAACAACGGATTATATAGATAAGTTGTTGAATAATTTCTCGCCAAAAGAAGTCCTGCTGGAGCGTAACAATAAGAAGAGGTTTGAAGAAATCTTTGGTCCGCGCTACTTTTCGTTCGAATTGGATGACTGGATTTTTACTTCTGAGGCTGCCAATGACCGTTTGTTAAAGCATTTCGAGACAAAGAATCTGAAAGGTTTCGGTATTCAACACCTGAAACTGGGTATTATTGCTTCGGGAGCTATCTTGTATTATCTGGATCAGACGCAACACACGCATATTTCTCATATCACTTCGTTGGCGCGGATTGAAGAAGAACGCTATGTTCGTCTGGATAAGTTTACGGTTCGCAGCCTAGAATTGGTTTGTGCGATGAACGAAGACGGGAAAAGTCTGTTGGATGTAATCGACAAAACCATTTCTCCGATGGGTTCTCGCCTGTTGCGCCGGTGGATTTTGTTCCCGTTGAAGGATGTAAAACCGATTCAGGAAAGGCAGGATGTAGTAGAATACTTTTTCCGTCATCCGGAAGTGAAAGAATTGCTGGACGAACAACTAGAACAGATAGGAGACCTTGAACGTATCATCTCGAAAGTGGCGGTGGGACGTGTTACACCGCGTGAAGTTGTACAGCTGAAGATTGCTTTGCAGGCTCTCGAACCTATCAAGGAGGCTTGCATGGCAAGTAACGAACCTTCTTTATGCCGGATTGGCGAACAACTGAATGTCTGTGCATTGATCCGTGATCGGATTGATCGGGAAATCCAACCGGATCCGCCTTCGCTGGTCAATAAAGGTGGTGTTATTGCCAAAGGTGTAAATGAAGAATTGGATGAACTTCGTTCGATTGCTTATTCCGGAAAAGACTATCTGCTGCAAGTTCAGCAACGGGAAAGTGAAAAGACAGGTATTCCCAGTCTGAAGATTGCTTTCAACAATGTGTTCGGATATTATATAGAAGTGCGGAATGCTCATAAAGATAAAGTTCCGGCAGATTGGATACGTAAGCAGACGCTGGTGAATGCCGAACGTTATATTACAGAGGAACTGAAAGAGTATGAAGAGAAGATTCTGGGAGCGGAAGAGAAAATTCTCTCACTCGAATCGCGTTTGTTTAACGAATTGGTGTTATGTCTGACCGAATATATTCCTCCTATTCAATGTAATGCTAATTTGATAGGTCGCTTGGATTGCCTGCTGTCGTTTGCCAAAGCAGCTGAAAGTAATAAGTATATTCGTCCGTTGGTAGATGAATCGGATGTGATTGATATTAAAGGTGGTCGTCATCCGGTTATCGAAAAGCAGTTGCCTTTGGGTGAAACCTATGTGGCGAATGATGTGTATCTGGATGAAGACAAGCAGCAGATAATTATCATTACCGGACCGAATATGGCGGGTAAGTCTGCATTATTACGTCAGACAGCTTTGATTACCCTGCTGGCGCAGATCGGATGTTTTGTTCCGGCTGAAAGTGCCCGGATAGGAATCGTAGATAAAATCTTTACCCGTGTAGGTGCTTCTGATAATATATCGGTAGGAGAGTCCACATTCATGGTCGAGATGAATGAAGCGGCAGATATTCTGAACAACATGACTTCGCGTAGTTTGGTCTTGTTTGATGAATTAGGTCGTGGAACAAGTACATACGATGGTATTTCCATTGCTTGGGCAATTGTCGAATACATCCACGAACACCCGCATGCACATGCCAAAACGCTCTTCGCCACGCACTATCATGAATTAAATGAGATGGAACATTCTTTCCCACGTATCAAAAACTTTAATGTTTCGGTAAAAGAAGTGGGCAATAAGGTGATATTTCTGCGTAAATTGGTTCCGGGCGGAAGCGAGCACAGTTTTGGTATTCATGTTGCCAAGATGGCCGGAATGCCTAAGTGTATTGTGAATCGGGCAGACGAAATATTGAAACAGCTGGAATCAGAGAAACGCCAGGAAGGAGCTATTTCGGGCTCGTCGGTCAAGAAAGCTCCGGCCGTCAGAGAATCGGGAAATTATCAGCTCAGCTTTTTCCAGTTAGATGATCCGGTATTAAGTCAGGTGCGGGATGAAATCAAGAATATGGACTTGAATAACCTGACTCCGCTGGAAGCATTGAACAAGCTGAGCGAGATCCGGAAAATCATTACTGGAAAATAAAGCATGAGCTAGCCAGACTGTTGGCTAGTTAAGATACCTTTTCAGGATTCTCTGGTATATATTTCCGGAGAATCCGCATGAACTCCTCGCCGGTAATCGTTTCTTTATCGATGAGATAAGAAGCCGCTTCGTGCATCACCGGAATATGTTTGGAAATGAGATCGCGTGCTTTCTGATGGGCCTCTTTGATCAGCCGGAGTACTTCCTCGTCGATTTCTGTTGCTGTTTCAGCCGAACAGTTCAAGGTAGTATTTCCTCCTAAATAGGCATTGTTGACTTGTTCCAATCCCATCATATCGTATTTCTTACTCATGCCGAAACGAGTTACCATAGCTCGGGCAAGTTGTGTTGCCTGTTCAATATCATTGGAAGCACCGGTTGTAACGGTATTGCAAAGGAGTTCTTCGGCAGCTCTACCTCCGGTTAGTGTAGCAATGCGGTTAAACAAATCCTCCTGACTCATCAATACCTGTTCGCCGCGGTCAACTTGCATCGTATAACCCAAAGCTCCGGAAGTACGTGGTATGATAGTAATTTTACCCGTTGGCGGAATTAAATTGATAAAATAAATATGTATAAAAGGTTGTGCTTATCGCTGATTATTAGTAGATTAGAAGTGATCAAACTATTAATTTACAATAAAGCTA
>NZ_JAKZMM010000088.1 GCF_022809355.1 Parabacteroides faecalis | reverse complement strand
GTGGCTACATATTGATGTTGTGCTGTTGCTTTTTACTGAAAGCTGCTACTAACGACTCATAAATCTACCCTTAATCGTGTATTGGATGATAGTTGCGGATTTTAGGTTTATTATAGTTGCGGTATCACACCGCAATACAATAGTTATAAATATTGAAATAAAGGTGCAGTGAGACGCTGCACCTCCTAAAGAGAATTGATGATGAGATTGTTGGCGTTGTCAACGACAGAGGTGTCCAATGAGGAGAGGTATATCTGTGTGGTTTTCTCGGAGTCATGCCCCAATGCCTCGCTGATAGTAGATACGGGCACGTTCTTGCTCTTGGCTATGCTTGCCCAGGAGTGGCGGGCTACGTAGGTGGTCAGGGGTACGGACAGGCCTATCATTTCTCCGATTTTCTTCAACTGCTTGGTGATACGGCTATAGGCATTCTTGTACTGTCTCCAGAATATGGCTCCCTCTCCTTTTGCTATAGGGAGCAGGTAGGGAGAATCATCTGTTTTGTACTTCGCCACTATCTCCTGCATGGCAGGTTCCCATTTGATGTGCAACTGTTGTGAGGTCTTCTGACGGCGGTAAATGAGCGTACTGCCATGCAGATTGCTTGGTGTAAGTTGTGCCATATCGATGAACGACATCCCACGGGTATAGAAACTGAACAGGAACATATCCCTTGCAAGCTCCAAACGGGGGTTCAGACTCAAGTCCAGCTCTTTCAGTTGCTTGATGATTTCCAAGGGGAGTGCCCGCTTGACGGTCTTGTCGATGCCGGTATATACATGCTTGAACGGTGAGGAAGAGATGACCAGTCCGTCATCTACGGCATGATTGTAGATGGTGCGCAGGTTGCGGATGTAGAAAGAGGTGGTGTTGCGGCACAGTCCGCTGTCTTTCAGCCACTGTTCATAGCCTTGTATCGTTGTCCCATCGACTTCCTCCAATGGCACATCGCCTCCTTTCAGGTAACGCTGGAGGCTGTTGAGGGTGGTTTTGTACCTTGCTACCATCCGCTTCTTGCCGATGCGTCTCAGTTTTTCGTTCAACTCCAGCGTATAGCCGATAATGCCATGTAATTCTTTTCCCTCATGGAAGTTGTCAACGACGGTGTCTGCTGTATATGACTGCCCTTCCTTGTCCAACCGTGCAATGACCAACAGCAGTTTCTTCCTGTCAGCATCCAATGTATCTTTCAAGGAAAGAAGATAGGCTTGACGTTGTGGAGTGACGGAAGTTGGCAAAATGATGTTTGAATGGTCCGCATCCCACTCTGAGGAATAGATTCTGTACTCTGTATGGATCTGACGTGCCACACGATTGTGTATCACCTGATAATACAGGCGACCCTCTTTCTCTTGAACAGATGATGTTCTGAACTTTAATTTGATGGATGCCATAATGCTCTGACTTTAACATTGAAATTGCAATTATTACCTTTATATATAATATAAGTGACAGACAAACAGGTATAGGAGGGATGGTGCCTCACCGCTCGGCATACAACAGCTGATATTCCACCCACCTCCGTTTCCTAATGGATGCCACTGCTTTTCCCCTCCATTTGCAATAGCTCAGATAGAGTGGCAGGATGTCCCTGTCGCCACGTTCCAATCGGGTGAGCAGGGACGCTTTCGGGTATCGTCCATTGCCTAACAACTTGGCTGGTCCAATCTGGTACGAGAGGGTGGCAAGCAGATAAGCATCCCTGCCATAACGGGCATATAGGCGCAGGTGCCGGAGGAGGTCTGTCCGTAACAGCAAATCTGCACGCTGACGTGTCAGTGTTTTCGGGAAACGCTCTCCCTTCTGTAGCTGGTGACCATAGCCCACATAGCCCGGTGTGGTCTTTGGGTCGTGCCAACCCTCGAAGTGTTTGGTAATGGCTACCATCCGTTCAAACAGTGCCCTGTCAATGGTTTGGCTTTGACAGGGCACGCTACAGATGGCCAACATGCTCAATAGTACGATGATGTATCTTCTCATTACATTATTTTATATAGGAGGTGCGATGTCTCACCGCACTCTAATCAATATCACTACATCATAGTGCGGAACTGCTGAATCTCTTTAATCATGGCTTTCACGTCCTCCCCAACCTGAACGAAGTTCTTGTAGAGGATGCGCTCTCGCTCTTCTTTCGACTTGAACTTATAGAACTTAGGGAGAGGGACATACTCCGATTCCTCCTTCTTTATTTCCGTCATATCGAAGTCGGTCTTGCAGTAGAACTTGGATGTCTTGAACTCCTCGCTCTCCTGGATGTTCATGCTTCCGTTCATCCCGGTCTTGGTGACTACGAAGTCACGGGCGGTCTGTCCACATATCCAACCTGTGGGCATATCGGAGATTTTGCTTGCAGGCACCAGGCTGTCCATATTCTCATTGAGGTTGATGGAGGTCTTGTCACGGTCGATGGTCACGCCCTTTTTGAGTTGCACTACTTTACCGAAGATGTCACTCGACAGCCATTCGAGGGTTTCCTTGGCTCTTGCCGAACCGCTCACCACATTGCCCACGGTGGTGATGATTTTCTGCATACCCACCTTGCCATAATCGGCTTCCAACTGCGGAAGTTCCTGAAAGCCAAGTGCCACGCTCACCTTGTTGCTTCGGGCTGTGCCTATCAGTCGGTCTATCTTGTGGAAATACAAGGTCGGCAACTCATCGACGATGATGCTGACAGGAACGTTCTTGCCCTGTCCTGTATTCACCCTCGTTACAAGGCGGTTGAGAATCAAGGCATTCAGTGCACCGATGATGCTCTCCATCTCGGGGTCGTTGGCAATGAGCAGATAACTTGGATTCTTCGGGTCACTGACCTTCAGGTCGAAGTCATCGCCGTCCTTGTGGAATATCCAGTAAGATTCCTTGGTGGCGAGACGGGAGGTATAGACACGTAGCGTGCCAATCATACCTTCCAACTGCTCCATGGCTTTGTTGGCAAAGGCAGTCTGGAACGGGCCAAGCAAGGGGGCTACCTCGTTGTCGGTCTGAAGTACCTCGAAGATGGTCTGATAACTCTCATTGAGGAACGATAGGATATGTGGCATGTCGCTGTACTTGCCCAACCAATAAGCGGGCTGCACCTCCGCGCCCGAATGGTCGAACACCCGTCCTGTGGGTATCAGCCTTTTCGTCTTTGGGTCTTCACGCCGCTCGGCAATCAGCATCTTTCCGTCCTTGTCGTAGGGCTCCTTGCCGTAGTTGCAGAAGAAATAGATGCAGGCGGCAAGGAAGTTGACGGCAGAGGTCTGGAAGAACTGGTCGCTGCCACCGCCGCCTTCCTTCTTGCCTTTTTGCAGGGATTCAAGCAGGGTCTCGGCGGTCTCGCTCGCTGCGGCAAGGTTGTTGATGTACTTCAACTGGATGGGGTTCACACGGCGCGAATACTCCACATCCACAAAGTTGATGATGTTGAACTTCATGCCATGGGGCATCTTGCTGTCCTTGGCATTCTTGTTCTTCAAGTAATGATAGTAGAGTTTGGTGGCGAGAGTGGGAAACTTATAGTCGTACACCACCATGGCAAAGCCCTTCTCGCTGTGCTGCCTGATAAACGGCTCGATGATGGAGAAGGTCTTACCAGAACCAGGAGTACCCACAACCCATGTGCCACGGAACGTGGGACTTGGGTACTATTTAACGTGTTGATAATCAGCTAAACGTAAATGAGAAAAATTGCTGATGTTCCCAACGTGTTCCCGATATTTTGACGTTAACGGAATTTAGTTTTTTAACGTCCGTTGGAGGTAGTTAGCGTTCAAAAACGCATATTCAAAGAACTAAAAATGATGCTCTAAATTTGGTTCTGGTTTTGTGGGCAAAATTAAATCAAGTGAAAGTGTTAGAACTCACATCTAACTGAATGCAAAGGTACACATTTTTCCCCAAATAAAAGAAAAGTTTCCCAAGAATCTGCTTTGGATGTGGCATTTTCTTTACTATCTGCCCAAAGTGACAGATGGATCATGCATCTTTGACAAAAGGGAAAGGAAGATTTGAATGGATGATGATGACCTCACTCCAGTTATCACATCATATTGAGTCAGCTTCAAAACAGAAAAGGGGGGTCCAAATCAGACCGGGGTTACAAGAAACTCCATGCTATTCCAAAAGTCGATAACGATTCGTTATTGAGATTGCTATCAAGCCTGGCTCTGACAACAAGATAGGATAAGGTAGTTTGAAATTACCCTATCCCTTACCTCATTTCTTACCCATGTGCCATTTTTAGCGGTACTTGGGCAAGATGCCAATATGCTGAAAATCAAGTGATGTTTTGAATGGCAAGAAAAGAATGTTCCCAACTTGTACCGTCCTATCATGATTCCATCCCAAAACAGAGTTCTGGAGTCCCTGATTTAGGGAGTCGTGTATGGTATCGTAAAACGCGATAATTGGTATAAATTGACTTTCGATTTCTGCGTTTTTATGAAAATTTTCATCAAAAAGCAATAAATTTATTAAATAATGGCAAGAAATTGCCTAAATCTGGAAAATTATTATTATATTTGCGCCAAAATATTTATATTAATAATGTATATGGCTGAGAAGACAACAAAGTTAGCTGATAAATTATACTTACTACGTGCTGAACGGCGCTTGCAGTCTAAGGACGTAGCATCTGTAATTGGAGTCGAACCTCCAATGTACAGTCGTATCGAGAAAGGCGAACGAAACATCAAGCCGGAACAACTCCAAAAGTTGGCTGAGTTCTATCAGATCGACATCGAAGAACTACATGCCCTTTGGCTGGCTGATAAAGTATGTGAGGTCGCAACAGGTATGCCAGCAGAAGTCACTAAAAAGGCTATATCAATCGTAAACAAAGAACTCGAATAATGGCACAGAAATATGATTCAGGAGTAAATATCATGGGTAGCATACCTGACTACAACGTGATGCTCGACTACATTAGCGATACCTATGGTGTCACTAATGGAAGTACTGGTGCCTTTGAGTTTCGATCAGAAAAGTCTTTCAAGAGATTTGTTGCTGCTATTGAATCTTGTATTTTAAGATTTGAGAATGACGAGCACAAGAAGATGTTCTTTGAGGCAATCGGCAATAAGGAGTTCTCTATCCAAGAACGTCTTATTGTGCTGTTCTGGCAGCTTACCTACTCAAATAAACTCTTCTCACGAATATCGGCAGAAGTGTTTATGAAGGCTGTGTATTCTGGTCGTGTCACCATCCTTGCAGAAGAAATTACAAGTTTCCTTCGTCACATCAAAGAAACAGAACCAGGAGAACTTCAATGGAGCGAAGACACATTGAAGATTTCGGGAAGCAAGTATCTGACCATTCTCAAAAAGATAGGATTGGCAGATGGTGCAATAAAAAAGACTATCGTCCATCCTGTTATCACATCAAACCTGTTTGTCTATTTCATTAGATTTGTTCAGCAGGTTGTACCAGGGGACAAAACACTTCACAACCCTTATATGATATTTGCGTTCAATGAAGAGCAAAGCATCATAGCAAGATTGAAGAAGATTGAGAACATTCAATACTGGGACATTGCTCAGGTGGGAAGTGAAATATCAATAGACATAAAATAACCAAGAACATGGCATCCAATTATATACAAGACCACAACCGACTTTTCGGAGATCTCACGGCTGCACTAAGCCGTGACCTTGCTCGTTTGTCATCTGAGGCAAACGGTGGTCGAAGCATTCTCTTTGTTTATCCTCCAGAGGATGAAGAAAAGTACATTGAAGAAGCTAAGAAACGCTATACAGATGGCTATGAGTTCATAGACCTTCGTGAGTTGTTCACAGAGTTTGTCGATTCCAAAGGACTTGACAAATTCAAGAGACAATTCAAGAATATGGGTACCGAAGTCTTTGTTAGCCAGAACTATTCAGAAGGCACATTCTACTCACATCTAATGAAGCGTGTTGTGGAAGTGTCATCAAAGGGTGTCTCACCTGTGTTGGTTCATACTGGAGTTATTTACAAAATGGGATTCTCGAACCAGAATATCATGGAGGATCCAAACGTAATGAAGTTCCAAAAGCCATTGGTGTTCTTCTATCCCGCGACTTTGAAAAACGATACAATATACTTCCTTGACAAACAGCCAGCCTCCAAGTACCGCTGTGTAGTTGTCATCTAACACTTATATCATCATGACAAAGATTAAAGACATACTCTCCATCCACTTGGAGGAAGACATAAAGAGTGTCATCGACCTCAATCAGCAAGATGAGCAAAGTGTCATCGACGAACTTGATGGCTTCATCTTGACAGAAAGTCTTGCCAAACACCTTGCAGATTTCTGCGACTTCTACACCTCGAATACTGCACAGCCAGGACTCTGGTTGAGTGGATTCTATGGCTCTGGTAAGTCATACTTCTCAAAGATGATTGGTTTCTTGTTCCTTAATTCCGCAACACTATAATTTAACTTTATTTATAAGTTCCTGAGCAACAAAAAGTTGCCCAGGATTTTGCCATGTCAGAATTTTCACTTATCTTAGTGTTGCAAAA
>NZ_JAKZMM010000087.1 GCF_022809355.1 Parabacteroides faecalis | reverse complement strand
AAATGGCAGGATGGAATTCTGATTTCCTCGTAGAACTACTTGATGCAGACTGGAATCCTCCTTGTAATAAAATTGATTCCAATAAAAAATGATTGTAATGCGTCAGCCCTGGCCTCAGCAAGAATTATATTTTTGACAGATGTAGTAAAGCTTTTTCATATATGTGCTAAATCTTTTTGACAAATATGGTAAAGCTTTTCGACAAATGTCAAAAATATAAAATACAGGTAGTTTTCAATTCTAAAGCAATAAAAAAGACAATAAAAGCAAGAGGAAAAGACTTTTTCATTCCAAATGATAGATTTATTTCCAAAACTAACGTATCTTTGCAGCCATGCAGTTTGCCAGTCTGTCGCTCGTCAGCTTTAGCTGATGTGAGGAAAGTCCGGGCAACACAGAGCACTATACTTCTTAACGGGAAGCAGGCCGCGAGGTTTGAGTAGCGTAACAGAAAATAACCGCCATGCTTCGGCGTGGTAAGGGTGAAAAGGTGAGGTAAAAGCTCACCGGGTCTTTTGGCAACAGAAGATGCCGTACGCCTTATAGGTTGTAAGGTCATGTATATCGGCGCACGTAGGATGGCTCGTCCGATGCCGAGGGGTAGACCGCTTGAGCCTGTTGGTGACAACAGGATTAGATAAATGGCAGACACTTTATATTTCGGTATAAAGGACAGAACCCGGCTTATCGGCAAACTGCATTTTTATTTTCTACTAAAAATATCCATCCTAATCAATAAATCCTTATCTTTATTGGCATCGATCAAGAGTTTTTCAGTATCATGACAGAAGTAAAATCACGTATCCAAAAAATAAAGGAATTCCTGAACTGGGCAATTCATTTCGTTACTTACGATATCTGGCGAATTACAGAAAATGAAGTAAGCGGACTAAAAGTCATTTACATCAATGCAATCAAAACGATCATTCTGGCTATTCGTGGGTTTCAAAGCGAGAACTTACAAACAAGAGCTTCGGCTTTAACGTATAATACATTACTGGCAATTGTTCCGCTACTGGCCGTTCTTTTAGGTATTGCCAAAGGCTTTGGATTTCAGAATACTGTCCGGACAACGTTACTGGATTATTTTCCTGGACATCAAGTAGAATTAGATAAAGCATTTGAATTTGTTGATAGCTATTTAGCCCAGGCACAAGGTGGAGTTATTATCGGTATCGGTTTAATCCTTCTGTTTTATACAGTCATCAGTCTGATATCGTCTATCGAAGATACATTCAATGACATTTGGCAAATCAACAAATCCCGTCCTTGGTTACGTAAAGTAACCGATTATCTAGCTCTATTCGTCATCATGCCAATCTTGCTGATTTCTTCAAGCGGTATCTCCATTTTCTTATCGACGCTCCAGAATTCGTTCTTACAGCACTATCTGTTTCTTACGCCCATTGTTGAATTAATTCTGACCATCACGCCCTATGTATTTACTTCACTGGCATTTACAGGATTATACATTGCCTTACCCAATACAAAAGTAAAGTTTCTGAACGGATTGATCGCCGGAATTATTTCCGGATGTGCTTTCCAGTTTTTCCAACTGGTATATATTAGCGGACAGATTTGGGTAAGTAAATATAACGCTATTTATGGTAGTTTCGCTGCTTTGCCACTTTTACTTTTGTGGCTACAATTATCCTGGCTGATTTGCCTGTTTGGTGCTGAATTATCGTATGCTTCCCAGAATGTAAAAAAGTTCAGTTTCGAACGAGACAGTACGCACATCAGTCGGCGTTACAAAGATTTTCTTACCTTACTGATAGCAACACTTATCATTAAGCGCTTTGCCGAAGGCGGACATCCCTATACAGCCGACAAACTGTCGGTCATGTATAAAATTCCCATCCGAATTACTACACAAATTCTTTATAGTCTGACGGAGCTAGGAATTATTTCGGAAGTTGTCATCGGCAATGACAACCGGATTATTCATTATCAGCCGGCTATCGATATCAACAAAATCAGTGTAGGTTTTCTCTTCGACAAAATAGATCGGCACGGATCCGAGAACTTCAAGATTGATACAGAAAAGCTCTTCCATAAAGAATGGGGAACTTTACTCAAAATCAGAGAAGACATGATCCGCAGTAACGATAAAATCCTGCTGAAAGATCTTTAGCCAGGATCTTAAAAGTTCATTGACATGTATATGCCACAAGCTCCGTTGCCGGCAACGGGACTAATTGTCAAGTTATGTTCCTTGGCAAACGGACGTGTAAAGATGTATGAACTGCCTGCACCAATGACTGCTCCAGCCGCTACATCCCACCAGTCATGTTTCTTTCCGTAAACACGACTCCAGCCGACGTAGGTAGAAACAACGTAAGCCGGAATACCCCATTTCCAGCCATAACGACGTTGAATGAAAGCCGCACCAGCAAAAGAAACCGATGTATGCATTGAGGGGAAAGAGTGCGTATCACTTCTATCCGGTCGTTCTTTCTTGACTATATATTTCAATGCATACGTCAAGCCGACTGTTGTAACACCCGACAAAGCACCTTGCTTTAATCCTTCCCAGTCCTGCAAAGCTAATACAGTAGCCAAGCTAGCCACTGGTGTGACAAAAACCAATACATCGCCCGAAGTTCGTACAGCCTTGCGGCTACCTGTCACTTGCAACTCCTGCCCTATCGCAGAGAAACACATACATAAAGTCAGAAAGGCTGACAACACATATCTTGACATGACTTATTCAAAGAATATAAATAATTTAGGTATAAACACAATAAATCCCACAATAGCCGCCGTTATTGCCAATATCAGAACAGCTCCGGCAGCCAGATCTTTCGTCCGCTTTATAGCTTCGTTATATTCCGGCGAGACTAAATCCGCCAAAGCCTCAATCGACGAATTAATTGCCTCCGCCGCCAATACCAGACCTATGGCAAAGGCTATGACAATCCATTCTTCTGCTGAAAGATTCAGCAGAAAACCTGCTAATAATACACAGACGGCAGCAAAGCAATGAATCCAAGCATTATGCTCGTATCGTACCAACAACCAAATACCATGGAAAGCATACTTGAAACTCCGCAACCTTTTTCGCCACGTAAAACCACTATTCTTCATACGCTTTCTTACCAATGATAATGATGCTTGGGTGGTTTGGGCGGTTTCGGACCTTTATGATGATGTTTAGGCGGCTTCGGATGTTTATGCGTATGATGATGAACCGTACAGGAAGAAAATCCCATACTGACAATAGCAATACCTAAAATATACAACCACTTTTTCATATGCAATTTATCAGAGTAAAGTTAGACAAAAAAAGGCTGCTGAGAACATCAACAACCTTTGTGGAGCTGGAGACACTTTTCAGTATATTCAACTTCACTAAAGACTATACAAATATATATAAATAAACGCTACATATGCGATTTTAAATGAAATTATATTACATAATATACAAATATATTAAACTCGTTTTAGTCCCTATTTTCAGATATAGGGACTAAACGTATAATATAAGATACATCTATACTGACCACAAAAAGTGGACAAGGATAAAAATTAATGGGTAAATCCACAATATCGCGAATATCACTCAAGCAATTTCAATCTTATGACTTCCAGCATTCTCAGGCTTGTCTCTATTGTCTTTCTCCTGTTATGATCAACGCCAGCCTCCTGAATGTTCTGACGGTTTCCGTCTATCAGCAATCCCAAGAATCGGACACAGTCCTGTGTGCTTGGTGAATCTGTATGGATTGGCGTGCGCTTATTCTCAACATAGAAATCGCACGCCTTTTTCAGCAATGTTCTCATGGCTGATGGCGTGGGATTATTGCCTGTTACACGTTTGATCTCCATTCGTAGCTTATAACCACTGTTCTCGTATCCCACACGCAATGTGTCGGTTGTGGTATCTGGTTCGCTTGCGTCAACTATGGTGGCTTTTGCCACGAACCCATTGTCAATGTCTGTGCACGCTACGAAATCCGCGTCCCCATGCTTGTGCCATCGGGTCGTGTCGAAAATGAATAAAGGTATCTCACGCTTCGCCATTCTCTATCTCCTTCTCCATGATTCTGATATCAGCGCCTAGTACCTCGCACACCTTGCTCAAAAGGTCAATACTAACGTTGTACGAGCCTCGCTCTATCTTGGTGATATTCGAAAAGCTCAAACCGCACATATCAGCAAGCTGGCGTGTAGACAATCCTCGTTTTTCTCTGAGGGTAGCGAGTTGCTGCCCTATTATCTCACGATGTGTTGATCTATTGATTAATTCATAAAATGGCTGTTCTCGCCCAACCTCGCAATACGCCAAGTTGTTCTTGTCAACCCAAACAGGATGTCCATAGCTGCTATCAGGGTGCTCTGTTGTAGCGGTTACTTCGATCTCTTCGCCACTGACT
The DNA here is from genome assembly GCF_022809355.1 of Parabacteroides faecalis. GTDB lineage: Bacteria > Bacteroidota > Bacteroidia > Bacteroidales > Tannerellaceae > Parabacteroides > Parabacteroides faecalis. Next base: position 2,609 of record NZ_JAKZMM010000087.1, on the reverse strand, counting down.
TTATTTTTTAAAAATGTCCTCATGATTCCCAAATTAGAATGTCATTCCCTCCTCTAGTCTCATTCCAGAAGCTCGCTACATAAAGGTTGCCCTCTTGCATGCTTGTAGCGAGAGCGGATTTATTATTTTCGTCAAATTCTTGTGCCCAGACATCCATGTCCACGCAATCAGGTGTGGCTATACGAAAACCGGTCAATGTCCAGTTGTCATCTGGCAGATAGTCGCTACTGTCTTCGTCAAAAAAAGAATCTACAGGCGTAGCCCCATAATTCTCATTGTAACCTTGAGCGTCTGTAGATCGTACCGCCGTATAGCAGCCACTCATGTGTGGGCCGCTCAACATCTCCAACACGTCATCCTTCGTGATAGGGTCTGATTCCTTGATCTCGCCAATTACCCCTATTACGGTCGTCTTGGTGTCGTAATAATGTGACATGGTGACGCACTTAATGGTCTCGTAATACTCGCCATCACGAGTAATAACCATTTCGTCGTCCTCTAAGTCCTCAATCTCTTCGAAGATCCTTCTTTTCGTTTCCAAAAATGCATCCAGCTCGTCGAAATTTTCAAAGTTACCTACAATATCCTTAACTTCGTTCTTGTAGAAGCCATCGTAATCAGAAGAAGTGAATGAGCGGTAATTGTCGCCATAGTCTTCAGCGGATACCTCAATGGCAGAGTAAGCATGATTGCCAGTGCGGTAGTATAGTTGCCAGCCGTCACGCTTGGTGAAGTATTCGATACTCAATCCGTATATTTTAGCGACCTTCTCTGCCTGCTCGTAGGTGTCGAATCCAATTAAAGCTTTCTTGAGATCTTGCGGATAGCCATTCATGGCAGAGGTAGTCTCGATAACGTGCAGGTTCTCGATCTCAGCGATGGTGTAGAAATCGGTAGTCATAATATTGGTGCAGAATTTAAAGTGTTGCCCCCACTCAGTTAAAATTAATAATGTCCTATTTTGTATAGCAAAGATACAATAATTTATTTAATTATAAAAATATGTAATACTTTATTTTGACAAATTAATGCAATTATTAATAAGTGTATGTACGTTATAATAAAATGCTATATAATAGCAACATGTTATCATAAAGACATAATACCTACCACACCCTCCAATATCCTCCTACACCAACATAAGGAGACAATCCATTCCGCCCGATTCCATAACCAGCTATCACCCCTATCCCCCATCTGCGAGGTTTCTCTCGGATGATCTTGGTTTCCGGATATACCCATACGCTATCTAATGATGGCTTATAGCCGGATACCCAGGCACGGTAATTTTCTGTTTGGTATTCCTTCTGTGTTATAGGAACAGGAATATAGACTGACTCATGGATCGTGTCACCATCCAAGGTTATATAAACAGGGAACAGTTCTGGTATTTCCTGCACGACGGTCTCGATCACGGGATAAGGAATACTGTCGCGAATCGTATCACGGATACGGACGGTATCAGCTACAGGCGTGAAGCCCCATGTTTCCCGTCGCCCATAGCTGTAACCAATTACAGAACATAGTGCTGCAGTCAGCAATATGATGAGTATAGCTTGCCATGCTTTCATGACCTCAAATATTCTTATATTCCACTTCCGCATCAAAGCAAGGACACATCTTGGTCCACTCGTTAGGCGTGATCTTCCCGTCACCGTTCAGATCAGGTGATAGGTCACGATGGCCACAGATACGGCTATCAGGGAACTGCGCTACCAGTTTAAGCAATAGTTCCACGATGGCACTCCGTTGCGCATCCGTTCTGGTATCATCAGGATTACCGTCAGCATCCAAACCTCCCTCGTAGCAGATACCAATCGAATTTTTATTGTACCCTGTCACATGGGCCGGGATAAGTTCCAGCGGGCGCATCGGTACGACCTCACCGTTCTTTCGGATATAGAAATTATACCCGGCAGAATTAAACCCACGAGCCTTGTGGTCACGTTCCAACTGTTCCGGCGTGTAATCCTTATCAACTCGGGTCGCCGAGCAGTGGATCACGATCAAATTTATTTTGCGATTTATCTTTCTCATTTTCCTTCCTCCTTGTCTTTCTTGATTAATTTAATCAGTTCCTCTGCATCCTTCTCCTGGGCACAACTTATTATTCTGGCAACCATATCAACGACTTCACCTGCGTGGCTCCGCTTCTTTTTGCTGTTCTCAATGACAGATCGGAACTCGATAAGTAATACTCCAAGCGTAGCTAATATGGCACAATAAGGGATGGCATACCATGTAAAGCATAAGCCTAATACGTCTATTAAGACAGCAAAAACCAGTACACGCAAATAGTCAATAATCTTTGTCACCGTTTTCCGTAGTGCACGACTACTTATCGGTTCTTTATTCACTCTTGCGGCATCTATGCCGGTCCACATATCAATAAACGAGGCAATAATAATCAGGATACAACATATAAAAATGATTGTCGTTCCATGGCGTATGTCTTGAGTGACATTCAGGTGTAGTACTTGCTCCATGTTTTTCTAATGAAGGGCGGCCTGTCACACCGCCCAATTGATAACCTAAACTACCTAAAACTTAATCCAAATGAATTACTTCATCTTTCGGCTTGAATAATTCCCAAACAACCTTTACCAAGT
>NZ_JAKZMM010000086.1 GCF_022809355.1 Parabacteroides faecalis | reverse complement strand
TAATATAGAAAATATTTCCATTACTTCTTTGATTTTTATTATTATCCCTTTGACTCTCTAAAGATAAATACTTTTTAAAAGGTCTGGAAGTTTGTAATGCGTCAGCCCTGTGACAGCTGTGATAAAGCTTTATCATATATGTGCTAAAGCTTTTTGACAACTATGGAAAAGCTTTTTGACATCTGTCAAAAATATAAAAGCTAACGAGGGTTTAACAAAAAATAGAGTTCTTTCGGATAAAAAAAGGAAGGAAGCCCGATTATAATCCCTACATTTGTAAAAAAGGAGGGATTATGAAGAAGTGTTGTCTGATAATAGGTCTATGTTTGAGTAGTTTATGTTCCATCCACGCCCAATCAACATTAAAATTCATTGTCGATAAAGAAGGGAAACTTTTCGCCATTCCTTCAGAAACGAACTACGAGATCAAAGTTCCGGAAGCCACTTACAAAAGTTATACTTCTGTTTCGGAACAGAATCGGCGTTTGCAGGAAAAATATGCCGAAGCCTACCGCCAATACACTTCTTTCAACCGGGTGGAATACATTTTTACCGATTATTCGTATCTGCAGGAAGCCGATCGTCCGGCCAACATGAATGTTTTATCGGAAGCCTATCGCCCATTCTTCAATCCTTATACCCCCATGTTATGGCGTATCAACCCGATGGCTCTTGATTATGATGAATGGTATATCAAGCCGGTAGCCTTCAACACGGCTGTTTTGGTGAATGGCAGGCAAGAAACCTGGCCGGCATTGGGCGGAGTTAACATTGCCAGTATGGCTGTCAGTCACCGCGCAGGTTCGTTTACGGTTACAACCGGAGGTTTTGCCGGAAGATACTATACGCCTTACACGCCTCACCCAAGTTATTGGGGCGGAGTCAACGCGACAGCCCGTTATGAATTAACCGATTGGATGGCAATGCGGGCATGGGGTTCATACGCTTTCTACGGAGATAACAAGGCCGATCCTTTCATGGTAGCCAATCCTTGGATGAACCGGACCAACGTAGGCGGATCTATGGAATTCAAAGTCTCGGATGATTTCGGTTTCGGTATCGGAGTGAACTACCAACACAACCACTTCAACAACCGGATGGAACCACAGTTTATGTTTTATCCATTCGGCAATGCCGGTTCCCGCTTCCGTTTAGGTTTCTAACCGCTAGCCAACTGTTTATTCGGATATAGAGTCTTTGGGGAAAGGTAATGTATTTTCCCAAACAGCTACGGCTAGTCCCCACACAAATCCTGTGCCCTGATGCACATTGCTATAGGCAGAAACCGGATCAGCCAGTCCGACTTCCGACAGATTACCTTCCAACATACCTTTGGAAGCCCAGTGTGAAACATTGCTATAATATCCGCTAAGCGACTCCGAACTAAAGTTAAGAAGCAACTTGAGTGAATCCAAATTCTCCAGACCATAATATCCGCCGCCCCAATAAGGATTCGTAAAATCTAAAGAAAAACGTATCGAATAGGTTCGCCCGTCAATATAACTGTCGTCAAAGAAAAGCGCCGTTCCTTTCTCTTCTTCTTCCCCTAATAAATATTCAATCGTAGTAGGTATATACTTAAAGACGGGATCACTGACCAGATAAAGGTGATATGGGTAAAAATTATAAATTGGAGTATTTTCGTCTGTCAGCGAATCTGGATATACAAACTCCGGATAAACGGTAAAAGCATAATAATTCTTTTCTGCCGGGACATCCGTAAACCGGAATTCACAAGAAGCCCATATCCGCCCGCTTACCGTATCATTGTGCAGAACTGTAATAAACGTATCAATCGGAACCAGCGAAGGCACTTCTGTCTCCACCCAGGCATCCGGATATCCTTTACAACGAGCTTCCAGTCGCACACGGTCGGTTTCTCGCAAACGGTAGTCTGATATAAAATAGAAATACTCCCACTCCGCATCATGTTCCAAACGAAGAGATTCTTTGAATTCGTCGTTTACCCATAAACGAACATCCGACTGTTGATTCAGTTCCCTGAACGACATGCCATTCAAATAACTCGTTGCATCCAGCCGAAGCTTTATCACCGAATCAGGAACCAGCATGGTATTGATTTCCAATACCGGATTTTCTATATCAATATTTACCCAGACATCTTTCCAACAGGCGGAAAAGGCCAATACACAAACCAAGCAAACCAGATATAACCGAGACTTCATAAACATCAGAATTTATAGGTATAAGAAAAAGAAGGAATAATCGGGAATAAAGACAACTGACGAATCTTCACCCACGTTCCCTCACTCCATTCGGCCCAAGCAATTGTCGGATTCCGCTGGCAATATGCATTATAAATACTAATATTCCAAATTCCCATCCGGCCTTTTTTCTTCTTCCGGTAAATATTCAAGCCCAAATCCAAGCGGTGATTGAAAGGCAACTGATAATTATTCCGATATAAATAAGGCCAGTCTTCCTGTGATTCAGGGACAATCGTCATCCAATTCCCGGAAGATAAAAACCAGGAAGCATTTAATTCGATCTTTTCGTTGAACTTATAGGATGCGACAATATTCACTTTATGGCGGTTATCATAGCGAGAGGGGAAATAATGTCCCATATTATAGGCATCAAACTTCCGTTCCGACCAAGACAAGGTATAACCAATCCATCCGGTTAACTTGCCGGTTTCTTTACGGGCCATCCATTCCAAACCATACGCCCGTCCGACACCTTCGGTCAGCTTTTCCTGCCAAGCCATACCGTCCGGATACCGGTTTACCCAAGGTTTGAAATCGGCCAGATGCTGGATATACTTGAAATAACCTTCCATGGAAAAGCTATAATCCCGATTCGGAGAGAAATAAACACCCGTAGAAACATGGTCGGATACCGAAGGCTTCACACCACTACAACTGGGCAGCCAGATATCTGTCGGCAATTCCAGATAAGAAGCCGGTAACTGATGGACAGCCTGGTGCATCCGCGAATAGGCCAGCTTGGCAGACCAACGTTCGTTCCATAAATAGCGAAGCGAGAAACGAGGCTGTAAAGACCAGTACCAGGTACGATCCAGATAGAAAGAAGACAGCGAAATCCCGGCATCGATCCGTAAGGGTTCTGAAGGAGTAAAACGGTCTTCTACAAAAAGGACGGTTTCATTTCCCAGCATCCGCTGTACATTCTTCTGCCGAATCTGCGTAGGTACAGATTCTTCTATCTGGTTTATCTCTTCATATTCCGGACGAAACGCCTGTAAACGAGCCGAAAGTCCGCCTTGAATCCGGTGCTTGGAAGAAGGAGTATATTCCAACTGGGCGGTTATACGTCCGTCATCGATGCCGGAAACCATCGTAGAAAAAACGGAATTCTTTTTATACACATCATCTACATACGAGTATTCTTCGTCTGAATAACGCAATTTACTCCGGTATCGGGTATAAGAAGCTGTCAATAAGGTATGAAAATGATCAGACAACCGATAGCGCCAGTTCAACGAAGCCGCCAGATTTCCCCAACGGACCTTATAATGGTTGCTTTCCTTGGCGTTCGCATAATTATTATTTACTTTATTCGTAAGGCTGAACACATCATCCCCCGAAAAGACACTCAACGACCAAAGGCTCCGATCGGAATGCCGATAATCCATCCGGGCATTGATATCATGAAAGGAATAACGTCCGGTATGCGTTTCTTTATTAATCTTACTGATAATAGCCAATGTCGGGATAGCCAGCAAATCAGCCCATGTACGTCGTACAGAGACATGAACCGACAGTTTATCTTTCACCAAAGGTCCTTCCAGATTCAACAAGCCTTGTATCAATCCGATATTGAATCCCCCGTGCCAAGACTGCATATTACCACTTTTCGTCTGAATATCCGTAACAGACGACAAACGTCCTTCGTAGCGTGCCGGGAAGAATCCTTTATAAAAATCCAACTTATCGATAACATCCGAGTTGAATGCTGAGAACAACCCGCCCAAATGATTAATCTGATACACCGGCATTCCATCAATCAGAAACAAATTCTCATCATTATTTCCACCACGAACATACATACCCGAAAGTCCTTCCGTACCGGTAGCAACGCCCGGAAGATGCTGTAAAGTCTTGATTAAATCCGGCTGTCCCATAAAAACCGGCAAACGACGAATCTGGTTACCGGACAACAATTCTTTCCCCGGCTCATTCGTCAAGGCAAACGAACGCCTCAAGCTGTCGGCCTCGACCACAAACTCCTGCAAAGAAACCATCTTGATCGAATCTTTCGGGGAATAATCGGCTAGTCGCCGGCGTTTGAGGATCAAATAGCTATCCGTTACTTGCCAATCTATATCATAGCCTTGAAACAATTCGTATAAACAGACCGACAAGGTTTGCTTCTTCACCGATAACGTGACAGGCTTCATTTGTTCAAGCAACGACGATTCAAAGGAAACCTGTAAGCCGGTCTGCTTCTCAAGCAAAAGCAAAACCTGTTCAACCGGCATATCACGTACCGAAAAAGAAACAATCGGTCCCGTAGCCATCACTCGGTTCCAACACATACCTATCAACCATAGGATTATCAGTATTCGAATCCTGAGTATCATTTATCTCTTGCTTTTCTCTATTACCAATTGGGTATCTAATGTCTGATTAATAACCAGCAGCACTTCTTCTACCGGTTTCTTCTTAAAGGAAGCGGACAGCCTCAACGAATCCGAAGCTCCGGAAAGCTCTTTCAACTTAACCTCATAACAAACCTCAATATCATGGATGACTTTAGACAAAGGAGTTTCCCGGAAAACCAGCTCGCCGGTTTTCCAAGACAAACAATTCTCGTCTGCCTCTTGTAACACTTGCAGGTCTTCATCCGTTTCCGAATACCGGGCAGACATACCGGCTTCCAGCAAAACCGGTTGCTTCTTTCCGGCTTCCATTCGGACGCGTCCCTGCAATACCTGAACTTCCATCTGGTTTTGCAGCTCGCGCACTAAAAAAGATGTTCCTAAAACGACGACATTTCCCAAATGTGTCTGTACCCGAAAAGGAAGATTTTTCCGATGCTTCACTTGATAGAAAGCTTTTCCCTTTAATTCTACCTGCCGGTTTTCTTTACCATATCGCTTCGCATCATACCGCAATTCGGCAAAGGCAGCCAATGATACTTGCGAACTGTCGGGCAAAAAGACTTCTTTTCCCTGCCCTGCATCGGCAGTAATAACCACCCATTCGGGTTGTTGCTGCCCGATCATCCGATAAATACCATAGCCGGCAAGCAGCAAACAAGCCGCCGCTACCTGCCAAACCCAGACAGGTATCCGGAAACGAGTGCGAATATTCTGTTTGTCCGCAAATTGCTTCCAACCGATCTCCGGATCAAACGTGCGCTCACGATAATATCGGGCAACAAACCGGATACGCTCTTCCCATTCGGTTTTATGTCTTTCCTGATCCATGTATATACATTATATTAATAAAAGAAAACCGGAATGCCGGGTGCAGATGTATCTGCTCAACCGCAATTCTCGCTCCACTCTATAACAGTTATTCAACGTCTCCCCGTCATCCGGTTTTTACTTACAAGACAAGGAAACGAGAAAAACCCCTACTCTTAACCAAAGAAAAATGTATATATTTTTATAGCGGTATCCCGTAAAGACTTCAATGCTTTGGAAATCTGGTTTTCAACCGTCTTTACAGATATATGTAATTCGTCTGCTATCTCCTGGTATTTCAATCCGTCACGTTTGGATAACAAGAATATTTTCCGTCTTTCCGGAGGAAGTTTGTCTATAGCCGTCCACAAACGTGCATCTCTTTCGGCTATCCGGATTTGCTCTTCATCCGAATCGTCGGCTTCATCTGGAATATTTCCTTCCAGCAACTCTTCCTTTTCCCGTGTCAATAAGAGTAACGAGCGGTTTTTCACAGCCTGATACATGTAGGCCTTCATGTTCAGAATAGAAGCTCCTTCGCACAATTTCTCCCAAACATCAGCAAAAGCCTGTTGCACGATGTCTTCCGCATCTTCAGTCCGTGGTATATACTGCAAGGCAAAAAGGCACAACGGACGATAAAGCACCTTAAATTCCTGCTCGAAATCCATAGCGATTCTCTCCATGTTTACCTATTAAAAACAAGAACGAGTTGACAAGACTTGAGAAGCATCCGCCCTAATCTTCGTCAACCCGTTATCTGAATAGTAAGGATTAATAAGGTCTGAAACCTATAATCTGTCGAACTTCATTCAATGTCTTTGCTGCACTTTCGCGAGCCTTTTCTGCTCCCTGACGAGCAACTTTCGCCAAATACTCTTCATTGGAACGGATATCCAAGATACGTTCCCGAATCGGAGCACAGAAGTTGTTAATATCTTCTGCCAACTGCTTCTTCATATCGCCATAGCGGATCTCGCAGTTGTTGTATTTCTCATTGAAATAATCGTACGTATCTTTGGTAGAAACGATTTCCATCATGGTAAACAAGTTGGCAATCGGTTCCGGTTTCACACTATTCGGCTCGGTTGGACCGGCATCGGTAACCGCTTTCATCACCTTTTTCTTGATAGCCTTTTCATCGTCTATCAGATAAATGGCATTACCTTCACTTTTACCCATCTTGCCAGATCCGTCCAATCCCGGCACTTTCACTGCCTTATGAGAATAATAAAAAGAGGCAGGTTCCGGAAAGAAGTCAACACCATATGTAGCATTGAAGCGGCGGGCAAAACGACGAGCCATTTCCATGTTCTGCTCCTGATCTTTTCCAACCGGCACTTTTACAGCCTTATGGATAATAATATCAGCAGCCATCAGCGTTGGATATGTCAGCAAGCCGGCACTGACACTATGTTTATTTCCTTCATTAAAGATTTCACGCTCTACATCACCTTCAGTCGTATGTACACGGTCGATATGCAGTTGCTGACGAGCTTTATCCTTGAAAGAAGCAGTACGCATCAACTCACCTATACCAGCATTCATATTCAAATACAGATAAAGTTCTACGACTTCAGGCACATCACTCTGCACATAAATGGTAGCTTTCTCCGGGTCGATACCACAAGCCAAATATTCAGCTAAAATGGTTCGTACGCTGTTCCGGATATTTTCAGGATGCGGATGAGTCGTCAAAGAGTGCCAGTCTGCAATGAAGAATAAGCAATTATACTCATTCTGCATCTGCAGAAACCCTTTCACTGCCCCGAAATAATTTCCTAAATGGAGATTTCCGGTTGGACGAATACCACTAACTACTGTTTCCATATTCTCTATTTTATTCTTTTGTTTTAATTCACTGCGGACAAAGATACACATTTAATTAAAATACCGGCCGCGAAAGTAACGAGAATCCCAAAGGAAAGTAACGAAAATCGTTTTTGATTCTCAGCAGAAACGTTCCTTCATCCCATACCTTCGGAAACAAACCCTCCTTTTATCCCATGCAAGTCCGCATCAAAAGTCATGGATATCCCGAAATAAATACTTATACCTTAATTCCGCAACACTATAATTTAACTTTATTTATAAGTTCCTGAGCAACAAAAAGTTGCCCAGGATTTTGCCATGTCAGAATTTTCACTTATCTTAGTGTTGCAA
>NZ_JAKZMM010000085.1 GCF_022809355.1 Parabacteroides faecalis | reverse complement strand
AGCTTTATTGTAAATTAATAGTTTGATCACTTCTAATCTACTAATAATCAGCGATAAGCACAACCTTTTATACATATTTATTTTATCAATTTAATTCCGCCAACGGGTTAACTTATCTCCTTCTATATAGAAGGCCGGATCCCAATAAGACCATATTTCCTTGACCTTTTCCCATTTTCCCAATTCCGGCTGATTGGAACGATAAAGCATTCCTTTACCATGGGTAGAACCGACATAATAAACATAATCGTCATGTACCATAATAGCCGGAGCATAATCTTCTATCGGCAATACGGAATCCGGTATCACCACATGCGTCCATGAATGAAAGTCCGAAGAATACCAGTAACCAGACGACTTAGACGCAAACAACAAGTACTTGTCCTTATAACGAACCACTGCCGGATCCGCAGCTTCCCGAATACCGTCTCCTCCGTCAATCTTCATAAAGCGGTAATCCAAATTCAGCGGATTACAAAAGGTAGAAGGATTTTCCTTGATTCTTGTTTCGATTGGCTGTTCCCTGTCACAAGCCCACAACGAAGCCAGCAAGAGACCAATCATTCCCATTTTATACATATTCTTATCTCCCTTAATAATTTACTTTCTAATGGTATATAGCACACTTTTCCCTGCCTTCACTTTCACTTTTTCAGTCCAGTGCAGGAAGGCATTATCGCCCAACGGCTTCCGAGCCATCTCCTGATTCTCGGTCAAGATAGTGACGCATCATAATTCGTCGGATTTGAGATCTTCAGACGGATAAATTGTCCTTCCTGTTTCACGATCTCAGCATTCACATGATCAAACACATACACTTCCGGTAAATCTGTCCGTACGTAAATACCCGGAATTTCCAAAGCCATCAAGGCTCCATTGGTTTCATTCCAGCCCGTCTTGCCACCATCTCCACGGCCACCACGACTATCGGCATCGCAATATGTCAATCGTTCTGTAATCTTTCCATTCGGCTGAATACCTTCTGCATGAGCATGAATAACGTCCCGCAGCAAATCGGCATACAGTGTGTCACCGGTTGCCCGATAGATCTTAAACAAAGCGTCACCCGACTGCGTACAGAAGCCCGGTGCTCCATGCTTATTCTGCGTGCTGGCCCAAACGGCTCCCGTCAGATTCGCTCCCAACTTGGCCAGCGGAGTGTCTTCGGGTAAACGATACGGGAAAGAGACTGTCCAGGTAGCACATAGATTGGCCAAATCCTTCGCTTGCTTCAGATAGCTGGCTTCTCCGGTTGCTTCATACAACGTAATCAATGAAGTCGTCAAGGCAATAGCCGTTTCTGAATCGGCATTCTGAAGGATGTCTCCACAGCCGCCAGAAGTAAATCCTACCAATGCAAACGTTGTATAATAGTCGGTCGCTGCTTCCCGGGCTATCTGCAGATACGCCGGACAATCAAAATATCGGGCAGCCAAGGTCAAACCGGCAACTGCCATCGCTCCGCCCGTTGTATTATATACGGCAATATCTCCCGACTCTATATCCAGATAATTTCCCCAAGTCTGATGTTTTCTCCAGGTCTGCACGAAAGCCTCAGCCAGCAGGCGGATTTGTTCTTTCCATTCCGGACGGATCAGATCCTTTTTCCCTTGAGTTTCCAGCAACATAAACTGCTTCACCATCCAATACAAGACATCCGCATTCCTTCGGGTCAGTCCGATTCCTTGCTGAACGACAGCAGCATCCCGATACAGCACCTTCCCGTCTGCGCCCAATACATCATAATAATAACCGCTCTTTCCTTTGGCTCGTGGCAAGGCAAAATCGAAGGTATGCTGAACCCGTCGTTCGTGCTCCGCATCACCCAATGCCAGCATCGGATATGTATTCATCAGTCCGCCAATCCAGCCATACGACATCCAGTCGGCATTCTCCGGACAATAATATTCCCATTGACTTCCCTGATAGTATCGTTCATCAATGTTCTTCACCATCCGGTCAAAGACTTCACTCATAGGCATTAAATGGCGAGGCTTTACATCGCCGGTATGCGACTTACGGCATTCCATGAACCGGGCCAATAAGTCCGGAACTTCTTCGCAGTAAAAGTCAATTCGGGTCACCCGTATCGTAATTTGGTCGCCTTTCTTTACATTGATACCGCGATCCGGACTCGGACTAAATCCGATAAACTCCGGTTTCTTTTCTCGGACACCCGGCGCACTGATAATAAACGAAGCCATAGAACGATCCCGACTTTCCTCTACAATCAGTCCATGATCCAGAATCTGTCCGTTCCATTCAATTCCTTGATCTGTCAGCAGAATCGTACCTTTCTGTTTCGCCCGATTCAGATAAACCATTGCCGGAGTCGTCGTATTATTTACCAGCACTTCCAGACGAGATACAGCGCCAAACTCCGGTGACAACTGAGGTATTGGATTAGAAGTCAGAGCCAAGTCTTTCCGAAAATAATCTGTCTTATCCAAGCCGGTAGCATATTCGCGGTTCACTATCCGCTGCCGGTTCCCATTATACACCGAAGCCGGAATCATCACATAGTTATCACTACTCCAACCGTTTTCGTCGAAAGACACAGCGACTCCAGCCGACTGCAGATCCCGCTTTGCCGTAAAAGTAAATGTATAGAGCGTATGTCCATGCTGTTGGGTTATCTGCTTATCAACCTGCCAGTCTGTACCCGCGTCTTCACAATGTTTCAATTGGGCTTTATCGTATGTACATTCCAGCAAACGACAAGGCGGATTAACCGTCGGCTGCTTGGGCAACCATCCTTGCGCACACAAAGGAGTTGCCAAAAGCAATGCCAATCCGATTAGTAAATCATACTTTCTCATGCGTCATCCCTATTCTTTAAATTCAATCTTCAACGTAACTTGTCCATACGGCTTCATGGAGAAAGCTCCCCGTATTTCTTCACCCGGAATTTCTTCTAACCGGCACAGACTAACCCGCGAAGGTTGTTTGCCCGGATAAGATAATGAAACCGGTTCTTCCTTATCGGATAAGGAGCGTAAGCGAACGATCAGTTCCTGATCCTGACCGGTTGATTTAAGAATAGTTGCATATACCTGTTCATTATCGACCGACAAGAGTGGAGTCAGCTTCGGGTCCTTGTCTGCCGTTACGTGAACAAGCGGCTGGGACTGTTCCAAGCCAAAACGATTGGATTCAACGATGTCAAAGTTCAAATGCGGATACAAACGATAGCGGAAAGTAACCGGACCTTCCTGCGTTGTCGGGAAATTGGTGTGCCAATGATTGTTCATCACCCAGGAATAGATCGTCGAACTGGGCGGCAATGTCTTCGCCCAAGGACCTTTTCCACCCCATCCCAAAGCAATATTGGCCAAGCGATTTCCATATTCGAATAAAGGAGCATCCAACGAACACCAGGTCACGCCATGAGTCTCATTCGACACATCCAACCATCGCTGAAGCGTCAACCAATTCCGGTTTCCTTGTTTCCACTGATCTTTTTCCACTTCCATCACATCCCAAGGAATATCCACCCGGGTAGTTGACTGAGGAACATGAAAACCAAAGCCAAAATGAATACCATCTTTCTCCAACCAAGGCAATTTATCCACCACATTCGAAATCTCTACCCAAGGTAATCCGGCTACCAGACGTACTGATCTCGACACGCTGCGGCAACCTTTTGCCTTCGAATCGATTCTCAACTCAACAACCAGCGGTCCGTTCTCAACGACCGAAATAGCCTGTACGGTATCAGCCTGTGGCAAATCCTTATTGGCAGGAAGCCAGGCGAAGGAGTTCGCTCCTCCATCAACAGACGGATCAATATAATTATAGGTATCTCCTTTCCGTTGCAAAGAGACGATGTTTCCCGTCTTTTCATCAATCTTGACTTGCAGAAACTCGTTTTCCAACGTAGTTCCCTGAATCTTGCAGGTCCCTTGCGCCGGACTTGTTCCCTCAACGACGCGGTAATGGGCAGAACCTAATGCCGGAACTTCGTCGGCCAGGAAGAGTAACTCTCCGGTTGACAGGCGTTGTGACGGAACCGTATTTCCCTGATCGTCCACCACCTGATCACCTTTCATGCTTTCCGCCGGACTCAACGTAACGACTCCTCCCTGTTTCCATGTATGCGTATTAAAGACGGCTATTCCTCCATTTGAAGGACCTTCTTTCGGTCCCAAACCACCATTTGACTTATCGGTAGCCGGAGCCAGGGCTTCATCCAATACCTGAATCGAACGATCTTCCGCTTCATGGAAATAAGACTGTTTTACTTTCCATATCGCATCCTGGAAGAAAGGTTCTGCCGGATTCTCAAAACACCAGGTGTGCTCCGAGCCTAACAGAATATATTTCCACGCCTCATCAAACTCTTCCCGCGGAGCCGCATTTCCATCAGCCAGCATGCTCCACAACGTTTCCGCCTGCGAAACCCGTTCCTTGGCATTCCGGTTCATCGCCGTCAACCGGGCAGCTGTACCCAAGCCATCCGTCCAATACTCCGTATAATCACCTTTGACAACAGGCAAATCCTTTCCATATTTTTCTTCGATCATCGACATGATTTCATGTCCGCCACAAATCCGGATCTTCGGATAGGCATATTTGGTATTCCAAGCCTGCACGGCATAAGGGACATCCGCATCCAACGGATTATTATCCCATAATGACCAGGACAAAACCGTAAAATCATACGGATAATTGTCTTTCTCCAACGCAATCAGTTTATCCGTAAAATCGACATTTGCCTTCCCGGTCTGGATACGCAACGGTACCTTTTTCTGATCCCGTTGTCCGAACCAAGGCCGCCCGGTCTCACCACCCTTGGTCATACTGCCACTATTCGCATATTGTCCCGGTTGCAGGAATAAGACCTTCGACTCGCCGTCCGGTCCGACCCACCAGTAACCACCAATTATCCCAAGCGGGTCTAACCATCGGAAATGAAAGGATAGCAAGGTGATGTAATATCACTGATTTACAGTCTATTAGGAATGAAAGCCGATTTTGGATTGGTTCGTTATTCTTTCCTAAATTAGCGGATTGTTTATCCACTTTTGTCTCGTTTTTGTCCCTCGTTGTATTATCTTTGTATCGCAAGTTAAATGCTTGATAATCAGTGATAAAAGAATATATTAACATCAGAAAAGAAAGGAAATAAAATGGGACGAAAGAAGAAGGAAATCCGTTTGAAGGAGCCTGTGCGCATCCGAGAAAAGAAGATAGCAGGTGGCAACATCAGCCTCTATCTTGACATTTACCAAAAGGGATTGAGAAAGAAAGAGACGCTGAAACTCTATCTTGTGCCAGAAATCAACGCTGCTACCAAGTTGCAAAACGCCAATACAAGAAAGTTGGCAGAGCAAATCAAGGCGCAGCGCATTCTTGACATCCAGAGAGAGGGTCTTGTGGATTGGGACAAGGTGAAGAAGTCACGCATGACACTTACCAAGTGGATGGATGACTTTGTGAAGTACAATGCCGAGTTGTCTGAGTCTTCCATGAAGACAAAGCGAAACACTCATGCTCGCATTGACCAATACCTCTTATATATAGGAAAACCAGAGTTTCTGTTGAAAGACGTGGATAAGGAGTTTTGCAAAGGCTTCATTACTTTTTTGAAGACTTGCACCTACAATGATGGAAAGAAACAACTCAGCACCACCACTTGCCGTATGTTCGTCAACTATTTCGGCTCGTCATTGGCAAAGGCAGTAAGGGACGGACTGATTGAGCAAAATCCATTCTTGCTGTTGGAGGCAAAGGAGAAGCCACAGAAGCGAGTGGCAGAGCGTGAGTTTCTGACGATAGAGGAAATAAAGAAAGTGATGAATACACCATGCCGTTATGAACTGGTAAAGAAAGCCTTTCTATTCTCCTGTTTCACTGGTCTGCGATATAGCGACATGAAAGCCTTGAACTGGAGTGAAATCCACAAGGCTGCTGACGGCAAGACAGAATACATTGACCACATCCAAGTCAAGACCAAGGATAGAGTAACCATCCCATTGTCGGAAGAAACAAAGAAGTGGATGCCTAAAAGAGAAGAAGGTATAGACAACATCTTCCACAATTTGACAATCACATCTACAACTGTAGAAGTGGTGCTGAAAGAATGGATGGAGGCAGCAGGAATAACCAAGCATATAACCTACCATTGCTCACGACATACGGCGGCAACTATGCTCCTGACACTCGGTGCAAGTATCTATGTAGTAAGTAAGATACTCGGACACAAGAGCATCAAGATGACGGAGATTTACGCCAAGATTGTTGACAAGAAGAAGTTGGAAACCGTGAACCTCGTGAACGGAATGTTTGACCAAATACCAGTAATACAATGAAGATAGAAATCAAGGAACGTAAGCTGACGGAAGGCAAAAGAGCCTTATATCTGGAATACTACGAGACTGGCTTCCGCAAGAGAGAAAACTTGCACCTCTATCTCTTGCCCGATGATGCCGTTGGTGCTGCAAAGCACAATCGGCTTACATACAACAAGGCTATGGAGATACGAGCAGAGCGCATCCTCACCCCTCCTGTATTGGAGAAAGAGAATGCCAAAAGCGAAGAACAAGGCAACGGCTTGACTTGGCTACAATGGTGCGATGATTATATCAAATGGTCTGTTGATTGTGGCAACTGCAAGAAGATGATAGGTCATAAGAATGTTGTCCGCAAACGTATAGCCACTTATTTACGGAGAGTAGATAAGAAAGACATCCTGCTGAAAGATGTCAGTAAAGATGAAATTTGCGGTCTTTTTGATTATATGCGCAACAAGTATCGCAACAAACGCCAAATCAAGACCAACGGAGGACGGTTGGCTGATTACACATTACTGTTGTTTGAGGAAACTGTCAAAGCGATATTTAACAAGGCTATGCGTGAAGGACTTGTAAAATTCAATCCTGTACACAGTCTAAACAAATTGGAACGCTTCCATGCTCCTGACAAACACAGAGAGTATCTTACGCCCGAAGAACTCACACATTTCCTGGCGGTGGAAGCAGAATGTGAGAATGAACGAACCGTACAACTGGCATTTGGGTTATCATCCATGACTGCCCTTCGCCTTGGCGATATGCAGCATCTGAGGTGGTGTGATATTAAAATGATAGATGGCGTGCCGACAATCAGCATCATACAGCGAAAGACAAAGCGTCCTGCCATTATTCCGCTCAATGAAATGGCACAATCGTTGTTGCCACCTCGGACGGATGACAATCCGGAAAGTCTTGTGTTTCACCTTGTCAAGAAGTCAGACAACGTATCGAAATACGTAAGAAGACTTAAAGAAAAGGCTGGCATAGAAAAGGATTTGACCTACCATTGCTCACGGCATACGACAGCATCGTTGGCTATCTCAGCAGGAGCAGACATATCAGCAGTGAAGGATGTTTTGGGACATGGAAGCATCACTTCAACCGAAGTTTATGCAAAAGTGGCTCTTGAAAAGAAGATAGAGGCGGTCAATCTGTTTAATGGCGTGTTTGATTGAGACATACAGCAGAGTGCGAACAATGGGGAAGTCTTACTTCTTCCCTTTTGTTGGAAAATTGCCGTCAGGCTGTATTCAAAAAACGCTTGTGTTCAAATAAACCTAAAATCCGCAACTATCATCCAATACACGATTAAGGGTAGATTTATGAGTCGTTAGTAGCAGCTTTCAGTAAAAAGCAACAGCACAACATCAATATGTAGCCA
>NZ_JAKZMM010000084.1 GCF_022809355.1 Parabacteroides faecalis | reverse complement strand
TACCAAACGGAAAATCTCTCTTTCCAAATTCTTCCGAAACTTCTCTTGTTCATAATTGCTTTCTTTCATCTTCTTGCTTTTTAGGAGTCAACCTTATTTACAAAAAGACATCAAACGAAGACGGGAGATAAATCCATGTCATTTAACGAATCTTCATCTTGAAAAAGGGAGAATACATCTCCAAATTATTACAAAAGCATTCTATTGATGAACTTTTATTCCATAATTTCTCATTTGTAATATTAATTTGTTACTTTTGCAACCTAACATCAAAAAGCTTGGTAGAAATGAATGTTACCATCATAAAATATAATGCAGGAAATATCTATTCGGTAGATTATGCGCTCAAACGTTTGGGTATTACACCGGTGATTACGGCTGATCCGGAATTAATCCGGAAGGCTGATAAAGTGATATTCCCCGGAGTAGGAGAGGCCTTTACCACCATGGAATATCTGAAAGCCCATCAGATGACAGACTTGATATGCGGATTGAAACAACCGGTATTGGGTATTTGCTTGGGAATGCAGCTTATGTGCCGCTATTCGGAAGAAGGAAATGCCGATTGTCTTGGTATTTTCGATGTAGATGTCAAGCGTTTTATCCCGCAACGCCATGAGGATAAAGTACCGCACATGGGATGGAATACCATTACCGACTTGAAAGGTGGTCTGTTCAGTCCGGCACTCGAAAATCAGTTCGTTTACTTTGTGCACAGCTTTTATGTGCCCCTTAACGAGGCTACGGCGGCTACGACCGAGTATATCCTGCCTTTCAGTGCTTCTTTGCATAAGGATAATTTTTATGCCACGCAGTTCCATCCGGAAAAGAGTGGCTCGGTGGGTGAACAGATATTAAAGAACTTCCTTAATCTGTAAACGTATGATTGAACTGATACCAGCCATAGACATGATAGAAGGGAAATGCGTCCGTCTGACGCAAGGAGATTATCAGACCCGGAAGGTCTATAATGAAGATCCCTTGGAAGTAGCCAAGCAGTTTGAAGATCATGGCATCCGTCGCCTGCACATGGTGGATCTGGACGGAGCCAAGGCCGGACATATTGTGAATTACAAAATGTTGGAAAAGGTAGCCGGGCATACCGAATTGACAATCGACTTTG
Source organism: Parabacteroides faecalis (assembly GCF_022809355.1). Taxonomy (GTDB): domain Bacteria; phylum Bacteroidota; class Bacteroidia; order Bacteroidales; family Tannerellaceae; genus Parabacteroides; species Parabacteroides faecalis. Next base: position 6,634 of record NZ_JAKZMM010000084.1, on the reverse strand, counting down.
GTGGCGGTTTGAAACGGAATGAAGATTTGCGTATCGCCTTCGACTGTGGTGCACAGATGGTAACGGGCGGAAGTATCGCCGTCAAGAATCCGGATAGCTTCTTATCCTGGCTGAAACAATACGGCAGCGAACGGATCATTCTGGGAGCCGATGCCAAAGACCGGAAGATTGCAGTGAATGGTTGGGAAGAAGGCACAGCCCTCGACTTGATTCCTTTCATCCATGATTATCAGGAGAAAGGAATCCGGAAGATCATCTGCACGGATATCGGAAGAGACGGGATGTTGCAGGGACCGGCAGTCGACTTATATAAGGAAATACAGGAACAGGTTCCGGACATTTATCTGATTGCCAGCGGAGGTGTCAGTTCGATAGCCGATATCGAACGCCTGGCAGAAGCGGGCATTCCGGCCGTGATTTTCGGGAAAGCCATTTATGAAGGGCGGATCAGCCTGAAGGAGTTAGAACAATTTAGTAACTGATTAATCAAAACATATATGTTAGCCAAGAGAATTATCCCCTGTTTGGATATCAAAGAGGGAAAAACGGTAAAAGGAATCAACTTCGTGAATTTCAGAGACGCCGGTGATCCGGTTGAACTGGGAGCCGCTTATAGCCGGGCTGGTGCGGATGAATTGGTTTATCTGGATATTACCGCTTCTCATGAAGGAAGGAAAACTTTTACGGAATTGGTTAAGAAAGTGGCTGCCAATATCAGTATTCCTTTTACAGTAGGCGGCGGAATCAATGAGCTGCAGGATGTAGATCGCCTGTTGGGAGCCGGAGCGGATAAAGTATCTGTTAATTCGGCTGCTATCCGGCGTCCTGAACTGATTGGAGAAATCGCCTCGCATTTCGGCAGTCAGGTTTGCGTGGTAGCAATCGATGCCAACTGGGAAAACGGAGAATGGATCTGTTACCTGAACGGAGGCCGTATCCCGACCGATAAGCGATTGTTTGACTGGGCCCGTGAAGCCGAAGAGCGAGGCGCAGGCGAGATCTTATTCACCAGCATGACGCACGACGGTGTCAAAGAAGGTTATCCGAATGAGGCCCTGGCTTATTTGGCCGATACTTTGCATATCCCGGTCATTGCTTCCGGTGGTGCCGGAAAGATGGAACATTTCCGGGATGCATTCCGTTTGGGAAAGGCCGATGCTGCTTTAGCGGCCAGTGTATTTCATTTCGGAGAGATCAAGATTGAAGAATTGAAGCTATATTTGCAACGCGAAGGAATAAATGTAAGAATATAATAAGATATATAAAGATATGACGAATTTGGATTTTGAAAAAATGGGAGGTTTGCTTCCTGCTGTTATTCAGGATGAGTGTACAAATAAAGTACTGATGTTGGGCTTTATGAATGAAGAAGCCTATCAGAAGACTTTGGAAACAAAGAAGGTGGTCTTTTTCAGCCGTACTAAGAATCGTTTATGGATGAAAGGTGAGACAAGCGGTAATTTCCTGAACGTTGTTTCGATCGTACCCGACTGTGATAACGATACCTTACTGATTCGTGTCAATCCGGAAGGACCGGTTTGCCATACAGGTGCCGGAACTTGCTTTGGCGAGAAGAACGAAGAAGACATCATGTTCCTGAAATATTTGCAGAAGTTTATCGAACGTCGGCGTATGGAAATGCCGGAAGGTTCATATACTACTTCTCTTTTCCAGAAAGGCGTAAACCGGATGGCCCAGAAAGTAGGCGAAGAAGCTGTTGAAACAGTTATTGAAGCTACCAATGGAACAGAAGACCGGTTGATTTATGAAGCATCCGATTTGATTTATCATTTGATTGTTCTGCTGACAAGCAAAGGACTGAGTATTGAAGACTTGGCTCGGGAACTAAAGAAACGTCATAAATAAGATGGAAGACGGTGTACTGCTTCAACTGGAAAACGTGGATATATGCAGGGACGAGAATGTGATCTTGCATCAGGCTTCTTTGTCGTTGCATCAGGGCGAATTTGTGTATGTGATCGGTAAAGTAGGATCCGGAAAAAGTAGTTTGCTGAAGTCGTTGTACTGTGAGATACCGATTTGTGGTGGAGAAGCTCGCCTGTTGAACTATAATTTGCGGAAGATAAAACGGAAAGACGTGCCTTATCTGCGTCGCAAATTGGGAATCGTATTCCAGGATTTTCAGTTGTTGACCGATCGTTCGGTGAATAAGAATCTGGAGTTTGTTTTGCGGGCGACGGGATGGCGCAGCAACAAGGATATCCGAAACCGGATTGAAGAAGTGCTCCAGCAAGTTGGTATGCAGAACAAAGGGTACAAAATGCCGCATGAGCTTTCGGGTGGAGAGCAACAACGTGTCGTAATTGCACGGGCTCTATTGAATACACCGGATATGATATTGGCCGATGAACCGACAGGAAATCTGGATCCGGAGACAAGTGGGCAAATTGTACAACTCTTGCATGAAATTTGTAAAAAAGGAACGGCTGTAATTATGACCACCCATAATTATACGTTGGTTCATAATTTCCCGGCACGCATTGTTAAATGCGAGAATGCCAGTTTAAATGATGTGGATAAGTAAATTATTTATAACTTTGCAACCATATCCTTGTTTGTTGAATGAGAATAAATAAATTATAAGGTAAAAGAAATGAAAGTATTAAAATTCGGCGGTACTTCTGTGGGATCAGCACAGAGAATGAAAGATGTTGCCAAATTGATTGTTGGCGAGAAGAACCTTATCGTATTGTCTGCCATGTCTGGAACAACCAACTCGTTGGTTGAAATTTCAGATTATTTGTATAAGAAGAATCCAGATGGAGCCAATGAGATCATCAATAAGTTGTCTCAGAAATATTTTGGTCATATTGACGAGTTGTATGCTACAGAGGAGTATAAGGAAAAGGCTCGTGAATTAGTGACTTTCCATTTTGATCACATTCGTTCTTTCACCAAAGATTTGTTCACATTGTTTGAAGAAAAAGTGGTGTTGGCACAAGGTGAGCTGATTTCAACAGGCATGATGAATCTGTATCTGCAGGAACAGGGTGTAAATTCGGTATTGTTGCCTGCTCTTGATTTCATGCGTACAGACAAGAATGCAGAACCGGATCCTGTATATATTAAAGAAAAGCTGAATCGTCTGCTGGAAGAAAATGCAGGTGCTGACTTGTATATTACACAAGGATACATCTGTCGGAATGCTTATGGTGAGATCGATAACCTACAGCGTGGTGGTAGCGACTATACTGCTTCATTGATCGGTGCTGCTATCAAAGCAGAAGAAATCCAGATCTGGACTGATATCGATGGAATGCATAACAATGACCCGCGTTTCGTAAAAGGAACGTCTCCGGTTCGTCATTTGCATTTCGAAGAAGCTGCTGAACTGGCTTATTTTGGTGCCAAGATCCTGCATCCGACATGTATTTTGCCGGCCAAGATAAACAATATTCCGGTTCGTCTGTTAAATACAATGCAGCCGGATGCTCCGGGTACATTGATCTCAAATGCAACTGAAAAGGGTAAGATCAAAGCAGTTGCAGCGAAAGACAACATTACGGCTATTAAGATCAAGAGTGGACGTATGCTGTTGGCAACTGGTTTCTTGCGGAAAGTATTTGAGACATTCGAGAATTACCAGACTCCGATTGATATGGTAACAACTTCGGAAGTAGGTGTTTCAGTTACGATCGATAACTGCAAGCATTTGGATGAAATCGTGAACGATCTGAAGAAATACGGTACTGTTTCTGTCGATGAAGATATGGTAATCGTATGTGTAGTCGGTGATTTGGAATGGGAAAATGTTGGATTTGAAGATAGCATTATTCACGCGATGAAGGATGTTGCTGTGCGGATGATCTCTTACGGTGGTAGCAATTATAATGTTTCCTTGTTGGTGAAAGCTTCCGATAAACAACGTGCTTTGCAGGCTTTAAGCGATCATTTATTCAATAATAAATAAACTCGGCAGAAGGTTGCGTCAGAAAGGTGCTTTTAAGAGAACGGTTTTGTGAATTGTTTTCTTGAAACAGGAATCTGACTCAACCTTTTTCTTTTGTTCTTCTTTCATCGGTTCGTCAGGAAGAACAGGCAAAATAAACGCTATTTAATTGTATATAAAATCTTATGTTGAAAGGAAAATTTCCGATAGATAAATTTAAGGAGCTGAAGACTCCTTTTTATTATTATGATGTAGATTTGCTGAAAGAAACTCTTCAGGTTGTCACTACAGAATCAGGTAAGTATGGATATCATGTGCATTATGCAATCAAGGCCAATGCTAATCCTCGTTTACTGTCGATCATTGCTTCGGCTGGATTAGGAGCTGATTGTGTTAGTGGAGGAGAAGTTCGTGCGGCCATTGCAGCCGGTTTCCCTGCTGATAAAGTTGTATTTGCAGGAGTAGGTAAGGCTGATTGGGAAATCAATTTAGGATTGGATGAAGACATCTTCTGCTTTAATGTCGAATCATTGGCTGAACTGCGTGTAATTAATGAGTTGGCAGCAGCGAAAGCAAAGGTTGCTCGTGTGGCTTTGCGTATCAATCCGGAAGTAGATGCTCATACGCATGCTAAGATTACTACGGGTTTGAAGGAAAATAAATTCGGTATCAATTTAAGTCTGTTGAATGGTGTGCTCGATGAAATGAAGACCATGTCGCATGTTCGTTTGATTGGTATTCATTGTCATATCGGTTCTCAGATAACAGATATGTCTGCTTTCCGCAACTTGGCAATCCGTATCAATGAAATTCAGGAAGAACTGGAGAAGAAAGGATTGCATGTCGAGAATTTGAATCTGGGTGGTGGCTTAGGCATTGATTATTATCATCCGAACCATTTGTCAATCCCAGCATTCGACAATTATTTTGCCGTATTCCATAAATTATTGGAATTGCGTCCGGGACAGCAGGTTCACTTCGAACCAGGCCGTTCGGTTGTGGCTCAGTGTGGTTCTCTGATCTCAAAGGTATTATATGTCAAAGAAGGAGAAGTGAAGAAATTCGCCATTTTGGATGCCGGCTTTACTGAATTGATTCGTCCGGCTATGTATGATGCCTATCATCGTATTGAGAACATATCCAGTGATAAGGATGTAGAAGTCTATGATGTAGTAGGACCTATTTGCGAGTCTTCGGATGTGTTTGGAAAAGATGTCGAATTGAATGAGGTTCATCGAGGAGACTATATTGCTTTACGGTCGGCTGGAGCTTATGGTGAGGTTATGGCTTCACAGTATAATTGTCGTCAGCTTCCGGTTGCTTATTATTCGGATCAATTATAAGAGAAATGAGTTTGCTACAATTCAGCCATCTGGAATTAGGTTTGGCAGGATTAACAGCACTCCTGTTTTTGATAGTCCTGCTTTATTGCTTGGTGTTGTACCGGCGACCGTGGAAGTGTCGTACCCAATATGAACCAGTAAAGCAGGATTCATCTTCTTGTCCTCCTGTATCAGTAGTAGTCTATGCTCAGGACAATGAAGAGAATTTGGAGCAGCATTTGCCTGCATTGCTTAATCAGAACTACCCGGAGTTTGAAGTCATCGTTGTGAATGATGGAATCTCAGAAGCCTGTAGTAATCGGTTGAGCTTATTTAAGCGTGACTATCCGTATCTTTACTATACATTTATTCCTAAAGATGCCCGTTATATCAGTAAGAAGAAATTGGCCTTGACGTTGGGAATTAAAGCCGCACGTCATCAAGTTATTCTTTTTACCGAAGCTGATTGCGAACCCTTGTCAGAGAATTGGATTCGTACAATGGTGGAATCATATCAGCAAAAGACAGAAGTCGTATTGGGATATGCGGCATATCCGTATCAAAAAGGATGGATTAATCAATTGATTGCATACGATAACCTGAAATCAGGTTTGCAATATTTGTCTGCGGCTTTGTTAGGTAATCCATTTTCTGGTTCAGGGAAGAACTTGTCTTATACCAAAGATCTTTTCTTCAAGAATAAAGGTTTCTATAACCAGTTATACCTGAAGATAGGAGAGGACAATCAGTTTGTCAATGAGGTAGCCACTTCACAAAATACACTTGTTAATTATTCACCGGAAGCTTTGGTTAAGAAGGGAGAATACTTTCGTCTGAAGAAATGGTCGCAAGAACGTATTGGCTCCATTTCAACACGAAGCCATTCTAAGAATCATTTTTACCGGCTTTTCCTGTTCGAGAATTTATGCTATTGGCTTTTCTGGATAGCGGTAATAACATCCGTTATCGTTGGCTGCGCAGGAAATTTCCTGTTATCTGTTTATGCCGGATTCCTTTTTATCTGCTATTATGTAGTGAAAGGATACTATTTTATTCAATCATCTCGGATGTTGGCGCAAAGAATATCATTTATTAACTTTTTCCCGTTAGATGTAGCTGAAAATGTATATAATCTTTATTTAGATATAGTTAGCTGCTTTAGAAAGAAACAGAATTATGTCTTTCTAATAGAAAAGTAAAAAATAAATAGAATTTTTTCGCTCAAAAGTTTGTATATTCAAAAAAAGTCCCTACCTTTGCACCCGTAATCGAAACGATAACGGTTACAAACAAAAAGAAAAGGTGCCATAGCTCAGTTGGTAGAGCAAAGGACTGAAAATCCTTGTGTCCCCGGTTCGATTCCTGGTGGCACCACTTTGAAGAAAAGCAAAAGACAGTAAAA
>NZ_JAKZMM010000083.1 GCF_022809355.1 Parabacteroides faecalis | reverse complement strand
GTGATTAACAAAAATATGAGTCAACTCAGTATATAAATAAGTTAAACTAGAGTCAACCCCTTTTATTTATAAAGAGATTTTAAGTCAACTAAATCCGTTAAATGACAAAAAGATATCCTTTTCCTCTTTATTTTTTATCGTTTCACCAAGGTGGAATGATCTCTTCACCATTGTGGAACGATCGTTCCACCTATGTGAGACGATCGTATCACCCGGGTGAAATGATCTATTTCTCTAAGAATATAGAATACTTCTCCGAAACAGAGCCTTCTTTTATTCGCTTATTCCACCGAATTTACGTAAGTTTGCACCCAAATTCAGAGAAGTTCTTTACAAGAATGAAGCAAGCGATTATTTTCTTGAAATTATGGATGATTTCGTTGTTAGTCGGCGGGTTGATCTCCTGCCAGCAAGAAACGCCGGTGACTTCAGTTATACATATTGATGCGGAAGGCACCATCCAAACCGTCAATCCGGATTTATACGGCATTACATTGGAAGAAATCAATCATGCCATTGATGGAGGTCTGTATGCCGAGATGATACAAAACCGGAGCTTTGAGGATGGAATTCCGCCTTTGAACTGCCCGTATGATGCCCGCCGCCGGGTAATTACGACTCCGAATGGCTATGACATGCCGTTTATGCGTCTTGATTCGCTTCCCGGCTGGAGACCTTTATCCACCAATACATGGATTTATCCGGATACCAAAGAATTGTTGAATGAGAAGAACAAGCGCTCGCTGGTTGTTTCGATTGCCACTTCAGTACAGAATGGTCGGGGCGGCGTCGTGGCTGAAGGCTATAATGGTCTGGCCATCCAGCAAGGGCAAACCTATCAGCTTTCCTTTTACCTGAAAGGCGGTTCGGTTTATCCGAAGAATTTGCATATTGCTTTGGAAGATTCCATCGGGAATCGGGTATTGAGTGATGTCTTTACGGTAACGCCTCATTACGAATGGAAGAAATACCGGCATACCTTTACGGCTAATGCCACGAGTAACAAGGCAATCCTGACTTTCTCGTCAGACAGTAGTCAGACGTTCTGGCTGGATGTTGTGTCGTTGTTCCCGGAAACCTGGAAAGGCCGCCCTAACGGACAGCGACAGGACATTATGGAAGCTATTGCCAAGCTGCAACCTCGCTTCGTACGTTTCCCCGGAGGTGCTTTCGTTGAAGGATACACAGCAGGGACTTTTCCGGTCTGGAAAGAGACGTTGGGTAACATTGCCGAGCGCAAACATTTCTGGAATGTCTGGGGATACGGAACAACCAACGGCACCGGTTATCACGAATACCTACAGTTGTGTGAAGACTTAGGAGCAGAACCAATCTATGTGATCAACAGTGGTATCACGAATATGAGCCGGCGTCCGCGTTATGAATCTATTACAGAAATGGACAAGCTGGTACAGGAAGCACTGGATGCTATCGGATATGCCAATTATCCGACGGACTCTGTATTGGGAGCATTGCGTGCCAAGAATGGACATCCGAAACCTTTCCACTTAAAATATGTGGAGATCGGAAGTGAGAACTACGGTCATGAATATACCAAACGCTTCGAACTGTTCCGAAAAGCCATCAAAGAGAAATGGCCGGAGATTACCGTCATCAGTAACCGCCTGGTTGGTCGTCAACCACGAAGTGAATGGCATGACATACACTTCAACGGGAAAAATTCGTTCTTCCTTTCCAACCAAAGCCGGTACGAAACGGTTAAAAGCCGGTACGAATGGGAAAATACCTTCGTGGGTGAATTCGGAAACATGCAATCGTCGGAAGCTCGGACCATGTCATCAGCCATCGCCGAAGCCTGTTTCCTGATCGGAATTGAGAACTATCCGGACATGATGGCGCGTATTGCTTATTCTCCGGTATTGGGAAACGCCGATTATACCAAGGAACGCTGGCCGATGATCCTTTTCAATAACCATCAGATCGTGCTCTCTCCTTCTTATTATATGTGGATGCTGTTCAACAAATACCGCGGAGACGAAGTGATTCCATCTCAGGTTGAAACCTATCTGCGCCCGACGATTACTAACGGATTCGCTTCGGTGTATATGTTCGACAACTGCTATGAGATGAATCAGGTAATGATTGATGGAAAACCGGTAAAAGAAGGACGGATTTTGGGTGGTAACTGGGGAATATCTTCCGGTATATTAACACCGGTTCCCAACCGATGGAATTATGTCTTGTTGGGCGATTCAACAGCTATCGACTACGAGTTTACATCTCATATCCGCCGGACAAAGGGCAGCGAACTGATCCAGTTCCGTGTCCGCAATAACGGTTGCCTTCGCGAACAGCAGGATTATATCAGTTTCACCTTGGGTGATGGTTATGCCCGGCTATACCATCAAAGTGGGAATGTAACCGATACATTGGCTACAACGGTTAAGCAACCGTTGGTCAATAATACAGACTATGATGTTCGTATCCGTTGTCAAAAGGATTCAATCTTCTGTTATGTGAACGAAGTATTGGTACAGAAAGCCGGTATGCGTCCTTATCCTTCATTGGCTTCGGTAGCCACGCTCGACAAGAAGAATAACTGTTTGTATCTTAAAGTCGTCAATACAACCCGACATGAAGAAAAAGCCGAGTTGAACATCCAAGGATTATCGGTGGAAGATGCCGTAGATATCATTGAACTGGCTGGCGAACCGGAAACAAGTAACACCTTTGAGAAACCGGATCGGATCAAACCGGAGAAGAAGAAGACAACTTTTACCATGGGTATTCCCAAGACGTACAAGTTCCCGCCTTCTTCGATTACCATCATGAAGTTTAAGGTTGAAAAGTAACCTCTTAGTTACCGGATAAATTCGGTCAGATCTATAAAAAGAAGAATGCCTTGCTCCATCGTTGTATTGGAACAAGGCATTCCTCTTTTATTCTGTTGGTCGCTTATCCTTTATTAATCCGTCAGATCTGCTACTTCAGCCCGTGCTTCGCGGATCAAATCAGCCGGAGAAAGACAGACTTGCAGGCCTCGTTGACCGGCACTAACATAAATATGTTCGAATCCGGTTGCTGATTCCTGAATATAGGTAGGGAAATGCTTCTTCATCCCAATCGGAGAACAACCGCCACGGATATAACCTGTCAGCGGTAATAATTCCTTCACGTGAATCATCTCACAACTCTTGTTACCGGAAACTTTGGCAGCCTTCTTCAAGTTGACTTCGGCTGCTCCCGGTATTACACAGACAAAATAACCACTCTTGTCGCCACGCAATACCAGCGTCTTGAACACCTGACTGACATCTTCACCTAATTGTTCTGCCACATGCGTTGCACTCAGATCATTTTCATCTACTTCATAAGGCACCAGTTTATAGGCTACTTTTGCCTTATCAAGCAAACGAGCCACATTCGTCTTGTTTATTTTCTCTTTCATGATTCAATTCCTTTCATGGATAATTGTACCCGTTTCCGGGTTGTATCGATACTTAATACTCTTACTTGTACATGCTGATGAATAGAAACAACATCTGCCGGATTACTCACGAAACGGTCAGCCAGTTCCGAGATGTGAACCAGTCCGTTTTCCTTGATTCCTACATCTACAAAGCAACCAAAGTTGGTAATATTCGTCACAATGCCCGGCAATATCATGCCTTCCTGCAAATCGTCTATGGTATGAATATCCGGATTAAAGCTGAATTCCTGGATTTCGCTACGCGGATCACGTCCCGGCTTGTCCAGTTCCTTCATGATATCCTGCAAGGTTGGCATACCGATCTGATCTGTCTGATACTGTTCCAGACGGATTTGCTGCTTCAATTCCTTCCGTTTCATCAGTTCTCCCACCGTACAATGCAAGTCTGCTGCCATCTTTTCTACTACCGGATAACTTTCCGGATGGACAGCCGAATTATCCAACGGGTTAGTTCCATTGGGAATACGCAGGAAACCGGCACATTGTTCGAAAGCCTTTTCACCTAGTCGTGGTACCTTCTTCAAATCTTTCCGGCAAACAAACGGACCATTCTCAGCCCGATACTGTACAATATTCTGCGCCAAGACAGGTCCTAAACCGGAAATGTACGTCAACAATTCTTTGCTTGCTGTATTTACATTTACCCCAACCAGATTGACACAGCTCTCGACCGTCTGATCCAAACTCTTCTTCAGTAACGCCTGATCCACGGCATGCTGGTATTGACCAACACCAATACTTTTCGGATCGATCTTGACCAACTCGGCTAAAGGATCCATCAAACGGCGACCAATACTTACAGCACCGCGCACCGTTACGTCGTATTCCGGAAATTCTGCCCGTGCCACGGCCGAAGCTGAATAGACAGAAGCGCCATCTTCACTGACGACAAAGACCTTGACCGGCTTGGTATATCGGATATTGGTAATAAATTCTTCCGTTTCGCGGCTGGCAGTTCCATTACCAATTGAAATAGCATCTATATTATAAGCCTCCACCAAATGCTGGATTTTGATCTCGGCCTTCTTCCGTTCATTCTTAGGCGGATGCGGATAAATCGTTTCATTGTGCAACAGATTTCCCTGTGCATCCAGACAAACCACCTTACAACCCGTGCGATAACCCGGATCAATACCCAAGACACGCTTCTGCCCTAAAGGCGGAGCCAGTAGTAACTGCCGGAGATTATCGGCAAAGACTCGGATCGCTTCTTCATCGGCTTTCAGTTTGCTGCTTTTGGCAAACTCCGATTCGATGGAAGGTTTGAGCAAACGCTTATAGGCATCATCAATCGCCAATTGGAATTGTTCCCAACAGGCACCATTATTCCGTTTATACTGCCTATATAAGGATTCGAGACAGGCATCGTCATCTGCCGGCGCAATCGAAACTCGTAAGAAACCTTCCTCCTCGCCTCTTCGTACTGCCAGAAGCCGATGCGACTGACACCGCGAAAGTTTCTCTTCGAACTGGAAGTAGTTTCGGTATTTCGCACCTTCCTCTTCTTTTCCTTTGATGACTTTCGCTGAAATAACCGCCTGGCGGAAAGCAAAACGCACCTGATTACGCGTCCGCTCGTTCTCGTTTACCCATTCGGCAATAATATCCCGTGCACCCGACAAGGCATCTTCTTCATCTTTCACCTCGCCCTGCACAAATGCCGGCACGCGTCCGGACAGGAACGGTTCCTTTTGGGCAGCTATCAGCTTAGCCAACGGTTCAAGCCCTTTCTTTCGCGCCATCGCTGCCCGCGTCACTCGTTTGGGTTTATACGGGAGATAAATATCTTCAATCTCATTACTGTCCCACGAGGATTCGATTCGTGCTTTCAACTCCGGCGTCAGCTTTTCCTGTTTCTCCAATGCATTCAGGATTGTGTCCTTTCGTGCCTTCAGTTCCGTCAGTTTATCCAACCAGTTCTTGACGTCCGTTATTTGTACTTCATTCAGTCCACCGGTCATTTCTTTCCGATAACGACTGATAAACGGAATAGTAGCTCCCGACTCCAGTAGTCCGATTGTATTCCGTACCTGCGGAAGCAGTAACTGAAGAGCTTTAGCTATTAAATCCGGATATATTATTTCCATATTGATATGATTTCAGAATTGACCTGCAAAAGAAACGAAAATCCTGTGGATATGCAAGCCTACAACGTAATCACTTCGGCATTCATCGCCTTGATCTCATCGGCATGATGCGACGAGAAAACGACTGTTGCCTGTTTTTCCTGCTGCCATTCCACCAGGAAACGAGCAACTAACTGCCGAAGCTCTACATCCAAACCGTTGAAAGGCTCGTCCAGCAACAGCAATCCGGCCGGGAACATTAACGCCCTTGCCAAAGCAACCCGTTGCTGTTGCCCATAACTCAAAGCAGCCGGATACATCTCGGCCTGCTTTTCCAACTGAAAAGCAACCAGCAGCCGGAGTGATTGCTGTTCCAAGATTGCCCGATCGTAATAAGCTGCGCCACCAAGCATAATATTCTCCTTTGCCGTCAGTTGTGGAAGTAATGTCGGTTCCTGAAAGAGATTGGCGGTCTGACCAGGTAAACAGGAGATTTCTCCACTAATTGGCCTCAAAGTTCCGTTGAGAAGTTGCAGTAATGTAGTTTTTCCTTGCCCCGACGGAGCCGAAAGTACATATATCTTTCCGGCTTTCAGGATGATATTCATGTGATGTACTCCATAGGAATAAGAGACATCTGTCAAACATATATCGTTAGGCTGAAGTGAAACTGTCTGTAACTCTACAGCCGAATGACGATAACGTACGGAAGGCTGCCAGTCTGATAAACGGGAAATCAACTTGTCGGTCAGCCAACTCAAGACAATTGCTACCAAGGTCCAGGCGATCAGTTCCGGGACATCAATAAAGACTTGCGCTTCTTTCATTCGTTTCCCGATACCATCCACACATTGCGACAAGACTTCTCCCATAATGATAGCCCGCCAACCAAAACCAACAGCTGAAGCCAGCCCACTGAAAAGATAGGGTTTCAGTTGCGGATAGTTAATCTGAAACAAACGATTCCAGGCATTCAGGTGAAATTGCCGGGCAAGTATCTTCCAAGAATCCCGCCGGTTCATCAAACCTTTCAGCAGATTTTCAGTCAGCAACGGATACATTGTCAGAAAAGCAATCAGCAAAGGAATCATTTCCGGATTCAAGAATATCAATGCCAACAGGATGAAAGAGATGACCGGGACAGAGCGCAGTAACGACAACCAAGGCATAAACAAGAGCCGTATTCCTTCTGACCGATTCAACAGAAAGGCCGTTATGGCTGCAGCGGCTAGAGAAAGCAGTAAACCGACGCAGGCTCTCAGACAAGTAGTTCCTATACTGACAAGAAATCCGGGTGTATAAACCAACCGAAGCAATGCACGGATCAGATCCGGAAACGAAGGAATCAGTTGCGGTTGTGCCATCTGCCACGAAAGCAACTGCCAAGCAACGGGTATCAACAAGATAGACAAACAAGTCAGTACAATGCGTTTCATACGTCATTTAAGGAATAAAGGTTGAGTCGGGTAACCGGCCGCCTGTCGAACGGGGCTCGTAATGATTCATCAGTTTCAGGAAATGCCCTACTTCTTCACGGCAATCTGTGGCCGGGATATAACGGATGCGACAACGCTCGATGGTGGAAGGCGAAAGCATTCGATTACCGAATACACGTCTGTTTTCCAATATACGGATCGCCTCTTCCGGTTTTTCCTGTGCAAAACGGCAGGACTGATCCAGAAGAGTCTGAATTGAATCTTTTAATGCCAACAAAGATTCCCGGCAAACCACCGCCGTCTGCGGAAAGCCATACGACAAAGAATCCGGACGATTCAGGTCTGCCAGAATCTGAAGCGTGGAATCCTGTTCCAACGCCATCGACAGAAAAGGTTCACTCAATACGGCTGTCTGCACTTTATCCGTCTGCAATGACAACAGAACTTCACGAGCTGTCGCAAACGAATAGTCATACGTATAAGAACCTTTTTGCTCCAGATAATAACGGGCAAGTATATCGGGCGTCGTCCCGGCACCGAACAAATAGACTGGCGGCACAATATGATCGCGTCCTACTAAATACAAGGTTCCCCATATCGGACAACCTAATAAAGGATAACGGATACCTTTATTATATAGGTTGGCAGCCGAAATCATCGGCAAAACCGCTATATCAGCCTCACCTTTCACTAATAAAGCCTGCATCTGTTCGGGCGAATCCAAGACTTTCACCTGCATTTTCTTCCCTTTTAATACCGGCTCTTTTTCCATCCATTGCGCAAAGGCTATTGCTGACGGGCCACGTAATACCGCCACTTCGTAAATCATTTCAGCCGATTCTTTCTTAGAATCCAATTTACAACTCCACAAAACGAGTAGTAAAATGAAGAACCAGCCATATCGGAATTTATATAACATCTACACTTAGTCTTTTGAATGTAACAAGTGTTACCTCAGAGGGTGTCAAGTTATTAGTAATCATTCTTGGATCGACACCTTTTAATGTAATCATATCGCTTTTTATTTATAATGATTCGACAAATTTATCACCATAATAATTCAGCTTATTTGCAAATATAAGCAACAATCCACATATTCACAAACCTGTGAACATTTTTCAGAAACAAAGAGAATTATACCCTAATCTAATTGATAATAACTGTCATTTATGTATATCTTTTATCGTTTCACCCGGGTGATTCGATCGTCTCACATAGGTGGAACGATCGTTCCACGGGGGTGAAGAGATCGTTCCACAAGGGTGAAACGGTAAAAAATAAACGAGAATTGTCATTTAACGGATTTAGTTGACTTAAAATCTCTTTATAAATAAAAGGGGTTGACTCTAGTTTAACTTATTTATATACTGAGTTGACTCATATTTTTGTTAATCACTCA
>NZ_JAKZMM010000082.1 GCF_022809355.1 Parabacteroides faecalis | reverse complement strand
CCCTTCCGGAAGAAGGAGGCGATAACCGTTGGTTTCCATAACTGATAATGATTTGTTGTTCTCAAAGATACGATTTTATCGAATTTACCCCTCATATTTTTACGTTGATCCCTAATTTCCACTGCAGCAAGTTCTACATCTAATCCCAAAGGTACATCAATTCGTAAAAGAAAGGCAGTCTCTGAACAAAATGCTTATACTCCACCACTTAAGCCTTTGTATATAGAGGATTCTTTAATAAACAGAATAGCCTCAGATCAGTTTTCTCAATTGAAGGATGATTATGATACTGTTGTTTTGAACAATAAGTTAATAAGTCACCAGATTGCTAAACTGAAAAATAAGGTTAAGTTAAATAGTTTCTTGAGATCATTGTTATACTTGATTCCAAAGTACCGATCAGTTTTTGAAGATAAGATCACATCTATTAACAGTTCTATTATACAAAAAGAGCAGGAAATAGAAGATCCTATTATTAATGTCAGCACATTGTTAAATAATGATCTGCCAGATAGTACTCTTGTCAATAGGGGGAAAATCATTATGGCGTTTTATGATGTTAATAGCGAATCATACATAAATGAACATAAGACGCTTAATGTTTCAGAAGTATACGAGAGTAACTTTAATTATAATTACCCTGCAATAGGAATATTTAAATCTAAAATTATTCAACTCCATCTTTTTCATAAAGGATTGATCGTGATTGGAAATGGAACGTTTGGTATTGTAGATTATCACGATATTACTGCTCATTATGCCACAATAAACATAAAGACCAGATATATAGAAAATGGACTGAAGATTGTTCGCAAGACATGGCTTCATGCCAAGGTAAATGGAAAGCCAGATTTAAGGTATAATGAAAATTATGAGATTAATTTTGTCGAATATGGCTGTTTGAAATTGAACTTTAGTAGTAATCTTATAATTAACCTACTTTTCTCAGATGCTTTATACGGTAAAGAGGTGGCAAGCCTATTTAATCTTACACCTATTAAAGAAAGAAAGCTTTGTCTTTAACCCCTCTGAACTGAGAACGAAAGTTCTTTATTTTAGCATTGAAGGACTCAGAAGCAGCATTAGTAGACCGTTTGTCGAAGAAGTTTATGATTTGCTGATAATGAGTCTGTATGGATCTAGCCACTTTTCCGAAAGCAAGGAATCCTGATTTGTCTACTTCATCGTACCATCTTGCAAGTCTGGTTAAGGCCGTATCCTTATGCCTGCATTGGTGATATATCAGCCCAAGTTCTGTCCTTTACTGCTTTTTATATAAAAGAACAGCAACTCTTCTTCTCAACACGAATCAGAACAAACGACAGTATTTTTCAATCAATCGCCATAACCGCTCTTCGTCTACTTCCATCACAATCCGTACAGGTTGCGTACCTATAGGTGGATTATATGGAAAAGCTAACGACTGTCCGTAGGAAAGTCCTTGCTGGGTATTGATATCTACATGACATATCATCTCCCGCTTAAGAATGGAAGAATCCATACACAAAGCAGCAGCTACAATATCCCAAATATGCCACACTGTATCCGGACGTTCCTGAAATGTCGTTTGCAGAAAATTATCATGTGACATGGCTTGAAGCTTATCAGCTTTCAACAGTCCAATAATGCGGTCATAACGTTCCTTACGCAATTCAATCCGGTCACATACATCCAAGCCAACTACAATCTGTTCTTTAAATGGAGTTCGCAGGGCAATTTGTGCAGCCTCCGGATCATACCACCAGTTAAATTCGGCAGCTGGAGTCGTGTTTCCCGGTACTGTAAAAGCTCCGCCCATATAAACAACCCGCTTGATAAGCGGAACAATCTCGGGAGCCATCCTGACAGCCATCGCTAAATTACAACAAGGGCCAATAGCCAAGACTGTTACCTCATGAGGATATCGTTTTACTTGTTCTATCATAAAATTGACTGCATGCATATCGGCTGGCTCAATAGTAGGTTCTTGCTTATAGCGGGAAACATAAACATCTTTCCAAGAGGTTGGTTCTTCATAAGCAAATGATCCTAAATATCCTTCTCCATAACCAAATAATCGGATTTCTTCCTTGATATTCTCCTTCCGGTTAGGAGCCAATGGCAAACGAACGCCTTGCAACACTGGCACATCTGTTACACCAATCGCTTCTAACTGACGGATAGCGTAAGCGGTTCCTTCAGAAACCCAGGTGTTGCCTGCCACCACAGTAACTCCCAATAATTCTATATCCGGAGCTTTTGCTAACATCATCATGGCGATACCATCGTCAAAAAGCTCTACCATATCGGTATCCAGAATTATTTTCTGGCGACGATCATCACCAGCCCATCCCAAAGTAACGCCACAAAACAGAATGAAAACTAAACAAAACTGCCTCATACTTCCTATTTTTACTCCAAAACTACAAAAAATACCGGGTAAATTTCAGATCTACTATTGCTTTATTCCCAACGACTGATACTTAACGAAAGGATTATTTTAAAGAACTGAAGATTACATATATTCTTTGTACAAGAAATAAAATTCGTTACATTTGTAAAAGCATGTACAATTCATTGTAACTTAAGTTTGAGGCGATATGAAAAGGAACTATCCGGTAGGCATACAAAACTTTGAAAAGATACGCAATGGGAATTATTGCTACATCGACAAAACGGATCTGATTTATCAGCTGATAAAGTCCGGTCAATATTACTTCTTAAGTCGTCCCAGACGATTTGGAAAAAGTCTGCTCATATCTACCTTAGAAGCTTATTTCCAAGGGAAGAAAGAACTATTTGAAGGGCTTGCCTTAGCACAACTAGAAAAAGAATGGATAGAATATCCTATTTTGCATTTGGATCTGAATGCCCAAAAGTATGATACGCCGGAAAGTTTATACAGCATACTGAATAATGCGTTGTGCATTTGGGAAAGCCTTTACGGAAGCCGCCCCAGTGAAACCAATCTGTCCCTGCGTTTCCAAGGAGTGATTCAACGGGCAGCCGAGAAAAGGAATCGTCCCGTAGTGATCCTCATTGATGAATATGATAAACCCATGCTTCAGGCCATAGGGAACGAACCGTTATTGAACGACTATCGCAATACATTGAAAGCTTTTTACGGTGTAATGAAGAGTTGCGACAAGTATATCCAATTTGCCCTGCTTACCGGAGTAACCAAATTCAGCAAAGTCAGTGTATTCAGTGATCTAAATAACCTGATGGATATTTCCATAGACAATCGATTTGCCAATATATGTGGTATCACTGAAAAAGAGCTTCTCAGCAACTTCAAGGAAGACATCGTAGAACTTGGGCAAAAGAATGGTATGACCGAAGAAGAAACAAAGGCTTACCTCAAAGATATGTATGATGGATATCATTTCGTGGAATACGGCGATGATATATATAATCCGTTCAGCCTACTGAATACATTTGCAAAGATGAAGTTCGGCAGTTATTGGTTCGAGACCGGAACGCCAACTTTTCTGGTTGAACTCCTTAAACATAGCGAATATGATTTGCATAGGTTAACTTACGAAATGGCAACAGCTGATTCCTTAAGTGGTATTGATTCCATGTATACGAATCCGATCCCTATTCTTTATCAGAGTGGGTATCTTACCATTAAAGAATATGACAGACGTTTCAGAACGTACACGCTCGGTTTTCCAAACCAAGAAGTAGAAGAGGGTTTCCTCCGATTCCTGCTCCCGTGTTATGCAAGTATCAGTAAATCTGATATGGCTTTCGAGATCGTGAAATTTGTGCAGGAAGTTGATAGCGGAAAAATTAATTCCTTTATGGCACGTCTGCAAAGTTTCTTTGCAGATATTCCGTATGAACTGGCACGCGATCTGGAACTACATTACCAGAATGTTCTCTTCATCGTATTCAAACTGTTAGGATTCTATACTCAGGTCGAATATCATACCTCCAACGGACGAATAGATATGGTTGTCAAGACCGAGCAATACATCTATGTCATGGAATTCAAACTGAATGGTACTGCCGAAGAAGCGTTGAAACAGATCCATGATAAGCAATACGCCTTGCCTTTCATTTCTGATAATCGAAAACTATATAAAATAGGTGTTAACTTCAACCAGGAAATAAGAGGCATTGAGAAATGGATTGTTGAAGAGTAGTTTCACTTCTGCAATACAATTGACATAGATTTTATTGTATCGCTTTTATGTTTATATCATAGAACAAGGTCCCTTAGCGTATTATTTTACCTAGATATCCATAGGCCAAAATAGAATTCCTGCCTATCTAAAAAAATATTTTCTGCCTAACATTTCTTTAGTTCACGGCGTGAACTACTTAATCCACGCCGTGAACTAAGTAATCCACGATGAGAACTAAGTAATCCACGGCGTGGATTAAAGAATAAATAGTGAGAACCGAAAGAATAGCCTCTTGATTTATTTTTTAACTTTGTCTATTATTTGAAATGAACCTCTGATTGTCGGAAAGAAACATTATGAAGAACATTATCCAAAGCATCCGGGCGGCCTATCCTGTTTCTGATACTTCCATTCAAGCACTGGAGGCTTGTCTGACGTTATGCCATTTTCCGAAGAGATATCTATTGGTGAAGGAGAATATATTCTGTAAATATGCTTATTTCATTGAGGAAGGAATGACCCGCTCTTACTGGCTGGTCGATGGAGAAGAGATTACCACATCGTTTGCGGGTGAAGGAAGCATCGTATTCAGCATGGACGAACTCTACTACCAGAAAGTGAGTGAAGAATTCGTTGAAACCCTCGAAGAAGTCGTGGCTTACCGTATCTTGCTGACTGACCTGATTCATCTTTTTGAGACGAATATCGAATTATGCAACTGGGGAAGAATCATACATCAGAATGAATACCGGCGTCTGCACCGCAGCCACAAGGAACGCCTTACGCTTCCGGCAAAAGAGCGATATGAAGCATTCAAGGAACAGTTTCCGGATGTCTGCCAGCGCGTCAATCTCGGATTTATCGCTTCTTATCTGGGAATTACACTTTCGACACTCAGTCGGCTGCGGGCAAATGGATGAAGCCGGCCAACGATTTTGACATAGGACAAACTTTTCTCCAAAAATAGATCATACATTTGCCTTACATATAAACCAAACATAATCATCCATGTCAGAAACTAGAATTTCTGCGGCCGCCTTTGCGGATACGAAGCCCCATTATGAATTGTTGGATGGGCTGCGAGGCGTAGCTGCTCTGCTTGTTGTATTCTATCACATCTTCGAAGGTCTATCGTTTGCTGCCGGAGGAACGCTGATCACAACCATTAACCACGGGTATTTAGCGGTCGATTTCTTCTTTATCCTCTCCGGTTTTGTTATCGGCTATGCCTACGACGACCGCCTGGGGAAAACCATGTCTCTCGGGAATTTCTTCAAGCGCCGCTTGATTCGCCTGCACCCGATGATCGTCATGGGAGCCGTTATTGGTGCCGTCACGTTCTGTATCCAGGGAAGTGTACAATGGAATGGAACGAAGATAGCGACCTCGATGGTGATGTTGGCTTTGCTTTGTGCCATGTTCTTCATACCGGCGGTTCCGGGTGTGCGTTATGAAGTACGTGGCAACGGAGAGATGTTTCCGCTCAACGGTCCCAGTTGGTCGCTATTCTTCGAATACATCGGAAATATATTATACGCGTTATTCATTCATCGGTTATCCAAGAAGGCACTGGCCGTACTCGTCGGCATATTGGGTGTCTTCCTGGCTTGGTTTGCCTTGTTCGATGTCTCAGGCTACGGCATGATTGGCGTGGGCTGGACGCTCGACAGCGTGAACTTCCTGGGCGGATCACTGCGGATGCTTTTCCCCTTCACGATGGGAATGCTGCTATCACGCCACTTCCGACCGATGCAGATACGAGGCGCATTCTGGATCTGTTCGGTTGTCCTGCTCCTCCTCTTCTGTGTGCCTTACATCGAAAGCAACGGACCGATTAGTTTGAACGGATTGTTCGAGGCTGTTTGTATCCTCTTCATCTTCCCAATTCTGGTATGGATCGGTGCTTCGGGCAAAACGACCGACAAGCGATCTACGCAGATCTGCAAATTCCTGGGAGATATTTCGTTCCCGCTCTATGCCGTGCACTATCCACTTATGTACTTATTCTATGCCTGGCTGATTGACAACAAACTTTATACCTTCGGCGAGGTATGGCCCACGGCTTTGATGGTTTATATCGGCAGTATTCTGCTGGCTTATCTGTGCCTGAAATGCTACGATGAGCCCGTCAGAAGATGGCTGACGAAGAAGTTCATGCCTAAGAAACCGGCGGCGTAAGACTTCTGTAAGGCAACAAAAGGCCCAGCGCCCCGTGCGGAGACTTTTGTAACTCTACAAAAACACCAGCGCCTCACGCGGAGACTTTTGTAGCTCTGCAAAAACACCAGCGCCTCACGCGGAGACTTTTGTAACTCTGCAAAAACATCAGCGCCTCGCGCGGAGACTTTTGTAACTCTACAAAAACGCCAGCGGCCCGCGCGGAGACTTTTGTAGCTTTACATAAACGCCAGCGCGAGGCGCTGAAAACACATATCATATTATTGCAACCTAAACTGAACAGGAAGAATGTAACGCACGGCAACAGCTTTTCCTTTCTGTTTGCCGGGAATCCATTTCGGCATAGCCTTCACTACACGAAGAGCTTCCGCATCCAAAGCCGGATCAACGCCTCGTTCCACCTTCACCTGCTTGATATTTCCCTCTTTATCCACCACAAAGCTAGTCACAACACGTCCTTGTATACCATTATCCTGAGCTATCTTCGGATATTTAACTTCATTCATCACGTATTTAAATAATTCAGTAGGTCCGCCCGGAAACGAAGGCTGTTCTTCTACAACCGTGAAGATTTGTCCTTCTACTACATCATCATCCGCATTGCCCGCTCCAGGCTGGATCTGCGCACCATCCGCTTTCATACCATCCGGATCTATTTCCAAACGGATTTTCATACCGTCTTTTACATCTTTCACAGCGATCTCCTTGGCTTGGAACCCTGGCATCGAAATTCTCAAGGTCGCATCAGCCGGAACTTCTAGAGAAAATTCTCCATCCATATCTGTGATAGTCCCCGAAGTTGTGTTTTTAATCACCACGGCCGCACCCACAATAGGCGCCACATCATCCACCACCACAGCCGAAATCTTTACGTTTCCATTTCCATCAGTCTGCTTAGCCGACGGCGTATTACAATTACTAAACGTCAGCAGCAGAGCCATCAAAGGAAGCAACACAAGAAGCTTCACTTGCTCTATTCTTTTTGAAGGTTGTTTGTTCATCATACGAATTCTGTTTTTTAGAGATGATACATTAAAATTACTATATAAATGAGCTGCAGCCTGACGAGAAGTAGAAAGCCCCAACAGATGATACTGATAACATTTGCGGTCACATCCAGCGTGTAGAACCGAATCGTCGGCCAGATATTCCAGGTTATCACGTATTTCTTTCCGAAGAAGCCAGACAAACGGATTAAACCAAAGCAAACACGTCATACATTCGGCAAACAAAATATCCAGCGAATGACATTGATGTGCATGTGTCTGCTCGTGTATAAGAATTTCCCGCCATTCACTTTCTGAATGAGACGGTGGATAAACAAAAATCCAACGGAAGAACGAGAATGGTCCGCCGGGCGATTTCAAACGGCAAATCGTCATATCTCCCACCACTTGGCGGTCGGTACGAATATATAAGTAAACAAGACTTCCGATTCGAAAAAATAAGCGTAGGAAAAGCAGCGAAGTCACAAAGCCATACAACATCCACCAAGAGAAACGCCCATGAGTAGCTGCCGGATGATCCGCAACCACCAAAACATTTGGCAAAGTCACCCAATCGTCCACAGGCAATACATTACGCATCACCTGAGCCGGCTCCTGTATCCACAGCCACTCATTCCAGAAAGGAAATGAAATCGCCACCAACCAGAAACTCCACAAAAGAAAACGACGGGTATGGAAGAAAGTATCCTTCGCAAACATCCATCGGTAAATCCCGTAGAAGAGAGCAAGAGCCACATTCACCTGTATCAGATAATCGACCGAGAACATAGTCTACTCCTTCCCTGTTTCGATTTTCTCGATAATATCCCGCAAATCATCCGCAGAAATCTTTTCTTCTTTCGCAAAGAAAGAGACCAGTTCTTTATAGGAATTCGAAAACAGATTGCTTACGGCATCTTTCATAAAAGCCGTACGATATTCTTCCCGACTAACTAATGGATAATATTCATAGACATTTCCACAACGACGATTCTTTACATAACCTTTCCGTTCCAGATTCTTTACAACCGAAGCCAAAGTAGTATAAGGAGGCTTCGGTTCCGGATATTTCTCCTGAAGCATTCGAACAACACAGGGACCAATCTCCCAAATCAATCGCATAGCCGTCTCTTCTTGTGCAGTTAACTTTTCCATATATCAATCAATTACGAGAACAACGCAAATCTACGAAACTTTCGTAGATCCACAATCAAGAAACGGTTAAATAAGATTAATCCTACGAATCAACACGAAAAAAGCCGATCCAACGATTGTTGAACCGGCTTTCATTCTCTCTCTAAAACGGCGGCTACCTACTCTCCCACTGTTACGCAGTACCATCGGCGTGACGAGGCTTAACTTCTCTGTTCGGAATGGGAAGA
>NZ_JAKZMM010000081.1 GCF_022809355.1 Parabacteroides faecalis | reverse complement strand
TTGCAACACTAAGATAAGTGAAAATTCTGACATGGCAAAATCCTGGGCAACTTTTTGTTGCTCAGGAACTTATAAATAAAGTTAAATTATAGTGTTGCGGAATTAAGGGAATTATAATAAACTATCTGTTTTAATAAATTTCGGTGGACAAAGGTAAATAATATACTTTAATTACCAAGTATATTTTTTATACTATTGTATATGGGAAGAGCAACAAGTATCTTTATATGGTCAATTGACTATGAAAAAAGAAAGAGGCACGGTTGCCGAATAGCCAAAGATGGTGTTTCATCCGGGCGAGCCCTTGCAAGAGGGAAACAGCTAAAAAGCAAGTTCCCGAACCAAAACCCTGAAAGGCCTTAATTCGGGAACTCTTCTCTAGTTAGATTTCAGTAAAAAAGAGGCTTGCTCTCACGAGGTGCCTCTTATTAGCAGACTTAATCAAAAAAACACTTTAACTTACTACTCTTTTTACCTTATTGAGTAAGACTTAACCTATAAAAACGGATAAATGTAGAAACACTTATTATGTATGTCACTAAGATATATACCAAAGTCGTGCCAAACTTCTTTTCAAGGCTCCAAAATCCGTTTTTTGCCCCAAAAAACATGAAAAAAACGGCTTTTATTTGTATTATTCCCGTTTTTATCCCCATTTTTTGTGGAAAATGTGGAATTTGACCGTGGAAAGTGTGGAATAATTCCACGCCCCACTTCCACACATCAGCCACATTTTTCCACAGCCTGCCGCACAATGTCGGAAACATTGTCAATTACTTCTGCCAAAAGTTTCTTCCAGCCTTCTTCTGTCAGCTCGTCGTCGTTCTTTTCGAGGATGCGTAATTTCTGCACCAGATTGTTTGCGCCCAGCATTGTCAGCAGCGGAATCAGCTTATGAGAAAGACGCGAAGCTTCCTGGCGGTCTTCTTCCGCGAGTGCTTTCCGGAGCAGTTCGATGCTCTTGCCCGTCTCTTCGGTAAACGTCTTCAGGATTGAAGCCGATGCTTCTTCGTCTTCTCCGGCAAAGGCCGTCAGTGTTGAGAAGTCAATCTTGACAACTGGTTCCAGATGAACCGTCAACAGCTGGTTGAGCAATTCGATCAGCTGGACGGCCGTGAACGGTTTATTCAAGAAGCCGGTAAAACCAGCCTCAATATAATGACTGTGTTCGTTGGCCACACTTGCCGACAACGCAATGATCGGCACCTGATCGGTTCCCTGAATGCCCGACTCGCGAATCATCTTCAGCAGATGATATCCATCCATGCCCGGCATCTGGATATCAGTGATGATGGCATCAAACGAGGTGTTCTTCAAGATATCCAATACGGCATGCGGATTGGAAACACCCACCACTTCTACCCGACTTCGTTTCAGCAGCTCTTCGGTCAGAGCCAGCTGTATGGCATCGTCGTCGACCAGCAGGCAATAGACAGTCCGCTCGCCTGCCAGCGAAAGCGGTTCCGGATCGGCGGCCTCCTCTTCGGCTTCTTCCACAACCACCGGATTCAGGCTCACTTCCGAGAGCGGCAGCGGGATCGTCAGGATGAAATCACTTCCCTGGCCTACCACACTGTGCACCTTCAGTGTTCCTTTCAGCAGTTCCACCAGACGGCGGGTAATCGACAAGCCCAGTCCGAAGCCTTCCACCTTCTCGCTTCCTTGCAGACGGGTGAAATCACCGAAGATCCGTTCCTGTTCGGCCTCCGGAATGCCGGGACCGGCATCCGACACCGTTACATCCAGTTCGTACTGCTTATCATGCAGCTTCGTAATGGCCGCCCGCAGCGTAACAGTTCCTTCGGGCGTGAATTTGACGGCGTTCGAGAGCAGGTTATTGATCACCTGCCTCAAGCGGTTGGTATCACCCAGGTAAGTCAATTCCATATAAGGAGGCTTCACATCCAGGTGCAGCCGCAGCCCTTTGGCTTCGGCCAGCGGATTAAAGCTCACATAAATCTCCTGAATCAGCGACAAGACCGAAAACGGCACCGGATGGATCTCGATCTGTCCTGCCTCGAGCCGGTGGAAATCCAGCAAATCATTCACCAGCGACAGGATATGCTTGGAAGAACCCGTCATATTATCCAGGTAATAACGCTGGCGCTCGTCGGGGTTACGCTTCAGCAGCAGGTCAATGAAACCGATGATCGAAGAAAGCGGAGC
Organism: Parabacteroides faecalis; assembly: GCF_022809355.1. GTDB lineage: Bacteria > Bacteroidota > Bacteroidia > Bacteroidales > Tannerellaceae > Parabacteroides > Parabacteroides faecalis. The sequence goes on along the minus strand of NZ_JAKZMM010000081.1, from coordinate 7,183 downwards.
CCGGATATCATGGCTGATGGTCAGTATCAGGTTCTCACGGCTGCGCAGCAAGTCCTCGGCATACTGCTTGGCTTTCTCGAGCTGCTGCCTGTAATAATGACTGCGCGAAATATCCCGGATGATGATGACCAGAAAGACAATCGCCACCACGATGGCCACCAGACCAATGCCGCCAATCAGCCGCGTTGTCTCTTTCAGCAGAGACTGCTTGTGCTCCATCCGATCGATTGACTGCTGGACGGCTTCTTCCTCGATGTCGCGCAACATCTGGTTAATACGGCTGGTCAGCACCGAGTTGTTGTAGCGCAGGTTGTTGGCCCGCTGAAGCAAGGTATTGGCCAGCTGCTCGCGGCGGTCGGCCACCGTGTCCTGCAAGTTCCGCAACACCTGAATGATGGTATCCGACGGGTTATAGACGATCTGCGCCGTATCCGTCACCAGCTGGCGGGTTGTATTCTTGACAAAACTGGTATCTACTTCTTCCTTCGGCGAGAAAGCCTCGGCCAGCCGGCGGAAAAAGCCCTTTTTCTTCTTCTTGGTCACCACCACCGTATCCTGTTTCACCTCCACGATCTCGCGGACAACCGGCTGCGAGATGGTATCCGGCTTCTGTATCCGCACCACCGAATCCTGGACTTCGATCACCTGCTGGATTTTCTCCATATAAATCCGCCCGGCATTCCACTCGTTCAGGGTTTCCTGTAGCTTGAGGGTGTTCCAGCGCTTCCGTTTCAGCAAATACTTGATGGTATCGACCTTCAGTTGCTGGACGGTGTCAGTAAGCATGAGGCGCAGCGAATCCAGGTTCTTGTCGGCCTTGTTCAGCGTCCGGTTGAAGAGATAAAGCTCGTTGTCCGACTTCCCGACGATATGCCCCATCGCCTCGCTCTCGTATAGCAAAGTAAGGGTGTTGGTGACCAGATAAGTCTTGTCGCGCGTCGCGGTGTCGGGCGCATCCTCAACGGCCAGCTGCTGGATGATTGAATAAACATATCCCACAGCACCGACGGCGATCAGCAACAACAACAGATAGCCCCAAACCACTTTCCGTGTAATATGTCTGTTCTTTTCTTCCATGCGCAATGGTTCCTCCTAAATGATGTGTACACGTCAGGCCAGCTGTGAAATCTTCCGGATCACATCGACAAAGTCATCGTTGGTGATCCCGAACTCCGGTTCGCGATACTGCACATAGTCTTCAAAGTAATCGCTGGCAATATCGGCCACCGTATCTTCGCCCGGCAGTCCAAACGAATCCACCAACTGTTCCACTTTCCGGCGGATCTGCCGGATCACCTGCAACCGGTCTTCATAGCGGTCCGGCTTTTCCTGTTCCGTCAGGTGTTCATTCTTGGCAATGAGATACACAATGGTATAAAAACGTTCTACGGATCCGAAAACCGGAACGAAGCATGCCTTCTTTTCGTCTGGCAAAGCAGCCAGCATTTCTTGTACTTTCGTCATGTTATTTATCTGTTTTAATCAAAACTACGTTGTCATTCTTTCTGTCATTCAAATGCGACCTGCGTTGTCGGTCCTTCGTGCGCCCGTTGCTGGATGGCATACGGGCTGATGGTCACTTCGCCTGTCACCAGCTCCGGCAAGTTATAAGAATAAAGCTGATAATCATACTTCTCCGAATCTTCCTGCGGCAACAGGAAAGGTTTGGCCGGACGGCCGTCTGCCTGGATACGGCAAATATAAGGCAGCGTGTACAAGCCATTGTCGCGGCGGCTGCTGAAAACTACCCAGTCGCTCTGGCTGCTCCACGAATGATAACTCTCCGTATCCGCGCTGTTCAGCAAAGTCATATCAACCGGTTGGCGCGTCTCGAGTTCCAGCATCCGGATTTCGGCATCCTTATGCCAGACCGGGAATTGCCCATAAGCCGTTTCGGTGTACATCAGGAACCGGCCGTCGGGCGAGATCCGCGGGAAAGTATAACTGAGGCTGTCGGCACGGACCAGCGTATCCACCGGCAGCTGCAACGCTCCTTTCCCGGCATCAAAAGCCACCCGGCAGATATGATAGCGCACCTTATCGTAATCGGCAGGCATTTCGCGGGCCGGAGCCGAACAGAAATACAGCCACTTGCCATCCAGCGAAAAAGCAGGGAACGTCTCGAAGGCATCCTTCGTTATCAGGGAAGCTGCCGAAAGGATCTTATGCTGTTCCACGTCATAGACAACGACATCCGACTCTAGGTCGAACACTTCCATCTTCTTCTCCTTGACAGCATGGAAGAACTGCTTGATATCGTTGACCGACGTCGTGATGTATTTTCCCGAAGGATGCCAGTAAGGATAAGTCAGGTTACTGATAGTCTGCTTCGTCTTGGTCTTCAGCCGCTCGATCTCTTTCCCGCGGATGATATAAGTGCCGTCATGCACGGCACGCATGTGCAGCATCATCCGGTTCGGATCATTCATACAGAAAGAATGGCAGTTGATGCAATTATAACCCGTCATATCATTCCGGATAATCGTTTTCTCGTCAAACGATTCCAGATCACGCTGATAAATGCCCACGATATGCCATTTCTCATAGCCCGGTTCAATCAGCCGATAGACCAGATGGCTGTCGATCGGGCGTTCGTCGACATGGATCTGAAACGATTTCCAGGTTTTCCAGCCACCGGCTTCCCGCGAAGAACACGTGAGCGTCAGGCTGCTGCCGGCATTCTCTTCGAGCAGCTTTCTCCAGGCATCCGGATCGAAGCGAAGACTGCGTTGGCCATCACACTCAAGGCGTCCGCCTTTCTCACCGGTGATCAGGACATACTGATGATCAGCCTCACGCGTCAGACGGAAATTCAGGGGAGAAATATTGACCGGAACAGTCACATCCCGATAATCCGGAAAGATCTCCGGTTCTTCTGCCTGAGAAGATGCCTTCTCGGGCCGCTGCGTGCCCCACGAACAAGCTGTCAGCAACAGACAGCAGAACAGCGCGTACACCAGATTCCTTTTATGCTGATTGATATAGTCTGTTTCCATATTCCTTATTGTTTGGGTGTTGGCATAAACTCCGTATAATAATAGTAAGTATCCCCATATAACTGCTTCAGATTGGCAGCCGACAAGGAACGGGCCGTCTTCAGGAACTGCTGCATCCGGTTCGTCACCTCACTGTCAATGGGATAATCGTTGGCTGCATCTGCCATCTTTCCTTTCGACGCATAATAAAGGCAGATAGCTTCCTGATATAACTTAGGGAATGACTGATGCCGCTCCTTGTATAACGGCATATAGTGCATAAAGGCCGGCAGATTCTTATAAACCAGCAGATAGCACATGCCATAATCAAAAGCCGCCTGATTGTCGGGATGATCATCAATCAGGAAGGCCAAAGCACTGGGCAGCGTCTTCGTCAGGTCGAAAGGATTGTCGGTGACCGGCAGGAAAGCCCGCTTCGCCTGAATCCATCCGGCCGACTGACTTTCTTTCTCGCCCAGGTATTGCCGCTGTTCGGCAGCCCAAGCCTTATAGCGCGGTGTCTGTTCGAGTATCCGGATATATTTCTCGGCAGCCCGGTATTCGCCATTCACCAGATAAGTCTCGACGAGGCGTTTCATCAGCCGGGGCTGCACACAACGCTGCGAGCTCAACACGCCGACGAAGGCAAAACGCTGGGCAGCATTCACCTGCCCGACTTGCCAGGCTACTTCGCTGGCCTGAATCAATCCCAGCCTTGTCCGCGGATCGTACGGGATAAAGCCGGTCTCTCCTACTTGAGGAAACTTCATCAGATCGGTGGTCTGTCGCCCGGTATATGACAAGGCCAGATTGACATAAACCAAGGCATCGAAATCGTGCACGCCTTCCTTTTCGGCATGAGCGACAATCTTGTCCCACGCACCGTTGCGGGCATAATAATCATACTGATAAGCTTGTTGCATCGGGTCTTTCCGCAGTGCAATCAACGCCGCCATCAATCCGGCCCAAAAGATGCATTCGGCAGCCAGCCACTTCGCCGGGCGCAACCGTTCCTGCCATTTCGCACACAGCCGGCCGACGAGTGTCAGCACCGGGAACGAAAGGAATATCAGCCAGAAAGACTGTGGCACCGGATATTCGGGATGATACATATATTTGCCCATCCAGACTTCGCGCATCGGAACGACCAGCCAAAGCCGCATCACCAGCAAGGGCAACAGGAAAGTCCACGCCAGCAAAACACCGGTATATAGATAAGGCTTGCGCTGATCTGCCCGCATCCATTCGTGCAACAACAGCAAGACGGCATACAGAAACGGAGCCGGCACCGCCACATAATACAACAGCGGGACAAGCAGCACGCCGACAAGCATCCGGATATTCCGATTTGATATCGACTGGCAAACCACGGTTCCCACCAATGCCCACACAAGGACCAGCATCGGGACGATGGTCTCGGAAGGAAAAAGCCAGAACAGGAAAAGCGGCAGGATGGATAAGCCCATCGAAGCCTTTCCGCAACAGGCTTGCTGATACTTATAAAACAAAAGAGCAATCAAACCAGACAAGGTAGTGACAAGGATTGCCGGACCGGCAGCAAAGGGAAATGCCTGGGTCAGATATTCGGCGATATATTCATTCCAGCCTCCCAGCTGAGCAGCCAGCTCTTTCCAGTAGACCGAGGTTGTCTGAAACAGCATGAACTGTTCCATGAAATGAAACCAATACCGGAAATTCAGGTCGACAAACAGAAAACTTCCTACCAGAAACAACAGGAAAATCCATACAGGCCGGTTGAAAACAAGTTGTTTTTTCATCTTCGTCCAATTTTAGGCTAAAGATACAGATAATTCCAGAAGGATAAAGCTATTCCTTACCCTTATTTTTCCAGGAAGTGATGCAACCAGGCGTTTGATGCCGGGTCGGCCCAGTATAAATGTGTGTATCCGGCCAGTAAGTTCCGGTAGTGATACAGCGGCGTATCGACCTGTCGCCCCAAGGCAGAAAAGGCCGTCGCACACGAAGGCAAGGTGTTCTCGGCCGGCACGATAGACGAATAATGAAACTCATGGCCAGCCAACCGGTATTCGCCCCATTGCAAGGTGCGATAGCCCAGTCGCAGTTTCATCTGTTGCATGGTGGCGGTCTGGTCTAATACACCAGCCATCGGATAAGTATTGCCGTCTTGTCCGATAATGGAACGGCAGAGATACATCATGCCGCCGCATTCGGCCAACGCATGTCCACCATTCTCCAGATAAGCGCGGACGGCATCGCGCATGGATTGATTCTCTGACAAAGTCTTCAGGTGTAATTCCGGATATCCACCCGGCAAATAAAGGAAGTCGGTTGGTGGAAGGGTTTTATCAGTCAGCGGACTGAAATAAGTGACGTTTCCCAGCTGCTCGAGATAAGCGATGTTCTCGGCATAGACAAAGTTGAAGGCGGCATCGCGTGCCACGCTGATCCGCATGGTACCGGACGGGCGATGCGAAAGGCCGGTTCCGGTTTCCTCCGTATGAGCTGACACCGGAGCCGATGCCAGCTCCAGCAACCGATCCACACACACATGCTTGTCTACCAGATCAGCAATCCGGTCGGCAAACGCCTCGAAGCAGAAATCCGAATCCAGCGACAAACCCAAATGCCGGCTCGGGATTGTGATATCTTCCTGCTTCGGCAAATAGCCCAATGCCTCGACTCCGGCATCGGCACAAGCCTGTTTCAGGTAATAATAATGATTCTCGGAAGCCACGAAGTTAAAGACAGCTCCGATAACCCGCACTTTCGGATAGAAATGCTTGAAGCCATACAACAACGGAGCGACCGAATAAGCCGTACTCTTGGCATTGACAATCAGCACAACGGGAATATCCAGTGCAGAAGCCATCTCGGCACTGCTTCCCTGCATGCCGTCGTAACCGTCGAACAAGCCCATCACGCCTTCGGTTATGGCAATATCAGCCGGAAAAGCATATCGACGATACACCTCTTCTATATGCTTTTCCGACATCATAAAACGATCCAGATTGACAGACGCACGTCCGGCAGCCATCTGATGATGACGGGTATCAATATAATCCGGCCCGCACTTAAATGGCTGTACAACGAGTCCTTTGCGAGCCAGTGCCCGCAATAATCCCAGCGTAAAGGTAGTCTTTCCGCTACCCGACGAGGCCGCGCCGATCAATAACTGAGACCGCATGTATTCCTTGTATTAATATTGTTCCTTTTCGTTCGGGAAGTCACAACGTTTCACATCCTCAATGTATTGCTGAACGGCATGCGTGATGTCTTCTGCCAAATTAGCATAACGGCGCAGGAAACGAGGAGAAAAGCCCTGGTTGATACCCAGCATATCATGCATCACCAATACTTGTCCGTCCACATCACCACCGGCACCGATACCGATCACCGGAATACGGATTTCTTTCGCCACACGGGCAGCCAAAGCAGCCGGGATTTTCTCCAACACCAAGGCGAAACAACCGATTTCTTCCAGCAGATGAGCATCTTCCACCAGTTTCTGGGCTTCAGCTTCTTCGCGGGCACGCACGGTATAAGTACCAAACTTGTTGATCGACTGCGGTGTCAGTCCCAGATGTCCCATCACCGGAATGCCGGCACACAAGATGCGTTCGATCGATTCGCGTACTTCCGATCCGCCTTCCAGCTTGATACAGTCGGCATGAGTTTCCTTCATCACCCGGATAGCCGAAGCCAGCGCCTCTTTCGAATTTCCCTGATAAGAACCAAAAGGCAGATCGACTACTACCAAGGCACGCTTCACGGCTTTCGCCACCGAACGGCCATGATAAATCATCTGATCCAAGGTGATCGGTAAGGTTGTCGTATTACCGGCCATTACATTCGAAGCCGAATCACCTACCAGAATAACATCCATTCCAGCCTGATCAATCAGGGTAGCCATGGAATAATCGTATGCGGTCAGCATGGAGATTTTCTCGCCACGCTGCTTCATTTCAAACAGACGGTGCGTCGTTACCTTGCGCATATCATCGTCTCTCTTTGCTACTGACATATTCTTTTGTGTTTAAAATTCGGGTGCAAATGTACATAAAAACCTCATTTTTCCCGCAACAAGGATGTCTTTTCTACTACATATCATCCATTGACTGACTATGCCTAAATTTACTTTACACTTTTTTGATACGTTACTAAAAAACTCTACAGATAAAATAAGTCTTACTAAAAGGCTTTACATATTACCTTTGCAAAGATAAAAA
>NZ_JAKZMM010000080.1 GCF_022809355.1 Parabacteroides faecalis | reverse complement strand
TTTTGCAACACTAAGATAAGTGAAAATTCTGACATGGCAAAATCCTGAGCAACTTTTTGTTGCTCAGGAACTTATAAATAAAGTTAAATCAAAGTGTTGCGGAATTAAGGTATTATACGAGTTAAATACGGAGTAACAGTCATATTTCCAATTCACCTGAAATCATTTATCACATTTTCCCCTATTATTTACGGGGTATTTTTCACATTTTCCCCATTTTTAAGTCCCTTCATTTCTTGACTTTCACAATCATAATAACCGGATTGTCATCTTCTGTAAGATTATCAATTATTTTCAGATAAACATTATATCTAGAATCGGAGATAGAATGTTTGCTTTTTCTTCCTTCAAGAAATTTATGGGCATGTATAGCCTGATAAATTTCATTTTTGTTAGATATTGACGGATAATATATTAATCCTGGACTTCCATATAAATCATCCATAAATGGTATATCATAATCTAAAGCTACAGTTTTGTTTAATTGTTTATCATAGATAACTTTTCCTTGGTTTGACCCTATAAAAAAGAAACGATCCGTTTCTACAATTGTATGAACTGCAAGAGTGATTTGTTCTTCTGAATCCTTTTTTCCTGTAATTAACGATTTGTCATCTTGAGTTCGGTATCCCAAATGACCTCTATTGATAATAGCATGTGATACCAATTTATATGGATTAGTTAATTGATAGATGGTATCACACCAAAAGTCTTTTATGAAAGTATTACCTCGATAATTATAAACAGTTGGATCACATATCATTAATTTAGGAATATCTTTTTCGTATTCACATTTCATCTTTGAGAACAGTTTTTTTTCCTTAAGGGAATAAAAGAAAATGCTAAATCGTTCTTTTTTTTCAGCATATTGATAAAAACTATCTCCGAACAAAAATTCCATAGGGTTATACAACCAAGTAAGGCTACTAAGACCTTTAGGATGTGATTCTTCTAAAAAATTACCTGAATAATCATATTTAAGTAATCTGCCCGTCCAATGATCAGGAAAATAAACCCATTGATTTAATGTATCTACAATACATTTCATCGGTTTCGTATATTCACCAGGTCCATTTCCTTTAGCACCTATTGTATTTAAGAATTTACCATCCCTATCAAAATGGTAACACCTTTCATAATCAAATATAAAAATATCTTTTTGTGTTATTGATGAAACAATACAAGCGTCTCCGATTAAACAGTCATCGGTTGTTTCCAAAGGAATAAATTCCACATCTTCCGCAAATTGACTTATTGGAATCTCAGACAATTTGTTCTTACAGGCTTCATATAAGTTAATTTTATATTCTTTTCCCGATACTTCCTTTTTCATCATTGGTACTTTTTGGCCATACATGAAAACCGATATTAACAAAAACAAAATAGATAATAGATTCTTCATAATCTGATATTTTTATTTGATTAAACTTCCTTTTTATGGGTTACTCCTTAGAATAAAACCTTCACTATATTTATTTCTAATCCTTTTCTCGTTGCATTTCATATTTTTGACAGATGTCGAAAAGCTTTACCACATTTGTCAAAAAACTTTAGCACATATATGGAAAAGCTTTACGACTACTGTCAAAAAATTAAAAAGTAACAAGTTTCCAATTGAAAGTAATAGGAACGACAATACTTTCATTTTGGACCCAGATTCTTTTTTCCAAATGTAGGGAAATAAATGATTTGTTATATGGACACTTTGATATTGGAATAATTCATTAATTAGCAGAGAGTTATAAAGAAAATTGGCGATTTTTCACCTGACACCCGACCATTAAAATGACTGAAGAAATTGTTCTAATTCGCCTTTTCCCCATTTTTTATCTGGATCTAAGCGCCTTTTCAGCCTTTGTCTCCGCTTGTCTAAGTTGTCATCCGTAACTTTTAACAAGTCGATCTGTTCTTTTCTGCCGTACCCCAAACGGAGAAGGCAACAAAGACGAAGGTCAATGTCCGTTAACTGGGGAAAAGCTTTTCTTAATCGTTCGGTGAATTGACGGTGCAAAGCGTCTGTGCGAGCAATCAGTTCCGGCCATTCTTTCTCTTCAAGAGTAAGAGTTCGTTTAATACGTGCAAATATATCCGGTGTATTCTCCCGTTGCTTGATGATTTCTTCGTATTGCTTGATTTCCTCGTCCTTTTGATTGAGGCGGATCAAGATTTGTAATTTCTGATTATTCAGTTTTTCATTTCGTTGCACCAAATTGGAAACTTCTTGTTCCAATAAAGCCTTTTTCTGCTGTAAATCATCATAATTTGATTGCCGCAATGATAGACTATCCATTTGTTCCTGATAAGAAGCAATAATCCGTTTATTTTCAGCCATTTGAAAACGAATTTTATGCAATTGTTCAAACAGGCGGATGGTTGTTCGTTTCTTATCCATGTAAACAAGCAAAATAATAATGATTGCCACAAATAATAAAGAACTACCCCAAAATATCAATTTCGATTGTTTTAACTCCTGTTGTTGTTTTTCTGCCAGTAGTTTTTCACGCAAATATTTCGTTTCTATATCTAGGATAATATCACTCTCTGCATTTTGAATAGAATCATTACAAGCCCAATATCTTTTATTATATTCCACGGCCTTTTTATAATCTCCTTGCTCTTCAAACAAATAGCAAAAATGCTGATAAACGGTTCGTCGTGTGTACTGATTATCTGCCATTAGAGCCTTATTCAAAGAGACATAAGCTGAATCATAATTACCCATTAAACGGAACAGGTCTGCTATATGCAAATAAGTAACCGCTTTGCTGTTTACCGTTGATTTCTCTTTCAGGTAAAGAATTTTCTGTAAACAGCTAAAGGCATCCTGATATTTTTGAATATGTATATATGTATCAGCCAATTCATTTAATCCTAATTGAAGAGCCAAGGTATTAGAAACATGTTCTGCTATAGAAATAGATCGTTGAAAAACAACTATCGCCTGATCCCAAACTTTCAATAATCCATACACTCGTCCTAAATAAATATTCGCATAAGCCATATTCACACTATCTTTTCCTTGCTCGGCAAAATGTAGTGCCTGTTGGTACGAACGAAATGCTTCATTTATAAAGCCTGTAGACTCAAATATATTCCCCAATTGAGATGCTGATAAATATTGTAGTTTATAGTCTCCATCTTCCTTAGCAAGATCTAACGCTTTTAGGAAAGAACTGACAGACTTCTCGTTGTCCCCTAAATCTTTTTGCACACGTCCTAATAGATAGTAAGCGGTAGGCAATTCGGATAAATCTTTTTTCCCCTCATAAAATCGGATAACAAAACGGATTAACGAATCCGACGTGTGTGTACGATAGGTTCCATCTATTGCCTGAGTCATAAGCAAACACCAGCGAGCCCGTTCCTTCTCTGGATATTGCTGCGGATTCGGAATCTCTTTCAAAAGCGTATATGCGCTATCTGCCTCATTCGCCTGGATAAGTTCTTCAGCTTTATCCAAGATTTCAAATGTCCTATCAGCATGCCGGCAAGCAGCAAACAAAACAAGCAATAAAAGAAACAAGTACCTTTTCATGGTTATTGAATTACGATTTGACGTACAAATGTAAATAAAAGAAACAGATTCCCTTAAAAAAAGAAACAGATATCACTATCTTTGTATTGTACTTATAAAACAGAATATATCATGAAACACGCTTCTAATCGTATCGTTTATTTGATACCCGCTTTGAGTTTCTTGTCTTTAAGCGGTTGGGCCATCAAATGGTTTAACCCGATGCAGGCTGGATTTCCAGTTGTACAGAACCAGGCTTTTGTTGAAGAATTATCTCAATCATATCACCGATTGCCGGACCGGGCAAAACCACTCGTTCGGGATGCCGTTTGGAATTTGTCTCAAAATTCAGCCGGACTGGCAATTCATTTTTACAGTAATAGTCCGGAAATAAAAATCAGATATCAGGTTAGTGGTCCGTTTGCCATGCCCCACATGCCGGCAACTGGTGTTTCGGGTGTTGATTTGTATCGGATCAATAGTGATGGAACACGGCAATTCTGCTTTAATACGTATTCCTTTGGCGATACGATTGTTTATACCTATTCAGGTCTGTCTGCTTCCACCTACCATTCTCTGGGATTTGAGTACCAGCTTTATCTGCCTTTATACAATGGGGTGAAGTGGATGGAAATCGGAGTGCAGGACGATCAGTCCGTTGAATTTATCCCTGTCTATCGTGAAAAGCCGATTGTCCTGTACGGAACATCGATTGTGCAAGGTGCGTGTGCTTCACGTCCGGGTATGGCTTGGGGTAATATCGTACAGCGTAACTTGGATCTGCCTCTTATAAATCTGGGATTTTCGGGTAACGGACGACTGGAAAAAGAAGTAATCGACTTTATCAACGAAATAGAGGCACAAATCTATCTGCTGGACTGCCTACCCAATCTGTCTGGCGAAACACAAGAAAGTGTACAAGAGAAGGTGATCGCCAGCGTCAAACAAATTCGGGAAAAACATCCGGATACACCGATTTTACTGATTGAACACGCCGGTTACAGCAACGGTGAAGTGAGCGAAAGCAGCAAACAATCTTATCAAAAAGCCAACGCAGCCTCACGAAAAGCCTTTGAACTGCTGAAACAACAAACCAAACAACTATATTATCTTTCCAGAGAAGAATTAAACCTATCTGCCGATGGTTGGGTGGATTATGTACATCCTTCAGATTTGGGTATGCAACAACAGGCTAAAGTAGTAGAAAGTAAAATACGGGAAATCCTGCACATGCCTGTCGGGAATATCCAAACAACTATTCCTGTTACCCAACGAAGAGAACCGGGTATGTACGAATGGAAGAAACGACATGAGGATAACTTGGAAAACTTATACAAAGCACAGCCTCAATCGGTCATTATCGGCAATTCCATCACACACTATTGGGGCGGAGTGCCCGACGCGCCTGCACAGAACGGTCCCGAAACCTGGAAGAAATATATGAAAGACTTCTACAACCTGGGTTGTGGTTGGGATCGTATCGAGAACGTCCTTTGGCGAATCTATCACGGAGAATTGGACGGATATACAGCTTCACGCATTATCTTGATGATCGGAACAAACAATCTCGACATGAATACAGACGAGGAAATCGTAACCGGTCTGGATGTATTGCTCGAAGCCATCCAATATCTTCAGCCTAAAGCTGAAATCCGCGTCATTGGTATCTTGCCTCGCAGAGAGCGAGAAAACCGGGTTCGGCAAATCAACCAGAAGATAGAAAAAATGGTAAACGAACATAAGTGTCTGTATATCGATGCCGGAAAAGGCTTGTTCCAGTCCGACGGAAAAATCAATGAACAACTGTTCAAAGACGGATTGCATCCAAACGATAAAGGATATGCCTTGATTGCTCCTTTTATACTGAAAACATCCAACCGATAAGCCCATGAAACGGGTGATATGATGTTTCGTTTTTTTGTACTATCTTTGTCCGGAAAGAAAAAAGGTATGATGCAGTTACGAACGTATTTTTCATGGATTTTTTGTCTGATTTTACTGAGTATTGCCGGAAACGGACAAGCACAAGAGGCACAAGCCATTTTAGATCAGGCAGCGCAAGCGTATGAACAATCGAACGGAATCAAAGCCAATTTTGCCATACATTCGGTTGTTCCGCAACAAAATATTTCGGAGAGCTTTGAAGGAGTCATCAACATGAAAGGTGATAAATTCAAGTTGGAAACACCGGATATGATTACCTGGTACAACGGCGAAACGCAATGGGTCTATTTGATGCGTAACGAAGAAGTGAATGCCAGTACACCCAGCGGTGATGAATTGCAATTAACCAATCCGGCCGTCTTGCTTCGGCAATATAAGAAAGGATTTGCCGTACAATATAAAGGAACAAGTACAACTCGACAAGCCAAATCGGCTTATGATATTACGTTGACTCCGAAAAAGAAAAGTGATATCCAACAAGTCGATTTGCAAATCGAGAAAGTATCTCACATTCCGGCCGCCATCACCATTACGGATAAAAACGGAGCAACAGTCAGCATCCATATCAGTAAATGGGAAACAGGCAAAAATCAAGCCGATTCATTCTTCTCATTCAACGAATCCGATTATCCGGATGCAGAAGTAATCGATTTACGATAAATCAGAATAACAAATAAAAAGTATATTTCAATGAGTGATACAAACAATGAAAAAGTTCGCTGCCTGATCATTGGTTCCGGACCAGCCGGATATACAGCAGCTATCTACGCTTCTCGTGCCAATTTGGCACCGGTTTTATATGAAGGTATTCAACCGGGCGGACAATTAACAACAACAACCGAAGTAGAAAACTTCCCGGGTTATCCGGAAGGCGTAACAGGTCCGCAATTAATGGAAGACTTGAAGAAGCAGGCACAACGTTTCGGTGCAGATATCCGTATGGGTATTGCTACGGCAACCGACTTATCGGCAGCGCCGTATAAAGTTACGATTGATGGAGAAAAGGTGATTGAAACAGAAACCTTGATCATCAGTACCGGAGCCACAGCCAAATACTTGGGCTTACCCGATGAAGCAAAATATGCAGGCATGGGTGTTTCGGCCTGCGCTACTTGTGACGGTTTCTTCTATCGTAAAAAGAACGTAGCTGTTGTAGGTGGCGGTGATACAGCCTGCGAAGAAGCACTTTATTTAGCAAGCTTAGCCAAACAAGTATACCTGATTGTCCGCAAACCTTATTTGCGTGCATCCAAAGTGATGCAGGAGCGTGTATTCAAGGCGCCCAACATTACCGTACTATTCGAGCATAACACATTAGGTCTGTTTGGAGAAAACGGTGTAGAAGGAGCTCATTTGGTAAAACGTAAAGGAGAACCGGATGAAGAATTGGTTGATATTGCCATCGACGGTTTCTTCTTAGCGATTGGTCACAAACCAAATTCAGACATCTTCAAGCCATGGATTGAAACCGATGAAGTAGGCTATATCAAAACGATCGATGGTACGCCACGCACAAAAGTACCTGGCGTTTTTGCTGCAGGTGACGTAGCTGATCCACATTATCGCCAAGCCATCACAGCAGCTGGAAGCGGTTGCAAGGCAGCTATCGAAGCCGAAAGATATTTATCAGAGCACGGGAAATAATATTGCTATTGTCTCTTATACAGAAAAAGCGAATGGATAAAGAAAGCACTCTCATCTATTCGCTTTTCCATTTATATATCTGCTATCACTTACTCAAAATCAAAGTTGAAGGCATCTTCTGTAATTCCTCATTAGAAACCTCTGAAAGTAAATTCCACGTATTATAACTGATCAACATAAAATTATAAGCAGACAGTACACTTTGAGTCAGTTTATTTCCATTATACACAATCGCCTTATGCTGCAACTCCGTATATTCAAACAAACGCTGAGTAACAAGATCAATGTCTTTCGCTTCATTCGACATCAAGTTGAGAATGGTCAAGTCTGATCCTGTTGTCTGCTTCAAATGATCCGCATAATTCAACAAGAACAAATCTTCAGCAAAATGAATAACGATTAATGTATTGCTTGCCTTAACGAATTTCCGATTCACAAATACACCCACCGGACATAGACTCTGCTCAATGAACATCTTCGTCTTATCCTTCAATAACTCTCCCGGATAAAACCACGATTCCGGAGCTTTGAAATGGCGCAGAAATTTGTCATAGAAAGAAGTCCGATACTGATTGGCTGCAATATCATTGGGTAAATCACTCAACGAAATTCCGGCTCCGACTAACAAGAAGTCATATCCTTCCTTATTAGCAATCTCACAGATATCTTGTCCGGCATTATTCGAAACCTCATAGCGTGTCTTTAAAGGAATATTCAATTTCTGTGCTCCGTATAAAATAGGTCCAAAGCTGACTTCCTCAAAATTGTCCGTATGCAATGGATTTACATCCGAACCGACAGTCAAGTGAAGAGCCGTTATTTCCAGCTTATCCTTTGTATGCGCAAACATCTGATGAGCCACATCCAACATAACCTGTCCGTTACTTGCACGCCCAAACGAAAGCAAAACCTTGAAAACACCGGGTTGCGGTTGTTGCCATTCCACTTTATGCGATTTATATTTACCAAAAACCTGATAACAAAATTGAATAAAAGAAATGAGCGGTGTGGTCATAAATGTTGTTACTAACGTCATCAGCACCAACATAACAAAAATCGGAGGCGTAAGGATCTTCATGTCATACCCAATAGTCAACACAACCAACTCCATCAATCCTCTTGTATTCATCAAAGCTCCGATATAAAGACTATCCTTCCACGTTTCTCCTACAAAGCGAGCAGCCACCAACGATCCTCCGAACTTACCGATAATAGCAACCAGAATAAAGATTCCACACATATACCACAATTCCGGGCTATTTAGCAAACCTATTTCCGTTCTTAATCCTGTTGATACAAAGAAAAGAGGCAAGAATAAAGCCAAAGAAACGTCTTCAACCTTTTCCGTCATGATCTTCCGGAATTTAATATTATCAGGCATTACCACACCAGCTACAAAAGCACCAAACAATGCATGCAAACCCAAAATTTCCGTCAAATAAGAAGACACGATCAGTAAAAGGAACATAAATGCTACTAGACCTTTATCTACCACCTCTTTGTTATGATAAATATGACCAATCATTCGTAAGAAAGGTCTAATAACAGTAAACATCAGCAACAAATAAATAAATGAAAAGCCAATGTTGTAAATAGCACTCAGCATACTTCCAGCTTGGGCTATTGCAACGACTACAGCCAACAAACACCAAGCAGTAATATCACCATTCGCCGCACTTGCTAAAGAAATTGTTCCCAAATGAGTCTTGGTCAATCCCTTCTCCTGAATAATACGAGCCAATACTGGAAATGCCGTTATACTTAAAGCTATGCTAACAAACAAGGCAAATGAAAGAAAAGGAGTACTCTCGTATGCATACTTGTTATATAAGAAGTATGCCGTTACCATACCTAAAAAGAAAGGAAATATGGTACTGGTATGGCTAATTAAAATTGTCTCTTTCAGCTTTTGTCTTACTTCAGTTATATTCAATTCCATACCAATCGCAAACATAAACAAAATCAAGCCAAACTGACTTAACATATTTATGTTCTGTAGCGAATCAAAAGGGAATAGAAAAGCAGAGACTGATGGCAAAAGATGACCTAATACAGAAGGTCCTAAAACAATTCCTGCTACAATTTCTCCAATAACAGTAGGCTGCTGCATTTTAGCAAACAACCAACCAAACAAACGACAGGTTATAAGAATGACTATGATCTGCAGCAAAAGAATTCCAATGGAAGATTCCACATGGTGCATTAGCAGATCTTTAAAGACAAAAAAGCCTTCCTTAAGATCATGAGGAGCCTCATTTGACACACTAATAGCTTCCTGTATTTGCCGAGCTTCACCTTCTTTGATAATGAAGTACATCAACCCGCCAAATACAAGTAACATCACGAGATAGTATATCAAACTTCTGCTACCTTTACCCATAAGAATTCATCCTTAGATTAATTCCTAACAAATATAGCTAAAATATAGCAAATCTCTGCCTATTTTGGAAGTTTTTTATGACCTGTGTAGAAAAAGCACAGATAATCTGCCCAAAAGGATACTATATAACACGAAAAAAGCCGCTTCAACATTTTGTTGAACCGGCTTTCATTCTCTCTCTAAAACGGCGGCTACCTACTCTCCCACTGTTACGCAGTACCATCGGCGTGACGAGGCTTAA
>NZ_JAKZMM010000079.1 GCF_022809355.1 Parabacteroides faecalis | reverse complement strand
CATCAAACTTAGCAAGCTAAGTTCATGCTGCCCCTCGACTTGCATGTGTTAAGCCTGTCGCTAGCGTTCATCCTGAGCCAGGATCAAACTCTTCGTTGTTCAAATTGTTTTTTATGTCTTTGCTCAAGATTCCGTTATTCTTTCAGGTTCAAGTATTTTTTTGACGGTATTCATTCTAAATACTTGTACTACTGTTGTATATGTAAATTTCTCAAAGAACTCTTTTCAATCGCTTCTTTCGAAACGTGGTGCAAAGGTAAGGATTTTTATTTTTATCTTCCAAATTTTTTCGAAGTTTTTTTTCGATTTATTTTTTCGGAAGTTCTTTCGGAACGACCTCTGGACATTCGCTTGGACCTTCCAACCTCATCCCTCGGTTTCTATCTTTCCGAGTTTCCTATCCCCTCTTCCATCATGTCTGCACCGCATCTCTCTCGATTGCGGGTGCAAAAGTACTGCTGTAAAACATATTTTCCAAATGTTTTTCCATCTTTTTTACAACTATTTTTCACTTTCCTTGATTGTCAATGATTTACAAATGCTCTTTTCTCCGTTCTTTTGGCTTGACCCAAAAGAAACAAAAACTCAAGGCTACACTACGAAGGCTACAAATTCTCTTCGCTCCGCTAAAATCCCGGTAACTCGCGCTTCGCGCTCAGACAGCCGGGATTTCTTTACTCTTCACTCGAAATTTACTTTACGCCTTCTCCGTTAGGCCGGTCTTTTCTTACTTCTATTTTCCACCCTTCCTTTTTTATTTCTCCTTCCCTAATTCTCAATTTTCAATTCTCCATTCTCAATTCTCAAAAAGCCTACCTTCTAAAAACAAATAAACGGGAATCGATTTCGATCCTCACTGGATCTGTTTTCGATTCCCGTTAGAATTGGAAATGACATCTACAATATTTATTTCTACAAACAGTCTTTGCTAACTATTAAAAAAGGATAAATTAAATACATAAGGAATATATACATAATATTCTTATGCAATAATCGTTATATTTGTAGTTAAAGAATTTATTCATTCCATAAATCATTAAATCTATGTTTTCTAATGAAATTCTAAAAGGATCTATTCGTCCTCTTATTATTAAATTAATCAAAGAAAATGGTCGTATGTATGGATATCAAATTACTCAAAAAGTAAAAGAGATTTCGTCTGATACCATTATCCTCACAGAAGGAGCTCTTTATCCAGCACTCCACAAATTAGTAAAAGATGGCATTCTGCACGTGGAAACAGAGCAGATTGGTAATCGGGAAAGAAAGTACTATTCGATTCCACCACAACAAGATCGAACGGCTACCGCTAAATTGGAAGAAATAAAACAATCCATACAGATCTTGGCTCAATTGTTCGACATAAAAACAAATCCTATATGATGTTAACTAAAGAGCAGATTCAATTGATTAGAAACTACCTTATAAAAGGTAGAATAGAAAATCACTTGTTTTTTCAAGACATGGTTGATCATATCGCTTGTCAAGTAGAAGATGAAATGAATAACGGAAAATCTTTCAAGGATTCTTTAAATGAAACTCTCAAGCAATACCCTATTGATCAGTTAAAAGAAATCGAATTATTTACTTTAAAAACACTGAATATGGAAACTTCCTTTTCAACACGTACTGCTTTACTTACTATTTTCCCTTTTGTAATGTTCGGATTAACACTTGCCACAGATATGGTAAGTACAATATCTTATTCAGTATATATCACGATGTTCTTAATTTCTATTACACTCATGTTTATAACTTTAGGAATTGGTTGGATAAAGGAATTTCCCCGATGGAGTTTTCCTGCCATTGGATTCTGCCTGCTCTTCTGTTTATTCTTTTCATTCATTCGGATTCCATCATTTTCGGATGACAAATTAGGGATTTGGGCTTGGACTCCATTGCTTACAATCTTACTTGTCAGTTCATTGTTCAACAGATCTATTCAACCGATAAAATCGGTTATACATAAAATAAAAGAAGAACCTAGTTTGATTTTCCTTATCACCTATGGATTTCTTCCTTTCGTGATTTTTCTCCTGATGGACGAAATCCACGCTATAGGCATGTTGCCCAGCTTATTTCTATCCATCGGATGTTTTTGTCTAGGTTTGTATCTTGCACTAAGATGCAAGATATCAAAACATAGGAAAAACTATTTGTTGCTATCCTATATCTTTCCGCTTTCCATTACAATAACTTCTTTCTTGGCTTATTGGAGTTAACACAGACATTCTACCCAATTATCCTTATAAAAGACGAGAGGCAAGATTCGATCCTGCCTCTCATTTTCTATTCACTCTTATATCTATAAAAATCCAATAGACAACCGACGTTTACAAATCAAACCCAATATCTGAACGGAAGTATTTTTTATCGAACTGAAGCGCTTTGGCTCCGGCGAATGATTTAGCCAGGGCTTCTTCTTTGGTCGTTCCATACGAACTTACGGCAATAACACGACCTCCGTTTGTTACAATCTGGCCATCCACTTCTTTTGTTCCGGCATGGAATAAGATATTTTCCGGAGAGATATGATCGAAGCCGGTGATGACTTTTCCTTTCTCGTAGGCTTCCGGATAACCGCCACTAACTACCATAACCGTTACAGCAGCACGCGGATCCTGAATCAGAATACGAGACGCCAAATCACCTTGAGCAACTCCTTCCAACAGTTCTACCAAGTCACTTTGAATGCGCAACATCACAACTTCTGTTTCCGGATCACCCATTCGGCAATTGTATTCAATAACCAGCGGTTCACCTTTCACGTTGATCAGACCTAAGAATATAAATCCTTTATAATCCAGGTTTTCTTGTTGCAAGCCTTCTACTGTCGGGCGGATGATACGTTCTTCTACTTTCTGCATAAAGTCATGATCGGCAAACGGAACAGGAGAAACGGCTCCCATACCACCGGTGTTCAGACCTGTATTTCCTTCGCCGATACGCTTATAATCTTTGGCTACCGGCAGAATCTTATAATCTTTGCCATCTGTTACCACGAATACCGAACATTCAATTCCATCCAGGAACTCTTCGATAACAACCGTTTTACTGGCATCTCCGAACATTCCCTGAAGCATTTCTGCCAGTTCTTTCTTGGCTTCCTCGAGAGAATCAATGATCAATACACCTTTTCCGGCTGCCAAACCATCCGCTTTGAGGACATAAGGAGCAGGCAGTGATTCCAAGAAAGCAAAACCTTCTTCCAGATTTTCGGCTGTGATACTCTTATAACGAGCCGTCGGAATCTGATGACGCATCATGAATGCCTTGGCGAAATCTTTACTTCCTTCCAGCTGAGCACCGGCTTTACTCGGTCCAATCACCGGAATGGCAGCCAACTGCGTATCGTTCTTGAAATAATCATAAACACCTTTTACCAGCGGATCTTCCGGACCAACGACAACCATTTGGATATCATTTGCCAAAACAAAATCCTTGATGGCTGGAAAATCGTCAGCCTTGATGTTCACATTCGTTCCTGTCTGTGCCGTTCCTGCGTTACCAGGAGCAATAAACAGTTTTTCTACTTTCGGACTTTGAGCTATTTTCCAAGCGATTGCATGTTCACGGCCGCCAGAGCCTAATAACAGTATATTCATTTCTTTAAGTTTATTAGTTTCTGAGTTATTTAAGTTTTCCAACTTATCTTATCGTAAATAGTCGTCAAAATAACGGGTTATCTTCTCATGCAGATGCGGGCGATCTTTTCCGATCACATTATGTTCATGCCGCGGATAAACAAAATAATCAGGATATGTATTGGCATCTACACAGGCTTTCAGGAAGCCCAGACTATGTTGCCAAACCACTACCGGATCAATATCTCCATGAATCAGAAGTAAATGTCCTTTCAGGTTCTTCGCTTTCAACTTCAGATTGGAGTTCTTATAACCATCCGGATTTTCCTGCGGCTTATCCATATAACGTTCCCCATACATGATTTCATAATTACTCCAGTCGATTACCGGACCTCCGGCAACACCTACTTTAAATACATCCGGATAAGAACACATCAGGTTCGTTGTCATAAATCCACCAAAGCTCCAGCCGTGAACACCAATCCGGTCAGCATCCACATACGGTTTCGACTTCAGGAATTCCACACCTTTCAACTGATCGGCCATTTCATTGACACCCAGCTGACGATGGATCACACTTTCAAATGCATGTCCGCGATTTGCCGAACCTCTATTATCTACGGTAAAGACCACATATCCGCGACGAGCCATATAAATGTCCCAGCCGCTGACGCCGCCCATCCAACCTCCGGTTACCAATTGTGCATGAGGTCCGCCATATACATATATAATAGTAGGATACTTTTTCGTAGAATCCATATGCAACGGCTTCACCAGGAAATAATTCAAGTCGGTCACACCGTCGGCAGCTTTGATCGTTCCGCGTTCCACTTCCGGCATTTCATAATCTTTATACGGATTTTCGGCCGTCAGTAAAGTAGTTATTTCTTTCTCCTTCTTCGTATCAACCAATACGATCTTACGCGGGATATCCCAAGATGAATAATTATCCAGCAAATACTTACCCGAACCACTCAACTGCGTATTATGTACTCCTGTCAACACCGCATCCTTGGCCAGACAAGTAGATTTGCCTTTCTTCAGGTTTAATGACCAAGTCTTGACACTCAAAGGTCCATGATCTGGTCCGAAAGAACTGATCGGAGAAGGCTGAGTAGAAGAGATAAACAAGTTCTCTCCTTTTTCATCAAAGCCCAGGACGTCCATGACAACCCACTCACCTTTCGTCAGTTGTTTCTGCAACTCACCTTTTGTATTGTATAGATACAGATGATTATAGCCATCCCGTTCGCTCTGCCAGATAAACTGATCCGGCTGATTCGGCAAGAAAAGCAACGGATGCTGCGGTTCCACATAATGTTCATCCTTCTCCGTGAACAAGACACCTTCTTTCTGTCCTGTCACTGCCGAATAGCAAACCAGGTTCATCTCATTCTGTTCCCGGTTCAATTCCGCAATATAAATATGCTGTTCGTCCGGACTCCAGGAGATGTTCGTCAGGAATTTCTCCTTCGGTGTACCCGTTTTCAACCAGATTGTCTTTCCGGTTTCCAACTGATAGACACCCACTGTCACATGATGACTCTTCATACCGGCCATCGGATAACGGCGCGGCTCTACTTTGGCACAACGCGCGTCGATATTGACAATCGGATATTCCGTCACCATACTTTCATCCATCCGGTAGAAAGCCAGGGCAGAACCTTTGGGCGACCAGAAGGTTCCCTTATGAATACCAAATTCATTCTGATGAACCGACTGTCCGCAGACGATGCCATCGGCCGTCTCGTTCGTCACGTCAGTCACCTGATTCTCCGGAGAAAGGATCTTCAGGTTATTTCCTTCCGTAAATGCCAGATACCGGTTTTCCGGGCAGAAATCATAATTCTCCCATTTCGGCTGTAACGTATAATCGGCTACAATCTTCTTTGTTGCATAATCATAATGATACAAATGCTTATTGGCCATAAACGACAGTAATGACTGTCCCGCATAAGGAACAGAGAAACGGGGCAACGAACCGACTTTCTTCTGTCCGGCCGCTTCGAGCGCTTCATTCAGTCCTGCTTTCGTCAGCAACACCGACTTTTTCCACTTCGGCGCCTCGCTTGTCCATACCGTATCTCCTTTCGCATACAGATAAGCATCACCGTTCCACTGCAACTGCGACAGATTTTTCGGAACGAACTTAGCATAATTCTTACCACCCGGGATCAGATCCTGCAACGTCAAATCCTTTTGCTGCGCCATCAATGCCATAGGAAGAAAAAGAATTCCGATAAGCCAATACTTAATCTTCATAGAAACGTCCTTTCTTTTTACCGCCAAACGAGGACTTCTTATCCAGGCGCTTCCGGTCGCTGTTGTCCCGATAACGCATCTTTGCCGGACGCTTTTCGTTAAACCGGCCGCCGTAATCCTCATCCTCATCCCGATGAGCGGCTGCAAAACGACGTTCCGGACGATCAACCTTCTTCCGCTTGAAATCGCCGGATTTATTATCCCGCTGGCTATTTGTCTTTGTATGTTTTTTCTCTTCTGCCTGGTTCGTCTTGAATTCCTTCTTCGTGCCTTCGAACATTTCATAGCAACGATATTCACAGCTCAACGAACCATTCATCAGTTTCATCTTTTCAGACGGATGCAGACCGATCTTGTCGAAACACTCTTCCTTGTAACTCAAGATCCAGGCTTTATAGCCCATGAAGACATGCTTCAGACGTTCCCCGATCATGCTGTACAAGCCCAGCAGATCCCGGCTGGAAATACGCTCGCCGTACGGAGGATTCGTCACCAGAATACCCGGCTGCGGCGCCTCTGTATACTGCTGGAACGGTTTGGTCTCCAATTCAATATATTTCATCAGACCAGCACTGCGGATATTTTCGCGGGCAATATCGATGGCCTGCTGCGAGATATCCGAGCCATAACACTTAAACGTAAATTCGCGTTCCTGGCTGTCATCATTATAAATCTGATCGAACAGATCGGCATCATAATCGACCCATTTCTGGAAAGCAAATTCCTTCCGGTGAATACCCGGCGCAATGTTCAGGGCAATCATGGCAGCCTCGATCAGCAGTGTACCCGAACCACACATCGGATCTACGAAATTCGATTCGCCTTTCCAGCCTGTCTTCAGGATCATGCCGGCAGCCAGCACTTCATTCAGCGGAGCCTCCGTCTGATCCACCCGATAACCGCGCTTATGCAGGCTTTCACCCGAGCTGTCGATCGACAAAGTACAGTCGTTATGTGATATATGTATATTAATGTATAAGTCCGGATTGTTCACACGAACCGACGGACGTTTATGGAACTTCTCGATAAAATAATCCACAATAGCATCTTTCGTTCGATAGGCAACAAATTTAGAATGGTTGAAATCTTCCGAATAGATCACAGAGTCGATGGCAAAAGTCTTATCCAGCGTCAGATACTTTTCCCATTCCACTTTCATCACTTCCTTATACACCGTATCGGCATCTTTCGCTTTGAAGTGATAGATTGGTTTCAAGATACGCAAAGCCGTACGACAGCAGAAATTTGCCTTATACAATAACGCCTTGTCTCCTGTAAACGAAACCATACGGCGGCCTATCTGCAAATCGTTGGCACCCAAAGCTAATAATTCGCCGGCCAAAATTTCTTCCAACCCATACAGGGTTTTGGCCACCATTTCAAATGTCTCTCCCATTTTGTTACTAAAAATTGGCTAACAGGACTCTTGACTTGAAGAGCCACTGCCATGTTGTTGTTAATCTGTTATATTGTTAAACTAATATTATCTTGTTTCCCGTTCACTTATGCTTTGTCAACTCTGTTGATATACCGACTCGCCAGCCGCCACATCCCGGGTTAACCACACATTACCAAAGATCGTTGCTCCGTCGCCCACATGAATATGTCCCAACAACGTTGCATTCGAATAGATAGTTACATGGTCTCCTACGATCGGATGCCGGTCAACACCGCGAATCGCATTGCCATTCTCATCCGGAGGGAACTTTTCTCCGGCCAAACTTACTCCCTGGAAAATACGGACATAATTACCAATCACACTTGTTTCGCCAATCACCGTTCCGGTACCATGGTCGATCGAAAAGTGATGCCCAATCCTGGCTCGCGGATGAATATCAATACCCGTTTCCGAATGAGCCAGTTCTGTTATGATTCGAGGAATATAAGACACACCCAACTGATCCAATTGGTGTGCGATACGATAATTACAAATGGCACGGAATCCGGGGTAACAGAAAATAACCTCTCCCAAATTCTGTGCGGCAGGATCACCATTGTAAGTAGCTTCGGCATCCGTTGCCAACAAATAACGCAACTGCGGCAGCGAAGCAATAAATTGTTCTGAAAGCACAACAGCCTCTGTCTCCAGCCGGTCTGCACAAGCTTCACACGAGGTCTCGGCAAAACACAGTCCGGCATGAATCTCTTTCGCCAGCAAACTATGCAGCGTTTCCACCAATACACCCAAATGATACCGGATTGTCTGTTTATTAATCCGGGCAGAACCATAATAACCGGGGAATAAAATAGCACGACATAAATCAACAATGCGCTTTAGCATCTCTCCTGAAGGCAAAGCCTCTTCATCACGACGGCTATGAAACAGCGACTGATAAGAAGCCTCATCAGATAATTCGAGAACGGTTCGGCTGATTATACTGCTATGCTGTTGCTGTGCGTCCATGTAGTATTATCTCATACCCTTTTACCACAGGATAGAAACTCTAAAGTCCATTGTGGCAGGTTTTTCCTGTACCTTGAAATCGTTATATGTTGCATAAAAAGCCACATAACCCGGACTTACATCATACGTATAAGTTTCAGTCCATTGATTTCCCTTAGCATCTTGCCGATGCAATACATAAGGCAGCGGAGTCATAGTTTCAATATCTCCTACCTGAGTAAACAAATATCCCAGGACAATACCTTCTTCATAGACATAATCCGTTAATTCGTCCCATTGGAATTCATACATATAATACGGATCTCCGTCCATATTGTTGATCAACTGCCAGTCTTCACTTTTTACAGTAAAAGTAATATTCTTCCACCCCTCAACAACACCGTCGCCACTTCCGGCAGGTCCTTCCGGACCCATTGGACCTTCGGGGCCCATTGGTCCTTCACAAGCCGTAAAAGCTACCAGCAACATGAGTAATCCAATAATCTTTTTCATCTGTTCCAAACTTATGATACTATGATAGTTTGCAAATGTAATAAACTTTTAGAAATGAAAAACGAATTGCCGGTTTATTTTTCTTTCCAAATTTCGTGTGTTATAATTCATTTGTTAACTACAAAATCTTTGTTCGCCCATGGCGAACATATATTCTGCGTCGGAGAATATATATTCACCAAGGGCGAATATATATTCAGCGTGAGCGAACAAAATAAAATTCACCTGTTCTTCCATAAAACAAAAGCACATACAGGAAAAGAATCGATTAGCCTTTTATTTAGGGCCGGAATAGTGAATGAAAGTTAATAATTAAAATTTACTTGCGCATAAAAATATTTTTACTGTTATTTGTCCTACAAATACAACAAATAGTAAATAATATAAATCTAATCATATAATGAATACACTTAAAATAGATAATCATCCTATAACTTTAGTAGATCAAGTAGAAGACAAACTTCTAACCTACATAAAGGAGAAGAACTTAAAGATTGGAGATCCGATACCTAATGAATCAGAACTGGCAGCTGCATTAGGGGTAGCT
The DNA here is from genome assembly GCF_022809355.1 of Parabacteroides faecalis. GTDB lineage: Bacteria > Bacteroidota > Bacteroidia > Bacteroidales > Tannerellaceae > Parabacteroides > Parabacteroides faecalis. The sequence goes on along the minus strand of NZ_JAKZMM010000079.1, from coordinate 685 downwards.
CGAAATGTATTACGGGAAGCCCTCAGTAGATTAAAAATGATGGGGATGATCGAATCTCGAACAAGAAGAGGTATGACGCTCAAGGAACCTTCTATTTTAGGAGGAATGAAACGCATCATCGACCCTAGAATCTTAAGTGAAGAAACTCTCTTTGATATATTAGGATTTAGAATAGCCCTTGAAATCGGACTTTGCAGTGATTTGTTTAAAAAAATTACAACCCAGGATATTGAAGATTTAGAAGAAATAGAAAAAATGGGAATTGCTTTTGGTAATAATGAATATGCACCGATCAGCGAATATTCCTTTCATGCAAAATTATATGAAATAACAGGAAATAGAACAATATCCGAATTTCAAAGTATTATTCATCCTGTTATGAATTTTGTTAAAGACAAATTCAAAGATTTATTAAGTCCTATCAATGCGGAAATAGAAAAAAAAGGAGAACTGGTCACTCATGCAGACCTGTTAACCTTTATCAAAAAAAAAGATGAAGACGGATTCAGAAAAGCTTTAGAGAAACATTTTGCTGTTTACAAAATATTCATGGACAAACATAAATAAAATTATAAACCTAAAATCCGCAACTATCATCCAATACACGATTAAGGGTAGATTTATGAGTCGTTAGTAGCAGCTTTCAGTAAAAAGCAACAGCACAACATCAATATGTAGCCACCAT
>NZ_JAKZMM010000078.1 GCF_022809355.1 Parabacteroides faecalis | reverse complement strand
TTTATCTTTGCAAAGGTAATATGTAAAGCCTTTTAGTAAGACTTATTTTATCTGTAGAGTTTTTTAGTAACGTATCAAAAAAGTGTAAAGTAAATTTAGGCATAGTCAATCAGAATCAAAAGAATCTTTCTAAACGGTATGTTTTCTGAACAAACCCAATTGTTTTCTGTACAAAAGGCTTCAATCCTTAGCCTGATGTATGGTTAGCTGAGGAAATGGGAAACCAATGCCTTCTGCATTGAAACGTTCATATACAATCCGAGTGATGTCATAATAAACATTCCAATAATCCGGACTATTTACCCAAACACGGACAACATAATTCACACTGCTATCGGCCAATTGACTCATAGCAATAAAAGGAGCGGCCGGTTCTTGCAAGATTCGTTCATCTTTTGCAAGGATTTCTTCCAAAACCCCTTTGACTTTAGCATAATCTGTACCATATTCTACACCAAATGTCCAATCGATACGGCGAACTTGCTGGTATGAATAGTTAATAACAGCGCTGCTACTCAATGAACCGTTGGGTATATAAATCACCTTATTGTCGGTAGTTGTCAATACCGTATGAAAGATCTGAATCTCTCGAACTGTTCCTGAAAGATTCTGGGCTTCAATAAAATCACCTACTTTATAAGGCTTGAAGATCAGAATAATCAAGCCTCCGGCAAAGTTCGACAGATTACCACTCAAAGCCATACCAATTGCCACACCGGCAGAAGCCAATAAAGCGGCAAACGAAGCCGTTTGTACACCCAATGCTCCAACAACCGAAACAATCAGCAGAATCATCAATATAATGTGGATTAAACTACCGACAAAAGTTTTGATGGAAGGATCAATATTTCGCTTCAACAAGACTCGCTGTACTAATTTATTAATCATACTGATTAAAAAGCGACCTACAATAAATACCAGCAAGGCTTTAATAAAAGTCCAACCCAAAGCAGCTCCCTGCTCAACAAGAGAATCTAATACACGAGACAACTTAGTGCCCGTTTCAACTACTTCTAATAAAATCATATTGTTTTCTATTTTAAATTTGTTTTGCTTTATCCGTTATCACTCAACTTATTCTTTCTTGAATTCTTACAAAGTGTAGCAAAGCTATAAATAATTTATATTTGGACAAATAGCCGAAATAAATCCTTAGTTTTGCACGTGCTTATTTAGTAAACAAATTAAATGGGAAAAAGATTTATATTTCTTTCGATTTTTTTTATTTCTTGTGGCTTCGGGTCTCTTTCTGCACAGACTTATGAAGAATGGATACAGAAAAGCTGTGATTATTTTGATAAAAACGATTTAGTTTCGGCTGAAGAAGCGCTCAAAAACGCCATGCGCGAAGAACCGGGTAATCCGGCTAATTTTGCTTTACTCTGTAATTTAGGAACAATTCAACGGAGACAAGGGAAAAAACAAGAGGCAATCGTTTCTTATACAGCAGCGTTAAGCCGTCACCCCAAAAGCGTTACCATATTGGAAAACAGAGCTTCGCTTTACACGGAATTGGGAGAAATAGACAAAGCCATTAACGATTATAATGCGTTGCTGATTGTAGATCCGGAACATCAGGAATCACTGTATGCACGCGGACTGCTTTATCTGGCACAAAAGAAATATGCAGCGGCAGAAGGTGATTTCGACAAAATTCTCCAACTGAACGAAAAGTCGGTTTTGGCCCGCATGGGATATGCCATCTTGGAAAAGACGCGAGGGAATTATGATGAAAGCGAACGGATCTATAATTACCTGATTGATAAAATGCCTCGTGACTGGATCTTGTATGAAGGAAGGGCTGATCTTTATTTCCTGATGGGGAAAAATGCCCGTGCCATGAGCGATATTAATCGGATTTTCGTAGAAAGTACGCCCAATGCTTCTTTATATATCTTGCGAGGGAAAGTCAAATTGGCACAATATGAAAAAGAATCGGCCAAGAAAGATTTCTTGAAAGCGCAGGAAATGGGCTATGATCAAGCGATCGTGGAAGAACTATTACGAATGTGCGAATAAGTATAAGCTTTTCAGTTTTTGAGTTTATAAGTTTCATTCCTCGAAGGATACAAAAACTTATAAACTCAAAAAACATCAATACTCATTATTTCTTTTTAATGTACTCAACGATCCATTGACCAACTTCTTTAGTACCGCATTTGGCACCACCTTCAACCTGAATTTCCGGTGTACGGACACAAGCATCCAATGAAGCATCTACAGCTTCGCGAATCAGCGCACCTTCAGCCTTTAAATCGAAGTATTCAAATAACATGGCAACGGAGAGAATTTGTGCCAACGGATTAGCGATATTCAATCCTTTTGCCTGTGGCCATGAACCGTGGATAGGTTCAAATACCGGTGTACTTTCACCCGTAGAAGCAGATGGCAACAAGCCCATTGAACCACTGATGCAAGAACCTTCGTCTGTCAGGATATCTCCAAATGTATTCTCAGTCACCATAACATCAAAGAAAGTCGGTTCCTGAATCATACGCATGGCGGCATTGTCCACATACATATAATCGGTAGTCACTTCCGGATATTTCGGAGCCATTTCCTGAGCAATTTGTCTCCACAGACGAGAGGAGGCCAATACATTTGCCTTATCTACAACCGTCAGATGTTTACGACGCTTCATGGCATATTCAAAACCAACCCGCAAGATTCTTTCTATTTCCGGACGTGTGTACATGTTCGTATCGTAGGCCTTGTCGTTGTCCTGATATTTCTCTCCGAAATACATTCCTCCGGTTAATTCGCGGATGCACAAAAAATCGGCACCTTCTACCAGTTCAGCGCGAAGCGGAGATTTATGCAACAAGCATTTGAATGTCTGCACAGGACGAATATTTGCGAAAAGTCCCAAACGCTTACGCATAGCCAAAAGTCCTTGTTCCGGACGCACTTTGGCTGTAGGATTGTTATCAAACTTCGGATCACCTACCGCCGAGAATAATACAGCATCAGCCTCCTTACAAATCTGATACGTTTCTTCAGGGAACGGATCACCCACCTTATCAATAGCATCTGCTCCACAAAGAGCATACTTATAACTTACCTGATGAGCAAACTTCTCACATACGGCAGTCATAACATCTACACCTTGTACGGAAATTTCCGGTCCGATTCCGTCGCCGGCTAATACAGCTATTTTGAAATTCATTTTCTTTGATGATTTATTTTGTTTACTATTATTCTTCTATCATATTCAACATTTTGATGGTAGCTTTGATAGCCGCCTCTGTTTGATCGGCATCCAAGCCTCGAGTTCGGAATACCTTTCCTTCGAAACTCCAAGTAATGACAGTTTGCACAAAGGCATCAGTCCGTCCGCCTGGTGGGATTGTTACCGCATAGTTGGTCAACATCGGGAACTTCCGGCCCAACGTCTCCTTATAGACTTTCCGCAAGGCACGAACGAATGCATCATACTGACCGTCACCGCTCGAACTTTCTTCGTATTCTTTCCCGTTGATTTCAATCTTCAGGGTTGCCATCGGTTTCAAGCCATAGGCCAGATTGACGATATAACTCTTCAATTTTACCTTCTCACTGACAACACCATGTTTCAATACGTCACTGACAATATACGGAAGGTCTTCAGGAGTAACGACTTCTTTCTTATCTCCCAATTCAATAATCCGTTCCGTCACCTTACGCATCGACTCTTCATCCAAATCCAGTCCCAAAGTTTCCAGATTCTTACGGATGTTTGCCTTACCGCTATTCTTACCCAGCGCATACTCACGCTTGCGTCCGAAACGTTCGGGAAGCAGATCATTACAATATAAGTTGTTCTTATTATCTCCATCAGCATGAACACCTGCCACTTGCGTGAAGACATTCTCTCCTACAATCGGTTTATTAGCCGGAATGGAGATTCCTGAATACGATTCGACCATGCGGCTTACCTCATTCAGCAAGCTTTCGTCAATATTCGTGATCGCCTGGAAATGATCTTTTAATATGGCTTGCACACTCGATAAAGGAGCATTACCTGCACGCTCGCCCAAACCATTGATCGTTGTATGCAGCCCTTTGACTCCGCTTAATACCGCTGCCAACACATTACTTACAGCCAAATCGTAGTCATTATGAGCATGGAAATCGAAATGTACGCCAGGATAACGCTTCTTCATCTTACGCATATACTCGATCACCTGCAAAGGATTCAAGATTCCCAATGTATCCGGCAGCATAAACCGACGGATTGGCAGGGCAGTCAGCGCATCCATCAGTTGGAAAACATACGACGGTGAGTCTTTCATCCCATTACTCCAATCCTCGAGATAGACATTCACTGACAAGCCTTTTTGTACAGCGTATAAAACGGTCTCGGTAATACCCGCAATGTGTTCTTCGGGAGTTTTCTTCAACTGGCAACGGCAATGCTTTTCCGAACCTTTACACAACAGGTTAATGACTCTACATCCCGCATTATAGATCCAATCTACCGATACGTTTTTGTCAACGAACCCCAGTACTTCCACCTTCGGAAGAAGATCTCGCTGGGCAGCCCAATTACAAATCATCTTAACGGCATCGAATTCGCCTTCCGACACACGCGCCGAGGCTACTTCCACCCGATCTACTTTTAAATCCTCAAGTAACAAACGGGCGATCATCAACTTTTCATGTGGCACAAACGAAACACCGCTGGTCTGTTCACCGTCGCGCAACGTCGTGTCCATGATTTCTATACGAGGATGTTTATTCTTCATACTAAAAATTAAATTCTTTATTTGGAACGGTTACCTATTCCAAAGTTCATCATCTACCTATTAAAATGAATACACAGGCTGAAATTCTTATATACACCCTTTAAATTCTTTAGTTCACGTCGAGAATTACTTAGTTCACGTCGTGGATTAAGTAGTTCACGCCGTGGATTACTTAGTTCACGTCGTGCACTAAAGAATATGGCGTTAGATTGAATATTATACCTACCGATCAAAAGAAGAATTAACGATAGGCAGGAAACCTATACTAACGCCTCAATAAGAATAAAAAACTTCTCCTGATCAATATTTTCGAGCTTGTTCAAATGCTTCTACCTTTCCTCGGTTTTCAACCAGGAAATCCACATCATCCAACCCATTCATCAAACAATGTTTCTTATAAGCATTGATTTCGAAATGCTCCGATTTTCCGGTTGCTTTATTCGTAATCGTCTGCTCCGGCAGATTAACTTCGACTTCCATCTTCGGATCAGCATAGATAGAATCAAACAATTCCTGCAAAAAAGCCTCGCTCACCACCACCGGAAGAACAAAGTTGTTCAATTCATTATTCTTGTGGATGTCGGCAAAGAAGCTAGAAACCACAACCCGGAAACCATAACCGGCTATAGCCCACGCAGCATGTTCACGACTTGAACCGGAACCAAAGTTCTTTCCTGCTACCAGAATTTGTCCTCCGTACGTTGGATCATTCAAGACAAAATCGGTATTCAACGAACCGTCGGGACGATAGCGCCAGTCACGAAACAGGTTATCCCCGAAAAACTTTTCCTCTCGTGTAGTTGCTTTCAAGAAACGAGCCGGAATGATCTGATCGGTATCCACATTTTCCAGCGGAAGTGGGACACACGTACTTGTTACTATATTAAATTTTTGTTTCATAAATAACTTCTCAAAATAAAAGACATATTACAAAAGAGTTCTAGGATCAGTAATGACGCCTGTCACTGCAGCTGCAGCCGCCGTAAGCGGACTAGCCAACAAAGTACGCGAACCTGGGCCTTGACGACCTTCGAAATTACGGTTACTAGTCGAGACTGCATATTTGCCGGCAGGAATCTTATCGTCATTCATAGCAAGACAAGCGGAACAACCCGGCTGACGAATCTCGAAACCAGCTTCTGCCAATACCTTATCCAAACCTTCTTCCCGAATCTGCGCATCTACCATCCATGAACCAGGAACAAGCCATGCTGTGATATGTTCCGCTTTCTTCCGACCTTTTACAACGGAAGCAAAAGCTCGAAAATCTTCGATACGTCCATTTGTACATGCTCCCAAAAAGACATAATCTACCGGCTTGCCTAACAACGACTCGCCCGGTTGGAATCCCATATAATGCATGGATTTCTCAAACGAACCTTTCTCAACTTCGCCCATTCCCTCGGTTGTCGGAATAGAATTCGTAATTCCCATACCCATTCCCGGATTGGTTCCATAAGTAATCATCGGTTCAATGTCAGCCGCATCAAAACGTACTTCTTTATCAAAGATAGCATCATCGTCACTCTTCAAAGTCTTCCAATAAGCCAAAGCCTGATCCCACGCTTCGCCCTTCGGTGCATATTCACGTCCCTTCAAATAGGCGAAGGTCACTTCATCCGGAGCAATCATACCGCCACGTGCTCCCATTTCAATAGAAAGATTACAAAGAGTCAGTCTTCCTTCCATTGTCAGACTGCGGATTGCTTCGCCGGCATACTCAACAAAATAACCGGTAGCCCCACTGGTAGTCATCTTTGACATCATATAAAGAGCCACATCTTTTGCGGTTACCCCTTTACCCAACTTACCATCAATCGTAATCCGCATAGTTTTCGGACGAGACTGCAAAATACATTGGGAAGCCATGACCATTTCCACTTCACTCGTACCAATACCAAAGGCAACGGCACCAACAGCTCCATGTGTAGAAGTATGTGAGTCACCACAAACAATAGTCATTCCTGGAAGAGTTAATCCTCGTTCGGGACCAACAACATGAATGATTCCATTCTTCGGATTCATCATGCCGAAATAAGTCAAACCAAATTCTTTAGCATTCTTCTCCAGCGTATCCACCTGAGCCCTTGAAACCGGATCTTCGATCGGTTTGTCCTGATCATGTGTTGGTGTATTATGATCCGGCATACAGAAGATATGATCCGGACGGAAACAACTTAATCCTCTTTCCCGCAATCCTTGGAAAGCCTGCGGACTTGTCACTTCATGACAATATAGTCTGTCAATATATAACTGGACAGGCCCATCTTCCACTTGCTGAACCACGTGGGCATCCCATATTTTATCAAATAGCGTATTCATGCTCTGTTATTTTACAAATTTATTAATAGCGTCAATGTAAGCTTCTACCGAAGCAGCGATGATATCCGTATTAGCTCCGAAGCCATAGTAAACATGACCGTCGTATTCCACTTGCATGTGTACTTTACCCACATCATCACTACCTTTACTAATAGCCTGGATCGTAAATTCCTTCAGTACCATCTGACGATGTATGATCTGCTTCAATGCTTTGATGGCTGCATCTACAGGACCATTTCCTGAAGCCGCCGCTTCAAATTTCTCACCAGCTATACTCAATCCTAAACTGGCTACTGAGCGGACACCTACACCACTCGTCACTTGCAGATAATCCAATTTGATATGATGATTCATTGTCCGGTCTGCTCCTGCCAATACAAGTACATCATCATCCGTAATTTCTTTCTTCTTGTCTGCCAGTTTCAAGAAATCCTCATAGATCTGATCCAACTTTTCCTGATTAGTCTCTATACCCAACACATGCAGACGATGTTTCAGAGCGGCACGTCCACTACGGGCAGTTAAAACGATAGCATTATCATCAATACCAACATCTTTCGGATCAATGATCTCGTAAGTCTGTACATTCTTCAAAACTCCATCCTGATGAATTCCAGACGAATGCGCAAAAGCATTTCTTCCCACAATCGCCTTATTCGGTTGAATCGGCATATTCATCAAGCTAGACACCGTCCGGCTGATACCATATATTTTGGTAGTATTGATATTAGTCGTAATTCCACATTCTTTATGGCTCTTGAAAATCATGGCTATTTCTTCCAAAGAAGTATTTCCGGCACGCTCTCCAATACCATTAATCGTTACTTCTACTTGACGAGCTCCATTCAGTACCCCTTGAACGGTATTGGCAGTAGCCATTCCCAAATCATTATGGCAGTGAGTTGAAAGAATAGCCTTTTCAATACCATCCACATGTTCCATCAGATACTTGATCTTGGCACCATATTCATCAGGCAGACAATAACCGGTTGTATCCGGAATGTTCACGACAGTAGCACCTGCTTTAATGACTGCTTCTACCACACGGGCCAGATATTCATTTTCAGTACGCCCTGCATCTTCACAATAAAACTCAACATCATCCACATACTTACGAGCATATTTAGTTGCAGCAATCGCTCTTTCAATAATTTCTTCTCGTGTCGAATTAAATTTATACTTAATATGAGGATCAGAAGTTCCGATACCCGTATGGATACGAGAACGCTTAGCAAACTTCAAAGCTTCAGCAGCAACATCAATATCCTTTTCAACTGCACGAGTCAAAGCACAAATCGTAGGCCAAGTCACAGCTTTAGAAATCTCAACTACACTCTTAAAATCACCTGGACTTGAAACCGGAAAACCTGCTTCAATAACATCAACTCCCAAAGCCTCTAATGCCTTTGCCACTTGAATCTTCTCAACAGTGTTCAACTGACATCCGGGAACCTGCTCCCCATCACGAAGTGTCGTATCAAAAATAAATAATCTGTCTGACATATCTGTTTTATCTTATAGAATTATATACAAATAAAAAAGACCTTTCTCACAGGGAAGCGAGAAAGGTCTTTATCCTTATTTCATCTTACAGAATCACGCACCGTCTCACTTCCTATCCTGTTGCCAGAGTAGAATAATAATAATACCCAACGAATTCAATAGACTGTTACGCAAAATCTGTTCCATTTGAATTATCTTTTTTCTATTTATCTTTTTGACGGTGCAAAGTTACATTGTTTTCTGAAACCACAAAATATATTCCTAACTTTTTTCGTAATAAAAATTACAAACCGTAAGAAAAATATTAAAAGTAACGAGAATCTATCAGGATAATTCGTGTAAAATGACTTTTTAAGCTGATGTGAATATACTTCTTTTCAGGTATTATCAGCTTATAAAATACATCGATTTAGGTATTGATTGAGTTTTTGAAATAGGAGACCTTTGCAATCGTTACTAACATTAAAACATATCAGAATGAAAAAAACAGGAATTTTCTTCGGTTCATCCAGTGGAACGACCGAAAATATTGCAAACCAGATAGCGAATCTGTTAAGTATTCCAGCAACAGATGTATACAATGTAGCGACAGCTTCTCCAGCCGATCTAGGAAAGTATGAAGTTCTACTATTAGGCAGTTCGACATGGGGCGCTGGAGACTTGCAAGATGATTGGTTTGATTTCCTTGCTAAAATCAAATCATTGGATTTGTCTGATAAATTGATCGGATTGTTCGGCTGCGGTGATTCGGCTTCTTTTGGCGATACATTCTGTGATGCCCTAGGCACAATTTATCAAGAGCTACAAGGAACGGGGGCTAAATTCATCGGAACAGTCAGCACAGATGGATACTCTTTTGATACTTCAACGGCCGTCATTAACGACCAATTTATCGGATTACCCCTCGATGAAATGAACGAAGACGATCAAACAGCTGAAAGAATAGAGAATTGGATAGAACAACTGAAAACAGAAGGACTAGCGTAAAGTATTATTAAAGACTGCAGAATTTATGGTTATGACGAGCACTGGCATTCCGGGTGAAATAAAAGTATTCCTCAATCACATCTACGAATATAAAAAAGGAGTACGCAACATGGTTTTATGTACATTAAACAAATGCTATGAACCGATAGCCGTCGAACGGTTGGAAAGCCAAAAGATTTGCTTTATCAAGCAAGAGGCCAGCGATCGCTGTGTCAATCTTTACTTTGGCAAACCGGAATGTATCGAAACCATCTGATTACTTGTCACTCGCCCTCTTAACCAATTATCTCCTGAAGAAGATTTCATTTTAGGTACATTGCTGGGGTATGATATATGCCAGCAATGTAAACGATTCTGCTCCCGCAAGCATCCTTGAAGGTACATTCTCCACGACTACATGAACAATGTTTTCGCTGGTTATTTGGATAACTACCTGAGAAATCGTCTTGTCAAGGTCTAAACAAAGAAAGAAGCCGACTCAACATTTTGTTGAACCGGCTTTCATTCTCTCTCTAAAACGGCGGCTACCTACTCTCCCACTGTTACGCAGTACCATCGGCGTGACGAGGCTTAACTTCTCTGTTCGGAA
>NZ_JAKZMM010000077.1 GCF_022809355.1 Parabacteroides faecalis | reverse complement strand
TGCAAAGGTAATATGTAAAGCCTTTTAGTAAGACTTATTTTATCTGTAGAGTTTTTTAGTAACGTATCAAAAAAGTGTAAAGTAAATTTAGGCATAGTCAATTCATGCCTAGGAATGATTGAAAATACGCCGGCTTTTGATCAAAAGCTGGCGTATATTGATCAAAAGCCGGCGTATTTTGGCGAGTGGTTTATAATGAATTTTAGTTGTTTTCTAAATCTTTGATTTGCAGTAAGATATCTTTTATGGTTTTCATGTCTTTCTTGTGTTTGGAAATACCAAGACTTAAGCCAGTAAGAAGACCTACCAGAGATCCGCATGTAATACTAATGATAAAATCATTGTCATCTTGAGGAAGAACGAAGAATATTTCGGCAAAGAACCAAATAACCCAGAACGCTAAAATCGGCATCATAATTTTAAAGGACTGGAGCGTCTCTTTTTTCAATAATAGGACACTTTTCCCACATTCAACCAGATTTTCATTTAATAATGTCTGGATGTGTGCCAGTTTCTTTTTGTTCCGGTTCAGTTTTACTAGGCAAGCCAACAGGAATAAGACAGTACCTGTTGCCAGCCAGTAAGAGAAACCTACCAACGTAAAGAAAAAGAAACAATATGGAATTCCGATGGTCGCTACAATAATCATGATAATTGCATCTTTATGCATCTTTGATACTTTCTGTTGCATGGCTTGCCGGATCATATTATCATTGATGATCGTTTGTTTTTCTAATTTCTCTTTCAATAAACAGATTTGCTGTTTCATTTCTTCCAATTCAAAGGATGTGATATATTTTTCCATGATGAAAATTGTTTTACTGATTAGACATTTTTTTGAGTTCTTCTTTGATACGATAAAGCCGTACGGATACGTTTTTGGCAGATATACCGACGATGGCACCGATTTCTTCATAACTGAGATTTTCGAGCCATAACAGGATAATGGCTCTGTCGAATAAGCCAAGTCTGTTTACTCGTTCGTAGAGCATTCTGATTTGCAAAGAGTCTTTGTCGTTGTCTTTGTAGAGGTTGATATTCATCTTCAGCGGAATCGTTTGTGCGCGACTTCGTTTTTTTCGATCAAACGAAATGCAGGTATTGAGGCTCACTTTCCACACCCACGTTTTGATGTGACTTTGACCGCGGAAAGAAGAAAACCCTTTCCATAAATTGACTAAAATCTCCTGAAACAAATCATTGATTTCCTCTGCATCCTTAGAGAACATATAACACACGGTATAGATGGTGTCTTTCTGCTCTTTTACTATTTGTGCAAATTCTGTTTCTAATTTTTCCATTGTTTTTCGTGATTAGAATTTTATTTATTCTATTAGACGCATGTGGCTTGCCAAAACTACAAAAAAATGGAATAAAATAAGGGGAAAGGAGAATTTACCGTAATTTTGCATGCGTTATAGAAAAGAAAAAGGAATATATGATCAAGGCTGTGTTTTTTGATATCGACGGGACGTTGGTAAGTTTTAAGACGCATGTGGTGGCAAATTCGACAGTTGAAGCCATCCATCAGTTACGGACAAAAGGAATCAAGGTGTTTATTGCAACCGGACGGCAGTTACAGTGTATAGATAATTTAGGAAATTTGGAAGTCGATGGTTATGTGACATTAAACGGTGGCTATTGTATTGCCGGAAAAGATGAAGTAATCTATAAACAGGCCATTCCGAAAGAAGACATTCATTCGATGTTAGAATATCAGCGGACAGTACATACATTTCCCTGTGCTTGTGTGACGGAGGATGCCATTGTCTTGAATTACCGAAACGAGTCTGTGGATGCTTTGTATGAACAAATACGTTTGAAGGCTCCAGAAATCGGACCGATTGAAACTCTTGCTGATAAAGAGATTTTTCAGTTGATAGCCTTTTTTACGGCAGAAGAGGAAGAACAGATTATGGCTTCTATGCCGAATAGCCTGGCTGCTCGCTGGAGTCCTTATTTTGCTGATGTGGTAGCGAAAGGTTGTACCAAGGCGGTTGGTATTGATCGGATCATAGAACATTATGGAATAGCCTTGGAAGAAACGATGGCATTTGGAGACGGAGGTAACGATATAGCCATGTTACAGCATGTAGGTATCGGAGTCGCCATGGGAAATGCAATGGACGATGTGAAAGCTTCGGCTGATTTTGTGACAACAAGTGTTGATGAGGATGGCGTTGTCGTTGCTTTACGTCATTTTGGATTGATCTGAGCCATGATTTGTGGTTAAAATCCACAGATTGTACCAAAAGAAATCTTAAATTCACGTTCTCTGTGTTAATGCCAAAAACTCAAACTGCTGATTTTGAGTATAGTCATGATTTTAGACAATTTCTGGTATGTGCTTTGTCCTATGTTTAGTGACGAGAGTCAGAAAAGAAATGTTGAATTTAAAATGTTTGAAATTATGAAAAAGGTATTAGTTGCAGTAGCATGTTTGATGAGTGTAGGTAGTTTCAGTGCATTCGCTTCAGAAACAAGTGTTGATTCTGTAATGGTAGTGAGTGAAGTGGCTCAAGATGATTTCGTCAAAGTAGAAGTGAAGGATTTGCCCGAAGCAGTGACACAGGCGGTTGAAAAAGCATATCCTGACTATACGGTGAAAGAGGCTTTCGTTGCTGAAAAAGAAGATGGAAAACAATACAAGGTAACCTTGGTATTGGAAGAGGAAGAAGTAACGGCCCTCTTTAAAGAGAATGGTGAAGAAGTGAAATAACCTGTTTCCCTTTTTATAAAAGAATAACAAGCCGGTCGCTTTTCGGAGCACCGGCTTGTTGCTTTTGTACTTAGTTCGTACCACCGCCTAACGCATTATATAGATTAATGGTAGATTGCAAAATCGTAAAGCTGTCAGAAGCTAAATTCTGTTGGGCATTTAATAACGATTGGCGTGCTGTCAGTAATTCCAGATAAGTTGCATTACCCGTTTTGTATAACGATTCTGCCGTTGTTACTGATCGCTCTAGTTCCTGACATTGTTTTTGATGACTGTCAAAACTCTTTTGGGCAGATTCGGTTGCAAACAAGGCATCGTTTACTTCTTGACCTGCGTTTAACAGTGCTTGCTTATAATTGAGAAGAGCAATCTGTTCTTCATCTTTTGATACCCGCAGGTTAGAAATGAGTTTTCCTTGATTGAATATAGGTTGTGTCAACGAAGCAATGGCTGACAGAATCCAACCTCCAGGGTTTGTTACGACCTCTCCTAAAGAATTTGTCCATCCGGCACTACCGGAAAGAGTCAGATTCGGATAGAAGGCAGACCTGGCTTGGTTGGTACTATAATATGCACTGGCCAATTCCATTTCAGCCTGGACTACATCCGGGCGTTTAGACAACAGACGTAATGGAATCCCAATACTACCTGTTTCCGGAAGTTGTTGTTCTGCCAAAGATGTTCGTTCGATATGTCGGGATGTAATACCTAGAAGTGAACACAAAGCATTTTCTGTTTCATATAATTGCTTCTGCAAGTCTGTCAGAGAAGCTTCTAATTCATATAAACTGGCGCGGGCTTGTGTTACGGCATTTTCTGTTTCTTCTCCTACTTTAAAGCGCGATTCCAGTAATCGGACTTGCTCTTTCCAGACATCCAGTGTTGAGGTTGTCAGATCGATTTGATCATCCAATAATAGAAGCGTATAATAACTATTGGCAATATTGGCAATTAAATCCGAACGGACTGCCAGTTGATAAGCTTCTTGCTGCAACAGGGCTGCTTGGGTCTCTTGCTTAGCATTACGCAGTTTGCCGAAAAGATCAATTTCCCAACTGGCTTGTATGGGTAACTCATACGTTTTGACTGCTTTGCTTCCATCTGTACGGCTCAAGGCGCCTTGTGGCGATAAAGAAAGTGACGGCAAGAATGCCAACCGAGCAGCCTGTAATTGAGAGCGGGCTTGATCAACACGCAGTAAAGCTATTTGCATATCCGTGTTGTTTTCCAAACCTAGTTGTATGAGTTGCTGGAGTTGAGAATCTTGAAACAACTCTTGCCACGGAAGATCTCCCAGACAAAGAGAGTCGTCTGAGGCAATAGGTGTTTGCCGGTAGAGGCTGTCAACAGGCAATCCTTCGGGCCGTTGGTAATTTCGGTAAATATGGCAACTGTTCAGGAACAGTAGGCCTACTACTAATATATATATACTATTTCTCATAATTTTCTATCTGCTTTTCTTTTTCCCATAATTCGTTCTTCCAAATATTGAAAGGTTATAAAGAAGGCGGGTGTGACAAAGAGCAAGGCTATTGTTCCGATGATCATACCGCCAACAGCACCGACTCCCAAAGAATTATTCCCGTTGGCTCCAACACCCGAAGCGAACATCAAAGGCAACAGACCGAATATCATGGTGAGGGCAGTCATCAGGATCGGACGTAAACGGACTCCGGCAGCTGAGATGGCTGCTTGCGAGAGCGACATGCCTTCTTTTCTTCGTTCAGTCGCATATTCCGTAAGAAGGATGGCTGTTTTCGACAATAATCCAATTAACATGATTAATCCGGTTTGCAAGTAAATGTTATTTTCGATACCCCATATCCTGGCAAACAGGAAGCTTCCCATTAAGCCAAATGGAACGGATAGGATCACAGCCATCGGAATGAACAGACTTTCATAGAGCGCGCAGAGGATCAGGTAAATGAATAAGATACAGATTCCGTAAATGATAACGGTATCGTGTGAATTGGCCATTTCCTCTTCTTCACGAGTCATACCGGAGAATTCATATCCGTAACCGGTGGGTAATGTCTGGGCTGCTACTTCTTTGACGGCGTTGATGACATCGCCTGAACTGTATCCGCTGGCAGGCATTCCCTGAACATTGATGGACGAGAACATGTTAAAGCGTGTCAGTGATTCCGCTCCGTAAGTCTTTGTCAGCTTTACAAACTGACTGACGGGTGCCATGCCTCCTGTTGTTTTGACGAATACATTATCAAGTGACTGCATGTTGTTTCGACTTTCTGATGGAGCCTGGATAATTACCCGGTACAATTTTGTAAAGCGGTTGAAGTTAGAAGCGTAGATACTTCCAAAATAACCGGACAGGACGGATAATACTTCTTCTGTCGTTGTTCCAGCACGTTGGCATTGTGCCTCGTCCACATCAACTCGGTATTGAGGAAATTTGGCACTGAAAGAAGTATAAGCCATTTGGATCTCAGGCCGTTGGTTTAAGACAGCCAGGAAGTTATTGGTTACTTCGCTAAGTGCGTCAATTCCTTTTCCTCCACGGTCTTGCAGGTAAAGTTCGAAGCTGTTACCAGTTCCGTATCCGGAGATCATAGGAGGGGAGAAGACGAAAAGGTTCATATTCTTGATATGCGATGTCCGTCGGTATATCTCAGCCGAAATGGCATCTACGCTGTTCTCTTTCCCAGGACGTTCATCCCAATGTTTCAATTGGACGATAAACATACCGTGTGAAGCACCACTACCGGAACCCATACCGAAACCGGCTACTTTATTGAAGTCGGCTATCTGTGGAATTTCCTGTAGTTCCTTTTCTACTTTTCCCATGATACTGACAGTTTCAGCCAGGGTACTGCCTGCGGGTGTATCGATACTGACGAAAATAGAACCTGTATCTTCCGAAGGAACCAAGCTGGTCTTGGTGGTATTCATGAAGTAGAACAGAAGACCTACCGCTGCAGCGAAGGCACTCCATGCCAACCATTTCCGTTTGATCAGGAATTTAACTCCGTTCTTGTATTTAAGGACAATTTGTCGGAACGATGATTCGAATGCCATACGGAAGCGGGTAGAGAACTCCGGCTTTTTCCCCTCTACCAGAATTTCATTAGGGCGGAGGATTAAGGCACAGAGTGCGGGCGATAAGGTTAGAGCATTAACCGCCGAGATACCTACCGCAACAGCCATGGTGATACCAAATTGGGTATAGAATACACCCGATGTTCCTCCCATGAATGAAACGGGTACGAATACAGCCATGAAAACTAATGTTGAAGTTACGATGGCTGAAGAAATACCAGACATGGCATCGATTGACGCTTTGTAGGGCGAACGGTATCCTTCGTCGAAACGTACCTGTACGGCTTCTACTACAATAATGGCATCATCTACAATCGTTCCGATGGCAAGTACCAATGCAAATAGGGTTAGCAGGTTGATACTGAATCCGGCGATGTACAGGAATGCAAACGTTCCGATGAGGGAAACGAATATACTGATGGTCGGGATGAGTGTGGAACGTGGATTCTGGAGGAATACATATACAACGAGTACAACGAGGATGATGGCTTCGAGCAACGTCTTGATCACCTCGTGGATAGAGGCGTCAAGGAAGTTTTTCGTACTCATCAGTTCGACAACTTCCACATCCTTGGGCAGTGATTCCTTGAGGGATTCCAGGTATTTGTCGATGTTGGTGATGATTTCGTTGGCATTGGTTCCGGCTGTTTGGTTGACCATACAAGTACTTCCTGGTGCTCCGTTGACAGCTCCGGTGTACGTATAACTCTGGGATCCTAATTCAACCGTGGCAATATCTTTTAATTTCAGTACGCGTCCGTCTTCATAGGCCCGGATGACAATTTCCTCAAATTCCTGTTCGGTTTCAAGGCGGCCTTTGTATTTTAAGGTATACTGATATACATTCTTTGAGTCCTCGCCGATAGAACCGGTAGAAGCTTCTATGTTTTGACTTGACAAGGCCGCTTCTACATCGCTGGGTTCAAGTTCGTATTGGGCCATGATATCCGGTTTGAGCCAAATACGCATGGCATAGTCACCGCCCATGATGTTGACTTCTCCCACACCTGTGATACGTTGTAGCTGAGGCTTAACGTTAATGCTCAGGTAATTGGTCAGGAAGGTTTCGTCGTACGTACCATTGGGGCTGTAGAGTCCGAAGATCTTCAGCATACTGTTCTGTCGTTTCATGGTAGTGACACCTACTTTGGTCACTTCGGCCGGTAACAATGAAGTGGCTGTGGATACTTTGTTTTGTACGTTGACGGCTGCCATATCAGGATCACTTCCTTGCTTGAAGTAGACGGTGATTTCTGCACTTCCGGTGTTACTGGCAGTTGAGGTCATGTAAGTCATGTTCTCTACACCATTGATAGCTTCTTCCAGCGGCACGATCACACTTTTCTGTACAGCTTCGGCATTGGCTCCACTATAGGTTGTCGAAACACGAATGGTTGGTGGAGCAATATCGGGATATTGTTCGACTGATAACGCATAAAGCCCTATTAATCCCGCTACCAGGATGACTACAGAGATCACCATGGATAGGATGGGGCGGTCGATAAAGTGTTGTAGTTTCATGTTTTATTCCTCCTCTGTATTAGGTTTTACGGCAGAAGCAGCAACGATGGCTCCGTCTTTCAGTAAACCGGCTCCTTCGGATACAATCACGTCACCTGCTTGAAGTCTGTCTTCTACGATGTATTCTTTGCCGTCGTTGATTTCAAAGACTTCGATCGGGGTTGATTCCGCCTTTCCGTCTACTACTTTATAGGCGAAGATGCGGTTTTGTATTTCGTAAGTTCCACCTTGAGGGATGACGAGGCACTGTTGCCGTTCGTAAGGAATGATGACGTTGGCCGAACCGCCACTCATCAACCGTTTCTCCTGGTTATCAAATACAGCCCGAAGACTGACGGTTCCGGCAGTCTTGTCGATCAGTCCACTGATGACATCTATTTTCCCCGTATGCTGGTAGACCGATCCATCATTCAGCTCTAATTGAATGGGAGGAAAGGAGAGTAGGGCACTGTCAAGAGAACCGTATTGGGCGGTGAGTGAGAGGACTTGCTTTTCCGTCATGGAGAAGTACACGTACATTTGCGAGTTGTCTGAAACTCGGATCAGTGGTTCCGTCATTCCGGAGGTTACCAGTGCCCCGATACGATAGGAGGTCATGCCTGCATATCCGTCCACCGGACTTTTGATTTCGGTATAGGAAAGGTTATTACGGGCATTCACTAACTCTGCTTGGGCTTGCATCAAGCTGGCTTGGGCACTTTGGTAGTTGTTGCGCGCGGTGCGCAGTTCAAAGTCGGAAATAACCTTGTCTTTATAGAGCGATTCTTTCCCTTCGAGGGTTAGTTTCGCTGTGGCTTCGTTTGCCTCGGCTGTGGCAACAGAGGCTTCTGCCTGCTTTAATGCTGCCAGGTAAGGTACCTGGTCGATTACAAACAAGACTTGTCCCTTGCTGACCCGTGCTCCTTCTTTTACACATACCTCGGTAATGGTTCCTGATACTTGCGGACGGACTTCAACATCTTGTTTTCCTTCTATGACTGCTGAATATTTAACCGATAATTGTCGGTTTTCTGGTTTCAATGTCAGGAGTGGATAGTCTGTTTGTCCTCCTTGTTGAGGCGTTTGGCTTTGGCAGCCAACCAGCAACGCCATGTAACCTAAACCTAAAACTAAATAACTTTTTGCCTTCATATTTTGTATGTTTGTTGTTCTTCGGATGCAAAAATAAGGGCGAACCTTTTGCATTTGTTTGGTCAAATAGCCCAAGCATTTGTCCAGATGGAACGGCATTAGATTTTATTAGTAAAAGGCATGTCTATTTAGCGCAGACTTTTGTCTATTTCAGACAAAGGCTTTTTATCTTTGTCTGCGTGGTTGTTTGTTGAATGAAATGTATGATGATGACACAAAAAGATCTATTTCCGCTATTTTCTCCTACGTGCAGTCTGGATGGCTGTGTCTTGCTGTTGACTTCACGTGAATTGGTCCGGCTAGTGAACAGACCGGTAACGGATACTCGTATGTTTTTGCTGGTGGGAGCCGGCAGACTTTCTCTTCGTATCAACGAGGTGGCTTATGAGATGAAAGCGCATTTCTTCCTGGACCTGCTTGAAGGTGTCAGGGTAGAGATATGCGACCTCAGTACCGATCTTCAGGCGTGGTGCTTAATTCCCAATTATACTTTTGCCAAGGCTTCTCTCAAGAATCTGCGTCCTGGTCCTGATCATTACTTGATCGATCGCCTGCATCGTCCGGTTTTATCACTTACAGACGGGCAATTTGAGTA
Organism: Parabacteroides faecalis; assembly: GCF_022809355.1. Lineage (GTDB taxonomy): Bacteria > Bacteroidota > Bacteroidia > Bacteroidales > Tannerellaceae > Parabacteroides > Parabacteroides faecalis. The sequence continues at coordinate 1,956 of NZ_JAKZMM010000077.1, read as the reverse complement.
TTTGGAGCGTCAGATGGAGATTCTCAAATCTACCTTGGCTTCGCTTGATCATTATTACAGACGGGAATTGTTATTGGTATATTTCAAGAGTTTCATGCTGGAAGTAGGCCAGATCATGCTGGAACGGAGCCAGACGGATAACCGGTTGCCTCCGGTAATCAGTAAGCGCGATTGGGTGATGATGGATTTCATGAAACTGGTCTGGCAACATGTTGCGGTTGAACATCAAATTGACTTCTATGCCGACAAGCTTTGTATCTCGACAAAGCATCTGTCTCGTTTGGTCAAGGAAGTTTTGGGCAAGACACCGCACGAAGTGATTTGCGACGAACTGATCAAGCGGGCCACCGAGCGCCTCGACGATGAGAGCATCCCCGTCAGCCTGATTGCCGAAGAGCTGCATTTTTCCGACCAGGCTGCCTTCTGCAAGTTTTTCAAGAAGCATCATGCTGTTTCTCCCATGGAATACAGGCGGAAATTGAGGATGGAGCATTGAGAAGGCTCCATACCGTTTTTGAACCGGATACGATAATTTTGTAAAGAATATTTCAATCTTTTTTGCCTTCTCGGATAAAAACCTTATATTTGCGACAGATACCAAAAAGGAAATGACAATGCCGCTTCTCAATAGCACAAATATCTCTCGAAGTTTAACATCTTTTACCGCCGAATGTTTGGTGGTGCGGGATAATTGTGTAGCAAGCAAGCAAGCAAGCAAGCAAGCAAGCAAGCAAGCAAGCAAGCAAAGTCTATAATAGAGAAATAGTTGGAGCGAAAGCCCGGCTGGTTTCATTTGCCGTGGGATGTTCTCCCATGGCCGATGAAGCCGGCCGGGCTTTTTGCGTTTTTATTCATTCTTAAAATTAAAATGCCATGGCAAATGTATTGAAAGGTTGGTTGGCCGACAATACCGTCACGACCGACAACAAAGACGACAAAATCCTGGTGCTGGAATCGGCAGGTAGTTTAACCGAGAAAGACATCTTCGAACGGATGATGCACGAAATCACGGGTTTGAAAGAAGAAACCCTCAACCACGCGGTGACCCTCTACAACCGGATCATTATGGAAAGCCTCCTCAATGGTTACACCGTCAACACGGGGCTGTTCTACGCTTCGCCTTCGTTTCAGGGGGTAATCGACGGAGGTGTCTGGAACAAGGAAAAGAACTCCATCAAGGTGAATTTTCAGCAAGGCAAGACTTTGCGCGATGAGATTGCCCAGACGAAGGTCGAAATCCTGGGCGAAAAGGCGGATATCATGTACGTGATCGAAGTAGAAGACAAGAAGACCGGTTTGAAAGACGGTACAGCCTCACCCGGGTTCGGCTTTGTCATCAAGGGGCGCAACCTCAAGGTGGGTGGCACCGACGAGTCTGTGGGTGTTTACCTGATCAACGAATCACAGTCGGCCGAGAAACTGCCCGACTACCAGATCATCAAGAACATGCCGTCCGAACTGATTATCCAGATCCCGACCGGTTTGCTGGACGGGCCTTACACCCTGCGCATTACGACGCAATATAGCAGTTCGAATGCCAAGCTGAAAGTCCCCAAGACGCTCGATTATCCGTTGACGCTTGTCAATGAATAGTTGTCAAAAAACGTCCCTCAGCTCTAAGGGAGAACCTCCCTCCGGGTTGAGGGACGCTTTCCCTTCGGACTGAGGGAAGTCTTCCCTTAGAGTTAAGGGAGACTCTCCCTTAGGGCGGAGGGTGATTACTCTTCAAAACGAAGAAGAGAATAAAACCACAGAAACAAACGGTCTTTGAAAGAAGGTATTCTTTCTCTTACGCTTTGTTTCTGGGCTTAAAACAGAATACTAACAATTAAACTTAGAAACACGTATGAAGAAAAGATTTTTACAAATGGTGAAGAAGCGGGTACTTTCCTTGCGGTTGTTCCCGCTTTTGGTATGTTTAGGCTTTTTGATCCCGGCGGTGGGCTGGGGGCAAGA
>NZ_JAKZMM010000076.1 GCF_022809355.1 Parabacteroides faecalis | reverse complement strand
GAGTGATTAACAAAAATATGAGTCAACTCAGTATATAAATAAGTTAAACTAGAGTCAACCCCTTTTATTTATAAAGAGATTTTAAGTCAACTAAATCCGTTAAATGACAGAATTTTATCGTTTCACCTACGTGGAACGATCATTTCACCTGGGTGATACGATCGTTCCACAATTGTGAGCCGATCGTTCCACAAGGGTGAAACGATAAAAAAGTATCATTTAACGGATTTAGTTGACTTAAAATCTCTTTATAAATAAAAGGAAGTTAGGAAGATCATCTGCTTACCAGCTGATGGTTTTTGTATTTTATACATAATGTATATCTTTGAGGTAGATATATATAATTAACGGAAAGAGATCGAATGAGAAAAAGAAACTTATTATTATGTATGCTCGGCTGTACGTTGATGAGCCAAGCAGCTTACCAGGGCCGTGTTTTTGTCGATACGAATAGAAACGGCCAATATGATAAAGGGGAGAAGCTATTGAAAGGAGTTTGTGTATCGGATGGACTTCATGTCGTTAAAACGGCAGCGGATGGTAGTTTCTCTTTACCTGGATTTGAACGTGAACGGTTTATTTTTATAACAACTCCTTCTGGTTATCAGACGGACAATAAGCATTATATCTGTATTTCTGACCAGAATCGTTCGTATGATTTTGGTGTGCAGCCGCTACAAGGTTATGTGGCTCCAGACGGGAGTCATCAGTATTTACATATTGCTGATACGGAAATATTTAATACCGTCAATCAGGAAGATTGGGCGAACGAAATGCGTGATCTGGCGGCAAACGAGAAGGTTGCTTTTATGATTCATACCGGTGATATTTGCTATGAAAACGGATTGAAGAATCATATCAAGCTGATGAATACGTCGAATATGGGTTGTCCGGTCTTCTATTGTTTGGGAAATCATGACCTTGTAAAAGGGAAGTACGGAGAAGAGCTGTTCGAAAGTATCTATGGTCCGGTTTATTACTCGTTTGATTTTGGCTCAACGCATTATATCGTGACGCCGATGTGGGGAGGAGATCATGCTCCGGGCTTTCGGAGAGAAGATGTTTTCCGCTGGATTGAGCAAGATCTGGCACAGCAACCGGCCGGAAAACCAATTGTTTTCTTCAACCATGATTTATGGAGTACGACCGATCAGTTTGTCTTTAAGATAAGTGATACGGAAAAACTGGATCTGAATGATTATAATACCAAAGCTTGGGTATATGGACATTGGCACATGCATTTTATCCGGCAGCAAGGAAAGATCAAGACAATCAGTACGTCAACCTTGGATAAAGGAGGAATAGACCGTTCGGTTAGTGCCGTCCGTATGATCCATGCTGATCGGGATGGTAATATTACCAGTCAGCTGCGTTATACGTATCTGAATCATTCCCTGCAATTTGCCTCGATAGCCAACGATGTCTGTGCGGTTGATGCCGAAGGTAATTTGAAGATGTCTGTCAATGCTTATCATACGGTTTCTCCTTTGGCCCGTCTGACTTATTCGTGTGTTTCGGAAGGAGGGAAAGAGATCTTACGTAATCAGCCTTTGAAGGCCAATACGGATTGGAACTGGAGCGCAGTATTCCGTTTGCCTGAGATTTATAAGGGACAGCGTATCTTTGTAACGGCAAAAGCCGAATGGAAGAATGGAGATGTGACGGCCCATCGGACTTCTTTTGTTTATCAGCCTGTTCAAACCGAAGGAAAACCTGCGCTGTCGTGGGTTCAAAATCTAGGAGCGAATGTTTGGTTTACGGCTCCAGTCGTTGCAGAAGAGAAGGTTTTTATGGCTACTTTGGATGAGGATTTGAAGGGCGAAGGAGCTATTATAGCATTAGATGTTCAGACGGGTAAACAACTGTGGCGGTATTCTGTCCGTAATTCTGTGAAGAATCGGATCGCTTATGAAAATCATACGGTATTTGCGCAGGATGCCGAAGGTTATTTGTATGCTGTCGATGCAGAAACCGGCAGTCTGAAGTGGGAAAAGAAAATGAAAGTAGACGGGTTGCCTTCCATCATCGAAGGTGTGACGGTAGCTGACGGGAAATTGTATGCCGGAACAGGGAAAGCTTTTGGTGCTTATGATATACAGACGGGAGAAGCTATTTGGTTGAATGAAGGCTGGGGTCAGAACCAAGGCGCCACTTCAAGTCCGGTACTGGCTGGCGACGTAGCTGTGACAGGAACACAATGGAGTGGTCTTTATGGTAATGATCGGAATACAGGAAAACTACTTTGGCGAAAGGAAGAGAGCGATATCCGTGAACGAGGAGCTTCTCCGGCATATGTGGATGGTTTGTTGTATTTGGCTTCGGGCAATGCCTTTTTCATCATCGAACCCAAGAGTGGAAATACCATTATACGAAAGGAGATGCCTTATAATGTGAATACGACATCAACTCCGCTGGTAACTGATAAATGGATTATTTTCGGTACGCAGAATAATGGACTGGTGGCATTGGACCGTTCAACATTAGAACAGGTTTGGCAGGTAAATACAGAAGCTTCATTGATTTACACTTCGCCTTATTCCCGTTATCCAGTGTGTACCGTCGAATCTAGTCCTATATTATATAAAGGTATAGTCTATTTTGGTGCTTCGGATGGCGTTATCTATGGCGTCAATCCGAAAGAAGGGCGAGTGGTTTGGAAATATAAGATAGGAGCGCCCCTGTTTGGTAAGATTACAGTAGCAGGTAATTCTTTGTATGCTGCCGACTATAGCGGAAATGTTTACCGGTTTAATATGTAATCCATAAACATGAATGGAGACGTCATCCGTGATTGGTTCGGATGACGTTTCTATTTTAACTGGCCTTTTCCTTGACGGACAATCTCGAACTCGTCGGTTGTACAATCTACTACCGTAGAAGGTTCTAATCCGCCGTAACCTCCGTCGATAACTAGATCAACACGACCATTGTATTTTTCGGCAATTAATTCCGGATCAGTTGAATATTCCAAGATTTCATCATCGTCGTCATGTACAGACATGGTGAGTAACGGATTGCCTAATTCTTGAACAATCGTCCGGACAATGTTATTATCCGGTACACGAATACCTACTTCTTTCCGGTTCTTGTAAATCTTGGGCAATTCGTTGCTGGTTGGTAGAATAAATGTAAAAGGTCCGGGCAAATTCTTTTTCATCAACTTGAAAGCCGCGTTATTCACTTTGGCATATTCACTCAAGTTAGACAGATCATAACAAATAATAGACAGGTTACTCTTTTGAGGATTAACACCTTTGATCTGACAAATCTTTTCGACAGCACGCACATTCAAGGCATCACATCCAATAGCATAAACTGTATCCGTGGGATAAATGATCAAACCTCCGTCTTGCAGCGTATGGATTACTTTAGCTACTTCGCGCGGATTGGGATTTTCTTCATAGATTTTTAGTAACATATTTGCTTCCTTGATAATTAAAAGGAAAAGTTGACTGCTGTCAGAGTTGACAGAACCAGTCAACTTTCCTATATGGATTTATCCGTAAATGATATGTCCGTTTTCATCGGTATATTCTTCGAAACCTTTACTGTATTGGTTCATGGCACGAAGACTCATACCCATACTTGAGAAACCTCCGTCGTGATATAAGTTCTGCATCGTTACTTTACGAGTAAAGTCTGAGAACATCATAACGCAGTAATTGGCACATTCTTCAGCATCTGCATTTCCCAGCGGACTCATCTTGTTGGCGAAGTCCATCAGGTGTTCCATTCCTTTCACACCGTTTCCGGCAGTAGTAGGAGTTGGAGACTGAGAAATTGTATTGATACGTACGTTCTTTTCACGGCCATAGATATAACCGAAGCTGCGGGCAATTGATTCCAACAAACTCTTGGCGTCAGCCATATCGTTGTAACCAAAGAAAGTACGTTGTGCAGCTACGTAAGTCAGAGCTACTACTGAACCGTATTCAGCAATGGCATCCTGCTTTTTGGCAACCTGCAACATCTTATGGAAAGAAATAGCTGAAATGTCTAAAGTCTTTTCCAGCATGTTATAATCTAAATCATCATACGTCCGCTTTTTACGAACATTCGGACTCATTCCGATAGAATGAAGAACAAAATCAACAGGTCCGCCTAAGATTTCAACTGATTTGGAGAAGACATTCTGCAAATCTTCTACACTGGTAGCATCAGCCGGGATTACTTGAGCATTCAGTTTCTTGGCCAATTCGTCCACTTGTCCCATACGAACAGCAATCGGAGTATTACTTAAAGTGATAGTTGCTCCTTCTTCTACGGCTTTTTCTGCAACCTTCCAGGCAATAGACATATCATTCAATGCACCGAAGATAATGCCTTTCTTGCCTTTTAATAAATCATGACTCATATATATAACCTTAAAAATTTGGCACAAAGATAGATAAAATGTGCAACATGACAAAGGTTTTGTTCTATACAAGCAGGATTTTACTCCTCTTCTGGCTTGTGGGATGGATTTGGGTCTAAATGATATTTCTTTTTGAAAGTACTGGGTGAAATACCTTCTTTCTTGGCAAAGAAAGAGGAGAACTGCGACACGGTCTCAAAATTCAATGCAAAGGCAATGTCTGAAATACTCATTTGGGTTGTACAGAGCATTTCTTTAGCTTTTATGTAACGTAAGTTCAGGTGGTATTGTGTGGGTGAAATTCCGGTATAGGCTTTGAACCGGCTTCGCAACCATGAATAACTGACGTTTAATTGTCTGGCTATATCTTCTGCAGAGATGGAATTACTGATATTTCTTTTCATTAAGGCTTTTGCTTCGTTGATTTTACGTACTGTGGTAGATTCTTTAAAAGCTGAGTTCTTTACCTTAAAATAAATTTCGCCCATTAAGTATAAGACGATGCTGGAAATGAGCTGCTGATATCCGGCATCTTCTTTGGAAGCGTATGCATCCATGTCTTCATATAAACCGATAATGTTGGAACTGATTCCAATCTCAAAGACCGGTTTTTCTTTCAAGAAGAATTTGTTGGCAATCCAGTTCTCTATCATGTTTCCTTTGAAACCTACCCAATGTTCGTACCATCCGTTTTCTTCCGGATAGTAAGTATGCCATTCATCCGGGAAGATTAATAACATGGTTCCGGCTTTGATCTTTTGTCGCTTGCAGGAAGCAGATTCAAAATATCCGGAACCTTCTGATATATATACCAGCTGATATTCTGAAAGTGTTCGTCCTTTTTGCGGATTGAATACATATCCTTGCGGATGCTGTGTGACCGATGGATATGTACTGTGGGCAGGAATACGTTGATAACCTACTGTCGTAACGGTTAATCCCCATTTTTCGTCCAAAGGACTGCTTCCCAGGTATTGGATATGGTTATTTGTTGTTTTCATTTGCATTTAAGGTAAAATGTTCCTGTTTCAAGTAAACTGTCTCAAAAATAATATTTCTGGAATGACAATCCTATATGATTGAACTGAAAAAATATCAGTCGTCAGTAAATATGTCATTTTTGATATATTCAAGATCAATAAATACAAACGAAGTTGATCTAAAAAAAGCATATTTGCAAATAGAGTACGGATAATATAAAAAGCGAGATAAATTATGGAAGATAGAACAGTGTATGCAGGATTGGTTGGAGTGGGGTTGGATACTTATTGGCCTCAGTTCTCTGGATTATATGAACGTTTGTGTGGCTATCGGAAACAGATAGCAAAGCAATTGGAACAGGAACACGTTTGTGTTGTGGATGGAGGAATGGTGGATGAACCTGAAAAAGCCATAACGGTTGCTGCGGAATTAGAACGGAAATCAATTGATGTATTATTGGTATATATTTCAACGTATGCCCTTTCTTCTACGGTTTTACCATTGGTTCAACGGTTGAAGGTTCCTGTGCTATTATTGAATATACAACCAACACCTTGTATTGATTATGCTTATCTGAATGGTTTGGGTGATCGAGGGTTAATGACCGGTGAATGGCTGGCTAATTGTCAGGCTTGTTCGGTTCCTGAGTTTTCGAATGTATTCAACCGTTCAGGTATTCGTTATGAAATCATTACAGGCTATTTGGATGAGACATACGTTTGGACGGAACTGAAAGAATGGTTAGAGGCAGCTGTTGCCAAGAAAGGAATGCAAAATAACCGAATGGGTGTTTTAGGTCATTATTATGGTGGAATGCTAGATGTCTATTCTGATTTGACGTTGCAGTCTTCTACCTTTGGAACGCATGTCGAATTATTGGAAATGTGTGAGCTGAAAGCTTATCGGGATGCTGCTTCTTCAGATGAAATAGAACAGAAGCTGGCAGAGTTCCGGGAACGTTTTGAGGTCGTCAATGAATGTGAGGAGAGTGAATTACTTCGGGCTGCCAGGACATCTGTGGCTTTGGATAAACTGATCGAAGCGCACCACTTAGGATCGATGGCTTATTATTATGAAGGGTATGCCGGGAATGATTATGAGAATATCGTTACTTCAGTGATAGCCGGTAATACGTTATTGACAGGAAAAGGTATTCCTATTGCCGGGGAATGTGAGATTAAGAACGTACAAGCCATGAAGATCATGTCTCTATTAAATGCCGGAGGTTCGTTCTCCGAGTTATATGCCTTGGATTTTAAGGATGATGTTGTTTTGTTGGGACATGACGGACCGGCTCATTTCACCATGGCGGAAGGACGGGTTAAGTTGGTTCCTCTTCCTGTTTATCATGGAAAGCCGGGAAAAGGTTTGTCTATTCAGATGACGGTTCGTCATGGAGATGTTACTTTATTGTCGGTTTGTGAGGGGAAAGACGGATTGTTCCTGTTGGTTGCAGAAGGAGAATCTGTTCCTGGTCCTGTGTTACAAATAGGAAACACCAACAGTCGTTATCGCTTTGCTTGTGGTGTTCGTTCGTTCATAGACAATTGGAGTAAGGCTGGTCCTTCTCATCATTGTGCGATCGGAATCGGACATGTAGCCGGTAAGATCAAAAAACTGGCAAGTCTGTTGAATATACCTTGTGTGGAAGTAAAATAATAACATAAAATTGGCGCGTATGAAGTTATTAAAATATACCTTGCTTGCTTCCAGTTTGTTCCTGTCTGGTATGAATCATTGGGCAAGTGCCGAGGAACTGAAAGATATGAAACGTTTGTTTGTTTCTCCTCCTGAATCGGCCCGGCCTGGCGTTTATTGGTATTTTATGGATGGTAATCTATCCAAAGAAGGGATGACTAAAGATTTGGAATCCATGAAGCGGGTTGGAATCGGATCTGTCGTTTTCCTGGAAGTCAATGTTGGCATACCTCGTGGGCATGTTGATTTCTTAAGTACTGAATGGAAAGACTGTTTTAAGCATGCCGTCAGGGAATGTGAGCGCCTAGGCATTACGATGATTTTGGGAATCGGTCCGGGTTGGACTGGTAGCGGTGGTCCTTGGGTGAAAGGCGAAGAATCAATGCGGCATCTGGTTTCTTCCGTTACAAGGGTAACCGGAGGCAGTAAGCAGACGATTCCTTTAGAGAAACCTTCACCGAAGCCCCCTTATTTCGGAGAGGGAGCGTTTACTCCGGAATTAAAGGAGAAATGGTTGGATTATTATGAAGATGTAGCTGTCTTGGCTTTTCCGGCAACAAATGGGAAGGTTTCTATTAAGGATATCGAAGAAAAGGCCCTGTATTATCGGGCTCCATACAGTTCTGCTCCGGGGGTGAAACAATTTATTCAACGGGAAGAACAAGATAAACCGTTGGAGCCGGGAGATGCAATTGCTGTCGATCAGATTATAGATTTGACTTCTTTATTGAGAGACGGTTCTGTTACGTGGAATGTTCCTTCTGGTGAATGGATGATTATGCGTTTTGGCATACGTAATAATGGAGCTGTTACTCGTCCGGCACCTCTTCCCGGCGTTGGTTTTGAGTGTGATAAGACAGATACGACAGCTTTGATGGCACATTTGCGTACATTTACAGGATCATTGTTTGATTTGTTGGGTGAAAGAGATACCACCTTAGCTGGAGGCCTTAAGATCCTACACATGGATAGTTGGGAAATGGGGGCTCAGAACTGGAGTCCGCGGCTAAGAGAAGAATTCAAGAAACGTAGGGGATATGATCCGCAGCCTTATTTCCCGGTTTATGCGGGACTGGTTGTAGGAGATAAAAATATCAGTGAGCGTTTCTTGTGGGATTTGCGTCAGACAATGCAGGAATTAATGCTGGAGAATCATTCTTTGTTTGTCAAAGCTTATGCCCGTCAGCATGGTATGCAACTTTCCATAGAGCCGTATGATATGAATCCGATGCAGGATTTGGAGTTAGGCGCTTCTGCTGATATTCCGATGTGTGAGTTTTGGAGTCCGGGTGGTTATAATACTTCGTTTAGTGCTATTGAAGGAAGTTCTCTGGCCAATATCAAAGGGCAACGTGTGGTTCCTTCGGAGGCTTTTACGGCAGCAGGCGACGGCTGGCGTCAGCATCCGGCTTCTATGAAGAACCAAACCGATTGGGCTTTTGCGGCTGGTATTAACCGGCTGACTTATCATACGTTTCAACATCAGGCCTTGCCGGATAGTTTACGTCCGGGAATGACCATGGGACCGTATGGAGTCCATTGGGACCGTAATCAGACATGGTGGCCGTACGTGGATGCATATCATACTTATGTGGCACGTTGTCAGTATCTGCTGCAGAAAGGTCAGACGGTAGCTGATATTCTTTATCTGGCTCCTGAAGAGGCTCCTTTTGTTTTCCGTGCGCCGAAATCCGCTTTGACAGGAGATTATATGGTGGATAAACGGGAATATAATTTTGATGCCTGTCCGCCAAGCCTGCTCTATACAGCTTTTGTGGAAGACGGGAAAATAAAGTTTCCTTCGGGTATGGAATATCGCCTCCTGGTTTTACCTGCTTTTAAGACGATGACGTTGGATTTGCTGAAAAAAATAGAATCGCTGGTGAAAGATGGAGCTGTTGTGATTGGTCTTCCTCCAGTACAGACTCCGGGGTTAACTGGTTATCCAGATTCTGATCGGAACTTGCAGCAGGCTGTAGAAAACCTTTGGGGTGGAAGCCAACAGCCAGAAGGATTGAAGTTCCATACTTATGGTAAAGGTCGTATCGCTTGGGGAACAGATATCCAGAACCATTTGGACAATTTGTATCCTGATTTTGATTTGACATCAAAGGTGTTGCGTGAAATGCACGTACCGGTTGACTTTCAGTCTGATCAGGGAACGGTTCGATATATTCATAAACAGGTGGATAATGTGGATTATTTCTTTGTTTCCAACCGGGTGGATAAGGAAATGTCGGTAAATGCCCATTTCCGTACTTCTGGTAAGCAACCTTATTTATGGGATCCTGTAACCGGTAAGACTTCCCTGATTCCGGTTTCAACGGATAACGGAAAACAGACTTCGCTTGAATTGGCGTTTGCTCCTTATCAGAGCTATTTCGTTTTCTTTTCCGGAGATCGACAGTCTGCTTCGGCTGCTTCAACAAATATTAAGGGAAAGAGAGTATTGATGTCATTACAAGGATCTTGGAACGTTTCGTTTGATCCGAAGTGGGGTGGACCAGCAGAAGTGGAATTTCCGACTTTGCAGGATTGGTCAAAACATACAGAACCGGGAATTAAGTATTATTCGGGAACAGCTATCTATACAAAGCAGTTTGATTATAAAGAGACCTTGTCGGGTTCCTTGTTCCTGGATTTAGGCCTTGTGAAAAATATAGCCAAGGTCTGGTTAAACGGACAGGATTTAGGAACAATATGGACTTCACCGTGGCAGGTTGATGTTTCAGGTGTCTTAAAGCAAGGAAAGAATGAACTGAAAATAGAGGTAACCAATTTATGGGGAAATCGGTTAATCGGAGATGAACAAAAGGTAAATGACGGTATTGTCAATGGTCAATGGCCAGAATGGCTGTTGAAAGGAGAGAAGCGCCCCAGTGACCGTTATACGTTTACTACATATCCGCATTACACAAAGGATACACCTTTGTTGGAGTCCGGTTTATTGGGCCCGGTACATATCATTCAAGTATTGGATTGAAAACGAACCGAACTTCTTCTAGAAACACGCCGGCTTTTTATAAAAAGGTAGGCAGCTCTTAAGGGAAAGCCGGCGTGTTTTCAGAGAAAACTAACGAGGATCAAAAACGATTCTCGTTTGTATCATTTTTGATTCTCGTTAGCTTTAAATTCTCTTTTCAATAATGGATTGCCGACTAACAGATTTCTTTGGAAAAGATCTTTTACAATCTTTCTATCTGGCTGATTATCTACATGATGTTGAGATTCGAAAATTCCTGGAGAAAAATATCAATTTTGAAAACAATTAGGTCATTTTTGTAATCAAGATGGTGTAATTATTGAACTATATTTGTAGAAATGTATAATCTTGAAATATTAAATAATAGATTTAGTTTATCGGTTGTCAAATTAAAATATAGATGATATGTATAGAATGATATTGAATGAGACATCTTATTTTGGTGCAGGATGTCGGACCTTTATAGCAGAAGAAGTAAAAAGAAGAGGATTTAAGAAAGCTTTTTTTGTGACGGATAAAGATTTAATCCGGTTTCATGTAGCGGATAAAGTTATTGAAGTGTTTGAAACAAATCACATTCCGTATGAAACTTACAGTGATGTGAAAGCAAATCCGACGATTGCTAATGTTCAGAATGGTGTTACTGCATTCAAAAATTCAGGAGCTGATTTTATTGTAGCCTTAGGTGGTGGCTCTTCCATTGATACGGCTAAAGGAATTGGCATAGTCGTGAATAATCCGGAGTTTGCGGATGTTCGTTCGTTGGAAGGTGTGGCTGCTACAAAAAAGAAAGCAGTACCTACGTTTGCTCTTCCTACAACAGCCGGTACCGCTGCTGAAGTCACCATTAATTATGTGATTATAGATGAAGAAGCAAAGAAGAAAATGGTGTGTGTCGATCCGAATGATATCCCTTCGGTAGCGATTGTTGATCCGGAGCTGATGTATTCTATGCCTAAGGGACTGACTGCTGCAACGGGAATGGATGCATTGACTCATGCCATCGAAAGTTATATTACTCCGGGAGCTTGGGTAATGTCTGATATGTTTGAATTAAAAGCGATTGAAATGATTGCTGCTAATTTAAAGAATGCGGTTGATAATGGTCAGGATAAAGAAGCTCGCGAAGCCATGTCTCAGGCACAATATATTGCCGGTATGGGATTCAGTAATGTCGGGTTAGGAATTGTTCATTCCATGGCTCATCCATTAGGTGCTCATTATGATACACCGCATGGAGTAGCCAATGCCTTGTTATTACCTTATGTGATGGAATATAATGCAGAATCACCGGCAGCTTGTAAATATATTCATATTGCTAAAGCCATGGGTGTCGATACAACGGGAATGACAATTGAAGAAGGAGCTAAAGCGGCTATTGAAGCTGTACGGAACTTATCAATAAGCATTGATATTCCTCAGAAATTATGTGAAATCGGAGTTCGTGAAGAAGATTTGCATCAGCTGGCAATAGATGCCTTTAATGATGTTTGTACGGGAGGAAATCCTCGTCCTACTTCAGTAGAAGATATCGAGGCCTTATATCGGAAGGCTTATAAATGATAAATTTATTATAAGAGATCATCAGATGATGATGGTCAAAATTTAATGATCCGTTGGTGAGATTAAACAGGTTCTATGTTGATTAACCAACGGATTAACTTTAAACTAAATATCATGAAGTATCGTTTTTTCTATAAATGTTTAGCATTCATGCTTTTCCCCATGGTTATGTATGGGAAAGCCGATTTTTCAGTCTTTAATCTGACGTGTGAACAAGCCAAGAATCCCTTAGGTATCGAAACACAACAACCTCGCTTTAGCTGGCAGATTCGTTCTTCGGAGCGGAATTTTGTGCAGTCATCGTATGAAGTCCTAGTTGCTGATTCTCCTGAGATGTTGGAGGATAATAACGGGAATGTTTGGAGTAGTGGAAAAATAGATTCTCAAGAATCAATTCTGATACCTTTCTCGGGAACAACCTTGAAAGCCGGAACAACCTATTATTGGAAAGTGCGTATTTGGAATCAGGAGGGAAATGTATCGGCTTGGAGTCCGGTGAATGAGTTCTGTATGGGGCTTCTTTCGGAAAAGGATTGGAATAAAGCCAGCTGGATCTCGTTGGAAAAAGATAAAAAGGATGAGATTATCCTTAATTCCGCAACACTATAATTTAACTTTATTTATAAGTTCCTGAGCAACAAAAAGTTGCCCAGGATTTTGCCATGTCAGAATTTTCACTTATCTTAGTGTTGCA
>NZ_JAKZMM010000075.1 GCF_022809355.1 Parabacteroides faecalis | reverse complement strand
TTATCTTTGCAAAGGTAAAATGTAAAGCCTTTTAGTAAGACTTATTTTATCTGTAGAGTTTTTTAGTAACGTAACAAAAAAGTGTAAAGTAAATTTAGGCATAGTCAATTCATGCCTACCTTTTGCTGAAAAGCCGGCGTATTTTCACAAAAAGCCGGCGTATTTTGAAAGGCTCTGTATCAGCCCGTTATCAATCGAACAAGGATTGCAGAATCTGCAAAGAACGGATCTCCTTGAAATCAGGCAGATGCAATTGATAATACTCAAAAATCCGGTGTAAAATCCGGACACGATCCTGACGAGAAAAAGCATACAGCGACATATTCTCGTAGCTCATCTTCAGCAAACGCTGAAACACCACCGTTTCTGCCGACTGCAAATAATAAGGATGCGTCGGCTGCTGGCAGACGAAGATCCCATTCAGCATATCGAAGTATAACGCATCCCGCGGATGTTCCACATTCGGGAAAATCCCCAGGTAATGCAGGAGATTCAACAGAAAAGCCACATGAAAATTGGCCAGTCCCTGTTCCACCGAATCCAATATCCGGACCGAATCTGTCAGGAATGCATACATGCGTTCGTCGGGCTGCGTATCTTTCACCACCCGGAAAAGGACTTCCGACAAGAAAAGAGCCAGCACGTTCTTGACCGGATCCAACTGAAAGGACGAAGCCGAAAAAGCCAGATGCACTTCCTTAATACGCTGGATATCCCGTTTGTTCTGATGCTCGACTTCCAAATCCAGCACCGAAAGCGGCATGAACAAAGCCTGCGACACCGAAGACCTTTTCCCCCGTTTGCGCGCTACCATATATGAAACCCGCCCGAAGTCTTTTGTATATATATGTAAGATCGTATATACATCTTTATATGGAAGAGAATGCAGCACGATCCCTTGTGTTTTATAAAGCATATTCTCGGTTTTTAAACAAAGATAGGAATTTTGAGGTTATAAGATTATAAGGTTCTTATTAAACTTACAATTCAAAATGCTAGATCTGACAACACCTTCACTTCTGTTTTCGGCCATATCGCTGATCTTATTGGCCTACACAAACCGCTTTCTGGCGTATGCCAATGTCGTGCGCAGTCTGAAAGACAAATATCAGCAAAGCGGAAATCCGCAAGACATCGAACAAATCAAGAATCTGCGGAAACGGCTGTCGCTGACACAAAGCATGCAGATTCTGGGTATCGCCAGTCTGCTGCTATGCGTAGTAGCGATGTTCTCCATCTATATTAATCTGCCAGAGCTGGCCATTTATCTATTCGGTTCGGCCCTTGTGCTTTTGGCCGCTTCACTAGGCGTATGTATCTGGGAAATAAACATTTCCGTCAAGGCATTAGACATCCACCTGAAAGACATGAGTTCCAAACAAAAGTTAAAAACATAACTATTTGCAAAATTTCTATAGCAAAAGCTTTGCCAGTAAAAAAAGAAGCTCTATCTTTGCACTCGCAATCGGGAAAACAACAGCCCAAAACGCTAAAAGAGAAATCATTAGCAAGATGGCCCGTTCGTCTATCGGTTAGGACGCAAGATTTTCATTCTTGAAAGGGGGGTTCGATTCCCCCACGGGCTACAATAAACAGGATTAAAAAATTAAAGAAGAATTTCTGAGAAATGGCAAATCATAAGTCATCAATTAAAAGAATCAGACAGACAAACGCAAGACGTCTTCACAATAGATATTATGCGAAGACTGCTCGTAACGCAATGCGTGACCTGCGTGCTACTGAAGATCAGAATGAAGCACAGACTTTGTTCCCTAAAGTATGCTCTATGTTGGATAAATTAGCAAAGAAGCACATTATCCACAAAAACAAAGCTGGCAACTTGAAATCTAAGTTGGCTAAGCACGTGAATTCTTTAGCGAAGTAAGTTATTTACTGACCATATTAAGATCTTCGGATCTTTATCGGATGGCCCGTTCGTCTATCGGTTAGGACGCAAGATTTTCATTCTTGAAAGGGGGGTTCGATTCCCCCACGGGCTACTTGGAGAGAGTATATCAGAAAGATATATTCTCTCCTTTTTTTATTTCACTTTTTCACTTTTTTACACGCCTAAAATTCTCTACTCTCGATAATTATCAGTACTTTTGTTAGCTTAATAATTAGAAAGATTTTTACTGATTTAAAACGTAATAAGCTCATGAGTGAAGAAATTAAGAATACATCTTCAGACTATTCTGCGGACAGTATTCAGGTACTTGAAGGGTTAGAAGCTGTACGCAAAAGACCGGCGATGTATATTGGCGATATTAGCGAAAAAGGCCTTCACCATTTAGTGTACGAAGTGGTTGACAACTCAATTGATGAGGCTTTGGCCGGTTATTGTTCCAACGTCGATGTGATAATTAATGAAGACAATTCTATTGTTGTGACAGACAACGGGCGTGGTATTCCGGTCGATATTCATGAGAAAGAAGGAAAATCAGCACTGGAAGTCGTTTTGACCGTGCTCCATGCCGGAGGAAAATTCGATAAAGGAACGTATAAAGTTTCCGGCGGTCTGCATGGTGTGGGTGTTTCGTGTGTGAATGCCCTTTCAACCTATCTGAAAGCCGAAGTTCGCCGAAACGGTCATATCTATATGCAAGAATTCTCTTGCGGCAAACCGTTGCACGACGTGCAGATGGTGGGTGACGCCGACACAACCGGAACAACCATCACGTTCAAGCCGGATGGCAGTATTTTCACGGTTACTGAATACAAATATGATATTTTGGCTACACGTCTGCGCGAATTGGCCTTCCTGAATGCAGGTATTACCTTGCGTCTGACCGACAAGCGGGTGCAGAAAGAAGACGGCACATACAAATCAGAAACCTTCCATTCAAACGAAGGTCTGAAAGAATTTGTGCACTACATCGACCGCTCGAAGGAAAAACTGATTCCGGATGTGATCCATATCGTAACGGAAAAGCAAGGTATTCCGGTGGAAGTAGCCATGACATACAATACATCGTACAATGAAAGTGTATTCTCGTATGTCAACGACATCAACACGATCGAAGGTGGTACACATGTGGCAGGCTTCCGTCGTGGTTTGACTCGTACGCTGAAGAAATATGCCGAAGATTCCAAACTGTTGGAAAAGGCAAAAGTAGAAATCCAGGGTGATGACTTCCGTGAAGGTCTGACTGCCGTGATCTCTATCAAGGTAGCAGAACCGCAGTTTGAAGGACAGACCAAGACAAAGCTGGGTAACTCGGAAGTGACCGGTGCTGTTGACCAGGCTGTTGGCGAAGCTTTGGGTTATTATCTGGAAGAACATCCGAAAGAAGCCAAGACAATCGTCGAGAAAGTTGTTTTGGCAGCATCAGCCCGCCAGGCTGCCCGTAAGGCACGCGAACAAGTATTGCGTAAGTCGCCTCTGACCGGTGGTGGACTGCCCGGAAAGTTGGCCGACTGCCAGTCGAAGGATGCTTCTTTATGCGAGTTGTTCCTGGTCGAGGGTGATTCGGCAGGCGGAACAGCCAAGCAGGGACGAAACAGTAAGTTCCAGGCTATCCTCCCGTTGCGTGGAAAGATCCTGAATGTGGAAAAGGCAATGGACCACAAGGTATTCGAAAGCGAAGAAATCCAGAACATCTATCGAGCAATGGGTGTCACCATTGGTACGGAAGACGATCCGAAAGCCTTGAACATGGATAAGTTGCGTTATCATAAAGTCATCATCATGACCGATGCCGATGTGGACGGTAGCCATATCGCCACGCTGATCCTGACCTTCTTCTTCCGCCGTATGCGTGCCCTGATTGAAAACGGCTATGTATATCTGGCAACTCCGCCGCTTTATCTGTGTAAGAAAGGCAAAGTAGAAGAATATTGCTGGACTGACCAGCAGCGTCAGGCATTCATCCTGAAATATGGTGGTGGCGATGAAAAGCAGATCCAGACACAACGATACAAAGGTTTGGGTGAAATGAGTGATCACCAGTTATGGGAAACAACCATGAACCCTGAAAACCGTACATTGAAGCAGATCACCATCGATAATGCAGCAGAAGCAGATCAGATCTTCTCGATGCTGATGGGTGAAGACGTGGGTCCGCGTCGTGAATTCATCGAAGAGAATGCTACGTATGCCAATATTGATGCCTAAGTAACAGAAGAGGATAAAGTCGACAGGCAAACCGCCAGCCGGCTTATGAACTCACAAATTATAATCTACAATGAGCCAGCTGGAAATATATACCGCAACCGGGATAATTCCTACTGGCTCTTTATTCTTTATAACAACGATCAAGAAGTAAGTAAATGATGAATTCTTCTTATCAACTGGCCTCTGTACTAAAAGAAGCCGATCAGTACCGATTGATAGAGTCGAGACCCCGTATTGGTATATCAGCCAACCGGAAAGACGGTCAGACATGCCTGGCCGAGACTTATATCCAAGCCGTTATCCTGGCAGGAGGCGCGCCGGTTGTCATCCCGGCAACAACCGATTTGTGTGTGCTGAGTGCCGTAGTACAAGAACTGGATGGAATCCTGATGAGTGGTGGTTGTGATATCAATCCGCTCTTCCTCAACGAAGAGCCGGTTCCGGCCTTGCAGGATGTGGATACGTTGCGCGACCGGTATGACTTGTCACTGATCCGCCTGGCTTCAAACCGCCAAATCCCAATCATGGGAATTTGTCGGGGACATCAGATGCTGAACGCGGCCTTCGGCGGAACGCTATATCAAGACATTTATACACAAGCCGAACAACCGCCCATCCGTCATAGTCAGAAAATGGCACGCGAAGAAGCATCGCATACAGTCCGGCTGGAAGACGGCTGTGTCATTGCCGTCAATTCATTCCACCATCAGGCAGTGAAAGATCTGGCTCCGGAGTTTGTGCAGACTGCCGTAGCAACCGATGGAATCAATGAAGGCATGCGTCATCCGGAAAAATCCATCTTCAGCGTTCAATGGCATCCGGAAGCGATGGCAATCCATGGAGACGAAGAAGCCCAGGCGCTCTTCAACCACTTTATCGAAGAAGCCCGCATCTTCCGTCAAGCAAAAGAGTTACACCAACGGATCGCCACGATCGATTCACATACTGACACGCCCATGATCTTTCCGGGACATTTCAATATCGGAGAGAAACAAGGCGGGAAAGTGAATCTGCCCTTTATGGAAGAAGGCCGGATTGATGCCGCTTTCATGGTGGCTTATATTCCACAAGGAGCACGCGACGATGCTTCCCTGGCCAAAGCGACAGCCTATGCCGAAGAACGCCTGAAAGAAGTAATCCGCCAGGAAAAGCTGAATCCGACACGCATGGGCATTGCCCGCACACCCGACGATCTGTTTCTTCTGAAACAGGCTGGCAAAAAGGCCATCTTCCTGGGAATCGAAAACGGATATGCACTGGGAAAAGACCTGGACAACATACGGAAGTTCCGTGACATGGGTGTCAGCTACATCACCTTATGCCACAATGGCGACAATGATCTATGTGACTCGGCCCGCGGCAAAGGCGAATGGAAAGGCTTGAGTCCGCTGGGAAAACAGGCAGTAGCCGAAATGAACCGGTTGGGTGTCATGGTCGATATTTCCCATGCAGCCGAATCGACTTTCTACGATGTGCTGGCTTGCAGCCGCTATCCGATTATTGCCTCGCACTCATCAGCCCGCGCGTTGTGTAATCACCCACGGAATCTGACCGATGCCCAAATCAAAGCATTGGCAGAACATGGTGGTGTCGTACAGATATGTCTTTACAAAGGATTCATCAATCCGGAAGCTGAAAAGGCTTCAGTCAGTGACGCGATCCGGCATATCAACCACATCGTCGATTTGGTGGGTGTCAATCATGTCGGGATCGGATCAGATTTCGATGGCGACGGCGAACTGATTGGCTGCCGGTCTAGCAACGAGTTGATCAATATCACCATGTATCTCTTGAAAGAAGGTTATTCAGATGCAGATATCAGCCAGATATGGGGTGGCAATTTCCTCCGTGTCATGCGCAAGGTTCAATCTGCAAGACAGTAAAAAAACTCAAAACAGACAAGATCATGATTCGAATTCTTTATCTATTGGTTGCATCGGCCCTCTGGTCATGCAGCAACAAACCGGCCGAAACGGTAAGTGAACAACCGTCGAACCAGCCGGTGGTCACACAAGCTTCAACAAACACGCCCGTATTTAACGCCGACAGCGCCTATCAGTTCGTGCAACGGCAAGTTGATTTCGGTCCCCGCGTGCCCAATACTTCTGCCCACAAACAGTGCGGAAACTATCTGGCCAGCGAATTGAAACGCTTCGGTGCGCAAGTACATGAGCAAGAAATGACACTTACTGCCTACGACGGAACAGCACTCGAGTCGAAGAATATTATCGGAACTTACAATGCGGAAAGCGAAAAGCGCATCCTGCTTTTTGCCCATTGGGATTCGCGTCCATACTCGGACGAAGATCCGAATAAAGAAAACCTTCACAAGCCGATCGACGGAGCCGACGATGGAGCCAGCGGCGTGGGTGTCTTGCTTGAGATCGCCCGTCAGCTGCAACAGAAAGCACCGGCAGTCGGTATTGATATCATCTTCTTCGATGCCGAAGATTACGGTATTCCGGATTTTGCCGAAGAAAAGTATGGTTACAAAAGTGGAACGTGGTGCCTTGGCAGCCGTTTCTGGGGAAAGAATCCGCATATCAAAGGCTACAAGGCCGATTTCGGTATTCTGCTGGATATGGTTGGAGCCAAAGATGCCGTATTCTATAAAGAATATATTTCCATGCGCCATGCTGCCCGTTATGTAGATAAAGTGTGGGAAACAGCACGCAACTTAGGTTTCGGTAAATACTTCATCAATGCCAATGGCGGAGGTGTGACAGACGACCATGAAGCAGTCATTGAAGAAACCGGCATTCCTTGCCTCGACATCATCAATTATGATCCGCAGTCGGAAAAAGGATTCCGTGCGCACTGGCATACGCAAAACGACAACATGAAGAACATCGACAAAGATGTATTAAAGGCTGTCGGACAGACCGTACTGGAGGTTGTTTATCAATATCAATAACCATATCAACAGAATTCACGGCAGGCATAAAGTCTACCGTGAATTCTGTATTTATATCCTCTCTTATCTCCCATTAAACCGATAACCCAAACCCAGCATGAGGTTATTCGGGTCTTTGAAATTACACAACTGATAGCCGACATGCAAGAACAGCCGACTAGTGATGGAAGTCTTCAAAGCTGCTATCTGATAAAATCCTTTTAAGTCTTCTCCCTGATAGAATACGTTGTGACCAACTCCCAGATTGATGGAAAAGATAGGCATCACCAGTTCTGCCCGAAGAGATAATCCCACACCGAATTGTTCCCGGAAAGGCGGACGGTAAAACCGGATATTCTCTGCAGACCGATCATCTCCAACCACATGGTCTTTGATGTTTGCACTCTCATCATACTGGGCATCCAACGAAATACCGGCCCGGAAACAGGCATTCAGATTATACATCGGATTGATATTGATACCGGCAACACCAAAAGCCCCTGGCACCAATACCCGATCGTCGGGCCAGATGATGCCCTTTCGCCGGGTTGCACCATAAAGAACTACATCATAGCTGAAATAACGTTCAATCTCCGCCCGTGCTTTGCGCCGTGATTCGACAGAAGTCCGATACGAATGCGTTCCGAATGTCCGGATCAGACTCACGCGTCCGCCCACGGTATTGACACCGGCATTAGGATAATGCGTATTCCCATTGGAAAAGTGCGTCACATCCACACCGGCTGTCAGACGCCAGTCGTTATTGATCTGCCAGTTTAGCAACCAGCCCAAGTTGATATAAGCATTCATCTTCGAGCCGACCACCATATTGCGCGGATTCAATTGCGGATCGTATTTTTTCCAACCCCACGAGACGCCGAAGTTCCATTCGTAATCCAGCGTAAGTGAAGGAGCAAGCCGGGCAATAGGTGCTCCCTGAAAGACATAAGCACTCCAGGGCACACCGATTTCCTCCCGGTTCCGGAAGGTATGACAAGCCAATCCAATTCCCTGATAAACATCCGGGTATTGACTTCCCCACCGGGAACGAGGATCAAAGCGGAATGCATATTTTAGATGAACCGATCCGGCACTTCGCATAGGTTCGTTAAACTTATTCTCTCCACCAAAGAAAGGATGCGTGTTCAACAAATATCCCTCTCTTAAATTGAACTCCAACTGATGCGACAACCGATGCCGTTTCAAACTGTCTGCTTCTTCCGATTTTACGGGCAACGGCACGATCTGACAAAGAATGAACATCACCCATGCCAGAAACAATTGATTTCGACAATACATACTGTTTATTTTCATGGTTGAATTGCCTAAAGATACGGATTTATTCCACTAATCGGTGTTCCTTGCCCGAAAGTTTTTTCACCACGCAATCTCTGCCTTTCTTATTTGCAGATGTCAGAATATTTCCCGAATATTGCAGCGAATTTAAAATACAGCAAATATGACTATCAACGAAATTCAAGACAATGTGATCGAAGAGTTCTCGGCATTCGACGACTGGATGGATAAATATTCCCTGCTGATCGACCTGGGAAACAGTCTGCCGGCTCTTGACGAACGATACAAAACGGAAAGTAACCTGATTGAAGGTTGCCAAAGCCGTGTATGGCTGCAAGCCGATTATGTGGATGGTAAAATCATCTTCCAAGGTGAAAGCGATGCTGTAATCGTGAAAGGAATCGTGTCGCTGCTTATCAGCGTCCTGTCCGGCCACACACCGCAGGAAATTCTGGACGCCGACTTGTATTTCATCGAGAAGATCGGCCTGAAAGAACACCTCTCGCCCACCCGTTCGAATGGTCTGGTGGCGATGGTAAAGCAAATGCATCTGTATGCAGTGGCTTTCCGTGCCAAGGAAATGGAATAAAATCAACGAGCCACACTCGAAATTATAGACTTCTACTATGAACACGGCAGCATTTAAAAGAACGCTACCGTGTTTTTTTTATCTCTTCGCCTACATATCACCCAATACCAGAGTAAGAGGATATATACAGGGGTAAATATATCCTAAGACTAAAGTAAGAGGATATATATAAGAGTGGATATATCCCAAGACTAAAGTAAAAGGATATATGCAAGGGTAAATATATCCCAAGACCAAAGTAGGAGGATATATGCAAGGCTGCATATATCCTAAAACTATCAACATAGGATATATGCGACCCAGAATTATTTTGTATATTCGCAGAAAACCAACCCAAACGACAGAAATATGGATAACTTTCACATACAACCTATTCCGCTGAAGGAGATATACATCTCGGTACTGAAAGAAAAGCGAGTGACGAATGAAGATGGCTGGACCCGGAAGGTTCCCGTGTGCCACGATGTGCGACCGAGCGGTTCGCTCATCTTAGATACGGCCGTCTGTGCCCTGCATCAGACAAACAATATCCTCCTCGGATACGAATTGGCAGAGAAAATGGGTGTCTCCACAACCGAACTGAGCGGAGCCATACATATCCTGACCGGTCTCCGCCTGCCTGAATTCATCATCCACTACCGGTCGATACAAGCGCAGGAATACCTGGCTTGCACCGACCTTACGCCCAAAGAAATCGCCCGGCGATGCGGATTCACGCACTATAACTCTTTCCACAAGATGTTCAAACGCCTCACCGGGATGTGCGTCCTGCCTTTCCGGAAGAAATACCGTCCGGCGAATTACCGAGAATTATACGGGTGGTAATGAACGATGCTCATTCCTCGACCCGGATGACTTCCTGCAAGCGGATGTCTTTGCATGAACGGCCTATCATCAGACGGAAATCGCCCGGTTCGACCACGCGCTGCATCGACTGATTGAGCATCGAAAGATCATCTTCATCCACCAGAAACGATACTTCCTTCGTCTCGCCCGGATTCAATGCGACCGACTGGTAATGAATCAGGCGGGTAATGGGCTGTGTAACCGACGCCACCTTATCGCGTATATACAACTGAGGCACTTCATACGCCTTATATTTTCCCTGATTCTGGACAGAGAACGATACCTGATAGGTATGTTTGCCAGCCGGTTGTACCTTCAGATCACGATAAGCGAAGTCGCAATAACTCAATCCATAGCCGAAGGGGAACAACGGTTCGCCCGTCAGATTCAGGTAATCATCACTTCGACCTGTCGGCTTATGGCTGTAATTCAGTGGCAACTGAGCCTCGTCAATCGGATATGTGATAGGCAGTTTCCCCGAAGGATTCGCGTCGCCCAGCAAAATATCGGCTACCGCATCGCCACCGTCCTCGCCCGGATACCAGGCATTCAACACAGCCGGAACCTGATCCAGCCATTCCGACATCACAATGGCACTGCCACCAATCAGTACGACCACAACCGGCTTTCCGGTAGCTGCCACCCGGCGGATCAATTCTTCCTGCCGACCTGACAAGGTCAGATACCCCCGATCACGGAACTCGCCTTCTTCAATACCAGCCACCACGACAGCCACATCGGCCGACTCGGCAGCCTTGACCGCCTTTGCGATAGATGCATCTTCGTTTACTGCCCCAACATTCCACACCAGACGAATCCTGGCATTACGTGTATTCTCGTAGAAACGGACTTTCACTTCATATTCTTTCCCAGATTCAAACCGGAACGACACCGTTTCTGTCCGGAAAGAAGCCTTCTCCGGACGATCGATCACCTTCTTCCCGTCTATCCACAACTGATAACCATCATTGCCTTCCAATCCGATCTGATATTCACCCGATACCGGCGACTTGAGTTTTCCATTCCATTCTACCGAGAACCAATCCACAGCCAGCGACGGATCAGGCGCAAACAACGTCCAGGAAAACTGGACAGCCCGATCCACCCGCTTCAGAGCCGGTGTTCCTTCCCAATTCGTATTCGTATAATAAGCAGCCGACAAACCCGGCGTTCCATCCGGCTGGAACAGACAATCGGCCGGCACCGTCAGCCATTGCGAATTAACCCGACGACAACCTTCCTCGTAAATCACTTCCGTTTTTCCCGCCAGTTTCTTCTTCAAGCCATCCAGAATACTCACTTTATCTACACCCGGACCACTATATCCACCCAAGCGAGCCTCGGCAGCATCCTGCCCGATCAAGGCAATCCGTTTCACCTCACGGGAAAGAGGCAAGGTCTGATGCTCATTCTTCAGCAAGACCATCGAACGGCAAGCTGCTTCATAGGCCAGCGCCCGATGTTCGGCACAGGCATTCCAACGGTCGGCTTCCGACTCATCCATATAAGGATGCTCGAACAATCCCAAGCGGAACTTCGCCTTCAGGACTTGACCAACAGCCCGGTTCAAGGCTTCCTCGGTAATTAAGCCACTCCGGCAAGCCTCCAGGAAAGGCTTATGCTCATCATATGTCGTCTGGAAGATGACATCCAAGCCGTTATTCACTGCCGTAGCACCCGCTTCTTCCCAGCTATTAATCGTATGATGCAGCTTATGAATAATGCCGACGGCATCGGCATCCGCTATGGTAAAACCATCGAATCCCCATTCTTTACGCAGCTTCTCGATCGTCAGCCATGAGTTGGCCGTACAAGGCGTTCCATCCAACATATTATATGCCGTCATAACCGATTGCGAACCGCCTTCCTGAAAACAAGCTTTGAAAGGAACCAGATGCGTTTCCTCCAAGAAACGTTCGGTATAATGAATCGGATTACTGTCCCGACCGCCATCACCCGAATTCACGGCAAAATGCTTGGGTGTGGTGATAACTCCCAAGCGCTCAAAGTTCTTGACAAAGCTCACGCCCATATCGGCCGACAAACGAGGATCTTCGCCATACGTTTCCTCCACGCGTCCCCAGCGTACATCCGTCGCCAGATTGACAACCGGCGAAAGAATCTGGCGGATTCCCCGACTCTTCGTTTCCATAGCAATCGCATGAGCAACCCGGCTCACCAAAGTCGTATCAAATGTTGCCGCTAAGGCAATCGCCTGCGGAAAAGCCGTAGCACCACCTCTTACCAGGCCATGCAAGGCTTCGTCAAAAATAATCGCCGGAATACCCAGACGCGTTTCTTCCACAAAATAACGCTGAATCTGATTGACCTTCTTTACCGTTTCGGCAGCCGTCAATTTCGGATTATACTGAAGCATCTGGCGCATCTGCGGATCATCAGCTCCTAACGTCGAAACCTGAAAGCCAAAGATTCCATCCTTAAACCGTTCTTTGCCGTCATCCAGATCGCCCGGCATCATATAAATCTGCCAGAACTTTTCTTCGATGGTCATTCGCTTCAACAAGTCATTCACTCGTTCCTCTATCGGAAGGTTCGGATTCTTATAAGGAAGCTCTTCGGCCTGTACGGAAGCACTATACCCCCAAAACAAGCCTATCATTAATGCTGTAATCTTTTTCATGATAATAAAATTAAATGTCTAATGCAGATTGGTCCTTCAAATATACAAACTAATGATAATTACGGATCAACGTAAAAATATGAGGGGTAAATTCGATAAAATCGTATCTTTGAGAACAACAAATCATTATCAGTTATGGAAACCAACGGTTATCGCCTCCTTCTTCCGGAAGGG
>NZ_JAKZMM010000074.1 GCF_022809355.1 Parabacteroides faecalis | reverse complement strand
CATTTTGGAAGCAAGAGCGGAAGACGGGACTCGAACCCGCGACCCTAACCTTGGCAAGGTTATGCTCTACCAACTGAGCTACTTCCGCATAAAAGCTGTACTCGAAGCGGGTACAAAACCCATATTTAAAGAGAAAACAAAAGAATAACAACAGAATATAATTAATTGATTAACAATTATATTTGAATATATATATTTTTCACTTGATTTCATAAAAAGATATATGTTTTATTGTTTTTGGCTACCCTTTGGCTACCTGAATAAAATAAATAACTATATTTGCAATCAAAGGAAATAAAGAACAAATAAGTTATGGCAACAAAAAAAGAAATAAGGTCTGATAATACTTATATCATTAGTACTGATGATACGGATAACCCAAAGTTAGGAGCAAAAATATTGTCTGATGGAAGAGAGAGTTTATTTCTTGACTACTATTTAGGTTATAAGATGGTCTATAATGAAGACAAAGACAGAGAAGTAGCGAAAAAGGAACGTAAAAGAGAGGCTTTGAAACTATATCTTTGGCAAGCCCCCAGAACTCCACTTGAAAGACAACAGAATAAAGAGACACTACAACTTGCAAAAAAGATAAGACATGAACGGGAACAGGAACTAAAAGAGGGAAAATTAGGTTACCGGCTCAAAGCTAAAGAGATTAATTTCTTTGATTTTATTCAAACATACTATGATGAGTATACTAAAGGGGACAAACGTATGATTAAAGCAGCCCAGAAACGGTTTACTGATTTTATTACTTTGGAATATCCACTATACAAAAACAACATTTCTCCAGAAAAGATAACTCCCGATATGATGGAGCACTTTGTTGAGTATTTGCAAAGTATCAGTAAAGGAGAGGGAGCATTAACACATTGGAAACGTTGGAAGAAGATAATCAAAGCAGCCGTAAAAAAAGATGTATTAAGAAAAAATCCATGTGAAGATATTGTTTGTAAAGCTGATGAGGAAGCACTAAAGAAAGATATACTTTCAATAGAAGAAATGCAACAGCTTATAAACACCACATATCAAGGACAGAATCCAGAAACGAGGAGAGCATTTATTTTCACCCTATACACAGGAATAAGATTTTGTGATATAAAGGATCTGAAATTCTCAAATGTGGACTATTCAAACAAAGTATTAACATTCAATCAGAAAAAGACACAAGGACACAGCAGTAAAAGTTATGTGTCTATACCTTTAAATGACGGCTTACTTTCATTAATCGGTACAGCCTCAACGGACAACCCAGAAGAAAAGATTTTCAAGTTACCGAGCCAAGAAATGTGTTTGAAAGCATTAAGACATTGGACTGCAAAAGCTGGAATAACCAAACATATTACATGGCACTGTGGCAGACATTCATTTGCCGTGAACATTCTTAATAATGGGGCAAATATAAAGACAGTGGCAAGTCTGTTAGGACACAGCAGCATACAACATACAGAGAAGTACACCAGAGCAGTGGACAGTCTCAAACAAGCAGCAATAAACAGTTTACCAGAACTTAAAATTTAATCAGCATGGTAACAACAGATAAGACAAAGGAGCTTGAAGAACTAACAGTAAAATTCAACGCTTTATGTGATGAACAGGAAAAGTTACCAAGAGAGGGGTTTGCAAAAGTCTTTGAGGTATTAGATGGAATGGAAGATACATTCACACCTCAACACCCTTATACAGAAAATGAGGATATTATAAACAAAGCACTTGAAATAACAGGGCATAGCAATGATGAGACTTTTTGCAAAGCTTTCAAAAGGAATAATCAAATAATGATTGAGGGGAAGAAGATACAGGCTAAAGGATTGGAAATATTAGCAATGCAACAATATGAAAAAGCTAAAGAAGAACCACCAAGTCCTGATGAATGGCAGTTCATGCCAATAAGAATTTTTGCACCAAAAGAAATAATAAGCGATATTATCAACCCAATACTTGAAGGCAATGCTAAAGAGGGAAAGGGATTTTATGAGGTTAAAACCAATATACCAGAAGAAGATGAGAGTATGGATGATTGGTTTGAGATTGAAGCCTATGGAATAAGATGCAGTTTAGAGCCAATATATAGAGAGTTGCAAGATTATGGAATTTTTAATGATAACGTTTTAGGCGATCAAATAATAAAGAAATACTACCTAACTGCATTTAAGATGTTAGTACACTCTATCAGAGACAACACAGATAGACCTAATAGAGTAAGAAATATCATAACAAACACATTAAAGGACTTAGACAGAATACAGGCGGTTGGGTTAGTACTTCAAATATTGTTATTACAGAGCCTTTTTAGATGGTTGGATGAAATAGACCTCAAAGAGGATGAGGAAGGTTATAAGTCAGCTTGCTTACTTGCACAATGGATTGGAGAACAGTTAGCAAAAAAAGAGGTGGATTTTTGTTGTTACGGATGGGGAGAAGAGGATAAAAAACAGCTAAAACCTTTTTGTGAATATCTACTTTCAACAGAAATAGGCAAAGCAGTGCAAAAACACCTTTTTGGAAAGCAAATAGATTGCAGTTGCATAATTGACGGTGAAAACGAGGCAAAAGAAATACCCCAAAAAACTAAGGCAGCTATAAAACAGTATATAACAAAGCCTCAACCAGAACACCCAGAGCAGCAACAAAAAATCGATAAACCAACAAGGGGTAAGGGCAGACCTAAAGAAACATTGAAAGATAAGATGATTAATGATGCTGATGGAAACAAGTTACAAAAGGTGCATATAGTCATGAATGACAAAAAAGGTAAGGATGCCGCTTTGATTATATTGGCTTGTATAAAAAAAGGATGGATGCAAAAACCTACTTTCACACAAGTTGCAGAAGAATTTGGAGATATTGGTAAACAGCAAGGATTTACAAAGTATCTAAAAGAAAGTTACTTTACTAAAGATGAGATAGAGGGGGCAATAAATAGCCTTGATTAAGGCTTACAAATATTTCGTTCAGTTGTATTTAATAGTATTTAATTGTGGATAAATTGCAAGCAATTAAGTACTATTTTCTTTATTTCATCACCTCTTTTTTCCCCTCTATCTTTGCCCTTGTAGTCAGATGGATAGCAAGTGCAAGACTATTCCAGACGATTACAATGGGTAAAAACGGGCGGAGCCTTGCACCTTCACCCAGAAGCCTAGATCTTTAAAAATAGAAGTTATGGCAGAGGACTTAAAACAGGTTGCCGACATGATTACGGCTAACACAATTTTCTGTACCAAAGAGGTACTAACAAGTGATGAGGCAGCAAAGTATATGGGTATATCTAAAAGCTACCTGTATAAACTTACTATGAAACAACAGATACCACATTTCAAGCCTATGGGTAAGATGTGTTATTTTAACCGTCTGGAGTTAGAACAATGGCTACAAAGCAACAGGATAACAACAGAGGCAGAGATAAGTCAGAAAGCACAATCATTTTGTATGAAAGGAGGTTTGAAATGATAATACCTACTATCCGTTATTATGGGAGATTGGAATATGATAATAACAGCAGAGCCACACCCAAATACTCTATTAAATTAGAAGCAGGATATTATGAGCCAATGGAGCAAATAAAAGGCAGAAACGGACTTGTATCTATGTATCTGATGGAAAAGCTAAAAGAAGGAGCAAATGTACCGTCTGTGAGATTGCAGGCAAAAAATAGCCTGAATTTTACAGGATTGAAAGATTATTTTGTGGATGGTAAGTTGAGCGGTTTTGCATACGGTTACCCCTTATCTGATAAGTATTATAGCCATAAGAAAATAGAAAATCCCTTTTATCAATATCGCAATGACGGTTTCTTGTTCATTATACACCAAGACCAGAAAGCGGTGATAGCACCAGAGCAAATAAGACCAATGTTCATAGAACTTATAGTTTTGGATGGCGCAAAGGTACTGATACCGTCTTACTGCAAGCAATTAATAATGGGTGGTTTTGATGAGGCAATCAAACAGTTAAGGGAACAGGCTAAGGTCTTATAATAATGTGTAGTTTGTACCCAAAATCTGGTAACGGTGATGTATGATAAGGTTAAAATGTGGGCGATTAGAACCAGAGCAACCCCTGATATTAGTAAGTTTCTGGATAAGGCAAAAGATCAGATAGACCATGCAACGGGCGAGGTGACAACATTTGGATGTTTGGAAGGCTTAAAGGTTTCAATCTTTACTGGAGGAGTCTCAATAATTGGTAGCTTATCAAAATATCTGCACTCCAATAATATTTATCCTCTTGACAGACATAGTACAGCAGAAGCTGTAGAAAAATTATCTGATAGTTTACATTGGAATATGGCAGGGGCAAAAATAACGGGTCTAGAGTTTGGAACTCAATTTGTGATGAGGCACAAGCCAGAGGAGTATTTAAAAAAGTTGGGAGACATGCCACGGCTGCAAAGGTACCATTTTGAAGCCGGAACGCTTTACTATAAACCCAAAGGGAAACAACAATTGAAAGTATTCATATTCTATGATAAGAAAGCGGATGCCGAAGTCAAGGGGATGAAACTACCAGAGGGTTTTGGTAATGCAAACTTACTGAAATATGAAATGAGATTTAATCAGAGGTTACCACAACAAATTGGGGTACCAGAGATTACGGCCTCAACACTATCAGATAACGATTTTTATCGTCAAATGGTAAAACGGTATCAAGAGAGTTATTTTTCTATATCCAAGCAAAACCAAATTAAAACAAATATTATGAATGAAATAAAGACTGTTTCAGATGCTTTTAATGTACTAGTTGCACGATTAATCAACCAGAGCGATCAGACGCAAATAGTAGAATTCATTGAAGAATTAAAAGAGGCAAGAATTTTTGAGGATAGAAAGAATTACACAAGGTTGAAAAAGAAAATTCAAGAAGTTGCTACAAAAGCAGAAATATCGATCTCTGATGAACTTATAAAGGAACTTGATAATGAGATTAAGAATGTTGGTGCCTATGTATAAGTCTTATAATAAGATGTATTTGTAGGCAAATTTTGGTAACAAACTAAAGAAGTAAAAAATAGTATGAAAACGAGAACAGATGCAGTAGTATTAGCGATTCTAAAGAACAAAGATATAATCACAACAGACAATAACGGACATACAATCTTAGATGTAACAAAGTTACTCGATACAGACAGAAATGAGTTTCTGAAATGTAGAAATGTTGGTGATTATACTGCAAGTGAAATTGAAAAACTGAAATACAAACTTAAAACGCTAATTTATGGCAAGACAGAAGAATGACGGTAGAGGGCGGTTAGGAGGTAGAGCGGTAGGGACACCAAATAAAGTATCTGGAACCTTGAAAGAGTGGTTAACTTCATTAATTGACAAAAACCGTAAACAGATAGAAAAGGACTTAAAAGGTTTATCCCCAAAAGACCGTTTACTAGTGATTGAAAAGCTGATGCAGTATGTTATTCCAAAGCAAGCAGCCCAGCAAGTAAAACTGGATTTTGATAGTATGACAGATGAACAACTGCAACGGTTAGTAGAAGAAATGACAAAGGAGGTATAGTATGAAGATCAAAGTAACAAGACAGGAACGCATAACTTTATTGAAATGGTTAAGTAGCGGTGAAATAGATACAACCGATTTACCACAACTAAATGAAACAATAGAAGAAAAAGATTTGTGGATTGAGGCATTGAAGAAACTGACAGACCAGTATGAACTGGACGAAAAAGAGAAAGGAGGTAGGAATGAAAATTCCAATTAACAGACAGTTAAAAGTAATTCTACTGAAATGGCTCAAGCAAGGTTATATGAATACCGATGATATTCCAGAATTAAATGATGGCCGTGATAACTGGTTTCTTAATTTAATGAATCAAGCTGATATAGAAACAAGGTACACGGCAGAGGATTTAGAAAATGTACCAAGTGAATTATTAGTGCAAATAGCACAATACATTCAAGATGCAGAATATCAGAGAACCCAAACAGCGTAATATTAATTTTCAAACATTAAACAAGATGGAAAAGATTTTAATTAGCTATGACAGAAACAAAGCTATCAGAATGATTAATGAATTACAAGAAAAGTGTAATAGAATGAACCGGTTTATCCAATCTATATTTAAGGAAAATGATATTCCACTGACAGCTGAAAACTTTCATATGGCGATCTTTTACCCCCAGCGGATTGAAACTGTATATTATTCAGTCTTGAACGAGAAAATAAAGAGTTTTCCACAGGTTTTACAGGCAACAGCAAGGCTGGAGGCTGAATATGCAGTAAGCAGTATGTTGAAAAAATTAAATTCCTTTGAGTTAACATACTCAGATAAACAATATATTGTGTTATCTGAAACCATCTGTAAAGTAAATGAGGACGCAATAAAAGAAAGCTGTAAACGCTATCTTACAGACGAAAAGGAGATAGAAGTTTATAATAACATTCAACAGGCAGCAGATACACTCAACAATTTGTTTAAGAATGAAATTCCGTTGAATTGGATAAACATATTCAGAGCCAATAATGGTCAACTGATAGTAAATAATGAATTGAATTTTAATTATTTTGTAAACAGAAAATGAATATGACACGGACAGAACAGAAAAAAGAACTTATGGAAGTCTTACAGGATGTACCAATAAAGATGGCAGAACGTTTTAAACGCAACTTTGAAAGAATGGCTTTTGATAATGATGTAGACTTTAATGACTGGATAGACGATGTATGTTTGGAGATAGACCACAAAGAGGACAAAAATAAATCCGTAAAAAGAAAAATACGGGAAGCACGGGTAAAACGTAACAAACACCAGGAACAACCCAATACCGTAATGTGGGGTCTAGAAGATGCAAGGTACTACCAACAGAAAATTAGAGGTTTATCAAAATAATTAATTCCCTATCATTGTAGTAAAAAGCCATAACGGTATTTATATACTCCAATTAAGGTTGTTTATCAAGTTGACAAATATCCTTAATATAAAAGCCCCGCAATTCCGAAGAATTACGAGGCCATTTTGGAAGCAAGAGCGGAAGACGGGACTCGAACCCGCGACCCTAACCTTGGCAAGGTTATGCTCTACCAACTGAGCTACTTCCGCATAAAAGCTGTACTCGAAGCGGGACTTGAACCCGCACAGCTGCAATAGCCAAAGGATTTTAAGTCCTTCGTGTCTACCGATTCCACCATTCGAGCATCCCTTTCACTTAAAGTGATGAGCGGAAGACGGGACTCGAACCCGCGACCCTAACCTTGGCAAGGTTATGCTCTACCAACTGAGCTACTTCCGCAATTTTCGCTTTCGGTGTCTTAATTCCCGATTGCGAGTGCAAAGGTATATATATTTTTTATACTACCAAACTTTTTGAGAGAAAAATTAATTGGTGACATACAATTTTGTTCCGCTCAAGGCAGTTTGGTACTGTTTCAATCCTCGTGTAGCCGGACCTTCCACTCGATTTCCTGAAGCTTCATAAACATTATACTTCGAACCACATTTCGGACAAACAACGTGAATACCATCTTCATCCATTTTTACCCTGACATTCATCTGTGTTTCATAAGGGCAAGCCAAATCATAAGCAGAATAGCCAAACATATCATGATAAACAAGAACTCCCCCAAAACCTGTTCGCTCGGTTTTACCCAAACCTGGAGTCTTCCCTAAAATATACTCCTTATAAGCCATCACACCATTCAGATCTTTATCTTCAAAAGTAAGATCCAACTCCAGATAAACAGGATAAGACGGGAAATAACTGTGCTCTGTCTTAGAACAAGACAAAGCACAGAATAATATAAGTAAGGAAATAAACTTTCTCATCAGGCCTTCTGTAATAAAGCATCAACAGCAGCATTCATTCTCTCGAAATGGAAACCATCAACTGCCTTCTGCATCAAAGCTGCGATTTCCGCATTACATAAATTGCCGATACTGCCTTCATGCGTATGATGAACCTGTTTGTCGGCCACAAATTCACCTGCTTCGATGGCTAATCCAACCTGTTTATAAGCATCCCGGAAAGGAACGCCAGCCAAAACACGACGATTCACTTCTTCCACACTGAATAACAAAGAATACTTGTCATCATCCAGAATGTGTTCGTTAACCTTAACTTCACGCATCATGTGTGTTACCATCCGCAGACAATCCTTCAGCTCATCAAACGAAGGCAGGAATACTTCCTTGATAATCTGCAGATCCCGGAAATAACCCGAAGGCAGATTATTGCAGATCAATGTAATCTGGTTGGGCAAACCTTGGATTTTATTACATTTTGCACGCGTCAGTTCAAACACATCCGGATTCTTCTTATGCGGCATGATACTCGAACCGGTTGTAAACTGATCCGGCAACTTGATAAAACCAAAATTCTGACTGTTGAACATACAAGCATCAAAGGCCAGCTTAGATAATGTTCCGGCAATACCAGCCAAAGCAAAAGCCACCGTACGCTCCATCTTACCACGTCCCATCTGCGCATAAACAACATTATAGTCCATGGAATCAAATCCCAACAGATCAGTCGTCAGCTGACGATTCAAGGGGAACGAAGAACCATAACCTGCCGCCGAACCCAGAGGATTCCGATTACAAATCCGATAAGCAGCCTGCAATAACAACATATCATCGGTCAGACTTTCGGCATATGCTCCAAACCAAAGTCCGAAAGAAGAAGGCATAGCAATCTGCAAATGCGTATAACCAGGTAACAACACCTCTTTGTATCGTTCACTCTGTTGCTGAAGCACCTCAAACAACTCCTGAACCAAGTGCACCAATTCCTGTATTTCAGCACGAGTATAGAGTTTCAGATCCACCAAAACCTGGTCATTCCGAGAGCGACCACTGTGGATCTTCTTGCCCATATCACCTAACTGGCGAGTCAGCATCAGTTCCACCTGCGAATGTACATCTTCAATGCCATCCTCAATCACAAACTGTCCGGCTTCGGCAATTGCATAAATCTTACGCAGTTCAGCCAGCAATTGCTTCAACTCATCTGCTTCCAGCAAACCGATCTTCTCCAGCATCGTAATATGCGCCATCGAGCCCAGCACATCATATTTAGCCAAGTATAAATCCATTTCACGGTCACGTCCTACCGTAAAAACATCCACTTCATGATCTACTTGAACATTTTTTTCCCAAAGTTTTTGAGCCATAATTATTCTCTTTAAATATATAGTAGCGAAAGAAGCAGAGAGCCGAACTTCGATGTCCAAACTCTCTGCTTCTCACTATTTAGAATCAAATTTATCAATAAGGCAATGAGGCCAGCACCGTAGAAATCTTGTCCAATGCATCTTGCAACGGTTTTGAAACCATTGGCTTTAAGAACGAATTCAACTCAGCACGGACAGTCAGACGCATACGAGTGTCCATTTCCTGCACTTGCTTTAATTGAATCCAAAGGAACAAAGGAACCGGCGAATTGGTTGTTTGAAACTTAATTGTCTTGCAAGGTTCACGATCTACAATCTGGAAAGTAATCTTTCCGACAGGGCTCACCGAGAAACTACAAGAATCACTGTCAAACTCAAAGTCCTTAATTTTATCCTGAGGTATGCGATCTTTGATCCGTTCTAAATTAGAAAGATCAGAAAGCATGGCATAAATACGCTCATCGTTTTGTGGGATCTGTTTGATCTCACTCACAAATTCTGTCATTCAATCAAATATCAGTTACCTATTATTTATTAGGATCCCAAGCTGACGGATCTTTTCTCCACTCTTGCAATACTGCAATTTCTGATTCAGCGATATAATCTGTACGAACAGCTTCTTCCAAAACTGCATCATAGTTACTCAATGTATTCAGAGTAACTTTAGCTTCCTTGAATGCTTCAACAGCAACAGGGAAACCATACGTAAAGATTGCCACCATACCGATTACGTCACAGCCAAAGTTACGTACTGCTTGCACTGCTTTTAAGCTACTTCCTCCTGTTGAAACCAAATCTTCAATGATTACTACCTTTGATCCAGGTTTCAATTCTCCTTCAATCAAATTTTCCAAACCATGATCTTTTGGAGTCGAGCGAATGTAAACGAAAGGCAATCCCAGCAAGTCAGCTACCAACGCACCTTGTGCAATAGCACCAGTAGCAACACCAGCAATCGCATCTACATTTTCATATTTCTCACTTATCATACGAGCCAATTCCAATTTGATAAAACTACGAACTGCCGGATATGAAAGTGTTTTGCGATTGTCATTATAAATAGGAGATTTCCAACCTGAAGCCCAGGTAAA
This sequence comes from Parabacteroides faecalis, assembly GCF_022809355.1. Taxonomy (GTDB): domain Bacteria; phylum Bacteroidota; class Bacteroidia; order Bacteroidales; family Tannerellaceae; genus Parabacteroides; species Parabacteroides faecalis. The sequence goes on along the minus strand of NZ_JAKZMM010000074.1, from coordinate 2,429 downwards.
TGGATTCGCAGGCTGCAATTTGACAGCCTTAATCTTCAATAATTTTTCTGCGACTAATCTTTCCAGTGTTTTCATACAATCCTCATTCTATTTATTTGTTCTGCAAAAATAATCAAACTAGCCGACAAACGATTGTTATTCTTCTTTTATTTTTCAGACTTGACTAAAAAATATTTTCAGGATTTAAAACAACAGATTATTTCGTTCTATCAAACCTTGGCCAATGCAAAAGCTCTCAATTGGATCCCCGGTATATTTCCCAGTATAGCAGCACAAGCATTAAAGGTAGCTCCAGTCGTCAGCACATCATCAATCAGCAGAACTTTCCGATTTTCCAGCTCTTTAGATTCAACCAGCTCAAATACTTCCTGCATATTTGTCCATCGGTCATATACATTCCGATGAGTCTGGGTTTCAGTCTTCACTTTACGTGTTACAGCCGAAGTATTTATCGGAGCCGGTAAAACCGACTGTATGCCTTTTGCAATCCATTCCGCTTGATTATATCCGCGCTCCTGCAAACGCTTGGGATGTAATGGAACTGGTAAAAGTACGTCAAAATCACAGATAGGATGTTTTTCATACAGGAGCGTTCTAAAAGCCAAACTACCCAAACTATAAGCTAATTCCTTATTGTCATAATACTTCAAGGCATGAATTAATTGCTGCACATGACCGCCCTTTTCAAAGACATAAAAAGCATATGCCTGTTTAATATCGGATTTACCCACAAACAAAGATTCCCACGTTTCACCTTCCTGATGCCGGACTCGGGGTAAATCACATAAACAATTCAAACAGATCTGTTCTTCTCCTTCCACCAAGGGCTCTTCACAAAGGAGACATAATCTTGGATAGAACAAATGCAGAAAGTCAGTCCATATCGAATTCTTCATGGTAGCCTCCTTGCCACAATCGCTTCAAACATGCTCCTGCTTCAGCTGGCTGAAATCCTCTCCCCACTGCAAAACGTAATAATTTATAATAGCGCTCTCGCTCATCCTTTGCCTTAACAGATTTCATTTTTGTCTTCAACAAATCCATCAAGACCTGGTCATATTCTTCCATTTCTAAAGAAGACAAAGCTAATTCGATCTCTTCTTCGGAAATTTCCTTACGCAACAATTCACAACGAATCTTATATTTTCCCCAATGATTAAACCGGAATTTATCACTTACAAAAGCACGTGCAAAACGCGCTTCATCGATAAATTTTTCCTGACGCAAACGATTGATGATCCGGCTAACAGCCTCTGGTTCTAATTCTGCCTTTACCAACTTTTGCCGGACATCCTGTTCACATCGTTCTGCCGAAGAACAATAGGCAGCCATCCGATGTAACATTTCCTGTTCATTCAACTTTTTCATAGTACAAGTTGTGCTTTTAACATTCTATCTTTTCCAAAATAATCTTTTATAATTGTAGTCGGACTGAATCCGGCACTATTTAATAATTCGAGCATCGCATCACCACATTGTTCATTGATTTCAAAATACAACCAGCCACCTGCCATTAAATGACTCTTTGCCAACTGTACAATCCGCCGATAAAACAATAAAGGATCTGTATCCGGTACAAAAAGAGCCTTATGAGGCTCATAATCCAATACACTTGCATCCATCTCCAGCTGTTCATGCTCCATGATATAAGGAGGATTACTCACAATACAATCATATTGCTCCAAACAAGATTCAGCCTCAGAAGACAATATATCTACACAAGTCCAAGAAACGGAAACATGATTCAATGTCGCATTATCAGCCGCTACTCGTAAAGCTGATGACGATATATCCAAAGCCGTCACACGGGAAGCAGGGAGTAACGAAGCCAATGAAATAGCGATACATCCACTGCCTGTTCCGATATCCAAGATACGTGGTGATGGGCAAGAAGAAAAATCATTTACAATCAGACGGACCAGTTGCTCTGTTTCCGGACGAGGTATTAATACGTCACGACTCACATGAAAAGGCAACCCACAGAATGTTGTTTCACCCCAAATATACTGAATAGGTTCCTTCTTCGCCAATCGATCAACAATCACCTCTATCTGAAGTCGCTGCTTATCCGTCAATACATCATCCACTAATAATAAACGGTAAGGAGGAATTCCCGCCACTTCTTCCATCATCCAACGGATCAATTCACGCAATTCCCCTGGCGGATATAAAGCATCTAACTGTTGATGTATTTTTGCTAATGCCTTCTTCATTCAGTCGTCTCAATTTTTGTATAAAGATACAAACCTCAGATTGAGAAAGCAAGATTTTAACATGAAAAAAGCCGACTCAACATTTTGTTGAACCGGCTTTCATTCTCTTTTCTAAAACGGCGGCTACCTACTCTCCCACTGTTACGCAGTACCATCGGCGTGACGAGGCTTAACTTCTCTGTTCGGAATGGGAAGAGGTGGATCCCTCGTGCTATA
>NZ_JAKZMM010000073.1 GCF_022809355.1 Parabacteroides faecalis | reverse complement strand
CCGAAAGGACGATGGAAGGATGACTTGGGAAAGATTCACAAAGGGGGAAAGTCGATCACAATCGATGTTCCGCTGAATCGTTTGCCTTATTATGAAAGATTGTGTGATTAATCGATAGTATATGAAGACACTGGTACATGTTGACAACGAGCAGATTGAATCTGTATTGAAACAATGTAGTATTTGTTTTGTAGGGATGGCGGATACAGATGGAACGCCCTATGTGATCCCGATGAATTTTGGCTACAAAGACGGTTCGCTTTATTTGCATTCGGCTCAGGAAGGCAGAAGCATTTCGATCTTGAATCGGAATCCGCGTGTTTGTATTTCTTTTTGTCCGACAACGGAACTGGCTTATCAGAATGTGGAAGTGGCTTGCAGTTACCGGATGCGGGCCAGCAGTGTTATCTGTTGGGGAAATGTTGTCTTTGAGGAAGACTACGACAAGAAAGTGGAAGCTCTCGATATCCTGATGAAGCAATACACCGACCGCCCATTTACTTATGGTCGTCCGGCAGTCTTGAATGTCAAGATCTGGCGGGTGGATATCGACGAGATCTCGTGTAAGGAATTTGGAGCTCCTTATCGGAAGGCAGTAGGAAAATAACTGCGTTGTTGGATAATTTTTCAACACAGAACCATCGGTGCAGGGCGCGTAAAATCTCTGATAACCGGTGGTTTTGTGTTTTTTGTAAAGTTTTTCTTGTAGATCTTTGTTAATATAATTTTTGTTTACTACCTTTGAAATGCCTTAAATCGTAAGGCATCCGGCTTTTGGAATCATCAAACGTGGTTCTGGAAGTCATGATGAATCTAAAAGATAGAAAAACGCTGGAATAGGGGATACGTTTATGCATGATAGGCGCGCTAACCTTGACTGAATTTGTATGGAAAAAGATACGTTTGGCCGGGAAAATACTCATGAAAAAGACGAGGAGACATTTCTTTTGTTATTTCATTTCTTTCAGATAATCAGAATTTTTGTTTAACACAAACCCGATAGGCTGTTTCCTGTGGTCGCAGTAGGAAGTGGCAGTGACGGTTACTAAAATTTAATGCCAATAGAAGAATGTTACTACGACGATTTAGCTTGTTCCCTTCTTGTAAGGAGGGAATAAAAGCGGGCGATATGACGTTCGGTGAGCTGACGAACTATATGGCCCGACATGTTTATTTGGAGGAAATGACACAGAAGGCGCGTGCTTGTTTACAAGCAGACGACTTAACTGGATATGAGCGGATCAAACGCTCGGAGGTCTATGCCGTGACTCCCAATGCTTATTTTAAGGCAGGACGGAAGAACGGCGATCTGCATACGTATTCCACGGGTGTCATGATGTTTGATTGGGATCATATCGAAGGTGATTTAGGGGCGTTGGTGGGACGCATCGTTACGCATCCTTCGATCTGCTTGGTGTCCAAAAGCCTGAGTGGTAGCGGTGTACACGCTTTTGCCCGGGTTGAGGGGATAACGGATGATAATTTTAAATCGGTATATGCAGCAATCGGATCGCAACTTGAATCTATTGCCGGATATCCATTTGACCGCCAGTGTAATAACTTTTCCCGTCTGATGGTTCTGGCGCATGATCCGGATCTGCGTGTCCGGGATGATGCCGAACCGTTTCAGGCTGAAGCATTGCTTTCGGGTGGTTCTTCTGCTGCCATGACTTCGTTGGCAGCGTCGGATGAAGTGGCTCGTTATGTGGCAGTAGCTGAAGCTAATCTGAATCTCTCGGAAGGAAACCGGCACAGCGCGCTGGTTTCGCTGGCTTCCTGTATGAATCGGAAAGGTTTTCCGGAAGAAAAGGTGATTCCGGTATTGGTGGGACGATATGCGCAGGCTGGATTTGGTGAACGAGAAATCGTTTCGACCATTCGGGACGTGTATCGTCGGTATGCGGTTGATTTTGGTGTGAACCGGAAAAACCCGGAGAAAAAAGAGGACGCAAAAGTTCAAAAAGTTCAAAAGGTTCAAAAAGTTCACAGTGCCCCCGACGCTGAAACTTACATGCAAGCGGTCGCCTGTGAACGGCCTTTGGTCGAGTCGTTCCGCGAACAGTTGCCTCGTTTGTTGCAGGATGCGATCGACGAGAGCCAGTCGGCCGATGTACAATGGGCTATGTTGCTGGCAGGTCTGTCGGTCTATTCAGCCATGCCGATTGATGTGCATTTTATGGAAGAAGACGAGTGTTATCTGCCTATCAGTTGTATTTGGGTTGGTGAATCGACTTCCGGCAAAGGACGCATCAAAGTGGCAGCTGATATTCATCGCTTGTTTGCCAAAGCGGTAGCCAGAGACTTCGAAGCGAACGAGATCATTCCTGCCAGAAGCCGATTGAAAGAGTGGGAAGCCCGGCAGGAAGCTATCCGCAAGCTGAAGGAAGAAGTGGAAGGTGGATGGGAAGAACGCCCGCTGGTTCCCGAAAACAAATTCCTGCAGACGTCGATGAGTACTTCCGAGTCGCAGTTTGTACGCCGATTACTGATAAACCAGCCTTATACAACCCTTCGTTTTACCGAAGAGATCGGAACGGTATGCGAGAATACAAAACGCGAATATGGGGTTTCACGCAGTAACTTGCGTGCCGGACTGGAAGGAGGACGGATGAGCCTTGATTACAAAGACGGTGGTTTCATCTGTGTGGATAATGCCCGCATGGTCGATCTCTATGCCGGAACACCGGGCGCTTTTCAGCAATTTATCGATAATCAGGAAGATGGCCTGTCGCATCGTTTTCTGTATGCGGTGCTTGATTATAATCCGGCCTATAAGCGGTTACGGATGGGAAAGCGCATGGACCGTGCGTTTTGGGACGCCATGGAAGGACGTATCCGGACTTTCAAGGTGAATTGCGAAAATCAGCACATGGATATCTTGTTTTCTGCTCCGGTAATGGATCTGATCGAAGATTTGCTGGAAGATCTATGTAACCGGTATGCCTGTTATGCGAATCCGTCTTTCTTGTCGTATATCCGGCGAATGCGCAAGAAGGCGATGCAGCTGTGTGCTTTGCTCACTTTCATGCAGGCTTGCGAAGAGAATCTTCCGTATGCCGGTTATACGGAAGAGAGACCGCGGCAGGTGGATTGTCCGCTTTCGGTAGCACGCTTGGTTGTTAGCTGGATTCCGTATCTGGTTTATACGGCAGCTTGTATGATTGCTCCGTTGCGTAAGAACGAGACTGCCGAAGTCAAGCTCGACGATTTGAAAACGGAACAGCTGTTTGAATCGCTTCCGGACGATTTCTCTGCCGAAGATTTTGAACAAGCAGCTTCCCGTTTGCAGATCAGTCGGAGTACTGCCATGCGCCGTCGGAAGATCTGGCTGGAGAATGGTGTACTGATTCGTGTCTCTCACGGGAAATACCAGAAAAGGAACGTTTCCACGTCGAAATCTCTCTCTGGTGTCGGATAATTCCAGTGAGGGCACAGTGAACTTTTTGAACTTTTTGAACTTTTTGAACTTTTCGGGAAGTGGAACTATCGTCTGTCGTACCCGATACTGCGACCTCGATCGATACGGTAGTCCGGTTGTACCATAATCCTGAAAACAGAAAGTCCTATGACTCGGATTCTCTTCGTTATTCCCTCCGAATCATAGGACTTTTTTCTGAAAAGACGCCGGCTTTTTATGATTTCCTGCCTATCTTTTCAAGAATTGCTGCCTATGTTTTTCCAGCTTCAAGTTTTATTCTTCATTCCAGAAAGGAGCCTGAACAATTGTTGGGTCTTTATCAACTTCTGTTTGATGTACAGGCCACCAGTAATATTTACGTTCATATTTACGAACAAGATATTGTGTGCGCTTAAAATAAGCGTTCTGATCGTTCGGGTCGTCTGATAACTTTGTGCCGGAGAAATTCATACCGTACATAGGTTGATCTAATACATCTTCTGCTTTTTTCCAACGGCGAAGGTCGAAATAACGGATACCATCTTCGCAGCACAATTCTACACGTCTTTCCCGATAGATGGCCTGACGTACTTCATCTTGTCCATTCAATGTGATCATCTTGAAGCCGTTGCTGTCTGTTCCGGTACCGTATTGAGGAACACCGGCACGCTCGCGGATCAGATTCAGATATTTCAGGATATCCGGATTTCCGGGATCACATTCATTCAATGCCTCGGCATAATTCAGATAGGCTTCACCCAGGCGATATAAAATTCCCGGACGATACGGATGAATGCCATCTCTACTCTTTTGCTCAAGAGATACTTTTTTCCTGTTCAGATAACCACTTTGAGGTGCGTCATGAGTCGGACCACCGTCTGGCTCGTTCGACATGAACTGAGTTTCACGATCAGCCTGATGATACCATTGGCGGTTCCACATTACGGTCAGATAGAAACGAGGTTCACGGTTTACATACATATTATAAGTACCAGCTGCAGCTACCTGATTGTAAGTACATCCGTCGGCACCGACAGAATCAACTGTTGCATTGGGGCATCCTCTGTACAGATTGTATTTGGTCTTTCGGATATCTTTCTGTGCTGAGAAACCTCTTTCTGTATATCCAGATTCTGTATTTATATTCGGTGTTCCGTAATTTCCTTTATAAGAAGAAATAGGAATAGAACCATCTTTCATGTAGAAGGCATCAACCAGCGTTTGAGTAATACCTAATCCACCGTTGCCGGAAGCTCCTCTTGGTGTAGAGTGGTTTTCGTAATCAGTAAATCCACAATCTGCCCGGCAGAATAAAGCCTCTTTATTTAAATCACCTCTCAGGAAAAATACATTGTAACAAGACATGAACGGATCGATTGAACCATCGGCATTGTATTCGCGTATCAGATCATGACCGGCAGCATGAGCGGCATCTATCAGCTCTTTACAGGCAGTAGCTGCTCGTTTCCATTTATTGGCATCATACGATTGGGCAAAACGTTCCCGTCCGTCATAATTCTTGAAGCCTTTATACCACTCATTTCCATTTACCAATGGACTGGCAGCGAAAAGTAACATACGAGCACGAACAGCCAGACACATGATTGATGTAGCGCGACCATAGAACTGAGTGGATTTGTTCAACCAACTCTCAGGTAGTTTTTTTGAGAGATCAACCAGTTGCGTGTCGATCCAATCAACCATCGAATCGAAAGGTTCCTGGCCACGCATCAGGTTATCATCATTTACATTGGCTAATCCATCAAAGAATGGTACACTTCCATAGGCCTCTATCATAAGCCAATAATAATAGGCAATTAAGAACCGGCATTCATTTTTCATCATTTCGATGTCGCTTTCTGTTACTCCCTGATTGGGTAAGGCATGAGCATTTTCAATGAATTGATAAGCCGAACGAATTCGGATTGGAGCACCAGCCCATAAATCACCACTCCAGGAAGAGTTGGTATACCATTGACCTGTACGGTATTTTAAAGCGCCATCACCCCAGAATTGTTCCCAACGTTGAGAAGGATCCAAGTCATCACCTAAAAGATCATAACCGTAATCTTTCATAAGTCCCCAGTATGGATCCGGAATCTTATTATATACACCCGACAACCAGTCTTCCATACGTGTTTTGTCGTTGAAAACCATTTCCATGGTTAATGTATCATCTGGCGCATTATCAATAAAATCTTGACAGTTTGTAAATAGTAAACTGAAACAGAATAAGAATATGTAGTTTAACTTTTTCATGATTTTAATATAGTTGGTAGATTAAATTAGAAATTAACATCGAGACCGACTGAGAAGGATTTCATAATCGGATATTTGGCACCGTTACTGGTGTCTAACTCCGGATCCCATAAATCGAATGCCGAGAAGGTCAATAAATTAGACCCCTTTGCGTATAGACGAACATTCGACAAGCCGATGGTAGTCACCCAACGTTTTGGGAAAGAGTAGCCGATCTCTATATCTTTCATTCGTAACATACTCATATTTCGCAGCCACCAGGTTGAGCTTTGACTATTGTTTGAGTTTGTACCCCAACTTAAACGTGGATAAAAGACATCCTGACTCGGGTTTTCTTCTGTCCAACGATCGTTATAGTTTGTCAATACATTACCCATAGCTCCCATAGATGATCCTGGCAAGAAATGACCGGCTACACCTCCGATAAATCGGTATGTTCTACCATTCCCTTGGAAGAAGATGTTGAAATCAACATTTTTGTAACGGGCCGTTCCTCCGAATCCGTAAACAATTTCAGGATTTGTTGTACCTCCCATGGCTGTTTCATCCATTGAGTTGACAGCTCCGTCACCATTGAGGTCTTTATAGCGGATATCACCTGGACGAACTGTGCTGAATGTATGAGCAGGAATGCCTTCTTTCAATACTTGTTCACCTTTTTCGTTGGTAGTAAAGTCGTCTTCTGTAAATAAACCTTCGGCTACCAGACCGAATAATTCGTTTACACTGTGTCCTGTACGCTGGCGGTTTGTTCCGATTACACCTAATGCTTCATCCTGTTCGATGATGGTGTTATGTGCATAGGTAAATGTTCCTCTGAATCCGATATTAACATCCTTATTAATGGCTTTGTTGAAAGTTAAAGAGAGATCAACGCCCTGGTTATTTACTTTACCGAAATTCGCCCACGGTGTTTTTCGGAATCCGGCTGCCGAAGGAATGTTTTGTCGTTGCATAAAGATGTCACGACGTTGTTCCTTGAACCAATCTACTTGTAAATCCAAAGCATTCCAAAGTCCAAGTTCCGTACCGACGTTGAGTTTTTCAACGGTTTCCCAAGTCAGATCATTTACTGCAACTTCACCTTCAAAGCGTGAAGAACGGTTATAGTCATTATTGATACCCCATTTGTAACTGCCATCTGTGTCGATGGTAGGCAAAAAGGCAAAACGTCGTCCGCTTAACTGATCATTACCTGTTAAACCCCAAGAGGCTCTGAACTTGATTTTAGAGAATGTATCTTTATATTTCTCCATGAATTTTTCTTCTGACAGTAAATAACCGAGAGCTACTGATGGGAAAAATCCAAAACGGTGTCCCTTAGTAAAGTTTTCAGAACCATTATAACCAAAGTTAAACTCGGCAATATACCGGTTGTCATAGGTATAAGAAGCTCGTCCGGCCCATCCCATACGACGGAATGGTACGATATTACCATCATTATAATCACGCTGGTTATATAAGAACATGGCATTAATGGCATGTTTCTCATTGAAAGTGCGATCATACGTGATATTACCTTCCAAATAGGTCGCTTTATTACCCCAGTCTGCACTATTGGAAGTGTCAAGGAACTCTTGTCCATCAGTTCCGACAGACAGGATTAATTCACCTTCTTCATCGCGTCCTGATGCCGGATTATAGTAAGTCGGAGTACGTGATCGAGTAACGTAAGATGCAGAATAGCGGTCGAATGAGAACGTTCCTTTGAATTTTAATCCAGGTGTGATAAATTTCAAATCCTGTTCAAGCGAGAAGGTTGATTCCACTTTGGATTGTGAAGTCGTTTTATATCCATGTTGCGTTAATAATGCCCAAGGATTTTGGCGTTGCTGTACACGAACATCGCGACCTCCTGAATATTGGATAGGATGTACAAAAGGCGGTGTTTCAAATGCATATGACCAAATATCTCCATCAGGAGTTGATGGGCCGTTCATTTCTTGTAAATATCCGCCGACACTCACACCTAAAACCGTTGTTTTGGTGACGTTGATATCAACGTTTGATCGCAAGTTATATTTATTCAATCTAGTAGAAGAATCCCAAGCTTTTGTATCATCGGTAACCAATAAACCTCTTTCTCCGTAATAAGAAGCGACTAATGCATAACGAAGAATGTCGCTACCACCGGTAACCGTGACATCACCTCGGGTATTAGAAGCTGTATTTTTCCGAATAGCATCCAGCCAGTTTACATCCGGGTAAAGTTCCGGATCAGTTCCCTTCTTGTAATTCTCTATCATTTCCTGAGAATATATAGGATTCGGATTACCAGCATCCATATATAATTCGTTCATTAGGTTGAGGTAATCAACAGATCCGATGTATTCGGGAAGATTGGTTGGAGATGTAAATCCTTCTTCAAAATGAACATTGACTTTGGGCTTTCCTAATTGTCCTCGTTTGGTCTTTACCAAGATGACACCATTGGCTCCTCTTACACCATAAACAGCACTGGCTGCGGCATCTTTCAATACAGAGAATGACTCAATTTCTGCAGGAGACAGATCATCTAGGGTTCTTTCGATACCATCTACTAAAACTAATGGACTAACACCTGTTCCTTGGAAAGAAGAAATACCTCGAATCCAGAAATCAGATCCATCAGAACCCGGTGCTCCATTACGTTGTACCGCAATAACACCGGCTAATTGTCCGGCCAGGTTATTGGATAGAGCTCTATTGGTGCCTTGTTGTAATTGCTTGGGCTCGACGGCTGTGATAGAACCGACAACTGATACTTTCTTTTGAGATCCGTAACCGACAACGACAACTTCTTCAAGGTTGTTGGATTCTTCTTCGAGGTTAACGTTGATGTTAATTTGGCTACCGACTTTGACTTCCTGACTTTCAAAACCGATGTAGCTGAACGTCAAGACTGCATTTTTATTGGGAACTTCCAAGAAATAGTTACCGTTCATATCGGTGGTTGTTCCGATAGTCGTTCCTTTGATGATGACATTGACACCAATCAGCGGATTCTGTTGAGCGTCTCTGACTGTTCCGTTGATGGTAATACCTTTCGGAGCTTGTTGTACTTCGTTTTTGTGTTTGATGATAATCTGCCGGTCGTTTATCACAAATGTCAGATCTGTGTTTTGAAACACTTCCGACAAAATTTGATAAATCGTTTCAGCTTTCGCATCAACGCTAACGTTCTTGTCTAGTTCTTCACGGATGAGATCCGAATAGAAGAAAACATATTCACTCCTTTTCTCTACAGAGGTTAACACATCTGAAATTCTCACATTCGTTAGTTGTAGAGAGAAACGTTGGGATTCACTGTAAGATGAATCGGCCCAAGCAGGTGTATTGGCAGCGAGCAATAATCCAGCTGAGCATACGGCACAAATTTTACTTTTAAACGTAGGTTCCATTTTTAATACTTTTCTCGTGATATTAAATTGTTAACACTTTCTTTTCTATTCTTGAGTAGGATAAATATCTATGACTTCATCCTTTTCCTGGTAGGAAATGGGAAGGGAAGTCTTTAGTGTATTTAGCACTTGATGGATATCATCGAATAAGACCAGCTTCCCGGAGCATTTGAAGGATTCAAGTTCTTCCGGGCAATTGAATGTGATTCGATAATATCGGGATAATTGGTCTAGAATTTGTCCTAAATTACGTTCTTTGAATTGAAGAATACCGTCAATCCAGGAGATATAATTATATGGATCAACCTCTTTGACGGTCATTTGGTCTTGACTGAGAACCAGCATCTCGTCTGGTGTAATCTTTTGTTCGGTTCCGTTTCTGTCATTGACAGCCACAAGACCTTCTTTCAATACAACCGATTGAGCTTCTTCTTCCTGATAGGCTGTTACACAAAATGACGTTCCTAAAACCCGGATATCCATTTGGGAGGTTTTGACAAAGAACGGACGTGTCGGATCTTTTTTGACTTCCAGATAGATTTCTCCATTTACATGGATTGTTCGGTTATCTGTCTGGAATTGTTGAGGGAAACGCAGGATGGTTCCGGCATTGACCCAGACTTTGGAACTGTCTGGTAATATCAGAAAGGAACGTCGTCCACGAGGAACGCGTAATGTGTTCTCTTGAGACACAGCAACAGAAGGCGTGGCCTGGGCAATCGAATGGATAGCTTTATTCTCAATCTGAATTTGTCCTTTAGCGTCAACCCGTATTTCTGTATTGTTAGGAACTTGCATGGTCTGTTCATTGGCCAGTTGTAATTCAACTTCTGTTTGTTGCTGGTCCAATTGCAGACTTTCTGCAGTCAGTGGCATCGTCTCCATTTCATTTTCAGAGATACCTGCTTGTTGGAATAGGTTCACCAGAATGAGTAACAGAATACAAGCGGCTGCAAGATAGGAGATACGAAGGAACAGTTGTCTTTTTTGTCTCTTGGCGATTCCTTGCTGGATTCTGTTTTTCAGAACATCGTGTTCGATAGAAGTCATCGCAGTTCCTCGTGTACTAAGTCTTAGTTTTCTGACTTTATTTCTGGCAGAAAGTAGCAGCGCTTCATCTTCTGGATAAAGCTTGAGATAGTCCTGATAAAACTCATTCAGTTCCTGGGTTGGGAATAAACACCACAGGATAAAAGTCTTATCATGGATAAGCTCGTCTTCTGTCTTTCTGATAATATTTTGTCTCATTTTATTTTCTTTTTCAAAAAGACGGACATTTACTCCTAATGGCCCCATTTGAAATATTAATAAATGTAAAATATTATCTTTCTTTTGCCCGTATACTTTTAATGGCTGTATTTATAAGATATAAGAAGTAATAGCAGGACAAAATAAATTGGTAATCCTTCCTGCATCTTTTGGATAGCTCTATAGATTAATTTGCGTGTGCTTTTTGGAGTGATATTCAGTATTTGTGCCACATCTTCATAGGAAAGGTTTTGCATATAGTGCAGATAAATAGCTTCTCTTTGCTTACTGGTCAGCAAAGAAAGTAGTTGGTTGAGCAAATTTTCATACTGAGCTTTTTCTTCTGATTCCAATGTCAGTTCCTGGGCATCTGCACAAAGTTCAAACTGATATTCATCGGTCAGTTCCTGAAACTGGGATTCTTTCCGCAGGATGGATATGATTCTGTTCTTGAGCGAGGTGAATAGATAGAACTTAACATTGTTCGGATCTTGTATTTTAGACTGATTCTCATATAAATGTAAGAAAACATCCTGTATAGCGTCGAGTACAATTTCACGGTCTATGCAGAAAGCTATTCCATAGGCGAATAGCTCATCTGCATACCGTTCATACCAATATCCTATATCATTCGTTTTCAAAGCGGGAATAATCTATGCATAACTGGGTATGGCAATGCATATACTTAATTTTATATAATGAATCGATCGTTTGAGGCGCAAAAATAATACTTATACGTGTATATACAAATTTTTATTTCCCTTTATCTGCAAATATCTCTCACATCAAGCTGTTGGAAGATGAGGTTTGCTCCGCTGCCTTCATAGACGACACCTAGGGTTTGTTCGTCGATCGATGTGATGCAGGAATATCCGGCTCCGCCCCATTCGTCCAGTAAGATCCAGTACTTTTCGGGCCAGGTTTGGCCGTCGTCAAAGCTGAATTTAACGGTCAGCCGGTTGCGCGCGTTGTATGAATTGGGATTCATAAAGACTAAAACGGACTTTGGTTTCCCGTCTTTTATATAATGATGCTTGTGGATAGAAGCCATGCAGGTCGGTTCCGTAAGCACAGCGTGCGACGTCGGGTGTTCTTTCCAGGTCTTACCTAAATCGGATGTGGTGCAGATTCTCCGTCCGTTGGGCGAGATGACTCCGTGATTCCGGTTATCGCGCATATTGAGCATGATATCTCCGTTTTCAAGTTGGACAGCCATGCACTCGGTTGTATTGGAATAAGCCGGATTACTGGTTTTCCAGGTTTTCCCTCCATCCTGACTGTACGTGATATTGGAGAAAGGAAGACCGTTCTTGTCTCGTCCTTGCGTAGGGAAAACCAATGTTCCGTCTTTCAAGGTAATGCCGTGTCCCGGTGCTGGTGCAAACAACCACCATTCCGGTTTCTTGGTGGCAGCGGTGATGTTGACAGGCTCGCTCCAGGTTTTCCCGTCGTCTGTACTTTTCGTAATCAGGAACTGGGATGTTTCTTTGACTTCCAAACCTGGTTGTGAACCTTTCGCCTGCCACTGATGAATCCAGCGCGTACTGTCTTGCGTCAGTCCTTCTACCCATTTCCCGGTATTACGGTCTAAAACACCATGCATCCACAAGCCGGCTACATATAAATCGCCGGTATGCTCATCCAACAGGATGCAGGCATCACTCACTCCGTTGTATTTTTCCGGAAGTCTGCCCCATTCATGTTGGTCGAGTATCCGTTGCATGGGTTGCCATGTTTGCCCGCCGTCTTCACTTCGGTTCAGGGCAATGTCGATATCTCCTTGCAAATCCCGTCCGGATTCCCAACGGGCATCGTAGATGGCCAGAAGTGTTCCGGCTTTAGAGGTGATCAATCCTGGAATACGACTGGTATGTACGCCGTCTTGTCGGTGTTTCCGAAGGGCAATGCCCGTACGCAATCCTTCTTGGAAAGAGCCTTGGACGGGATATGTCTTTCCATTGATTGTAATTTCCGGACAGTTGACCAACACCCGATGCTGTAAAGAGGTTTCTTTCTTCAGTCGGACGGCCAGTCCATAATAGCTTGTATCTGCTTCTAAGGGAATATTCAATCGGAAAGTTCCGGTTGGAGACGAAACCTCCGAAAAGGCGATCAAATCAGCAGGCTTAATCCGTCCGTTTTTCTGACAGGCATATAATGATATCTGTTCGATGTCACGCAAATCTGTCGTACCTGATAAGTCATACGCAAGGCTTGTCAGGCGCGTTTTCTCTCCCGGAGTCTGGATAATCTGTATATATCCGACCGGATTCACCGCTTCTCCGGCTAAAACCGGTACGGTGGCACGAAGAGAATGAGCCGTTATGTTGGGGCAGACTTCAAACCGGAGAATAGCAGGTGTACGGACACCCGGTTTGATTTCTCCACTGGTGATATAATGGGTTTTTCCGTGTGATACAAGGTTGGTAGTAACTGCAATTGGAACTTCAGAGATGGCTGTTGTGTTCTGCGTATTCGTGATTGTATGGTAGGCTAAAACCTGATGACTGAACCCCGGATGTGTATCCGAACCTGGTATCAGTTTTTCAACGCCACCCAGGAAAAGGATATGATGACTGCCGACGGCAAGAGCAGTTCCTGCCATCACCGGAAATTCACCTGACAACTTTTTCCATTGTTTGAGGCGGGGATTGTAAACGAATCCGTCGGTCAGTACTTCCATTGCTCCGTCCGGTTGATAATTCCGCCCGCTGAACAGATAGAAACAGTCGTCTGAACCATTATTCTGTACGGCACTGACGGCATAGCCCCGTGCTTTTCCCGGCCAGGATTCCAAGGTTTGCCATCCTTTTTCCGGCTGAGACAGATCGAGCATGAAGAAATGCGAAGTAGCCGCTTCCGGTTTCATTTGTTCTTGTCCGCCGGCCAGAAAGATTTTGTTTCCCAGTTTGGCTCCGGTCATGTTCGCTAGCGGAACAGGCAATTTCGGCCAGTTCTTATCTATTTCGACTTTCCCGTTGTGCATCTGGATGGCGAAAACTTCGCTATAACATTGCTTGGCATCGCATCCGCCGATACATAAAATGCCATCTGTCAACGGAATGGATACACCGTATGCCCGTGCAGACGGCAAGGCTTCTTTTATTTCTTTCCAGGCAGATGAGGTATCGTTGAGATTCTTATAGTAGAGCGTATTCCACCATGTTTTCGTACCTCCATTCCAAGGAGTGGCATCCGGAAAGTTTGCTCCGCCGGCAATGAACAGAAAATCGCCGATACATCCGGAAAAAGCTCCAGCCAATCCGGGATGAGGCTTTCCGTTGATGTCGGGAAGAGTGAGGGAAGAATCCCAGCGAAAAGTTTCTCCGCTAGGGGAAACTGCTGATTCCTGCGCATGTGTCGGGTTTATCAATAGGAGTAAACATGCAATTAACCATAAATGTATTTTCATGATATGATTTGACATATGAATTTAGATTTAAAGGGTTTGTTTTATTTATCCTTAATTCCGCAACACTATAATTTAACTTTATTTATAAGTTCCTGAGCAACAAAAAGTTGCCCAGGATTTTGCCATGTCAGAATTTTCACTTATCTTAGTGTTGCAAA
>NZ_JAKZMM010000072.1 GCF_022809355.1 Parabacteroides faecalis | reverse complement strand
AAGTGTCTGGTCGATAATAGGTGAAAGCATGGAGTCAAATTGCTCCATGATTGAAAAAATTCCTCCAAAAGGTGTGAGTTTTTCAGATTTTATTTGTACCTTTGCCATGTCTTGTTACGATTTACGCTTGTTTTGATTTGCAACACTAAGATAAGTGAAAAATCTGACATGGCAAAATCCTGAGCAACTTTTTGTTGCTCAGGAACTTATAAATAAAGTTAAATCAAAGTGTTGCGGAATTAAGGGTAAACTGATAACATTTGGCTTCGCCATTACTCAATTCACCCCAAACATCCATTTTTTCTACTGGCCGAACAGCATCTCCCGACTGATAAGTTTCCAGATTTTCTGCTTCTATCGCACCCGGGTAAATATACCGATCCGTCTTACATTTCTCATTATAGACTTGTAACTCCTGTAATGTCATGATTTTACGAGAGGCCATTTCCGGTAAGGGTTTCCGATTACAAGAAGCACCTGGTTTAGCATACCAATAGGTATTCACCGCATATTGCAAATGGAACCAACTGGTTCGGTTGGAACCCGAAGACTCTATATTGAAATCCAACTGCCGATTAAAAGGAATAGCATCCAATACGCGTGTTCTTGTACAAGTATTATATCCCATAGAATTAGGAGCTGCCACTCGGACATTACTTAAAAATGGTGTATAAAATTCATCCTCTGGATTAGGAACAACTCCTCCGGCCCAACCATAATAATCCTCCGTTCCGGTACCAAACAACGATGGGAATGTATCATCATCTACATACACCTTTTCATCACCTTCTCCCCACCAGCCTTCTTCCGGGTTTAATACCGTAAACTGATCACCTACATAAATTCCCTTTCCCTTCACATTAACCAGATTATAATCGAACAACGGGAAACCAGGTGTAGGGTCATCCATACGCCAAGATGAATGGAAATACATGGACCGATCATTCCAGGTATAAGGCATTACCTTGGCTGTTACTGACATCTGTATGTCTTGTTTTCCCATGTTTTCTATCTCCAGCTCTGCGATATGTTGATAAGGCATAATCCACCGGCAAATCATGGTTCCATCTTCCTGTACGGCTCTTTCCCACATCTGATAAGTTTTCAATCCAACTCCTATGTTAAAGAAGTCCCCTAACGGAGTCCAAACAGTCTGTTCTCCATCAAATGAGATCTTCAATACCGTTGAACGTAATGCTTGGTCAAAATCTTCTGCATCTAATTGGAATACCAACTGTTCAATGGCTTTCTGCTTTTTCCGGATAAGCAACGTTTCTTTTTCTTGTGGCCGCAAAGTCTTATGAAAAGAATAAGCTTCCGTATTTTTTGTAGAAGCCAAATCTCCGTACACTCCTCTTTCCAAGACGTACCCTACACTGTCAATCAATATTTGCGATTGATTATACTCATCCATACTAAAAGTCCGGACAGATGTACCTTGAGGATAACTTCTATAACTGATAATATTATAAAATACCTTTTTATCCATCGTCACTTTACAACTTTTTGCATAAGGGATCGGCAAATAGGAATTACCGGCACGACGGGTTTCCATCGCAAACGGAGGCTTAACAAAAGACTCACCCTTGACAAACTCAAAAAAGTTACAATTGATCGTTGGCTCTTCTTCCCCATCTAAATAAATCTTCAGATTGGCGCCTGTTGTATCATCCAGTCCATAATAGAAACAAACAGCCCATATTTTCGTAATAACTCCAGGACCTTTGTCTTCCATTAATACCCATTCTGTTTCTCCTTCCCGGTTCTTTTCCGTACGAATACAAAAGACGCCATCCGAATCGGCAAACCAGCCAGGTTGATCCGGAGAAACAGAAGCCCGGTTATAACTGCTCGCCTGCATTGCTTTATAAGGAATTGACTCCGGATATTCTACCAATTGCTTCCGATCCACCATTTTCCGAAGTAAACTCTGCATACTTACCTGTTCCTGCGCATGAATGGAACATAAGTTTATTAATGCCGCAATTACAAATAGACAAAATTGATTTTTCATGATATCAAACTACATTTATCCGTCGTTACTTTTATTAATTACAAGTTGGAAATGCCGAGATTCTCAAACGCATAGCCCCCATAGGAACCAGTTCTATATCATCTACCTGTTCTGATTTTACAGCCGATTCATAGGGGAGAACACCACAAAGTTTATACTCATCTATCTTCCATTCAGGAACAATCCTGCCTTTAGCTTGGAATACGAGTGGTATATTTTCAGGTGTAAACGGATTCACTCCCGGAGCTAATGTTTTCTTCTCTTTCAATGTCACTCCAGTTTCCAACTGTAACGCATAGTTCCATGATGATTCCGGATAAATTTCATAAGACGGCCAGCTTTCCACATCTGCACCTTTCTGCCATTGAGAATCCCAAATAGCCGTTTCCGTACTGTTCTTCTTCACATATTTCTCTTTGATCTTCAGTGATAAAGTCAAAGGACCATAATCCACACTGACACTATTCTTGTTTACCTGCCATTTTCTATATGAGATTTCCATCGGGAAGTTTACTTCTATCTTATCTCCATTTTCCCAAGTTCGCTGTAAACAAAGATATTCTCCCGAGCCAAAATCCATTTGAACCTTTTGGCCATTCACCTTTACATCTGCATCTTTCGTCCAGCTGGGAATACGAATATAGAAGGGAAATACTACTGCCTGATCACTCGCTATAGTAAAAGAAATTTGAGAATCAAACGGATAATCAGTCTGTCTGTTCCCGAATCACAACCTCCTTACCATCAGCCACTTTCACTGTTGCCTCGCAACTATTAAAAAGTACAGCAGCCACTCCATTATCCGGTGTTGCCATTACCAAATGTTCCGCATAATAAGGCCATGCAAAGCCATGATTATGTTGACAGCAACGACTACTAAATGGATTCATGGCCAAAAAAGGACCAGCATTATCAATTCCTGGTTTATGATTCTCACTATCACTCATGACCATATTGGGAGAAGTAATATAACGTAATGATTTCATATCCGGCATTAGTGCCGCCGGATAACTGTTGAACGCTACATCTTCACAATTTTCCGCCCAATAAGGGTCACCCGTTATTAATAACATAATCTCATCCGAAGCCATCTGTTCTGCAAATCCACAAGTTTCCGTTCCTTGACGAGGATCAAAGAATCCCATGCGTGCATTTTCGTCTGCCCCAAACATACCACCAGGGACCTGACCAAAGGCACGACGAATCAGACTTTGCACATTATAGCTGGCAGATACATATTTTTCATCCCCATTAAACAAATAATAAGTGGCAGGTTCTCGAAAACACTGAGCCACATTCACATTATGCCAGTTCGGAAGCTCGGTCGACTTCGTCCAATCGGCAGTATTTCGATGTAACTTATCTGCTAACTTCAACAGTTCCTGATCTCCTGTCCGATTATACAGCCAAACTACACTCCAAAGATTATCACCACCACGGCTATTTTCCCAATACGACTCCAAGAATTTCTCATCTGGAACAGTCAGTTGATAATGAAAATAACGAGTCATAAAACCAAGTACCCGCTCATCCGAAGAATATTCATAATACGATTGTAGGATCCACAGTGCTACCATATTTGGCCAAAAATCTTGCGCACCATCCACTTCCGTATAAGGGCCAAAATTCCCATCTTCTCGCTGGCTAGCTAGAATCGCTTCAATCCAAGTTTGCGTTTCTGTCAACAAATGTTCATCCTTTAATAAATACGCCAATCCGGCATACCCTCTTAACCAATACGGGACTTCTTCCCATCCCCATTTACCTCCAGATTTCAACCAGGCATTATCATCTTTTTGTAACCACGCACTGATTTCCCCCAAATGTCCGTTTAAACCATCACGCTGCAATTCCAACATAGTCCGCAACCAACCTTCCGGGCGAATACTACCCGTTGGTAATTTAATAAACTGTTGAGGCTGTAATGGTTCTCGATTACTTATATAATTCGCATTAACCGTCTTAATCGGCATTCGATCCACCATGCCCCCTTCCTGTTCTGTCGGAACGGAAGAACAAGAAGAAAGCAATAATACTAATGCTAATGAATAAATCTTCTTCATAACAATTATTATTTTTCAATCATACTTTTAATCAAGTCAATTTCTTTTTGATCATATGGCGCATAATTTCCCTTAAAAATATCATGCTGCCATTCTCCCGTATAAGGCAATTGTTCCGGACGATGCCCCCACGGTAAATGTGTTTGTGTTTTTCCATTTACCAGTCCCCACATAATATTACCTACATTTGCGTTCTTAAAGACTGGTAAAATATCAAGAATATATGATTTTGCAACCCGATTCATCCATTCAGTACAAATTACTGGACGTCCAAATTTTAAAAAGTAGTTCATTTTCTTTTCTGTTTCCTCCTTTGGAGCATAACAATGAAAAGTAATGATATCCGAATTTTCTATTAAAAAATCATTCAATTTCTGATTTCCATTCCACATTCCTGAAGTTATAGGCTGTTTCGGGTTTATTTCCCGTGCCCATTTAAAGACTTTATAGAGTAAAGGGAAACTCCTTTCTGGAAAATTTGTATTTGTTGGTTCGTTATACAAATCCCAAACAAATATACGATTATCATCTTTAAATCGAGACAAAATATCCTTAACATATATTTCTAACTTATGATGCGTACGCTCATCTACAACCATTGAACAACCCGGAGAAGGAGACCATGCCCAAGCATACCAGCCCTCTAAAGGTTCTGACTGCTTTCCTATTTTAGGATCGGTATTTACACCAAATACACAATCATCAAAAAAAACAGGCATAACCTTTATTCTATGCTTGTTACAAATATTCAAAAAATGGTCAAATGTTTGAATGAAATAATCTGGATCATCCTCATAAACGACATACTGTAAAACAACCCTAACACAATTCATACCAAGTTCTTCCATCAATAGCATTTCTTTATCAATCAATTCAGGCGAGAAACTAGTTTTATCCCACATAGCTGTATAATTAATTGCATTCGAAGGAATATAATTCACCCCACAATACCAAGGATGCTCTTTTTCCCATTTTTTCGCTTTTTCAATACTCCATAAACCATTCTGAGCAAAGGATACAACTGTAGACACAAATAATATGCTTATACTAAAAAAGAGATTTCGTAATTTCATAATCTTATATTTAACGTTCACAATAGACATACAATGACAAACAGACTACCCTTCAACGCATCATATAAGTTAGAATGAAAAGATACATGAATTTCTATTTGTCTACTTCATAAAACAAGCAACATAGAAAATAAAAAGGTTCGTTCCAGGAAACCAGAACGAACCTTCCCTAAAAAATCTGTTCCCTATTTAATAGTTATAAATTCACTATTTTCAAACATTATCTAATCCTTACAATAGAAGAATAAATAGCCTGATCTGCTCCATTTGCTAATACTCCTACACGAGCATATAGAGCTTTTGCATTGGAAACATCTGTATTACCACTAATATCTGCTGTGAAACTAACAGCACCCGACTTCACATCAGATATATCTTGACGAAACACATTATTCACGTCGTCAACAAACTGAGTCTTACTTAAAATCAGCATAACTTTATTGATTGTTGCAGACGGAACAATCTGTTCTATCGTAAATGACGCAGTCATAGCAGATTCAGTCACACTAATCTGCTCATTCTTAATCAAGTAATAAGGCGTTACTTCTAATTTTATATCTGCACTTCCTTTTAGATTAACAACCATCGTATCGCGATTATTCACCCAAGGTCCATTTCCATCACGTGTCACTAACTTATATTCTCCGTCAAATAACATCGCAGAAAATACACCATCTTGACCCACATATACTGAAATCGGATCATGTTTATCATAACCATCCTGAAAGAGCTGAAGTTGAATAGCTTCACCTGTTCCTCTTAAATTAAGAGCTTCCCCATTATAAGTAATAGTACCCGTCAATCTAGAATCCGGTGCATCATAATTATCCTTACCACATCCAGAAAACAAAACAACCAGTACTAACAAAGAAAATATATTCGATAAAATCTTCATATTCGTGTACATTTAATATTATTGATATGGATTCTTCACCAATTTAGGATTGTTATTAATCCAACCCAAATCCAAAAAGTTATAATAATTCTGCATTCTAAAATAGCGAGCATTCGGTGACATAAACAAATAATCTTCAACAAACACCCATTTTCCATCATTCGGATCACCTGGAGCTACAACCAGATATGGCCATAAACGACGATGACGAGCTAATTCATCATTATTATTGCCATTCCAAATTTTATCAGCCAAACGCCAACGTTTCATATCCCAGTACCGATGATCTTCAAAAGCAAATTCTACCCGATTCTCATGAACAATATTATCAAAAGTCACAGTTTTTAAAGGCTTCACTCCTGCACGATTACGAACAGCATTAATGTAATCCAATGCCTTTCCATTACTTAATTCAAATGAAGCTTCTGCTGCAATCATATAGGCTTCTGCCATACGGAAACGGGGCATCCACATTTCAGAACCACGTCCACGAGTTCCTGCAGATGGTGTTTCATCAATAAATTTACGAATATAGAAACCTGTTTTATTTATATACTGCTCATTTGATTCCTTCGGCCCATTTAGAGCTGTGATAATATTTCCCTGAGCATCTTTAGAATCCAAGTCGCCTGTTAGGATTTGCCACTTACCATCAACCTTATTCAATTGACCTGCTTGAAGAATTACCGGAGAACTCTTTAACGTCGCATTGGGATATATAACCGTTCCCCATAAACGAGGATCTCGATTTTTAAATGGTGCATCAGCTGAATCATAAAATTTATAAGATCCATTCTCCATTGTTTCAATCTTACTACCTTCACCTGGAGTATCCGTATCTATTTCTTCAAACTGTTCCACCAAATTCAAGACAACACCCAACCAGCTATTATCAATATCCTCTGCATGAGATTTAGGAGCATTAAAATTCGTAAAACCGTGTGTCTGACCAGGATATTTATAATCTCGAGCCCAGATTACTTCGGTATTATTCTCTTTTACAGATACAGCCTGATAGAAATTCAAACCTTTATCATCTGGACGCTTATCCTGCAGTTCATACGGGCTATTTTGGATGACATCTTCAGCTGCAGCCAATGCTATTTTATAATATCCTTCTGCCTTATCTGCAGGTATACCAACTTCACCACCGTCTGTCTTAATGGGAGTCGTCATCTTATTATTATAATTGGCAATGGAACCTGCATACAAAGCAGCTCGAGCTTCCAACATCTTGGCAGCCCATTTATTAGCTCTAGCACTATTTGTTTGTTTATTAGTTGACATCATGCCTGCTATCGCCTGACATTCACTAATAATATAATCATACATCTCTGCTTCTGTTGAACGAGGATATTGCATACTCGTAACATCCATTCCCGGTGTATAATCAAATATATCATCTCCTACTATTGGCATTCCTCCAAGTCCTCTACACATATTAAAATAATACCAGGCACGCAAAAAACGAGCCTCACCTTCCAATGGCGCCTTTTCTGCATCTGTTAGTGCAGTTGTTTCTCGTAATCCTTTCAAAAATTGATTGATATTACGAACCAATGTGTAATCATAAACTCGCCATAAATCATCTTCAAAAGTAGAACGTTGATCTGGCCCACCATCACACTTTGCTGCATCATCTATTATCGCAAATGATCCCCAGTCTGCAACGTGTTGCCCCCATGTCACACGACCATAATAATTCGCCAAAACAGATTTAATCATAACAGGATCATTAAAAATCTGTTCATCTGTCATAATTTTATCCGGTTCACGATCTAAGAAACCATTACAAGCAGTCATTGACAAAACTAAAGATGTCAATGCTACCAACATATATCTTTTTTTCATACACGTTTAAAATTTAAGATTCATACCGATATTAATAATTCGAGTAGTCGGATATCCTAATCCGTTTGTCTGATCAGATTCAGGATCGACACCTTTCATATTTGTTATTGTAAATAAGTTGGTTCCTGCAACATAAAATCTCAAATCTGAAATCAATACTTTCTGTATAATATGTTTTGGTAATGTATATCCAAACTCCAAATTACGAAGTTTAACATATCTTACATTTTTCTTCCAGAATGTACTATTCCAATAATTACTATGAGAGCTATTACCAATCAACAACATAGGATAAGTTCCTTTGATCAATTCGCTATCTGCATCCCAAATATCAGCCAAATGCCATGTGTCTTCCATATAATACTGAGGGTTATTACCTCCATCATGGAATGGATTACGCTGTTCATAATCTTGATACCAAGAAGCTAAAGCACCACCAGTCAAATCAAACGACAAATCAAAGCCTTTCCACCCAAAAGCAAAATTCAAACCCCAGTTTAATACGGGTGTTGCACCTTCACGATAACCGACAGGACGCTCATCCATACTATTAATAACACCGTCACCATTCACATCTTTATATTTTATATCACCCGGACGAAGTGTTTTATTTCCTTGTCTGTCATTATCAATCGGATAAGTAGCAATTTCTTCCCAGCTTTCAAATTGTCCAATAGCTTCCAATCCCCAATTCACATAACCAAAACGATGATCGATTGAATTACGATAAACATCCCATGAATTAGAGAATCTGGGTTTATATTGTTCCCAATCATAGAAACGTGCATAAGTGACATTTCCTCCAATCGAATACGTAAAATCATTTATACGATCACTCCATTTCACGATTGCGTCATATCCCATATGTACATCTGAGTTCAAATTCTCTTTCGGTAAAGAAAATCCTACTTCCGAAGGTAACAACACATCATAACGGGAAGCCGGTAATCCTGTACGATGACGTCTAAAGAAGTCAAACTGACCTGTCAGGCGATTATCCAAAAAGGCAGCATCAAAACCAATGTCTAAAATCTTAGCTTTAATCCAAGACAACGTAGTTACCGGTAATCCTCGCGGAACCGAACCAATTGTATATTCACCATCAATAACAGATCCTCCGTTTTTATAATTATAACCTGTCATATAGTCAAAAGCAGCATATCCATCTACATTATCATCTCCTACCAATCCGTATGATCCTCTTAATTTGAAATCACTAAAAATAGAAGACATGTCAGACTCTTTCCAGAAATTTTCTTCAGAAATTCTCCAACCTACAGAAGCAGAAGGGAAGAAGCCCCAACGATGATTGGGCGGGAATTTCCACGATCCATCATACCTTGCTGAAAACTCAACCAAATATTTATTAGCATAATCATAATTACCTCGGAACATCCAACCTAAACGTGCTTGGGTTTCATTCCCATAATCATTATAAGTATCCATCGTTTCATAATCAATCAGATGCAAACTATTGGCCGTTGGTATCGCATGCAGCCATGAATATGGAGTATCACGTTTTACAGCCTCCAAACCAGCTACAACGGCAACAGTATGATCTCCAAACTTTTTATTATAAGAAAGTTGAATATTCGACAACAACTCTTCATTATGTCCAACCTGTCTTTCTCTCCATGGATTCTTATTCTCAAAAATAACCGGATAGGTATCCGTTGCTTCATCATAACCATAAAGCTTATAGGTATATTCTTGGTTATTCATCACATTATACGCCAGATAATAACCAACCATCGCCTTGGCTTTCAATCCATCAAAAATATCATATTCGGCATTAGCTTGTAACTGAGCGACACGCCAAGTGTTTTTATACTCACCTGACAAATCATAAGTTAACCAAGCAAAATTTGTCGCCGCATTGGAAGATGTCAAAGTTGGATAATTTGGATTGTCATTCGCATAAGGTCGTTTAGTCGGCAAATTTCGATAAGTTCCAAAACGAGGCATCCAATAATCATCCGTCTCGGGAACTCCCGGATTCTTACGTTCTTCGATACGACCATTCATTGATGCTCCTATTTTTAATCGTTCATTGATCTGAGCATCAATATTCATTTGTACATTCGTACGCTTAAATCCACCATAATTGACAATCATTGCGTCCTGATTCAAATGGCCGACTGAAAAATAATAGTTAATCTTATCTGAACCACCTGATACATTAGCATTTACATAATACTGAGGAGAGGTTTCCCAAATAAAATCATACCAATCAAAAGGAACATATCCTTTTTCAGTGCCCTGTTTCCACTTCTCATAATCTTCTTTAGAATATGTATAATCCGTTTTACTCTGTACTGTTTCTGATTGAATATAATTCGTTATATAAGTTACAGCATCAGCCGGTTTTGGGAAACTGGATGGCGTTTGCCAACCATAGTAAGTATTAATAGAAACTGTATTCTTACTATTTCTTTTTCCTTTTTTAGTTGTTACTACCACAACACCGTTAGCAGCACGCACACCATAAATCGCTGCTGATGCATCTTTCAATACTGAAATACTTTCAATATCATTAAAGTCCAAATTATTAAACTGACCTTCATCAGACTGAATACCGTCAATTACAAATAACGGAGTACCCATGTTTCGAATCTGGATAGTTGTAGAAGCTCCTGGACGTCCATCTACCTGACGCGTATTCAAACCAGCTATTTTACCAACCAAAGCTCCAGATGCCGTAGAGGCAACAGAACGACTAATATCTTCATCTCCTACGGAAGAAATAGCACCTGTTAAAGTTGCTTTTTTCTGTGCCAAACCGAAACCTGTTACAACAACTTCATCCAAAGTCTCGGAATCTTCTTTTAAGGTAATCGTCAAATTACCCCCCCCTATAGAGGTCTTAACTTGCTGATTTACAAAACCTATGTAAGAAACTTCCAAAACAGCAGACTCTTCTACACTAATGGTAAAATTACCATCCATATCAGATATGGTACCATTTGTTGTCCCTTTTTCTACAATATTAGCACCTATCACCGGTTGACCTGCTGCATCCAGAATTTTTCCTTTCACAACATTCTTTTTTTGCTGGGTACTAGGATTTTGAACATTCTGTCCAGGATTCTGTTTTGAAGTCACAGGTAATAAAAGAACTTGATTTTGGGATATTTCATAGCCTAAACCTGTTCCATCCAGAATTGTATCTAAAACCTTCCGTAATGATTCGTTAGAAACATTCAAGCTAACCTTCAATGACAAATCTACATTATTGGCATCATAAAAAAATGAACATCCACTCACTTTTTCGATCTGACTCATCGCCTCACTTAACGAAACATCCGTCAGTTGGATCGAAATCGGTTTTACAGCTTCCATTTGTACCTCTGAAGCATATATAGCCGGAGGCAATAAAAATAAACTTAATGATAAAGGGAATCTCCATATTTTACCCTTCATCCAATAAAGCAAATGCTTTTTCATAACTTACATATTAAGATTAAAAAATTAGATTAAAATATTCTCACTCTACATGTTGACATGTTTTTCATGCTATTACACCTTCCCCATAAGCTTAAATTTTATCATTAAACAATTCATTTATTTGTATTACCAATTTTATATTATTCCGAACAATCTATTCCAGTTTTTTTAATAATATTTACTGCTAACACAAAAAGAGAGTCGTTATAAAACCAAATTACCCCTAAAAGAAATTTATTTTTAACATTTGCCTAATAAAAGTTTTTTTAAGTATATCTACATATTCGAATCACATCATCTACCAGAGTAAGAAGCAAATAGAAAAAATGTGAAGGATATTTTTCTAACAAAGAGAAGCCTATTATGGATATAAAAACAAAATTAACAAGAATAAAACTGGAATCAAACGAACATTAAAAACGATTCTCGTTTATTTTATTTCCTCATAATGAATGATTAAAAATACGCCGGTTTTTGATCAAAATACGCCGGAAATGAATAAAAAGCCGGCGGGTTTTAACTTATAGAAAAGACAAAAATTCTTTCCCAAAAAGATTCTTATTATTCTAACTTCTACGCTTGTTCAATTTATTAATTACCACAATATCTTCATCATTAAATTGATATTGAACAGGAGAAATCCGAGAAATCAAACGCAAAACTTCCTCTAAAGGCTCATCTGTCAAAGAGAACGTGAATGCCTGATCTTTGGAAACACTTTCGCCTAACAATATTTTTTTATCATACCACTTTTCCAAATATCGAACCACCTTCTCCAAAGGCAATTTATTAATACTTAACGTGTCTTTCGCCCAAAGGGATTCAAATTCCACATCTACTTTTCGAGTTTCTATACGATCTGTCTGAGGCATATAAACAGCCATTTCTCCAGGCTCAATTTTTCTTAATAGACTATCTTTTCTCACTGCCACAGATCCTCTCAATAAAGAAACACACGTTCCTCCATTAACATTATCTTTCACAGTAAAAGCTGTTCCATAAACTTGAACTTCCAGATCTTTCGCTTCTACGATAAATGATTTCTTAGGATCTTTATATACATCAAAAAAAGCTTCTCCTGTCAGTCTTACTCTTCGTTCTTTTCCTTCTTCCTCAATCAAATAAACCAATGTTGAACCTTTATTTAACCAAACAACAGAACTATCAGGTAATAGTATTTTTGATTTTCCAGTAAGAGCAGTATAAACAGGAGTAACTTGCTTATTTTCTTCGTAATTATCAGTATGAAGAAAATAAGATATTCCACATATAGCTAAAAGAATCGATGCAACCCATCCCCAATGTTTCCATGGAACACTCCATAAATACACTTTCCTTTTGGAGATTCTTCCTTCCATTTTCCTCCACAAACGATCAATATCCGTCTCTGTTTGAGTATTCACCCGATAACCTAAAAGAAAGAACCAACATCTCCTTAACGAGCCATACAAATGACTAAAAGATGATTCTTTTAACCAAAGATCAAGCAGTTCTTTTTCTGCTACATTCAACTCATCTTTAAAATCCTTTACCAAAAGAGTCCACGGTATATATTTATTAGAATTATTCATCTATACTTAATATCAATTATCAATCTACTTTTCTAAAACTAACCTTCTTTTCTCCATTATCAGCCATATGCCGAATAAAAAAAGATTTATTATTTACTTTACCAGTTATAAACTCAGGTATATTATACGACTTCAATAATTCATCATAATAACCAATATCTTCCTGTGGAAGCAAAAATGGCTTACCAAATGTACCGTTAGAAGATACATGAACAATATATGGACGTGTATATAATCCATCACCCCTACGACTACTAAACACAACCCATCTTCCATTGGACGACCAGGAATGATAACTTTCGGTATCTTCGCTATTAGCTGGAACCGCATATTCTCCTCTGTTAGTTCTCAAGTCAATCAGGTATAAATCTGCGTCCTTATGCCAAATAGGGAAAGTTCCATAACCGGACACCGTTCCTAATAAAAAATGACCATCCGGAGAAATTCTTGGAAAAGAAAAACTCTTATCTTCTCTTTCCGCATTAAACAATGTATCTATTGATTCTCCAAAACAACCCAACTCTTCATCAAAAGACACCCGACACAGATTATATTTTAATGACTGGATCGAATCAGGCATTGATTTTGCCTGTGCTGTACAAAAATAGAGAGATTTTCCATCTGGAGAGAAAGCCGGAAATGTTTCATAAGAATCTTTCGAAGCCAACCGCGAAGAAGAAATAATCATATGCTCCTTTATTTGATATACGACTACATCAGACGCTAAATCATACACTTCCACCCGTTGTGTCGGATGAAACCCCTGCGACGTTTTATTTGTCGAAAAAGCGACATAATCACCTGACGGATGCCAATAAGGATAAACCAAAGGAGAAATCGTCTCTTTTGCCTGCGTATTAACAAAGTCAATAGAGTCTCCATTTACAAAAACGGTACCTCCCAATGTAGAACGCATATGAAACAAATAATGCTCCGGATTTCGTTCACAAAACGAATGACAATTTACACAATTACCCTTAGTGACTTTATTTTCTATAATAGGAGTTTCCTCAAAATTAGTTAGATTTCTCTGATAAATCCCCATTTGATTCCATATAGCATAACCTGGCTCAATTAAACGATAGGCCAAATATCCATCGATTGGATCAGCCGAAACATGAAAAGAAAAAGGTTTATAAGCAACATATATTCCTTTCTGATTAACAACCACAGTTACATTCACTTGTTTACCTTGAGCCCGTTCCAAAAACTCATGCCATTTTTTTAGAGGAATATCCGTTTGGTTATCTTTCTCACCTACAATAAGACTATCCCCATCTACTTCATATTTTACAAAAGATAAAAGAGATCCATTAACCGTAAAATTCAATGGTGCTATATTATGAGGGACAGTAATATCTTTATAATCCGGATTAATAGACACTTCTTTGTCCTGATATTGATCAATTTTATAACCAGGACTACAAGCTAATGTCATTAGGACAAATAGAACCATATAGATAATACATTTCATTTTTTCCCTCCTCGATCCTTAAACAACAAATAAAACCAATACGTATTACCATGATTTTTGGCTATTTCCTCCACAAAATTAATATAGCCTCGTTTATCTGCCAAATCCTGCGCAAAAGAACCATAAGCTTGTTCCGTTGCCAAACTAACTCCCATCTTAGCCCAATTACCAGGAGAATCTTGTTCCAAAGCGACAACAGCTTGCTGCTGAGATAAAGACAATTCAGGCCAGATATCTGAATGATAATACATATCATACAACTCTCTGAAAGCGTTCAAATTTCGATTTAACAACAGAAACCCACTCAGATATTGAAACGCAAGGGTATTTTGTGGATCATTATCTATCAATCCTTAATTCCGCAACACTATAATTTAACTTTATTTATAAGTTCCTGAGCAACAAAAAGTTGCCCAGGATTTTGCCATGTCAGAATTTTCACTTATCTTAGTGTTGCAAA
>NZ_JAKZMM010000071.1 GCF_022809355.1 Parabacteroides faecalis | reverse complement strand
TAGATTCCAGTAAAAAATGATTGTAATGCGTCAGCCCTGGAATCCTATAGGAAATTAATTTTTTGACATCTGTGCTAAAGCTTTTCCACATCTGTGCTAAAGCTTTTTGACAAATATGCTAAAACTTTACGACATCTGTCAAACAATTAAAAAGTAAGGATATAAAAATAACTTCGTAACGGGGTCGCAACTTTGTGCCTTTTATTGAAATGCTTATATCTTCTTGTGATTTCGTTTCTTGAAGAATCGGAAAGTAGTATCTTTGCAACATGGGAAAGAATAAATTAGCTAAATTCGATGACATGGCGGGTTATCCGCATGTGTTTCAATATCCGTTCGGTGTTTTGAAGGAACAGGGTTTCCCGATGCAAGGGCATTGGAATGAGCAATTCTTCAAAAATGATCATCCGATCGTACTCGAACTGGGATGTGGTAAAGGGGAATATACGGTCGGACTCGGACGGTTGTTCCCGGAGAAGAACTTTATTGGAGTAGATATCAAAGGTGCCCGTATGTGGAGTGGTGCCAAGGAATCGTTGGAAAGCGGCATGACGAATGTGGCCTTCCTTCGGACCAGCATTGAGCTGATTGCTCATTTCTTTGCTCCGGGCGAAGTGTCGGAAATCTGGATTACCTTCCCTGATCCTCAGATGAAAAAGGTAAACAAACGACTGACTTCTACCCGCTTTATGAAGTTATACCGGGAAATCTTATCGGGTGATGGCCTGATTCACCTCAAGACGGACAGTAACTTTATGTTTACCTATACTTGTGAGATGGCGAAAGTCAATCATCTTCCGGTCAAGGTGCTGACGGATGATTTGTATCACAGCGGACAGGCCGACGAGATTCTCTCCATCCGGACCTATTACGAACAGCAATGGCTGGACCGTGGCTTGAACATTAAGTATATCCAGTTTGTTTGTGAAGAGCGGGAAGAATGGATAGAACCCGAAGTAGAAATCGAATACGATGCTTACCGGAGCTTTAACCGGAGCAAGCGGAGTGCTTTGGCTTCCGGAAAATAAACTTGTGAGAATCGTTTTCAAAATAAACGAGAATTAAAAACGAAATAAATTAAGTTCGTATGACTATATATCCACAATTAATTCTGGATGCGCTTAAGACAGTGCGTTATCCGGGAACAGGCAAAGACCTGATTGAAATGGGCATGGTGGAAGACAACATTCGTATCGACGGTATGAATGTAACCTTCTCCCTCCTTTTCGATAAACCGAACGATCCGTTTATCCGTTCGGTGGTAAAAGCTGCCGAAACAGCTATCCTGACGTATGTAAGTCCGGATGTCAACATTAAGAATAATATTACGGTTAAGGCTCGCCAGTTGGCACGTCCTGAACCGGACAAATTGCTGCCTGAAGTGAAGAATATCATTGCTGTTTCTTCCGGAAAAGGTGGCGTAGGTAAGAGTACGGTAGCAGCCAACTTAGCAGTAGCATTGGCCGGATTAGGTTATAAAGTCGGATTGCTCGATGCGGATATTTTTGGTCCGTCGCAACCTAAGATGTTCAATTTGGAAGAGGCCCGTCCTTATATGGTGGAAGTTGGTGGTCGTGAACTGATTGAACCTGCTGAGAACTATGGGGTGAAGATGCTTTCTATCGGTTTCTTTGTGAACAAGGAAGATGCCGTATTGTGGCGTGGAGCCATGGCAAGTAATGCCTTGAAACAGTTGATTGGAGATGCCAACTGGGGCGAACTGGATTACTTCCTGATTGACCTGCCTCCTGGAACAAGTGATATTCATCTGACCATGGTGCAGACGTTGGCAATTACTGGGGCAATTGTTGTCAGTACACCTCAGGAAGTGGCTTTGGCAGATGCCCGTAAAGGAATCAGTATGTTTACAGGAGATAAGGTGAATGTTCCGGTATTGGGACTGATTGAAAACATGGCCTGGTTTACTCCTGCCGAACTTCCGGAAAACAAGTATTATCTTTTCGGTAAAGAAGGCGGAAAGCGTCTGGCTGAAGAACTGCATATTCCATTGCTGGGACAAATTCCTATTGTTCAGAGTATCTGCGAAGGTGGTGACGAAGGAAAGCCTGTCGCTCTGAATCCGGATAGTATTACCGGACGTGCTTTCTTGGATTTGGCTCAGGAGGTTGTGAAGGAAATTGATTATCGCAATGAGCATTTAGCTCCTACCCAGCGTGTACATGTAACAAAGAAATAAATGGGATAACCATATATCTATCCTCGATCGTTTCCACACGACATTTTACTGGGAACGATGAGGTGATGGCAACAAATAAAAATAGCGGGAATTACTGTTGGTTCCCGCTATTTTTATTTTCAATATGGATGGTATTCTCTTCCAATTTGATGATTGTTTTACAGAAGAACTGATTTGATGGCATATTCCAGATCCGACTTAGGCATAACGCCGCGTCCCATTTTAGGTTTACCTTCCATCGGGATAAACAGTAATGAAGGTACAGACCGGATATTGAAAAGAGCTGCCAGTTCTTCTTGCTGATCAACATCTACTTTATACACATAAATCTGATCTTTGTATTTGTCGGCTACCTCTTCTAAAATCGGAGACAAGGCCTTGCAGGGTCCGCACCAAGTAGCGAAGAAGTCAATAATAGCCGGTTTATCTCCTAAATATTTCCATTCACCACCATTCCATACATTGGCTACCTTTGTGGTAAAGTCTTCTTTGTTCAGATATGATACACTCATTTTATTCCCTCCTATATTTATGTTTCTTACTAATACAAAAATAAGAAATATGTAGTTGTATGTCAAATATATAATTTCTATCTATCAATCAATTTCTTTTATATGCTATCATGGAACGATCAGCTTTGTATCTGTCCTACCTGTGTTTCAAACTGCATTTTATCCTTGGCTTTGTTACGCACTTTGCTCCGATAGTTGTAGATCGTAGTCAATGAGTAGCGTAAAAAACGGGCAATTTTGTTGCTGTCGGTAATTCCCAAGCGGATTAAGGCGAATATGCGTAATTCGGTTGATAGTAATTCTCCGGGATGTGGATGAATCTGCTCGTCATCCCGTAAAAGAGCATTTAAAGACTCTACAAAGTGAGGAAACAGACTCAGGAATGTTTCATCGAAACTTTTGTAGAACTTCTCTCGTTCTTCCGTGATAAACGATTCTGATTTAATAGCCTTAAACAGGGCTTTCAGGTCTTTGGAGATCGAAAGGTTCTCTAAGGAACGGCGATAATTTTCCATCTTATCCAAATACATGGTACATTGATCCAGATAATGTACGATATATTCCTGTTTAATCAGATTGGCCGATGAAAGCTCTTGGTTCACTTTATACAACTGCTTGTTGACATGTTGCAGTTGCTCGTTCATCTTACTCAAATCCAGACGGGCTACCTTCAGTTTTCGCATTTGCCTGTAAATATAGAGGACCATACCGACGAGCAAAAGTGAAACTCCTAAAGAAATAGACATTAATATTTGACGTAATTGCAACTCTTGTGCCGATTTAATCCGGTAAGCCTGGTCGATAATGGGATAAGATTGGGTGATACTGATTGCCCGAAAACGAGCATTGCAGAAAACGGCATCAGCCATTGAGCGGTTCAGATATTTATAAGCCCGTTCGATATCACCTTGCTGATAAAGCAGGTAAGCCAGTTTGTGCAAGGCAATATATTCTTTGATGGACAATTTTAAATCGACGATGGCCGATTTCGCTAAATAATACATCTCTTGCTCTGTATCTCCTAATCCTTCATAGGCGGTTGAGAGATCGAAAGCTACCAATCCGATGGAATGGCCTTCCAATAATTCAGCAGGGACGCTTTTGAGAACGTCAACGGCTTCTTGATAGGCTTTTCTAGCAATGAATTGCCCGGCCTGTAACCGATAGTATATTTCTACATCCGGAGAATATAAAGGAATTAACGAGTCTCTATACATGGTAGAAGTCTGATAATAGATATCCCGCTCTTTTTGTGTCAGCGAATAGCCGGCAATCAATCCGTATAGTGAATTCCACATGGAATAATAATATCGCAATTGACTTGTTGATAGTTTCTTTGAATCAATTTTTTCCAGCATGTCTATGGCTTCTTTATACATACCCATGGTAGAAAATAGTTCCGAACGGTTCATACGCAGTTCGTCTTCATAATCCCAATGCTTGGCTTTGGCCAGGTTTTCTTTTAAGGAAACGTAATGTAAGGCCGAGTCGGTTTGGTAGTTAAAATATTCCCGGAATAGCTTATTATAAATTTCATAACGTACGGAGTCGTTTCCTGCCAACGGGATGGATTCTTTCAGTCTCTCTATTTTCTGTTCTTTCCTGTTGTCATAAATACTTCGGTTTTCTACCACTTGATCCAGCTGCTGCAGCATTAAGCGTAAACTGTCTGTATATGACGGACGCGCATTCAAGGTAGAACATAAGATCAGAAATAAGATACACGGAAACAGACGAAACATGATTTACTGGTATTAAATGTTGTCAAGCGCTGTAAAGGTAATTATTTTATCTTTAAAAAGCTATTTTATGTGGTTTGGATTACATATTTGATTTATATTTTTGACTTCGGGTATTATTAAAAATGAAAGATAATCAATATTTTAAGCCTTTAGTATATTTATATCTTATTTACTTGGAATAAAAAGAGTCTTATCGTGCTCTATTTTTGCAAATGTAAAAATAGGAAAAAGAGAAAAAAGCTATTTTTAGTCATTGATAGATGATTGAAAATAGGTTGACGCTCTAAGACTTTTTTCTCCAAAGATACAAATTAGTGCTTAATCAAAACTTATCCTCTATGTTTGGCTGCGTGATGCAGGTAGGCATAGAGGTTTCTTTTTTCAAATACTTTTTGTAACTTGCAAGCTCAAATGTAAATCGGGGTTTACATACCCCATTAATAGTGGAATCTATATGGATAGAACATTCAAATCGAAAATAGGATGGTGGTATCATATGATCATCTGGATCATGGGGATATGTACAGTGTTGTCTTTTGTTCAGGGGCAGAGTCCGGGAAGAATGATTACTTTACTGTTGGTTACTTTATTCCTGATTCACTTGATGCTGACTACCTGGTATAAGATAACAGCAGACGGCGAGTTGATCGTACATTGTAGTTTCTTTCCAGAAAAGAAACTCAAGGTAGAAGAAATTGCGGCTGTCGAGCCTACTGCCCTGCCTGTTTCAAGTTATGCTTTGTCTTTGGACCGGCTGATTATTTATAAAGGAGAACAGCAATGGTTATTGATATCGCCGGTGAATAAAAAAGAATTTCTGAAGTGTCTCCGAAAGTATAACCCGGATATTCAAGTAAAGGAACCTTCTATCATGTAACGATCATTAAAGGTATTATTATGAAAGCACAGCTGAAAAAAGATTACCGGAATCCGAAACTCTATCGGTGGATTCTTATTTATGCCGTTTATGCTCTGCTCTGTGTGATCGTAGGAATTATTTCGAACGAACTGCTGAACATGGGTATTTGGCTGGCTGTTCCTTTGGGAGGTTTGTATGCGGTGGTGTTTATGCCGTATAGTATTACGGAAACAAACAATTTGCAAGGTGGATCAGGCATTATCCCGATTCTTTATATCACGCAGATTCATCAAACCGGACAACCGCATAAAGGCCTTACCGTTTATTATTCGATCCAAGCAGGAAAAGAGCAAAAGCGGAACTTTTATCCGCAGGATGAACAACGTTTTACAGCGATATTGAAAGAAATTAATCCGAATATATTAATTCAATTAATCTAATGAACATGAAATACGATGTAGCCATTATCGGTGGTGGTCCCGCCGGATATACTGCTGCCGAAAAAGCAGCTAAAGGTGGTTTATCAACTGTCTTATTCGAGAAGAATGCCTTAGGTGGCGTATGTTTGAATGAAGGTTGCGTACCAACCAAAACATTGCTGTATTCAGCTAAGACGTACGATCAGATCAAGCATGCATCCAAATATGCGGTGAGCGCAGAGAATCC
This sequence comes from Parabacteroides faecalis, assembly GCF_022809355.1. Taxonomy (GTDB): domain Bacteria; phylum Bacteroidota; class Bacteroidia; order Bacteroidales; family Tannerellaceae; genus Parabacteroides; species Parabacteroides faecalis. Next base: position 9,022 of record NZ_JAKZMM010000071.1, on the reverse strand, counting down.
TTCTTTTGATTATCCGAAAATCATTGCCCGGAAGAATAAAGTAGTGAAAAAGCTGACGGCCGGCATCCGCATGAAGATGAAAGAAAGCGGTGTGGAAGTCATTACCGGAGAAGCCATGATCCAAGGGAAAACGGATGAAGGAAATATCCTGCTCCAATGTACTGAACAGGTTTACGAAGCTAAGAACCTGTTGGTATGTACAGGCTCTGAATCGGTCATTCCTCCGATTCCAGGAGTCAATGAAACGGAATACTGGACGAGTCGGGAAGCTTTGCAGAGTAAAGAGTTGCCGGCTTCTCTGATCATCATCGGTGGCGGTGTGATCGGAATGGAGTTCGCTTCGTTCTTCAACAGTATGGGAACGGAAGTTCAGGTAGTCGAAATGCTCGATAAGATCTTGGGTCCGATGGATAAGGAATTATCTGATATGCTTCAGGCTGAATATGCCAAGCGTGGGGTTAAATTCTATCTGGGACATAAGGTAACAGGTATTCACGGACAGGAAGTAACGGTGGAAAAAGACGGGGAAAGCTTTACGTTACACGGTGAAAAGGTGTTGTTAAGCGTAGGCCGCCGTCCGGTTACGAAAGGATTTGGCTTGGAAACCTTGGCTTTAGAGCCTTACCGCAATGGCATAAAGGTCAATGAATACATGCAAACTTCCTTGCCTAATGTATATGCCTGCGGTGATATTACGGCATTTTCTTTACTGGCTCATACAGCTGTCAGCGAAGCGGAAGTGGCTATCGATCATATTTTAGGGAAAGCCCGTGCCATGAGTTATAAGGCTATCCCGGGCGTTGTCTATACGAATCCGGAAATTGCCGGTGTTGGTAAGACAGAAGAAGAACTGCAGGCCAGCGGAACTCCTTATCAGGTAAAGAAAATACCGATGGCATTCTCCGGTCGTTTCGTGGCAGAGAATGAAATGGGAAATGGAGTTTGTAAGTTAATTCTGGCTGAAGACGGTACGTTGATCGGTGCGCATTTATTGGGTAATCCAGCTTCAGAGCTGATAGTGATTGCTGGAATGGCCATTGAGAAAGGCATGAAGGCCGAAGAAATCAAATCATTTGTTTTCCCACATCCGACGGTAGGTGAAATTATAAAAGAAGCATTATAATGTATATAAAAACAGCCAATGGATACTTATTTTGTTGTGTCCATTGGCTGTTTTCTTGATAAGCCTTATTTCTTTTCTACGCTTTCCCAGGCTTTTGCCACAGCTTCATTGATATTGCTGCAAGTATTGTCTTCGCCCAATAGTTCATAGAATCCGGAACGTTCCAATACTTTATGTACCTTGTCATTTACACCCGATAAGATAATGTGAATATTTTCTTTCTGCGACATGACACACAGATTGGTCAGGTTATGAATACCTGTTGAGTCAATGAAAGGTACTTTACGCATACGGATAATACGGATCTTCGGACGATCGCCCAACTGCGACATGATTTCCTCAAACTTCGTGGCTATACCGAAGAAGTAAGGACCATTGATTTCATATACTTCCACACCCTTCGGCAAGGTAAGATGTTCTTCGTGTACTTCCAGGTCGGATTCTTTATTCGGGTCGATTTCATCGCGGATAACAGAGATTTCGGTGGTCTCCATGACACGTTTCATAAACAGAACGCAGGCAATCAGCAAACCGACTTCAATGGCTACTGTCAAATCGAAGATGACTGTCAGGAAGAAAGTAATCAGCAACACGGTTACATCCGACTTCGGATTCTTCATCAATGCCAGGAAAGTACGCCAGCCACTCATATTATAAGAGACAATAACCAATACACCGGCCAGACAAGCCATCGGTATATATTGAGCCAATGGCATCAGGAATAGAAGGATCAGTAACAGTACGCCTGCATGAACAATACCGGCAATGGGTGAACGACCTCCGTTATTGATGTTCGTCATTGTACGGGCAATGGCTCCTGTTGCCGGAATTCCTCCGAATATAGGAGAAACAATGTTGGCAATTCCTTGTGCAATCAGTTCGGTATTCGAATGATGACGGTCTCCAATCACACCATCTGCTACCGTAGCCGACAATAAAGATTCTATAGCGCCTAATACCGCTATGGTAACAGCTACCGGGAACAGGTTCTTGACAGCTTCCCAGTCTAATGCCGGAACAACAGCTTCCGGTAATTGGGCCTGGATACTAAACCGGTCGCCTATCGTATCGATGGTAGTGATGCCTTCATAGACTTTCATCAGATAAACAGCCAGTGTCACAACAACGATGGCGATCAGTGAACCCGGAATCTTCTTGGAAAACTTCGGTGTAATGGCAATAATGAAGATGCTGACAAAGCTAACCAATGCATTCCACCAGTTTATTGTATCAAAGTGACGGGCATACACCAGCCATTTGCCGATGAAATCGCCCGGAACTTTCTCTCCGTCGAAGTTCAGACCGAAAACGTCTGCTATCTGCGTGGTGAAGATCGTAACCGCGATACCACTTGTAAAACCGACAATAATCGGATAAGGGATGAACTTGATGACAGCTCCCAGTTTGAAAACTCCCATCAGAACCAATAGGATACCGGCCATTAAAGTAGCAACAGTTAAACCTTCGATGCCGTACTCTTGGATAATTCCGTAAATGATCACGATAAAGGCGCCGGTAGGTCCGCCAATCTGAACCTTGCTACCACCTAACAGAGAAATGATAAATCCGGCTACGATAGCTGTAATGATACCTTTCTCGGGTGTAACACCTGAAGCAATACCAAAAGCAATTGCCAACGGCAACGCTACAATACCTACGATAATTCCGGCCATTAAGTCTGTACTGAAATCCGTTTTTGAATAATTCCGGAATAACTCGAATAATTTAGGTTGAAAGTCAATCTTATTACTCATCTTACTCATGTTTTTTCTGCCTGTTATTGAATGAAGGCGCAAAAGTAGTAATAAAATATGAATAAATGTTTTTATTTATATTATTTCTGTCCGGTAACTATTGAGATTATAGGTTTTTGGGAGAACACTACCGCTGGGTTGTTTGTTCTTTGTATGAAGAAAGATAAAACGGGAAATGGTAATATGAAAAAGTTTAAGTATTTTTGTAACAAGGATTTTTATGGCAAAAGTAACTCTTAGATGATTCATATAAAGAAATAAAGCCCTAGATTTTAGATATATTGCTTATGAAGACGAAAAAGAAAGATAAGAAAAAAGATAAAGAGAAAAAGGGGAAAAGCAAACGGATCAAAAAAGACGATTTACTTCGTCTGATCACGACGTGTTTTGAATCCTCGCCTTCGTTATCGCTCAATTATAAACAGGTAAGCAAGCAGATTGGTGTAGAAAGCCAAGTGCAGAAATTACAGGTTTCGGCGATATTAGAAGATTTGGCTTTGGGTGGTTACCTGAAGGAAGTAGATCGTGGGCGGTATCATTTGAATAATATCGGTACGATTGCCGAAGGTGTTTTTACCCGGCGAAGCAATGGAAAGAATTCATTTATTCCGGATGGAGAAGGGACGCCTGTATTCATTGCTGAACGGAACTCGGCTCATGCAATGGATGGTGATCGCGTGAAAGTTCAGTTGTTTGCTCGTCGTAAAGGGGCTGAGCCGGAAGGCGAAGTGGTTGAGATTCTCGAATCCAAGGAACGGGTGTTTGTGGGTAAACTTCAGGTGGCAAAGGGCTTTGCCTTCCTGATTACCGAGAACAAGACCTTGGCGAATGATATCTTTATCCCGAAAGACAAACTGAAAGGTGGAAAGAATGGTGATAAGGCCGTTGTCCGTATCATGGAATGGCCCGACGATGCCAAGAATCCGTTGGGAGAAGTGATTGACATCTTGGGTAAAGCTGGTAGTAACAATGCTGAAATGCATGCTATCCTGGCTGAATTTGGTTTGCCTTATAAGTATCCGGAGAATGTAGAAAAGGCTGCTAATAAGATACCGGATACCATTCCGCAGGAAGAGATTGACAAGCGGGAAGATTTCCGGAATGTATTGACGTTTACCATCGACCCGAAAGATGCCAAGGACTTTGATGATGCCCTTTCTGCCCGTCAGCTGGATAATGGAAATTGGGAAGTAGGCGTGCATATTGCCGACGTAACGCATTATGTGAAGCCTGAAAGCTTGATTGATCGGGAAGCGGAATCGCGGGCTACGTCTGTTTATTTGGTAGACCGCACTATACCTATGTTGCCGGAGCGTTTGTGTAACCAGATCTGTTCTTTACGGCCTGACGAGGAAAAGCTTTGCTTCTCGGCTATCTTTGAACTGAATGCAGATGCGGAAGTTGTTAATTCGCGTATTTGTCGGACAGTGATCAAGAGCGACCGCCGTTTTACTTACGAAGAAGCGCAGCAGGTTATTGAAACGGGCGAAGGCGATTGCAAGGAAGCCATTCTGGCTTTGAATCAGTTGGCCCAGAAATTACGGGAGAAACGGTTTAAGAACGGTGCCATCAATTTCGACCGGTATGAAGTGAAGTTCGAAATTGATAAGGACGGAAAGCCGATCAGCGTATATTTCAAGGTTTCTAAAGAAGCCAACAAGCTGATTGAAGAGTTTATGTTGCTGGCCAACCGGACAGTTGCCGAATTTATCGGTCGTCCGCCGAAAGGAAAAACGAAGAAGACATTTGTCTATCGTATCCATGAATTGCCAGATCCGGAAAAGATGGAGAATTTTGCCACCTTTATCCGTCGTTTCGGATATCGCTTCAAGACAGACGGTAAGAAGAGTGAGATCTCGAAAGGCATCAATTCCTTGCTTGATCAGGTACAGGGTAAACCGGAGGAGAATCTGATCGAGACCGTAGCCATACGAGCCATGCAGAAGGCGAAATACTCTACGGATAATATCGGTCATTACGGTTTGGCATTCGATTATTATACGCATTTTACTTCTCCTATCCGGCGTTATCCGGATATGATGGTGCATCGTTTATTGGAGCGGTATATGCAAGGTGGCAGAAGTGTGGTCAAGAAGAAATATGAAGAGCTTTGCGAACATTGTTCGTCTATGGAGCAAGTGGCAGCCAATGCCGAACGGGCTTCTGTCAAATACAAGCAAGTGGAATTTATGAGTGACAAGCTCGGACAAATCTTTGATGGAGTGATTTCAGGTGTAACTGAATGGGGCTTGTATGTTGAGTTGAATGAAAACAAATGCGAAGGCTTGGTTCCGATGCGTGATCTGGATGATGATTACTATGAATTCGACGAAAAGAATTATTGTCTGATAGGCCGGCGCAACAAACATCAGTATCGTTTAGGTGATCCGGTAACCATTCGTGTCGCGCAAGCAAACCTCGAACGGAAACAGTTGGACTTCCAGTTAGTATAAAGATAGCCGTCAGAGAAAAAACTTTCTCTGGCGGTTTTTTGTTGTCTCTACACAATCTTTTAGAAGTACAGCATATAATTCTTCTTGTGAAACCGGGGTTGGAAGATGACAATTCCGATATGGAACAGATCGAATGTCAGACTGACTTCCTTCCGGTTACAAATCTCTTGCCAGAGGGTACGCATTTCCTGGTTTTCCCGAATTCCTTCCAGGAAAAAGACGGTATCCGGATGGATATGTTTCATGGTTTCTTCCAGGAAAAACCGGTTCTTTTCCTTCTCATGACTTGCTTGGAAGAAAACAAAATCCACTTTCCCTAAATCCTGCAATGCAGCAGGTAACGTCTGTTCGTAATCACCCGGATACAATTGTACCTTCGAATGATACTTCTGCAGGCTCCAGTTGGTTGTTTCTGCCGATGCTTCATCCTTTTCAAGGACAATGGCATTTACATCCGACGCATAAGCGGTTAAGTATAATGAGGCAATTCCTGCCGGAGAACCGATCTGCAACAACTTCTTCGGTTTGAAGAAATTGACTGTACGGAACAATAACTCGCCATGCGAACGCTTGATGTCTTTTCGGGCGAGCTTATTCCCTTTGTGTTCCAGTTGCCTTCTGATCAGTTCAATATCCTGATAACAGTAGTAACCGCAACGCTCGTCGATTACTTTGGTAATGAATGAAAAGGCAAAAGGGGAATGTACACCGAACCCTTTGCGATGACGCAAGAAGCGGTAGAACAGTATGGTTTCTTGCCAAGTATAGTTGAAAGGAAATACGTTCATTTTCTTATAATCTGATTTTAATAGCATTTAGGAAGATGTGTCCAGTGAAACATCCATGTCATCCGTACCCAAAAGACGGAGCGGAGATTTTGACACACCTTCCTATGATAAGTAAAACCGGATGAATGCATATCATCCTAAGGTTCTTAATTCAAAATAATCTCATCAACAAACAGGAAGCCTGGGTTTCCTTTTCCACCGTGCCAAGACGGAATCTTCTGTTCCGATAAGGCTTTTACTTTGACATAACGGGTCTTGACCGGATCAAACTTCAGCTCGTGCGTATAGATCTGGTTCGGATCACTTTCCTTCATAGCTGGATAAGCCTCAGAAGCTACTTCCTTGAATGTCTGGTTATCGTCGGATACTGATACGGTAATACCGCGTGTATCAAAGATCCAGTCGCCTTTTTCCACACAGGTATGTAACGTCATAGATGAAATCTCTGTTGCTTCTTTCAGATCGATAACGGCTTCCAGGTCATTGGTATAGAAAGCAATCCAACGTCCTGTCTTGTAGTTCATATTACCAGTCATACCATCTACCAGTACGGTTGCACCGCTGAACTCATATTGTTTGTTGATTGGCTGCAACATGGTAATCGGTTTCATGGATGATTTGCTGAAACTGATTTCATCTTTGGTGATCTTTGAACTGCCAGACGGGCGGATCGCTACCGTACGCAGCGTACAAGGCTTGTCAATCTTGATGACATCTGTATATTTCTCTGAAGCTGTTGTCGGTTCGCTACCATCCAACGTATAATAGATCGGAGCATTGTCGATCGTACGGGCTACGGCATCCAACGTACCGGTTTCGGTATTGGGTTTCAGATCCAGCATCACATCAAAGATGTGTGTAGCATAATTCCATCCGTTCTTCGCATAGATATTGACCAGACGGCTGACACGCTGCAGGAAGGCTTCGTAATTCTTCTTTTCCGGTGCGCACCATTGTGATTCACACAGGGCTGCCATACGCGGTAATACCATATATTGTACCTGCTTGAAGTCGGGAATATATTCTGTCCATAAGTTGGCCTGCACGCCGACAATATACTTCTGTTCTTCCGGACTTAACGATTTCGGCATCGGTTCATAACTGTAAACCCGTTCGATCGGCAGATAACCGCCAATTGCCATCGGCTCTGTCTCGGTATCTTTCGACTGATAATAATCGAAGTATAAGTACGTGTTCGGAGTCATGACTACATCATGATGCTGCTTGGCTGCTTCGATACCTCCGGCTTCTCCGCGCCATGACATTACGGTTGCATTCGGAGCCAGACCGCCTTCCAGGGTTTCATCCCAACCAATCATCTTACGTCCTTTTGAGTTCAGGAATTCTTCGGCTTCATGAATCACATAACTCTGTAGACGTTCTTCTTTGGTATGCTTGTTGTCGCTCTTCAAGCCCAAAGCCTTGATGCGGGCCTGACATTTCGGACAAGTGGACCATTTTACTTTTGGACATTCATCACCGCCCACGTGAATATATTCAGATGGGAAGATCTCTACGATTTCAGCCAGTACGTCTTTGATGAACTGGATGGTCTGATCGTTACCGGCGCATAATACATTGTCGGATACACCCCATTGTGTCCATACTTCATACGGACCGCCTGTACAGCCCAGTTCCGGATAAGCGGCTAAGGCTGCCTGCATGTGTCCCGGCAGGTCGATTTCCGGGATTACCGTGATATAGCGTTCTGCTGCATAGGCTACGATCTCTTTGGCCTGTTCCTGCGTATAGAAGCCACCATACGGTTTACCGTCGTATTTACCGGAGTTATGACCGATTACGGTTTCCTTGCGCATCGAACCGATTTCGGTTAATTTCGGATACTTCTTGATCTCAATACGCCAGCCCTGGTCTTCCGACAAATGCCAGTGGAAGCGGTTGATATTGTGTAAAGCCATCATGTCGATATACGTCTTGATCTCGTCCATCGAGAAGAAATGACGGCCTACATCCAGCATCATACCTCGATAACCGAAGCGAGGCTGGTCTTTGATTTCAACGGCAGGCAATTCTACGTTGCTGCCTTCCGCAACATCTACTGCCTTCCGCAAGGTTTGAATACCATAGAAAACACCGGCTTCTGATGGCGAGCTGATTACTACCTGATTGGCATCTACTTTCAGCTGATAAGCTTCCGGATTGTCGTTTGCCAAACCCAGTTGCAATACGATACCTCCTTTTCCTCCTTCACCGGCCTGTACTTGCAGTTCGATTCCGGTTTGTGCCTTGACATACGAAGCCAGGAACTCGGCATTCCGCTGCATCTTCTCGTTCCCTGCCGGATAATAAACCGTCATTCCGCTCTTCAACAAGAAAGAAGCTTGCTGTGTGGTGTTGATTTCCAACGGCATCGGAACTACTTCGTAATTGGCAACCGTTGTGGGCTGGTTCGAACAAGCTGTCATTAGCAAACCAGCTAGCGACCATCCCAAAAGATTTAACTTCGATAAAATTTGCATGATAATTATATTTATAAATTAGATGATTTAGATCTAAACAGATTTTATCAGCCAAAGTATTAAAAAGTTTTTAAATGGGCAAGAAACAAGGACAACATTCTTGATTTTTCTCTGTTCTGATGAGGCTTTTGATATGATTGACTATTCTAAATTCTCTTCAAATAGAAGTGAATAGTAGATGAATCAGAGGTGTTTCTCGTTTATTTTTTATCGTTCCACCCTTGTGGAACGATCGTCTCACAACTGTGGAACGATCGTATCACCTAGGTGGAATGATCGTTTCACCTGGGTGGAACGGTAAAAAGACAATAGGATCAGGGCTGACGCATTACAAACTTCCAGACCTTTTAAAAAGTATTTATCTTTAGAGAGTCAAAGGGATAATAATAAAAATCAAAGAAGTAATGGAAATATTTTCTATATT
>NZ_JAKZMM010000070.1 GCF_022809355.1 Parabacteroides faecalis | reverse complement strand
GGATTTACTTTCGATTCCCGTTTATCTTGATTGGTATTCTTCTATTATATACCTACTATTACCATAGGCGATTTTTCTTTATACCCTTCACACACCTATTCATTCTCCTAACTATCAGCTACTTCCTGTGAAGGGCGTGAAAAAAGACCTTGAATGCGGTGGTTGAAAGGGGTTGCATAGAGATTACTTCTGATCAGAAGTCTATCTTATTTGAATAAGCGTACGATCAGATCAAAATTCGTATCCCGATAGGTCGCTTCCCATGGAGTGGTGTCTTGCTGGCTATAGCGACTCTTCAATAATTCAGAAGCTTTTGTTGTATCACCATTATATATAGCCGCACACCATTGAGCCGGTTTGCTATCCGGGAAATCTTTCGCCCAGGAGGCAACCATCGCATCTGCCTCTGTTTGTTTTCCGACTTCCCGCAGCGCTAAAGCCGTCAACAGACGGGCTGATTCGAAATACTTTGGAGAAGTTTTCACTGCAGCTACCCGATTAAAGTAAGCTTTAGCTTTCTCCTTCTGGCCTTGTCCATCGTAAACCTTTGCTTCCAGATAATCTTCCAGACGACTATCTATCTGGTCGTCGTACGGTTTTCCGACACCCAAGTTTTCCGGCCATTCCTTAGAAGCTTCGATTGATTTCAATGCCGATGCGTATTTCCGTTTACCAATCAAATCCATTGCTTGATATAAATTGGCAGCCCGATATACGGCACGACCGGCATACGAACCTTCATTCGGCAGTACTTCCATCTTCTTCAACAAGGAAACGCACGCTGCATACTGTCCGGTTTCACACAGACCATTGGCATATTTCAAGCCTATGTAATAATTCTTCGGATACAGTTTGGTGTATTTCTTCCCGACTTCTGTCACTTTCTGCCAATCGCTGACGGACGTATAATAGTTTAATAGAGCAAAACCAACCCGCCAAGAAGTTTCTACTTGTTCTGCCTTCAACAGATCGTCCAACCGAGCCAGACCCGATTTCAACTGGGCACGCGACAAATACAACTCTGCATAGTCTGTCGGTGCGCAACGATTCATAGCCTCGAGAGCTTTATCCTTCTGCTGATTGGTCCAATATATCAAACCTTTATAATAATCAATCTTCCAGTTCGGAGATTGAGTCTGTGCCCAATCCAGATACTTCATCGTTTCAGGACGGAAAGGGAAAACGAAGTCGGGCGACTGCGCATTCGCCTGTTCCAAGGCAGCCTTCGATTCAGCCTCTTTACCCTGCTGGCTCAACAGATAAGCCGACTGATACAAAGCAATCGGATATTTTCCGGCACATGCCAGCAAAGCCAAGGCTTCATCCGGACAACCCACTCTTTCATACCATCCAGCCAGCTCGAGATACGTCTCAAACGGAAGTTCATTACGAATCAACGAAGAAAAGTCTTTCAGCTGATCAGCCGTATGCTTGCCAGCCAACCAAGCCTCTTCAAAGCGGGCTGCATGATACAACGGCAAACGATCCAACACATATTGAATCTGTTCCTTCGCCTGTTCCGTCTTACCCGTCTGACGATACACCAACATCAACAACTGACGGGCATCCAAATTCATCTCATTAAATTCCAGACTCTTCTGGGCATAATGCTCGGTCTTTGCCCAATTCTCCTCACAGGCATACATCTCGCCCAACTGTTCATAAGCAGCCGTACGAACCGAGGCCGCAAACGAAGCTATAGAGAAAGCAGCCTTGGCTTCACCCGTCTTGCCCATCACCCGATTCACCAAACCATACAAATAATTGGCTTCACCATCATAGGTATTCAAGCTCAAAGCCGTATTCAATAACGGTAATGCCTCTGCATACCGGCCTTCACGATAGTACAAAGATGAAAGACGTACCAATGCCGGAGCAAAATACGGATCTTTATCCACCGCCTGTTTCAGATACTGTTCGGCCTTATCCCAGACTTTCTGGTTCAGCCACTGTTCGCCCTGCGTATAAAGACCGTAAGCCGAATTCCAATCGAAATCTTCCGGCAACGTCATCGGACGTTCCAAATCATAATCCTTAGCATTTTCTGAATAAACCAGCAGATCGTCTCCGATAACAACCTTCAGATGTCCTTCCGGAATTGATTTGGCAGCAGATAAAGTAACCGGCTCCAGCACCTTTGTATTCAACGGAAGCGTTTCTACCAATTTTTCATCCTGATAGATTTTCACATCGGTTGATAATACTTCCAGCGGAGAGAATGCCAGCTTCAGGCTGCCTGCTTCACGCGTCACATGCAAGGCACCGATACGGCTCGCTTTCGAAACGCCCTGAATACCTTTTACCGGATACCAGTATTCCGTCCATTCGTCCGTCATCTGCGGAGCAAAAGCATAATGTTTATACGGTGTATAGGCACTGTTGGATGCCGGCTGATTGAATACACGTCCGGACTGCAATTCGATATACTGACCATCTGTATCAGTCAACAGATCTTCCCAGATGCCACCTTCGCGTGCCTGTCCCCACAAGAAGATCTTCATACCCAGCTTCTCGTCAAACTCTGCATGATGGATCGAACCATAATCTTCGCCATGCCAATAGATACCATAATAATCATTATAATATCCCAATACATGATAAGACTTCGAGTTTCCGAAGTTATTCTTCTCATACCAGCCAATGTTCCGGCCTTCTTCGTCCATCGGGAAAGTAAACAACTCTCCACCGTGGCCGATATAGTGATCACCCGGATAACAGAACTCCGCGTTCTTTCCTACCCGATAACCCGCATTCATCCAATGATAATACGGCTGATCGATCGAGGATTGGTTGTACCACGTCGTATGCGTCGTGAAGTAAGCCTTGTCTTTCGGCAGATTCACTTCCACCGTCCAGGCTGTACGGGTAAGCCATTCATACGAAAAGACATAACAGCTCACACTGCCGTCATCTTTTTTCTTTACCAGATAATCAATCGGTGTACTAGAAGTAGGCGCATGACCAATGATACCGAAGTTAAATTCGATACCACCCGATGTCCAAGGGCCACGCATCGCTATATCTCGGAATTTGGCCACGCCATTGTCATAAACAAACGCCTTGCCGGTTGTCTTGTCGATTGCGCCCCACACCTTTCCTCCGACTTCGGGGAACAAGGTTACCTGGATATAATCGTTTTCCAGTTCGACTGTTTTCCATTCTTTATTCACTCCTTCAGCCGCAAAACCATCAAAACGGAAATAAGGATAATACAAATTGGAAGGAGAAGCCACCGGACTCGGATCGGAGAACGGATAGCTTTTCATGGTTTTAGGCTGCTCTTTTACCACTGCCTGCTGAGCAAAAACAGACGGCCATGTCCAAAAGGCACATACCGCCAAAACCAGCACTCTTTTCTTCATAAGCTTGTCTTTCTTAGGTATTCTTAATAATTAACTACACACAGCTATCAGCTTTCTTTGATTCACTTCCGACGCTCTGTCAATCGGAAGAGCTTATCATCAGAGAGACACCCTGACGAGTATCAGCGTCGCTCACTGATGAGCGTCAGAGTGGCAATCGGATGAACATCTAAGTGTCACTCTGACGATACATCTATTTATTCTACAACGATCAACCAACCTTTGCCCTTCGGAACAGTGATTGTTTCTCCCGGTTTCCAGGTCTTTTCAGGCTGGAAGTTCTCGATTGCCGGAGCATGTAAAGTAACCTTGGCCGGATCCAGACCCAACTTAGCCCAGTCGATCTGCAAAGACACTTCAGCATCCTGATCTTCCCAGGTAGCCAACGAGATCACAGCCTTCTGTCCCATCTTACGATAGACAGTAGCCAATGTCCGTTCTTTACCCGTCTTTACCGGATTATCAGAAACCCAGTATCCGATCATCTCACTACCTTTCAAGCCTACTTCATCCCAGAAATTCCACAACGGACGGTTATCTACGCCATAACCCGGGTTACGACCTGTCATACCATAGATCATACCACGCCATTTGTTACCGCCTTCCCAAAGCATTTCGCCCATCAGACCATACGGAATACCTGAGACTTCAACGATCCAGAACTCCGGCGGCATATCATAGTCGAAATATTCACCGAACCACAGACGATCCAGATACGGGAAATGTTCCAGATACAGGTTCGCACTGTTGGCAAAACCATCTTTCTCGTTAAACTGATTGGCTGAATGCAAATCGATCATCGCGCCCGGATTGGTCCGGTTCAAGATCTTGCGTACACGCTTCATCGACATCCGGTCGAATGCCAAATCATCAATATACAAACCATCGATACCGACATTCTTAACCAGCCAGTCCAAGCCTTCCATATAATAATTATGCCAACGAGAAACACCCGTATTCACAATTGCCGCATCTTTTACCGTATAAGCAAACCAGGCAGCAATATAATCCTGATCATAATGTTCCTGAAGCCATGAATAACCACCACCTTTTCCTTTTGAGAAGATTTCACCATTCAAACTGCGCAAAGCGAATATTTCTACACAGCTATTCGTCAATTCACGCACCGTGTTATAAATCTTCACCTTCATATCCAGTGCATGTGCCCCGTCGATATAGGCTTTCATTTCCTTCGTACGCAAGAACGGATAATTGATAAACGGATTAATGCCTGTTGCATGGTGAATATTGACAACCGTCGCACCAAAGTCATGTGTCTTATCAATGAAATCATATCCATGATAATAACGGTCATGCCACTGCTTATCTGTATTGATGGTACGGAACGGAGTTACCAAAACATTGAAATAATAATACAAACGATCGCCTTTCTTCACGGCACGCTTACCGGAATAAGCATTGACCAACATATTTTCGCCTGTTGTAGTCAGCTTGATACCGCCATTACCGTCGTTGCACCATGAAACCGGCATATGCAACGGCTTCTGATGATAGAAGTTGGTGTTCAACGGACGTTCGTATTTATCATCATAGAAACGAAGCTGAAGACCGGCATTCACATCACCCGTCCAGACAGCATCCTGATTCTTTTCCACACTCCATTTCCAATCGAAGTTCTTCGGACAGTAACCGCCTTTCTCGCCCAAACCCATCATATAACGGGCAATACCCGGAACCAGTTCCGTCTGCAAAGCGATGTCGTTGATCTCGCCATCTTCGCGGGCAATCAAGACGATCTTATATTCCATGTTACCATCAGACTCGATCTGTGCATCCAAGTTCATCAGGAAACGGCTGTTCTGATTGGTGGCATGCCAGCCGATAGCACCCGGTTTCCGCTTTGTCACCGCGAAATCCAGATTCTCCCAAGTACCGCCATCGGCTGTCAGGTTCATTGGCTTCGCCAATATATCACGTCCAGACGTTCCAATCTCGGTTACTGTTTCTTTGAAGTAAGAAGTAATCTGCGAAGGCAGACCTGTCTTTTCCAATGTCACCGAGCGTCCCAGCAATGAAATAGTCTGATCTTTTATTTCCAAAGGAATATAAGGAGCGATCACTTCATCATCAAAACCTATTTGAGAGTTCAACCAGCGCAGACGAGAATGACGCCACGGTTCATTATCTCCATGGTTGGCAATCACATTCTCTGTTACATTCAAGGTCAGATTAACCGTCTTCGTTTCCACACCTTCCGCCGAAACTGTTACCGTACCTTCATACGTACCGGCAGCCAGCTGTTCCGGAACCATTGCACCGATCCACAAAGCCTGTACCTTACCTTTAGGAACCGAGCAATCCTTCTCAAAGACTGTTCCGGTCACATCAACACCACCCGTATTGAAGCAAGTAAATGCAGAAGCCGGAATAGATTCACCCGTTTTCTTATTTATCAAAGCCGAATAATCCACCTTCAGGTGATTCACGTCTCCGCGAGCTGCCCAGACACCCAACTGGAAAGTATAATATTCCCCTTTATCAGCCGTACCTGTAAAGACATCATGACGGTCTTCTTCAATCCATTTATAAGGGATATCAGTCGTCATACGGATCGGGAAACGACGGTCTTCCGTAAATAATATATACTTTTCACTAGGCCGAGCCTTCAGCAACGCCTCTTTCTCGTCTTGTGTAGCAATGATCTCCATCGGATAGAACGAATTGAAATCATCAATTGCCTGATACTGTTCTATCTCAGCCTGAGGTAATTTCGGGGCCCGTTTTCCATTCAGTTTATTTGCTTTCAACCACTCGGCATCAGCTGTTTCCTCAAACGCAGGATATGTTACCGTCGGGTAATATTTACTGCCAGACGATACATTCTTCAGATAATAAATATAATAATTACCCGGGACCGTCTGTGGTTGGAAAACAACCTCACCTTTTTCCCGGTTCACTGTAAACCGGGCCACATTAGTTACCCGTTTACCAGTCTTAGCATCCACAACAATCAAATTCTTCTCTTCCGGATTCAGATCACGGCGACGCCAATTCATCGTAGCCAAAACAGCATCACCTGCTTTATCTACCGACACAACCACTCGATGATTCCCTAACGAATCCGCATCCCAAACACCTGTTCCATACAAAGAAGGAAGCGGCTTTTCTTGTGCAGAAAGGGACGCGATAGCCAGAAAACCGGCTAAACTAATCCAAATTTTCTTCATGTTCTTAAATTTAAAAGGTCTTTAATAAGACGTATATTGTTTTATTCTGTTCAACAGTTCTTCCTGTTTTCTTCGTTTTTCCAAGTCTGCCGGATCCATTTTCTGCCGGAAAGTTTGCTTCAGCTGTGCATTCAGATCCTTGAAACGGGCAATCTCATCTGCCGAAAAGTCTGAAATCAACTGATCTGCCGGAGTCACCAGTTCATATCCCAACTTCACCAAGACATCGCCTGCTACAGATTCAAAGATACGAATATCTTCCGAAGAAAGTTCGTTCATAAACTTCTTTGAATTATTTTTAAGAATCGGCTTTGTCACATTCGACCACATTTTTCCTGCAACAGCCGTATTCTTCGACTCACGACTTGTATAATATTCCATGATTTTATCTGTATAGGGCACTTGCAGGAAATCACACAATTTCCGCATTTCCGTCTCCGGATCAGCTATCAGTGATTCATAATTCAACATATAAAAGCGTTCCGGCTCACAGGAATCCTTGAGTTTCAAGGCTTCTTCCTGATCTTTCTTCCAGTTCTGGGCCAAGGCATAGATATGTTTCTCTCCAACAATCGCTTTCTGGAATGACAAAGCTACATCACGGCCGTCCCGATACAAATAAATATAATAAGGTTTGATACCTGTCGACTCAATCCCCTTGGCATAAAACATATTCTTCATGCTCTTGCATAACCAGAAAGAAGCACCATGCTGTCGGGCTGCCGTTTCATAAATCACCCGGAATAATTCATACAAGGTTGACTGGCGGCATAAAGCCATGATTTCTTCCGTTTCTATACGTACACCTTCCCATGGAACCGGATTACAATTTACCAGTTCGCACACATCTGAAGCCAACCGGTGAAAATGTTCCGGCTGATTCAGATCTCCGTATTTATCCAACAACGGAATAAACCGTTGGAGAATATGAGGCGGATGTGGAGCCGTTATCTGATCTACAGCATCCAACATCACCCGCAACAAATTTGAACCGGAACGCTGGGTTCCGATCATCTGTATTCCTTGAATCTTTTCTTTCATATAGCAAATAATATTAATCCGATCAATCCTGATCCCAATATCAGAAATATCGGATTGAGATTGTATTTATAAGAAATACCAAAGTTGATCAGAAACAAACCAATTGTTCTGATCTCCAAAGGCATTGTATTTCCAATAGTGATAGCAGAAGCGAAGATCATACCTATGACTGCAGCCCGGATTCCCTGCAACATAGCTTTCACTACTTTCGAATCCCGAATCACTTCTATAAACCGGGATAACAGCACCGTCAAAACAGCCGGTGGCGTAAAAATAGAAACTGTAGCAATCAAAGCGCCCCAAAAACCGGCAACCAAATAACCAATGAATGTGGCCGTTATAAAGATAGGTCCCGGCGTCACCTGCCCAATGGCTATTCCATCGGCAAATTCCGGAGAAGTCAGCCAGCCCAGATTATCAACAAACAACTCATGCAAGGCCGGAATCACTACATATCCTCCACCAAAAAGCGTCAGACTAATTCCAGAAAAGGTTGAAGCAATCTGCCATAGAATCGGTGATTCCGTCTGTTGTCCCGCAAACAGCAGCAAAGCCAGGAGCAATAAAACAACGCAAACAGATATGCCCCACTGTTTCCTAGATATTTGTGCTAAACCGGGCTTGTCATTCTCACCTATTTCTTTTTCCTCCCGCTTGAAAAAGCAACAATAACCAATCAATGCGCCACCGATCATTACGACAAATGTAATCTGGATTCCTCCTATCAAGATCAATAGCAGCATCGAAACCAAATTGATAGCCCAATGGATCTTGGATTTCATATTTTTCCGGGCCATTCCAATGGCAACAGTCAGTATGAGAGCTGTCACAGCCGGAGTAATGCCTAAGAAGAAATTCTTCACGGCCGGAACACTCCCATAGCTCACATAGAACCAGGAGAGAAAAAGTACCAGTAAAAAAGATGGGATGATAATGGCCACAAAAGAAGCCATAGCACCAGCAACACCTCGCAATTTATATCCTACATAAGCAATAACATTGACCGCTACCGGTCCGGGCAAGACGGATGTCAATGAAATACCATCCAAGAGATCTTCTTCCTTTAGCTTCTTGTCTATTTCCACCAACTGCTTTTGGACAATTGCCACCAACGACATATAACCGCCAAACGCTGTTGCTCCCAACTTCAAGAAAACCCAGAATATATATAATAGAGAAACTTTCTCCGTAGAGCCAGTCTCTGTACTTTTCGTCATTTCGGGCATAACTTCAGGCCTTTATTTGATTTCTGTAAAATAGTTCTTAAACAAATCAGCCGAAACATACAAAGCCCGATACGGAGCATAAGCCATTCTGCTTTCCCACAAAACCTTACCCGATTGGTCTGTAATCAGGATAGAACCTGTCTTTGAACTGCATTGTAACAGGTTTCCATTGGGCATCAAATAAGCGCTTCCCATCCGCGAAGTATATTTGTCTTTCGGAAGTTTTACTTTCAAGGTTGTCTCCGCCGTCCGGTTCTTTTCATCCAACTTAAAGGCCAAGGCACCCGACTGCATTTCATACAATCCGTTATCAAACAGCATCAAATCGCCATTCGGATTGATATATGGAGTATGTTGGAATGAGAAATAAGCCGTTGAATCCATCTTGAAATCACCGCCACGACCAAATTTCCATAGCATTTTTCCCGTATTTCTGTCTATTTTCCATATCTGGTCTTCTATAGGAACTGATACCAGATAATTGCTGTCAGTATCAAAACAGAAACCATTCATATGAAAACGGTCATACATATAACGTGATATATATGGATCTTTCTCTATATCCCAAACATCCCATGCCGACCAAGTCTTCAATACTTGTCCCAATGTATCCAGCATTAAAATACCGTCACCACCCAAGGTATCTCTTACCATTTTTCCGTTCACCTCAATCTCTGCTACTTTCTTAGGCCGGTACATGGTATATATATGATTTTCATCATCCATCCAAAGATCATGATGGATCACCTGATATTCCTTTTCTTTATGGATCTTGTTCATATCCAAACGCCGAAGCATTTCTCCCGTCAGTGAAACCTCGGCAATTCCTGTTCCTCCGGCAAAACCGATCGAACCTCTGCGCATCGGTTTCTTATGTTCCTCGTTACGAACCTCTTCCGGAGTCATCGGTTCGTCATCGATAAAATCTTTTACAAACGGACGCAACATAGCCAAGATTGTTCCCCGGGGCGTAATTGAAGCCGCACGGACACCAATATCATCTATTTGCCAATACCAGCGCATATCTCCTTTGTTATCCAACAAAGCCATATAACCTGGCAAGCGTCCAAAACAAACTAATATAAAACCGTCATCACCCAAAGCATCCGGATCATGCGGACGTTCTTCCTTGAGCCAATGGTTTACCAGCCAAGGCGACTGTTCACGGGTCTTAAAACTCAACACTTTTGATTTTTGATGGAAAAGATTATCAATAACAATTTGATATTCATATTCGGTATCAGCCTTCAACAACAATAAATCAAGCCGATGATCTTTCTTCGACGAAGAAACACAGGTTCTAAATTTACGTCCGGAAACTTTTTCCCAATATTCTATATAAACAGGAGCTTCTTTCTCCAACTTTACTTCTACCTGATTATACATAGCCGTATTATGAGGCGAAGTCAAGGTTAATTCTAATAACTGATTCTTTTCTTTCCAATATAGGAATCCGACCACGATTATTAGCAAAATTCCTACTACAAAAATCAAACGCTTCATTTACATCTCTCTAATTAACATTTTAGTCAAGTAACAAATATTTGTTACTTGACTAAAACATAGATTTATACTAAATAATTATCATTGCGGAATTCGAGAAGGATTTTCTGCCTCCATAAATGAATTCAACTGAGCATCTGTTAATGGATATGGGAAATAATGATACTTTTCGCTGATCACTGGAGGACTAGGCATATCCAATGTCTTCAAATAAGCATTCATAACTTCATCGTACTTACCAAAACGAATCAAATCTGCACGACGTTGATATTCAAATACCAATTCGAAACCACGTTCATCCAAAATAGCCTGATTCATATCTTCCTTACTTCCGGGTGTCGGGAATTCGGCACTTGAACCATATTCCGGAGCACCAGCACGTGCACGGATTTCATTCAGATAAGGAAGAGCGGCTGCCGGCCCATTCAGGTTATTCTCAATTTCTGCTTTACATAAAATAACATCCGACAAACGGAAAATAGAAAGAGTTCGTCCATCATAATATGCCTCAGAAACCATATCATACGAATATTTCATCGTAGCCACATTTACCAATAATTTTGTGGTATCATTAGGAGGAACAGTTTCACCAACATCTGGCATTTTATAATAAAATCCGTACTCTGATTTATCATCTCTCTTATCACCTCCTGTATAATTATAATAGAAGAACTGCTTACGCGGGTCAGCATCATTGTATTTACGCCAGAACGGAAGTGATACAGCATAATACTGCCAACGATTAGTTACTTCTGGATGGTCTGATGGACCAAAATGGTTGGTAATTTCACCACCATTGGTTCCCGATTCATGCAGAATACAGAAAATAAACTCCTTATTGAATTTATTATTTTCAGACCAAACATTCTTAAAGTCCGATTCCAACGCATATACGCCTTTATCACGTAATTCCAATACCATATCAATATAAGTCTTGGCATTAGCATAATCATGACTTCTCAAATAGATTTTTCCCAACAGGGTAGCTGCTGCGCCTTTTGTTGCACGAGCCAAATCCTGTCCAGCCCATTCTTCAGGAAGATTTTCAATACATTCCTTTAAATCGGCAATCATAAAATTATTGATTTCCTCCACTGAAGTCAAAGGATAATCTTTAGCTGTTGCAGGATCTAATAATTCAGTTATCAAAGGCACAGGTCCCCAGGCATCTGTCAAATCACGATATGCCAAAGCACGCAAGAACTTAGCCTGAGCAATTACCTGCTTCTTCTTGGTTTCATCCATGCTGATGTTGTCAATATTCTGTAAAAGCACATTGGCATTCGAGATCACCTGATACATACATTGCCAGTTAGACGAGAAATACATATTATTAGGATCATATGTCATATTACTCATTTTCGTCGGATCACCGGCAGCGGTCGAATATCCCATATCTGTTGCATAATCAGTCAACATAATGAAATGACCTGCATAATATTTCCACGCATCTCCTGGAAGCGGATTCAAATCGGCATAAAGACCAACCAAGGCTGCATCTATATCGCTTTCTGTAGAATATGCATTTCCTGTTGTTAAGTTACTATATAAAGTGGGTTCCAGATCTGTACACGCCGGAAAAGTAACAGAAATCCCAGCCAATGCAAGTACCCCCATCAAATATTGTTTCATAAATACTCTTTTTAAATTCATAAATTAGAATGTAATATTCAAACCAAATGTATATGTCCGCATACTTGGATATGAGTTGAAGTCCAAACCGGCACCAGCATTTGCACTCTGACTAGAACTACCCTGCTTTGCAGACTCATAAGCCTTGGTATCAGTTTCTGGATCCCAACCAGAATAACCGGTAATCGTGAATAAATTTTCTGCAGAGAAATATACCCGACAAGAACTAACAAATTTCTTAAATGGAATTGTATAGCCTAACGTTAATGTCTTCAAACGCAAGAATGATGCATCTTCTACAAAATGGTCATTCACATAGCCACCATATTGTGAATAATAGAAACCGTTACGCGGGATATCCGTATTTGTATTTTCAGGAGTCCAACGGTTCAACGCATCTGTTGTACGCTTCCATTCCAAGTTCATGTTACTCATGTTCAACAAATCATTTCCAATAGAACCCTGGAAGAAGATAGACAAATCAAAGTTCTTCCAAGCAAAATTGTTGGTCAAACCAAAGATGAAGTCCGGATTTGCATGACCGATAATTGTACGGTCGTCCGAATTGATGATACCATCACCATTCACATCTTCAAACTTCGGATCACCTGGTTTTGAGTTAGGTTGCGGAGCATAAGTTTCTCCCTGCTGCAACACTCCGATATATTTATAGCCAAATATAGAACCTAATCTTTCTCCTTCCCGTACAATAGCAAAATCTTCTTCAGAAACTGATCCCATGGGTTTTGATGAACGAATATAAATATCTCCATTATCACCCAAATCCAACACCTTATTTCGGTTCAAAGAGAAGTTGAACTTCGTATCCCAAATAAAATCACCAGTCAAATTGTGCGAAGTGAAATCTAATTCAAAACCACGGTTCTGAATAGATCCGATATTACTCTGGCCCGAAGTGAAACCTGTATACATTGGCAACTTAACAGCCAACAACAAATCATCAGTCTTCTTCCAATAACCATCTAATGTAACTGAAATCCGATTGTCCAAGAATCCCATATCTACACCGACGTTCCACTGTTTGGTAGTTTCCCATTTCAAATTTGGATTAGCGGCACTACTCTGATTCATATGAACACCGGCTGAGTTTGTTGAACCATCAAATGTATAACGGGTATTCGACATCAACGCATACGAAGCATAATCACCGATACGTTCGTTACCTGTTACACCGAAACCAGCACGTACCTTCAAGTTACTGAACAGATTCAGATTCTTAATGAAATCTTCCTCACTGGCACGCCAAGCTAATGATCCAGATGGGAATGTTCCCCAATGTTCATTGGCACCAAAACGAGAAGAACCATCACGACGTACAGTTACTGTTGCCAAATACTTATTATTATAAGTATAGTTTACACGACCGAAGAAAGAAACCAAGATATTTTCAGTTTTACTTGAACCTAGACTTGTCTTGATTGCAGCTGCTCCCATATTATTATAAGTGAACAAGTCTGTTGAAAATCCTTTTGCACTTTGGCTTCTTGATTCCGCCACATATTTTTCATACGTATAACCCAACATTGCATTGAAATCATGAACCTTATTAAAAGTCTTCATGTAATTGATTGTTCCTTCAAATACCTGACGAGTTCCTGTAAAATCATACGTAGTAGCAACACCATTATCTATACCACCCTGATAAGTTGATTTAGGTAAATATGTACCACGGAATTGATGTAAAATTTCTACACCAACAGAAGCTTTACCTGTCAATCCTTCAAGCGGTGACACTTCAACAAATGCAGTTCCATTGAACTTATCATTCGTTTCATCATTCTGACGTTCCATTAGATTTGCCAACGGGTTATCACCACGTCCTCCAGGAGGTCTTCCGTAAGTACCATCTTCATTGAAGGGTTTTACAGTTGGATCATAAGTCATAATACTATATAACACATTCGAATTTACCAAATTTCCACTATAAGCTTGGAATTTTGACTGTTCACGATGTGCATACATAGTAGCACCTGCTTTGATCCAATCAGTAATGGTCTGATCCACATTCACACGACCAGAGAAACGAGAGAAGTCTGTATTCTTCAAAATACCTTCCTGACTATAATATCCTAAACTGGTCAAGATCTTCGTTTTTTCAGTACCACCTCTAAATTGAATGCTGTGGTCTTGTACCAATCCAAGACGCGTACAAACATCGATCCAGTCGGTATCGACATTTGATTGTAACTGCGAAGGTGTATAAACACCATTCGGGTTACCTTCCTGACCCTCGATTTCCTGATACAAGGCATTTTCCAAATTCATGTAATCCTTTGCATTGATAAATGTAAACGGATTCTGAATCTGCTGAACACCTAAATAACCATTGTATGAAATCTTGTTTTCACCGCTCTTACCACGCTTCGTAGTGATCAAGACAACACCATTCGCACCACGTGCACCATAGATAGCCGTTGCCGAAGCATCCTTCAAGATCTGCATGGATTCAATATCATTCGGGTTGATGTTCAAACCTTCGGTTGAAGGGAAACCATCCACTACATACAACGGTTCGTTGGTTGAACTGATAGAGTTACTACCACGCACACGTACCGAAATAGATCCACCCGGCGCCTTAGATGTCTGCTGAACCTGTACACCGGCCGTTTTACCCTGCAAGGCCTGGGCTGCATTACTTACCGTACCACCCATCACCATATCATCTGCTGATACAGAAGAAACGGCACCTGTCAAATCCTTCTTTTTTACATAACCATAACCAATGGCCACTACTTCGTCCAATCCAATCGCTTCTTCCTGCAATACGACATTAATAACTGTTTTATTTGCCTTGATTTCCTGGGCCTTCATACCCACAAATGAATAAGACAGGACAGCGCCTTCTTCAACATTAATTGAGTAGTTTCCATCTAAATCCGTTACGGTACCATTGGTTGTACCCTTTACCACTACAGCTGCTCCAGTTACCGGTTCGCCGTTAGAATCCTTAACGACACCTGTCACCGTAATCTGTGACTGATTCACAATCGGAGCATTTGTTTTCACCGCTTTAACTCCTGTCGCAGCCGAGGCTTCATTTACCCCCCCAATTGAGTTGCTAACATGCAGGCTAAAAGCACTTTAGATCCGAATAATGCTTTGGTATAATCCATACAATTAAAATTAAACTTGAAGCTATACTTTACATTCCAGATCGCTCATTCATAAAATATAACTTCGATATACACACTTTTTATATAAACTTTCGTTTCGCAAATGTATAAATAATTTATAGAAAATATCCACAGCCAATACACAAAATATTTAATAACACTCATTTTTAACATTAAACAAAAATAGGCTTTACAATTTGTCAGCTTGTTTGAAACCCTTTTTCGATACGATATTGACCTATTTTTCACATAATAATCAAGCAATTATGTTTTCCAACATATTTCTTCCCGCATTCCGCCATCAGAATTTATCTGACAGGGAATAATAAATCATTACTAATTCCATAATTAAATTTACAAGAAAAATCTTACACTGTCAAATTTATATCAAATTATCATTCATCATACAATTTGAATCCTTCAAAAGATAACAATTTGATAAAAATAGTTCATTCCTATTTATTTCATTTTATTTAAAAATAGAGTCGCAATAAAAAAACAATCTGAATTATTTCGGAATGCAGTGTCTGATTAAAGCATTTTCGGAATTCAGCTTACCGGATATTTTCCTTATTCAGATTTTCAGGATTGATCATTTTCCTCTCTATCGCTCTCGCGCACGCGCGCGTGTTGTGTGTGAATGATGTTGTTTATTTTTATCTACTTTACTTTATTATTTTCTTTACTTTATTATTTACTTTACTTTTCTTTGTGCACTTTTCACGGTGAAAACCGGGGTTTTCACGGTGATAATGCAGGAATAGCATACAATAAGTATTTTTCTATTTTATTAGAAACAAGAAACTTAGTACGATATTTTAACGTAAGTTATATTTTGGGATTAAAATCTGTATGTTATGCAAATATCTGTTAAACAAGGAAACTTAGACGTATCTGACGACTGGAAACAGACAATTGAAGACTGACAATTGGCGATTCTAATTCTCAATTCTGAATCTGTCATGCTACAGATTTACTTTACACCCATTTAACAAAAAAAGAGAAAGCAATGGGAAAGAAAGGAATCAGTCATCGCAAATTCAGTATTGAGTTCAAATTGTCCGT
>NZ_JAKZMM010000069.1 GCF_022809355.1 Parabacteroides faecalis | reverse complement strand
ATGGTGGCTACATATTGATGTTGTGCTGTTGCTTTTTACTGAAAGCTGCTACTAACGACTCATAAATCTACCCTTAATCGTGTATTGGATGATAGTTGCGGATTTTAGGAAATAAATAAAGGTGCTTCGGGAGGTTATTCCGAGGCACCTTTATGATTAGGCAGAATGGATAAACACTGTTTTTACCAGTGTGACCAGCAGGATAAGACCGATTCCGCTACAGAAAAGGATTAATAAGTTCTTGACTGTTTGTCGCGAGGGTTTTGTTTCCTGATGGGTATAATTGGCATAATATTCTTTGAAGAAACAATAGAGTGCTGGTACAGAAGCACTCGACAGCAAGAAATCTTCCGGAATATTGAAGTAATACGTTTTCGTTAATCCGATAACCGACCAATGTGTCAGGCAGAGAATCAGGAAAAGATTAATCTTTTCAGAGAAGAGCAACATAATGCCCAGCGTGAAAACTACAACCGAACAAGGCATGACTGGTGAGGTTATCATCGGGAACGTGAGTCCGCGTAATAAGGAAATCACGGGATAAACAAAAGGCATGGCCAGTAAAAGATAAGCCAGCTTATCGTATTTGCGTGTACGGTTGAAGCTCGTGTAACCAACCTTCAAATCCCAAATCCAGACAAGCGCCAGCAAAGCCCAGATTAAAGCCATCACTTCATTGTAAGCACGAGTACCGCAGTCGAAGTAATAATAGGCAATGGATAGCCACAGATAAACTCCGGCCAGATAACATTTCATGCTGTTCTTTACCCAAGTCCGTGGGCGGTAAAACAACAAGACGCTTAATAGGATACCTATTCCGACGATGATTAGCTGATATATCCAGCTCCAGCTATTGTAATGTGCAATGGTTTGCCAAAATATTTCCATAGATTATTCCTCCTCTCCTGGTTTACGTCGGGTTAAAGAAAAAGCTCGTTTCGAGAATATGAAGTGCGGCAAAGTTGCCCCGGCAGCCAATAATGAGATGACTGTTGTCGTTACGATCGTATTTGAGAAGAACATACTCATGTATTTCATCTTTTCCTGTGGATCGTCCATTGTCTGCAAGAACATGATCAAAGAGAAGATCATGTTGTATGCAAATTTCCCCGGTACCATAGGTAATAAGGCCGGAATATAAAGTACGGTCATCGGACAGAATACTTTCTTCCCCAACCAAAGACTACCAAACCCGATTGTCAGAGAACCGAATAGGGAAGAAGTGGCAATATCCCAACCTAAATATGTCATCAGGCAGAAACGGCAGGCGTGACCTACGGCTGCTAATAAGGCAATATAGCGGAAAGCCCGCAAAGGAGGATCTGAAATAGCTCCGAATCCCACACCGGCCACAGCGGCAAACAATCCATCCAGTAATATATCTACAAGTATCATATCAAACTGTTTTTAACCAACATCAATGTAAAAGACATGCCGATGGCAATACATATAATTAATAGAAAGGCACTGATCAGACGGGAGCAGCCGATGAGTGTCTCACCTTCTACAATGTCGATGATACCGTTGATCAGCGGTACACCCGGAATCAGGTAGAGAACACTTGTAGCCAAGGCGATCTCGGAAGTCGTATCAAAGATCAAAGAGGTAGAAGCACACAGCGATGCTACAAATGCGCTGACGGCAAAGACCACATAATGATTGATGTGATTGGCTTGCATCCGTTGACGGAGAAACATACCGGTAATCGTAGCCGAAAGAACAATTCCCATCGACAACCAGTCGCCACCGAACAGACGGCAGAAAGAAGCATTGGCAAGTCCTACAAGAATCAGTACAAACATCGGATCCATTTTTGGGGCAGAGACAATCTCGTTGTATTTCTGCCGGACCTCTTCAAGAGAAAGATGTTGGTCGTATGTTTCCCAACTCAAGGCACTCAGTTCGGCATTGTGTTCGAAACTGATTGGGAGAACGGGAATATCAACGACTTCACTGTAGGTTTCCCCTGTTTCGTTGTGGGTTGCCGAAATGACGATAGTCTTTTGTGAAACATTCAGTTTGATGTCGGTATTAAAAGCCTTGCCTATACGTTTGGAACTTCTTTTCACACGCGATGTATGCACACCACTACCCATCATGTGGGCGGCGTACTCGGCGATGAACTTGGCTACCGGCAGCAGCGATTCATTTCTTTCCATAAATAGATTGTATCGATAAAATATATAGTAAATAGATAACCTGCCTGTCGTTTTTCGAGTCTCCTCGAATCCTTTTCTTTGGAAACGGCTGCAAAGGTACAAAAAAGAATGCAACGAAGAGTAGAAACTACCGGTTTTCGATTTGTCAGATGAAAAATAAGACAAACGGATTGGAGCATGTATGATTATTATCCTTATATTTGCGAAGAAATCGGTTCTGCGACGGATCGTCTGTCCGTCCGGATTAAAAGGGAATCAGGTGAGAATCCTGAACAGTCCCGCTGCTGTGAAGCTCCGATAAACATCTTGAAATACCTCGTTGCCACTGGTTTATTAACTGGGAAGGCTTCAAGATGGGAGTCAGTCAGAAGACCTGCCGTTGCTCATGTATGCTGTTTTAACTCGAGGGATTAGTAAAACAGTCGGATATAGTTGATCAGTGCTTTCTGTGAAAGGCAGATTTTCGTCAGGATTGAGGCTGACGAAAAAAGGATTATATCTGTTCCTGTCAGGCAATAGGAAATGGCTGTATATGTGTAGCTTTGCTATTGTCGTCTAATTCCCCTTTAAGATAGAATATTAGTTGTTAGTAATGTTTTTCTTTCAAGCAAACGCCGTGGAGCCTTCGTCGAAGTGATTCGCCGGAGGTTTTTTTCTGCTTTTATTTGAATCATCATGAAGATTTATTTTTCCTCGGGGAAAATATCTTTCATGAATTCGTCTAATAATAAGACATTAACTTTCGGGAAAGGTATGGATTTTAATGTCCTGAAGTGGGAATCTTCACTGACTATATAATCTGCTCCTGCTACAATCGCACAATCTACAAACTTATTGTCATCTTTATCTTGTTCAATCAGTCTAAAATGAAAATAAGGATCATTCTTGGCTATATTAGGTGATCTCATAAGGGTTTGCATGAACAAATAAGCAACTTTGGCAGAGGCTTTTAATGTAAGGATTTCTTCATATTCATTGACAATATCATTGGAGATACACCAAATAAAACGTTCTTGCAGGAAAGCTTCCCACAGACAATGATATCTGTTGTATCTTCCTAACATTTGTAATAGGCAATTCGTGTCAATGACGACTAACCGACGTGAATTATCATTTTTCATAGTTGTAGGGTGTACGAAGATGTTGAGAACGCAAATCGTCTAATTTTTGTTGGTTGAGTGTACCGCTTTGCCAAAGATTATCCAGTTCGTTCTCCAATTTACGAGCGTAATAATCGCGGATAATGCGACTTAGTTCATCGGCTTCTTCTTGTGATTGCATATTGGCAAATGTTTCAAGCAAACAAAGCTGGGCTTGACTTAATGTTTTGCTATTCATGTTATATTCTTTCGTTTGATTATTCTATGGCAAATATAAGTTTTTTCCGACATATTATTTATTTGAGTGTGAAAATATATGGTTTTGGAGAAAGAGGAAACGATAATGCTCATTTGTTTTTCCCTTTTAGGTATCCTAAATCTCAAAATCTTTATGTAGCTTTGTGGCGGAAAGGTGTAACAGCCAGTTGTCTCTGTCTGTTAGTAAAAGGGAATCAGGTGCGAATCCTGAGCTGTACCCGTAGCTGTATGTCCATCAAAGCCTTCGGTTTCTTCATGCCACTGAACGTTGGAGTGTTCGGGAAGGTGTCCGAAAATAGGCGGATAAGTCAGAAAACCTGCCTTGCCCTTAATCAGTAATCAAGCATCTCGGGTAAGATGTTTGGAAAGGAAAATGTATGTCAAATCAGCGTTGGAAAGGAAAGTTGTACCTTTTGGGTGCGAGTTGTTTGTTTTGTAGTTCGTTGTTCGGACAGGTCACAGATACCACTTCTTATCATAAACTGTCGGATGTAGAGGTTATCGGGCATCGAAAACCTTCGGTCTTGAAATCGTCGGCTCCGATTCAGATACTGAATAACCGGAGTTTTGAACAGTTGGGATTACAAGACTTGTCGGATGCCGTGAAACGCTTTTCGGGTGTTTCGGTACAGGATTATGGTGGAATTGGCGGATTAAAGACGGTTTCTGTGCGTAGCCTGGGTGCCAAGCATACGGCAGTCAGTTATGATGGTGTTACTATTACCGACATGCAGAGCGGTCAGGTGGACATTAGCCGCTTTTCGTTGGATGATGTTGAGATGGTTTCTCTTTCGATCGGACAGGCGGATGATATTTTCCAGTCGGCACGTGTACTGGCTTCGGCAGGAACTTTGAGTATTCAGACGCGATCTCCTTATCTGGAAGGGGATAAGTCATTCCGTTTGCAAGGTAAAATAAAGACGGGATCTTTTGGCTTGTTTAATCCGTACATGCGGTATGAACAACGTTTGGGAAAAACGTATGCCTTGTCGATTCAAGGCGACTGGACACGGGCGGATGGCCGGTATCCTTATACGTTTACCAATGGTAATATCGTGACACACGAGAAGCGGAAAAACAGCGATGTGAATAGTTGGCGCACGGAATTAAACTTGTTTGCCGACTGGAAGCGGAACGGTAAACTGCAACTCAAGGGATATTGGTTTGATTCGGAACGAGGCTTGCCGGGCGCCGTGATTCTTTATAACGACTGGCATACCGAACGCCTGTTTAACAAGAACGGTTTCCTGCAGGCGAATTATGAGAATCGTTGGCTACCGAAACTGGATTTCAAGGCATTGGCCAAGTTTGATTATGGATGGACACGCTATCAGGACTTTCACAGCCAATATGTCGGAGGAGTACAGACCGATGTTTATACCCAGCGGGAATATTATGCCTCGGTTGGATGGTTGTATCGTCCGGCAGAAGGATTTTCTATTTCTCTGGCTGAAGATTTCTTCCTGAATACCTTGGATGCCACTACACCGAAATGTCCTTTCCCGACGCGTTATTCATCCTTGACGGCTTTGGCGGCTCAGTATAAGAATGATCGTTTGACAGCAACAGCCAGTTTACTGGGAACTTATATTACCGAGACCTTGGAAATAGGCGAGGCTGCGGCCGATCGTAAGCGTCTTTCGCCGGCAGCCAGTGTGTCCTGGCTGGCTTGGCCAGAACAGCATCTGCGCATCCGTGCTTCGTATAAAGATGGATTTCGGGTACCGACCTTTAATGATTTGTATTATGACCGGATTGGTAACCGGGAACTGGATGCCGAGAAAGCTTCGCAATATAACTTGGGCTTTACCTGGAACAATGCCTTTCCGGCTTTGGCGCTCGATTTCCTGAGTCTGACGGTCGATGGGTATTATAATCATGTGCGGGATAAGATCGTTGCGATTCCAACCATGTTTATCTGGAAGATGATGAACCAGGGTGTGGTGAATATTTTCGGGTTGGACGCGAATCTGGCGGCATCTTTTGCCTTGCCTGCCGACATGGCTTTGCAGTTAAACGCATCTTATACGTGGCAAAATGCTACTGACCGGACCGACAAGACGTCCAAAATCTATGGGGATCAGATTCCTTATACGGCAGAACATGCCGGTTCTGTATCGGCTTCGCTGGAAAATCCATGGGTAAACTTGGGTTGGAGCCTGACAGCCGTGGGTGACCGTTATACTTTACCGCAGAATTTGGAAGACAACCGGATTGATGGATATATAGAACAACAGCTTTCGGCAAACAAGACGTTTCGTATCGGGAAATGTTCTCTTCGTTTGCAGGCAGAGGTGGTGAACTTGGGAAATGTCACGTATGATGTAATCCGATATTACCCGATGCCGGGACGATCATTCCGGGCTACGGTACAGGTAACGTATTAAAGGAATCCGAAAATAACGGCGAAGAAGTCCTTTCTTCGTTACCTTTTAATTTTTTGACATCTGTCGAAAAGCTTTTCGATAGATGTGCTAAAGCTTTTCGACAAATGTGGTAAAGCTTTTTGACGGCTGTTGAACAATTATTTCCCTATGGGAATGAGAGGAGCATGTTATATTAATTAAATGATAAAGTAAAATGAAAAGATCAAATGTGTTAAAAACATGGGCAATGATTGCCGCTTTGGCGCTTCCGATGGTAGCGTGTGATGAGGATGAACCAGGTATCGACGACAAACCAACTGTTGATCCTTCTACGTATGGATTACTGATCCTGAATCGGGGAAATTATAATATGAATAATGCTTCATTGAACCTGTATGATATGGAGTCGGCACAAATGACGGATTTGTATAAGACGGCCAATGGTAAGGCTTTGGGAGAATCGGCTCAGGATATGTTGGTATATGGTTCAAAGATTTATGTGGGCGTGACTTATTCCAATTGCTTATCTGTTTTGGAAAAAGATGGAACTCTTGTAAAACAAATACAACCGACACGAACAAACGATAAAGGAGAACAAGAACCGATGAATCCGCGTTATATGGCTGCAGCCAACGGCAAAGTATTTGCGGCTTATTATTCCGGACATTCGGTGGCTGTGCTGGATACGGCTTCGTTGGAAATAGAAAAAGTTATTCCCGTAGGCCGTTATCCGGAGCAATTGGTGGTGGCAAACAATAAATTGTATGTTGCTAACTCCGGCGGTGGTGATTATCCGAACTACGGAAATACAGTTTCGGTTATTGATCTGAATACGTTGGCTGTAGAAAAAGAGATCGAAGTTGTTCTGAACCCGGTAAATATGGTTGCTGACAGCGAAGGGGATGTTTATCTGGCTTCGATGGGGAATTATAACCAGGCTTCCGAAGGACAAGAGGCCATTAATAATACCTTACAGCGGATTGACGGACAGACTGGTGAAGTAACTGTTATGGGAAATGGAACCAAACTGGCTATCGCAAACGATAAGTTGTATGTTATCTATGCCAACTATTACGATACGAACATCACATATAAGATCTATGATGCGAAGACGGAACAGGTGGTTTCGGAAAACTTCATTACTGATGGAACAAAAATCGCTTCACCTAATTCGATTGATGTAGATCCGTTGACTGATTTGGTATATATTACGAACTCTTCTTACGGTGAGACGGCTTCTATTTATGTCTTCACACCCGACGGAAAACTGAATGGTACACCGATCGACTGCGGTGGATATGACACACAAGAGGTTGGTTTCTTGACGAAATAATGAAGTCTGCATTTTATTATATCATCATATTTTGCCTGCTGGTAGGTTGTACAAATCCCGGCAAGCGAGTTGTATTACCGGATTCCTGGCAACAGGATACTTTGTCATATGCCCAAGGTTTGACCATAGGCTATACTCCGGATTATGTTCAGGTAGATGTCCGTGATCCGTGGGATACGACCCAATTGCTACAACGTTATTTGTTGGTTGACCGGAATCAACCGGTACCGGAAGGTTTGCCGAAAGGGACGGTGGTAAAAGTTCCCGTTCAGCGGGTTGTTGTCTATACATCTGTACATGCTTCTATTCTGGAACAATTGGGCGAAAGTCATCGTATTGTAGGTGTATGTGAACCTCGTTATATGGATTCGCCGGAAGTACGTGCCGGTTTGAACGAAGGAAGAATTGCCGATTTGGGAGAAGCTACTTCACCCAACGTAGAAAAGATGTTGGAGATCGGAACCGACGTGATCATCGCTTCTCCATTTCAGAACAGCAGTTTTGGTCCGGTTGAGAAGTTAGGCATTCCTATTGTACAAGGAGCCGACTATTTGGAGTCTCTTCCGTTGGGACGGACAGAATGGGTGAAATTCTACGGGCTTTTGTTTGGAAAGCAGGCCGTCGCTGATTCTGTATTCAAGGAAACCGAAGAAGCATATCTGGCTTTAAAGCAACTGACTGCCCAGGTAACGACCCGACCAACAGTCTTTTCCGAAAAGCGATACGGTGCTTCCTGGTATATGCCCGGTGGAGAAAGTTACACAGCCAATCTGTTTCGTGATGCCGGTGCCGACTATCTATTTGCCTATTTGCCAGGAACCGATAGCCATCCGCTCAGTTTCGAAACTGTCTTTGAGAAAGCCTATCAAGCCGATATCTGGTTGTTGAAGTATAATCAAAGCAAAGACATGACGTATGCTGATCTGCAGCAGGAATATGCGCCGTATGCTCATTTCGAAGCCTTCCAGAAGAAACGGATTTATGCCTGTAATACCGGACGGATCCGGTATTATGAAGAGTTTCCGTTGCATCCGGATTACCTGTTGCAAGATTTTATCCAGATATTTCATCCGGAATTACTTTCCGGTCGCCCGTTGCGTTATTATCATTTGATGGAAGATAAATGATAAACAAAGAACCCGATTCTCTTGGAGAGAGAACCGGGTTCTTTAGTCTTTGTGTAAATAGTTTAGCATTTATATAGGGAGTGTGTGTATTAAGCTAATTAAGCATAGCCTTTCAGCATTCCATAGAAATACAGGGGCTTCAATACATATACTTTCAACAACCACGCTGTCCATTGCTCTTTCGACATATCTAACATCGAGAATGGGAACGAAATCTGCGGGTTCTTGTCGTAATCAAATTCGCATAATAATACGTGACCATAGTCCGTTACAATCGGGCAAGCCGCATATCCATTATATTTTTCTGTCGGTTCTTTCCCTTCCATCAGCGAGATCAGATTCTTGGCAGCGATCGGAACTTGTACACGAGTTGCAGCCGATGTCTTGCTGGTTGGTGTTCCGGCAACATCACCCAATGAAATGATGTTCGGATATTTCTGATGAACCAACGTTTCTTTATCAACCATTACCCAACCGTCTGCTGCCAGTTTCCCATCCGGAAAACCTAATTCTGCTTCTTTGACAAAATCCGGAGCCGACATCGGTGGAACAAAGTGTAAGAAGTCGTAATCTTCTACAAACGGTGTAACCTTCTTTTCTCCATCGATCGTTTCGATCCTTTCAAAATGAACTTGCTTTGCAGCCGTATCAATTCCCTTGACACGTGTATTGGTTTGGATCGGTATATTTCTTTCTTTATAAATTTCAACCAGACGAGGCGTGAAGAACGGAACATCATAAAGAGCCTTCTCTGCCGTGAAATAATCCAACTGGATATGATCACGCTGGTTGTTTTTACGTGCATGATGTTCTGTCAATAAACAAATCTTCTTCGGAGCACCACCGCACTTATGTTTTGTATAAGTATCCGTGTAAATACCACGTCCACCTTTAGCTGTAAACTCTTGTAAAGCTTTCCATGTTTTCTGGGCACCTTGGAAGTCGTAAATACAATGTGCATTTCCTACACCCAACTGGTCATAACTGAATCCTTCAATCTTATTCCAGTTTAATTGGATTCCTGGAGCTAAAACCAGAAAGTCGTAAGGGATTTTTCCGTTCTGGGCTGTTGTCACTTGGTTCCAAACTGGATCAACGGCAATAACCGAATCTTTTACCCATTTAATCCCACTGGGAATACAGTCTTCTTGTTTCTTCCATACATCGTCTGCCTTATATACGCCGGAAGCAATTAATGTAAATCCGGGTTGATAAAACTGACGATCGCTCGGATCGATCAAAGTAATGTCTGGTTCGTCCAACCAACGTTGTAATCGGGCAGCCATACTAATACCAGCAGCTCCACCGCCTACAATAACTATTTTCCCTTTTGCTTTACTTGAGAAGGCTTTTGCATGTCTCGTATCTATGAATGATAACAGTCCAGCTGCAGCCATTATCTTGAAAAACTTTCTCCGAGAAATTCCTTTTTTCTCGAAAAGTTCGATTTGTTTCCGAATGATTGTTGATTCCTTGTCCATGTTCCTCGCCTATTAGTTTTAAGATTTGCTGCAAAGGAACGGGCTTTTTCTTGCGTGTACAAATAATAGACTACAACAACGATTGCGCAAGGTAAAAAAAGAGGAATGATGTATTCATCATTCCTTTCTCTTCTGTTTTTAGTATGTTGTTTATTAGTTGATTATCTATATATAAAATCTATATTTATATTTTATATGAGAAATATATAGCTTATAGCTTTAGCAAGAAATCAACTAGGTTTGTATCGTTGTTTAATTCTAACCGTTTACGCAGTCTGTAACGTCGGAGCTCTACGGCGCGGACAGAAATATTCAAAAGCGAAGCGATTTCTTTTGTAGATAGGTTCATACGCAGCAGACAACAGATGCGTAAGTCTCCTGGTGTCAAATCCGGGTACTTTTGCTGAAGCCGGTTGATGAAGTTCTGATGGGCACTGTTGAAGTAAGAATCAAACAATAACCAATCTTCCTGGTCATTCAAGGCTTCTTCCATCAATGTCCGAAGTTTGTTATAGAGTTTATTGGGATAACGGTCGCCCAATGTCTCTTTTTGCTGGTTCAATTCATCCAGAAATGCCTGGATAGCTTTGTTCCTTCTGACGAGAGCCGACGTCTGGAGGGTAAGTTCGTTATTCTTGTTTTGCAACTCAGTTTCCAGCATTTGGTTTTTCATCTGTTCAACTCGTTGTTGCTCTAATTCTTCCTCACGGATCTTTTGAGCCTGTTCTTCCCGTTTAAGCCGTCGAAGCTGATAATGAAGAACACTCTGTATAATTATCCAAAGGAGGATGACATAAATGCAATAGGCCCAGATTGTATTATACCAGGCCGGAAGGACTTTTATTTGTAAAGTAATTTCCGGAAATGTACCTTTGGTGACATATTTTCGGATACGCAATGTATAAGTTCCTTCCGGTAGTTGGGAAAAAGATATTTTCCCTTCTTTTTGCCATTCCGACCAATCCGTTGAAATTCCTTCTAGTAAATAAGAGAATTGATGATTCGGTGTAAACACAGTTGTACTTACAAAGAGATTTACTTCTTGGAACCGGTGTGGCAACGTGATCATGCTTGTATCCGGAACGAGATAGTGCATCCCTTGCGAATCGCTGTATCGGATGGAATGAAACGTTGGCATCGTCAGTTGCATATTTTGCGTCATGATTTGTCGTATATCAACAAGTAAAGCTCCTTGCATGGCCGAGACAACATACATCGAATCATTTAGTAAGAAAAAGTGCGGACTGCGTGTAGTCAGATTCATCTGATAGTTATCAAAAAGGATACGGCACTTCTGGGTTGTCGTATTGAATTCATTTTGAAACAAAGCCGCTTCATTACCTTTGACAAGCCAGTACATATTTTCTGGAACCGGATATATGTATTTAGCTTTATTGAAATAACCGATGGATGCAGGCTCATAAAATAGATTTTCGGCGGGTTGCGTAATGATATCCGGTTGTTTCCTGAGATATTTTTCAGCTTCTTCTTGTGGTATGGAAGTAAAGGAATATTGAGTTCCTAACTCTTTACGGAAATAACCCAGATTGGTTTTTATGTACAAATAATCCTCGTCACTTCCTACTTGTTCCAATTTGCCGATTTGACTTCTTTTCCCTAACCGGCTGACCGGAGGATTGATATTAACTTGCGCGATACCATTATCAAGAGCTAACCAGATTTGGTCTACATCCTGGACACAAATGTCGTGAATTATATTATCTTGCAGTGAATTGTTCATGCTCAAATGGTGGAGGAGATTGCCGATTGAATCCGTAATGAACAAGCCTTCATCGGTTGTGACAAATTTATATACACTGGTTCCGGCATAAAGCTGAGGTTTGGCTTTTTCTATTTCTTCCGGAATAGAAAAAGGAGCTAGCATTCTGAAGTCGCGGAAGATTGAATCAGGAAGAGTTTCGGAAACAGGTGTATATTTCATAATCATTTCCTTGTTATAACGCCAGAAGCCGTTTGTCCGTTCTCCCCGACTGAAAAGAGTATCGTTTCTCATACCGATTTGAAACAGACTTTCTTGATCGTCTGTCTGATATAGATGCCAAGTGTTTCCGTCAAATTCTAATAATCCGGAGTTATTCGCTACGTATAAAGCTCCATGCTCAGATACATAGACATCCCAGTTCTGACAACTGGCATGATAGTCATTAATGGTATAATTTTGGACCAATACATACGGATTTTTGAAGGTCTTTTTGGCCCACAACTGAGAAATAGAACTTCCGGCAAGCCAGAAGATGAATAAAATCAGATATATATGGTGTTGCTTCATACGGCAAATATATAAAATAAAAGCGGCAGGTTCAAATGAAACCTGCCGCTAGTTTATCAGATTTTAATAATGTTGGATACATTATTATTTATATTCTTGCCAGCTCTTGATCTGAATGTCTTCTTCTTTCATTTCGCAGAAGGCATTGATAAAGGCACTTGCCAAGCGAGCATTGGTAATCAACGGAATGTTATGGTCGATAGCAGCACGACGGATCTTGTATCCATTGGTTAATTCACGTTTGCTATGATCTTTCGGAATGTTAACAACCAATTCAAAGATGTGTTTAGAGAACATATCCATGATGTTTAATTCACCATGTTCGTCTGGCCAGCAAACGGCTGTAGCCTTGACTCCATTGTCATTTAAGAATTTGGCTGTTCCGGCAGTTGCATAGATATTATAACCTTTACTATCCAATGTACGGCAAGGTTCTAATAAATCAACTTTACTCTTGGCTGCACCTGAAGAAACTAAGACGTTCTTCTTCGGAATACGATTTCCTACAGCGATCATGGCTGAAAGCAATGCTTCGTTGAAATCATCTCCTATACAACCAACTTCACCTGTTGAACTCATGTCTACGCCTAAAACAGGGTCTGCATTGTGCAAACGGGCAAAAGAGAATTGAGAGGCTTTTACGCCAATCCAGTCAATATCAAATGCACTCTTATCCGGCTTCGTATATTCAGCATCCAACATGATGCGGGCTGCAGTCTCGATGAAGTTGCGTTTCAATACCTTGGAAACAAACGGGAAGCTGCGTGAAGCACGCAAGTTACATTCGATTACCTTTACATAATTGTTCTTAGCCAGGAACTGAATGTTGAACGGACCGCTGATGTTCAATTCTTTTGCAATAGTCTTTGCTACTTTCTTGATACGACGGGCTGTTTCGAAGTAAATCTTCTGAGCCGGGAATACTAACGTAGCATCGCCTGAATGGACACCGGCAAACTCGATGTGTTCAGAGATAGCGTATTCAACAACTTCGCCATTCTTTGCCACAGCATCGAATTCAATTTCTTTGGCTCCCTGCAGGAACTCAGATACAACAACCGGATATTCTTTAGATACTTTAGCAGCCAATCCTAAGAATTCGATCATCTGTTCTTTGGTGTGACAAACATTCATCGCTGCACCTGATAATACATAAGAAGGACGGATCAGGATCGGGAATCCGACTTTCGCAATGAATTCATCGATTTCTTCCATACTTGTCAACTCAGCCCAACGAGGTTGGTCGATACCTAGAGAGTCAAGCATTGCAGAGAACTTATGACGATTTTCTGCACGGTCGATTGATAACGGAGAAGTTCCTAAGATAGGTACATGCTGGCGGTGTAATTTCATAGCCAGGTTGTTTGGAATCTGTCCACCAACCGAAACAACTACACCTTTAGGCATTTCCAAATCGATGATATCTAATACACGTTCGTAAGAAAGTTCATCGAAGTACAGGCGATCACACATATCATAATCCGTAGAAACAGTTTCCGGATTGTAGTTGATCATAATGGCTTTGTAACCCAACTTACGAGCTGTCAGTGCCGTATTAACTGAACACCAGTCGAATTCAACGGAAGAACCGATTCGATAAGCTCCTGAACCCAAAATAACAACATTCTTTTCAGTCGGATAATAAGGAATATCGTGTGCTGTTCCGTCGTATGTCAGATACAAATAGTTTGTCAGTTCCGGATTTTCGGATGCTACTGTATTGATACGTTTTACGGTAGGCAGGATACCTAATTTCTTACGTAAGTTACGAACGCGGATATTTTCCTTTTCCATGTTTCCTGCCGGATTTTCTACATAACGGGCAATCTGGAAGTCAGAGAATCCTAAACGTTTAGCTTCTTTCAAGACATCAGCTGGCAGATCTTCAATCTTGTTATACAGCTTCAGTACCTGTGTATAATCTACGATGTTCTTCAGTTTGTTCAAGAACCAAGGATTGATCTTTGTCAGTTCATAGATCCGGTCAACTGTATAACCTTGTTCCAAAGCCTGAGCAACGGCGAAGATACGCAAGTCTGTCGGATTCGCTAATTCATCATCCAGATTCTCAAATTCAAGTCCGTTATTTCCTACGAAACCGTGCATACCTTGTCCGATCATACGCAGACCTTTCTGCATGATTTCTTCGAAGCTCTTACCGATTGACATGATTTCACCTACTGATTTCATGCTTGAACCGATCTGACGGCTTACACCAACGAACTTCGTTAAGTCCCAACGCGGGATCTTTACAATCATATAATCTACTTCCGGAGCTTTGTAGGCTGAGTTAGGAGTTCCCATTTCTCCGATTTCATCCAAACCGTAACCCAAAGCCAGTTTGGCAGCTACGAATGCCAAAGGATAACCTGATGCTTTTGATGCCAAAGCAGAAGAACGGCTCAAGCGGGCATTTACTTCGATAACACGGTAGTCGTGTGTATCTGAATTGAAGGCATATTGAATGTTACATTCACCTACGATACCCAAGTGACGGATAGTTTGTGTTGACAAATCCTGCAACCATTTCAATTCTTCGTCAGTTAAAGAACAAGTAGGAGCTACTACAATACTTTCACCTGTATGAACACCCAGCGGGTCAACATTCTCCATGCTAACTACCGTGAAGCAATGATCGTTCTTATCCCGGATTACTTCGAACTCGATTTCTTTCCAACCTTTCAGTGATTCTTCTACCAGGATCTGCGGAGAATAAGCGAATGCGCTTTCAGCCAATTCGCGAAGTTCTGCTTCATTCTGGCAAATACCACTACCCATTCCTCCTAAAGCGTAGGCCGAACGGATCATGATCGGATAACCAATCTTATTAGCTGCCTGGATGGCGTCGTCCATATTTTCGACAGCTTGGCTGACCGGTGTTTTGATGTCAATTTCTGTCAGTTTCTTTACAAACAGGTCACGGTCTTCCGTGTACATGATTGCTTCTACCGAAGTACCTAATACTTTTACGCCATATTTGGCTAATGTTCCGTTAGTGTACAGCTCTGTACCGCAATTCAAGGCTGTTTGTCCGCCAAAGGCAAGCAAAATACCGTCCGGTTGTTCTTTTTTGATCACTTCTTCTACGAAATAAGGAGTGATAGGCAAGAAATAAACTTTATCTGCTACTCCTTCAGACGTTTGAATGGTTGCGATATTCGGATTCAGCAATACGGTACTGATACCTTCTTCCCTCAGTGCCTTCAGTGCTTGTGAACCAGAATAGTCAAACTCGCCTGCCTGTCCGATTTTCAGAGCA
Source organism: Parabacteroides faecalis (assembly GCF_022809355.1). Classification (GTDB taxonomy): domain Bacteria; phylum Bacteroidota; class Bacteroidia; order Bacteroidales; family Tannerellaceae; genus Parabacteroides; species Parabacteroides faecalis. The sequence continues at coordinate 824 of NZ_JAKZMM010000069.1, read as the reverse complement.
CCGGAACCCAGGACAATCACTTTTTTGACGTTGCTTTTTGACATAATGACTTTGTATTTTTTATTGTATGTTGTTTAATTGGATTCGCAAATTAATTATTTGAGGTGAATAGACAAAAAAAATGCGTTGACAATAATAACCTGTCACCGCATTTTCTTTATTTTAAAATGAAAATTAACGAGCCATTCCGACCAAAAGCCGGAAATTGTGTGTAAATTCCACTTGTTATCATTCATTCTCATCCGATTGTTTTATTATCCCTTAAAATGTTGCAAAGATAGTAATACTTTCCGGATTAATACAAATCAAGGTCTTATTTTTCTTCTTCAAATGCTTCTTTTGCTTTTTGGGCAGCTTCTTTCAGGCTTTTCCCGAAGTCTTTTATGCCTGCTTTTGCCTTTAATGCGGCATAAGTCGTTTGACATTTGGCTATCTCTATTTTTTCTTCGGCAGTCAGTTCTTCTGCATATTTCTTGTAAATGCTGCCGGTGTATTCTTCAAACTTCTTATCTGCCTTTTTCCAGTCCTTTTCAGAATATTTGTCGGCATTGTCTTCTACTTCCTGAATAAATTGACTGAAGTCTTGCATGTAAGATTCTTTGTTGTCACAAGAAATGAATATAAAAAGTGCGAATAGGCTTATAAATATCTTTTTCATAATGAAGTCGATTGTTAAATTAGTCCTGTTGTTTTATTTTCTGCCGAAGCAAATATAACCTAAAATCCGCAACTATCATCCAATACACGATTAAGGGTAGATTTATGAGTCGTTAGTAGCAGCTTTCAGTAAAAAGCAACAGCACAACATCAATATGTAGCCACCA
>NZ_JAKZMM010000068.1 GCF_022809355.1 Parabacteroides faecalis | reverse complement strand
TTTATCTTTGCAAAGGTAATATGTAAAGCCTTTTAGTAAGACTTATTTTATCTGTAGAGTTTTTTAGTAACGTATCAAAAAAGTGTAAAGTAAATTTAGGCATAGTCAATCCTCAGTTCCCAATTGACAAAAAGCCGGCGTATTTTTACAAATTCGCGCCGGCTTTTCATCAAAACACGCCAGCTTTTTTCTATTTTCTGCCTACCTTTTTTCCAACTTAGGATAATCATTTTATAGAACCATCCAACTAAAAAAAATTGAGATTGACAATTTGTGCATTAAATCAATAATTGTCAATTATTATTTATCTATTCGAAGACAAACCATTGTAAAATTCACCTAATCCATCTTCTACTACAACATATTGTTTAAAGACAAGACACTTTAAGCCCTCTAAATCATAAATAAATTTCAATTAAAGTTTGCACATGAGAAAAAATAGGCATAAATTGCACTCAAATTTAAAAAAACAACAAAACTCAACGGATATAGATTAAGCATATAAAAAATCCTCAACGTACAAAAAATACTATCAAATTTTACTTTTTATGAATGTTAATACAGTAACTCAACGAAGCAGAAATGCAATTTTAGTCGGCGCACTATGTTGTATTTCCCTACCGGCATTCGCTGTTTTTCCGGATGCAGAAAGTGCTGCACCTTTTGCCATCACGCAACAAACCAAATTATTAAAAGGTCAGGTGTTGGATCATAAGACAGGCGACCCTGTCATTGGAGCCAACGTGATCGTGAAAGGGACTACTAACGGAACCATCACGGATATGGATGGTTATTATGAACTCGAAGCACCGGCTGGAGCTACACTGCAGATTTCATATATCGGATACCAGACATTAGAAATCAGTGCCAATTCAGAAAATCTAACTGTAAAGCTGATGGAAGATTCTGAAACGCTGGATGAAGTTGTTATTGTGGGTTATGGTGTACAGAAAAAAGAGAGTCTGACCGGTTCTTTGCAAACATTGAAAGATGAAAAATTGAAAGACATCACCACGGCCAATGTTGAAAACATGCTGAACGGCAAGGTTTCGGGTGTTTATGTAGCACCGGGTTCCGGTCAGCCGGGTTCGAGCGGCGCCGTTGTGGTTCGTGGTAAAGCCACTTTGAGCGGTTCGACGGCTCCTCTGTGGGTTGTAGATGGTGTTATTGTGGGTAATGGTGCGGGTGCATTGAACCCGGCAGATATCGAAACCATGACCATCCTGAAAGATGCTGCCTCTACAGCTATTTACGGATCGGAAGGTGCCAACGGTGTAATCCTGGTAACGACCAGACAGGCCAAAAGCGGAGAAATGCGCATTAACGCTTCTGCCAAATTAGGTATCAGCACATTATATAACGGAAACCTGGAAATGATGAATGGAGCAGAGCTGTATGACTACTATGCTTCTTTCCAGAATGCAGATCAGATCAATTTCCCGCGCTGGAACTCTGACCTGCGTAATTCGAACTTCGACTGGTGGAATTTGGCGACACAGTCGGGCTTTACACAAGATTACAACGTATCTCTGTCGGGTGGTAGCGAGAAATACAATTCGTACTTCTCATTAGGTTACTACGATGAAGAGGGCGCTGTAAAAGGATATGACTATTCACGTTATACCTTCCGTTACCGCTCAACTTACAAGCCATTCGACTGGCTGACGATCAAACCGTCTATATCAGGAGCCATGATTGATACGTACGACGGACAATATTCGGTAAGTGCCATGTATTCTATGTTCCCGTGGGATAGTCCGTATGATGAAAACGGAGCACTCGTGCCAGACCGTTATCAAGGTTGGGTAAACAGTCAGCAGACGAACTACCTGAACGATTTGTCGTATGGTAATCATACAGACTATAAGACCTACGAATTCTTCGGCAACTTCGACTTTGATATCAAGATTACCGACTGGCTGACATTCCACTCGGTCAACAACTACAAATATCAGAATTATTACTACCATTCTTATTATGATCCGCGCAGTAACAGTGCTTCGGGTGTCAACGGACGTATTGATGAATACCAGAGCAACATGTCACGCCGTTACACCAACCAGTATTTGAGTTTCAACAAGCTGTTCGGCAAACACTCGGTTGACGCTATCCTGGCTTATGAGTTCAAAGATTACCAGGGAAAAGCTACCCAGGCTATCGGTACCGGTTTTGCCTCTGGTTTTGAAGTGCTCGACGTAGCAGCTCTTCCGGAAAAAGTAGGCGGCAGCCTGAATGAATGGGCAGTCCAGTCGTATTTCTTCCGTGCCAACTATTCATATGATAATAGATATGTAGCTGAATTGTCACTCCGTCGAGACGGAGCGTCCAACTTCGGTGATAATGCCAAATACGGTAACTTCTATTCAATCAGTGCCGGATGGAACATCAACCGTGAAAGCTGGTTCAAGGCAGACTGGGTAGATATATTGAAACTGCGTGCTTCTTACGGAACGATGGGTAACCGTCCGAGCGTACTCTATCCGCAGTACGACCTGTATTCGGTTTCAGCCAGCTACGACGGAATTCCGGCTACATTGATCAGCCAGGTAGGAAATAAAGACCTGACCTGGGAGCAGACTTCTACCTTAGGTATTGGTTTGGATGCAGCCATGTTCAACAACCGCCTGCGTTTCAACTTCGATTATTACAACAAATATACTACCGACGTTTTGTACCAGACTCCGGTTTCCGGTATCACTGGTGTAACCAGTCGCTGGCAGAACGTAGGAGAAATCAGCAACCGCGGTATTGAACTGAGCATCGGCGGAGACATCATCAACACAAAAGACTGGACCTGGAGCGTTGAAGCCAACCTCGGACACAATGTGAACACCGTAGAAAAACTGTATGGTAATGATCCGAACCTCGAAATTATCGGTGGTGGCGGTATCGGTATTGCCGGTGAAGCAGACAAGATCCTGAAAGTAGGCTACAGCAGTGATTCTTACTACATGATCGAATGGGCCGGTGTCAATCCAGACAACGGTGCTCCGCAATGGTACAAGACAGCTGAAGACGGCAGCCGCGTGAAAACAGAAAACTACTCGGAAGCCGACTATATCATTACGGAACCTTCTACTCCGAAGGTATTCGGCGGTTTCAGTACTTCGCTGAGATGGAAAAACATTGATTTGGCAGCCAACTTCGGTTATTCAATTGGTGGTAAGATCTACAACTATTCACGACAGGAATATGATTCAGACGGTGCCTATACAGACCGTAACCAGATGAAGCTGATGGACGGATGGAGCCGCTGGCAAAAACCGGGCGATATCGCAACACATCCGGTGGCTCTATACAACAACTCATCGAACTCCAACAAGGCTTCTACCCGCTATTTCGAAGACAATGACTTCCTGAAGCTGCGTTCATTGAACATCGGTTACAACCTGCAGTTGCCGGATTACCATATCCAGAACCTGCGCATCTTCTTCTCGGGAGAAAACTTGTTTACCGTTACCGGATATTCGGGTGTTGATCCGGAGCTGCCAGCCAGCAACGGAAGTGTAATCGGATCAGCCGGTCCTTCTGTTTATCCATCAACCCGTAAATTTATGTTTGGTCTTAACGTCACATTTTAATACTTGAATTATATGAAAAAGAATAATATAGCAAAAATCCTGTTAGCAACTTTAAGTTTCGGTCTGATGACGACTTCCTGCGATGTCGAACGTCTGCCGACCGGAAGTATGGCTTCAGAGGTCATTACCGGAGACCCGAATTCGTACCTCGATGCCATGGTTCGTGGTGCCTATGCCCAATTGAAAGACTGGTCTGACCCCATGCACCGACTGGGTGAATATGCCGGCGACAATATGATGATCCGTGGTTCTTCAACCGATGCTTTCTACGAATTTATCACTTATTCGCGTACGCCGAACAACTACCGTCTGCAGAACTTCTGGGATTACGGATACAAAGCCGTTGCCCAGGCTTCGAACACAATCAACATGGTAGCTGAAGGACAAAGCGAAGAAATAGACAGCAAATTGGGCGAATGTTACTACATCCGCGGTATGATGTATTTTTACTTGACCCGCGCTTTCTCACGTCCGTATTACCAGGCTCCCGATAAGAATTTAGGCGTGCCTATCGTAAACGGTACACCGGAAGATATGGAAAACCTGCAATTGCCGGACCGCTCGACAGTGGCTCAATGCTACCAGCAGGCCATCGGCGACTTGCGCAAAGCCGAAAAGATGCTGACAACCAACAACGGACCGGCGTATGCTTCGAAAGGAGCCGCTCAGGCGATGTTGTCACGTATTTACTTGTACATGAGTGGAACGTATGAGAATCCGAATACACAATATGCGGATTCAGCTGCTTATTATGCTTCGGAAGTGATCAACTCAGGCACATATTCACTGCTGCCTAGAAATGAATTCATGGTATATAACACGATTGTACCGGAAAACAACTCGGAATCCATCTTCGTGGTGAAGCGCGTGGCAACTGAGTTCTCCGGATACGACCATTATTACGGTATCGGCGGTATGTATGCTGTGATCGGCGGCATGGGCTGGGGCGAAATGTATGCCAGTGCCAAATACATCGACTTGCTGAACGAGACCGGACGAAACGACTGGCGTCCTGACAAGAAGAATATTGTGGATGCCCGTGCCAACTTCATCGAACCGCAATACGTAACTGATGCGAGCGGCAACTACACAGAAGTATTCCGTTTCATCAAGAATGTGTACGACCAGAGCGGTGCCCAGACCAACTACAATTATGTACAGGCCACATTAAACCGCAACGGCAGCCAGCTGACTTGTACGGAAACCATCGACGGAAAAGAGACGACCTACGCCTTGACTCCGGTCAACGAAGAGCAGGAAATCTATTCGATCAAGTATTCCGACGGCAATACTTACCAGGGTGTTATCGACTACCAGATGTCGCTGAACCGCGTTTATCCGATGTTCTACATCGTGAAATGTTCACGCGAAGGTGAAGACTCGCATCTGCATTCACCCATCATTTCCCGCTTGGGCGAAGTTTATCTGAACCGGGCTGAAGCCTATGCCAAGTTAGGACGTTACAGCGAAGCACTGAGCGACCTGAATTTAATCCGCGAACGCTCGATTCCGGGTGCAGGATACAAATCACTGGATGCCTCGAACGCTCATCAGCTGATTGACAAGGAACGCCAGCTGGAATTAGCTTACCAGGCAGAACGCAGCTTCGACGTTTATCGTAACGGCGACACGCTGACTCGTCATTATCCGGGTCCGCACAATGCGATGGAAGAAGTTTCTCCGGCTGATTACCGCGTAACTTATTACATTCCGCAGACGGCTATCAACTCTTATCCGAGTGGAAGTACCCTGACACAGAATCCGACCAGCAACGCAGGTGTTATCCTGAATTAATCGGAGTTCACATACATAAGAAAAGCCCGGCGGAACAAATCTGCCGGGCTTTTTATGTTAAGACAAGGAGCATACTGGAATATGCTACCCAGATAAATAGTTACAGTTCCAGACTCTTAACAGGCTGAAGTCCCATGCCTTTGGCTTTTTCTAAGAGGAAGTGGTAAGCGGCTTCGCGTTCGTTGGGAATGACACCGTCGAGAATGGCATTCTTGATGGCTTCTTTCAGAACACCTACCGGTCGAGACGGCTGCAGATTGAATAAATCCATTATTTCCTCGCCCTTAATCGGCGGCTGGAAATTGCGGACACGGTCTTTCTCTTCGATATCTGCCAGTTTAGAACGCACCAGCTGGAAGTTGGCCAGGAAACGGCGTACCTTCTCCGGATTCTTACTGGTGATGTCGGCTTCACAAAGCAACATCAGGTCTTCGATGTCGTCGCCTGCATCGAAAAGCAGACGGCGGATGGCCGAATCGGTCACTTCATCATCGCTCAAGGCAATCGGACGCATGTGCAAGCTCACCATCTTCTGTACATATTTCATCTTTTCGTTCATCGGAAGTTTCATTTTCCGGAAGATTTCCGGTATCATCTTCTCGCCGATGAAATTATGGTTGTGGAATGTCCAGCCCAGTCGCGGATCAAACCGCTTCGAACGAGGCTTGCCGATATCGTGGAAGATCGCGCTCCAACGCAGCCACAGGTTGTCGGTCGTCTTGCTCAAACGGTCGAGAACCATCAGCGTGTGGGCGAAATTGTCCTTATGCCCAATGCCTTCTTTCGTCTCTACTCCTTTCAGCGCACACAGTTCCGGGAAGATCAGCGGAAGCAAACCGCTTTTATCCAGTAAGTCGAAGCCTAAAGACGGTTTCGGCGACAATACAATCTTATTCAGCTCATCGACGATCCGTTCTTTGGAGATGATGGAAATCCGCTCCCGGTTACGGATAATCGCGTCGAATGTGTCGGGATCGATAAAGAAACCTAACTGGGAAGCAAAACGGACGGCGCGCATCATCCGAAGCGGGTCATCACTGAAGGTAACATCCGGATCAAGCGGCGTACGGATCGTCAGTTCATCCATATCTTCCAGTCCGCCAAAAGGATCAACCAGTTCACCATAACGGTCTTTATTCAAACACAAGGCCAAGGCATTGATCGTAAAGTCGCGGCGGTTCTGGTCGTCTTCAAGTGTTCCGTCTTCCACAATCGGCTTACGGCTGTCATGGCTGTACGATTCTTTGCGCGCACCGACGAACTCCAATTCCAAGTCACCGCACTTCACTTGTGCCGTACCGAAGTTCTTAAAGATAGAGAGATTCGCCCGACGGCCCAATTTTGCCGCCACACGCTTGGCCAGTTCGATTCCACTGCCTACTGCCACGATATCGATGTCTTTCGACGGACGGTTCAAGAATATATCCCGGACATAACCACCGATCACATACGCTTCAACCCCTAATTCGTCTGCCGCCTCCGAAACCAACCGGAAAGGCTTGGCAGAAATATGTTCTAACAATTCGTCATTGCTTATATACATGCTTATCCTTCTTCTGTTTCGGTAGCAAAATTAATGTATCTTTCCCGAAATGGCAAATTCGCGCCGGATGAGCCCGCAACACGTCTATTTATTTTCTACCTTTGCGGACAAAGAACAGTATAAATAACAAGGATATGAAAAAGTCGATTGCCTGTTTGATGCTTGCAACGGCCCTTGCCGGTTGCAACAATGCGGCCAAACAAGCCCAGGAACGTCTGGATAAAGCCCGCGCTTATTACGAGAACAACGAGTTATTCGCCGCCCGGTCGGAGATTGACAGTTTGCGGGCTAAGTTTCCGAAAGAGTTTGATGCCTTAAAAGGGGCTTTAACCCTGATGCGTGAAATCGACCTGAAGGAAGCCGAACGCAACATCGCCTATTGTGACAGTCTGATGCCGATCCGCCTGCATGAATCGGATTCACTGAAGGCAGGTTTCACTTTCGAGAAAGATACGCTATACGAAGAAATTGGGAACTATATCTGGCGGCAACAGACGATTGAGCGGAACGTTCAGCGGTGTTATGTCCGTTGTGGTGTGAACGAGAATGGCGAAATGTACCTGGCCAGTGTCTATTTCGGAGGGAAACCGATTGATCATACCAGTATCAAGGTGAGCACGCCCGACGGCCTTTTTGCTGAAACTGCTTCTATTCCCTACGACGGTGGCGTGAACTATCACTTCAAGGATATGGGTAACACAACGGAAGTCGTTACTTATAAAGCCGAAAAAGGGCAAGATGTCATCAAGTTCATCTACGACAATGCCGACAAACGTATCAAGATAGAATATCAGGGTGGCAAACCGTATGTCATCTATATGGCAGAAGCCGATAAGAAAGCTTTGGTGGCTACGTATAATCTGGCAACTGCCTTAAGCGATATTTACCAGATGACCCAGGAAAAGAGAAAGGCGCTGAAACGTATCGCTTACCTGAACCATCGCATGAATAAAGAAGCAGAATAACGGAAGAAAAATGAAACACGTAAAATGTATGTTGCTGGCAGGCCTGCTGTGCGGTCTGTTCGGTATGAAACTGTATGCACAGCAAGAGACCAGTAAAATAGACAGTGCCGAACTTAAGCTGAGACAGAATTACACCAAACGGGAAGTCATGATCCCGATGCGTGATGGTGTCAAGCTGTTCACTTCCATTTACGAACCGAAAGACCAGAGCGAGAAACATCCCATTCTGATGATGCGTACGCCTTATTCGTGTGAGCCTTACGGAGACAAGTTCGGTATCAAAGAGAATATTTATACGCAGAACCGGTATATTCTGGTTTATCAGGATATTCGCGGACGCCATAAAAGCGAAGGCGAATTTGTTCAGGTACGTCCGCTGAATAAGAACAAGAAGAGCAAAAAGGATATTGATGAAGCCACCGATACGTATGACACGATCGAATGGTTACTCAAACATACTTATAATAATGGGAACGCCGGAACTTGGGGTATCAGTTACGATGGCTTTCAGGCTACAATGACTGCTTCATCCAATCATCCGGCATTGAAAGCGGTTTCTCCGCAAGGTCCGGTAACAGACTGGTTCCGGGGCGATGACCGACATCATAACGGAGCTTTCACCTTCTTGCAGACCACCAACTTCCTGCCTTGGCTGGAAGGCCGCCATGCCGGAAAAGGAGTGATGAAAGAGATCGTAAAGAATGATGTGTATACCGATTTCCTCCGCCTGGGAACTTTCAAGGATGCTGATGCCTTGGTACAAGACACGACCGAAACACTCTGGAATCTGATCAAGAAACATCCCAACTTCGATGCTTTCTGGCAAGAACGCGATGCCCGCCAGTCTTGCTATAACCTAAAACCGGCCATGTTGGTCGTAGGTGGCTTGTTCGATAGTGAAGACTGTTATGGAGCCTGGAATACTTATAAGGCCATCAAAGAGCAGTCTCCCGAAACCGAACTCTATCTGGCCTTTGGTCCGTGGTGGCACGGAGCATGGACTCGTCCCGGCTTCGAAGGCTTCGGGAATATCTATTTCGGGAAAAGTACCTCGAAGTTCTATCGGGAAGAAATCGAATATCCGTTCTTCCGCTATTACCTGGAAGGAAAAGGAGAAAAACCGAAACACCATGTGAGTGTGTTCCATACCGGAAAGAATGAATGGGTATTTGCAGAAGAATGGCCGCTTCCGGAAATGCAGCCGACACCGTATTATATTCATGGCGACGGTTCTGTCTCTACCGAAGCTCCGGAAGAAAAGGAATCATTTACCGAATATGTATCGGATATGAGTAAACCAGTGCCTTATACCGGCAATCCAACACGATCTCGTACGTTGGAGTATATGCTCGACGACCAGCGTTTCGCTACAGCACGCCCGGATGTGATCTCGTTCATGACGCCGGTGCTGACTGATACGCTGACATTGGCTGGTCCGATTGAAGTCGAGTTGCAGACAGCTATCAGCAGTACGGATGCCGACTTTATGGTGAAAGTCATTGACGTCTTTCCGGAAAACTTCCAATATCCGAAAGAAGCGACCGACTACCTGAAGAACGGCCGTTATCCGATGAGCGGATATGAAATGCTGGTTCGTGGCGAATTGTTCCGCGGCCGTTTCCGCACCGGATTCGATAATCCGCAACCGTTTGAACCCAACCAAATCACGCCGGTTCATTATACCTTGTATGATGTAGCCCATACGTTCCTGCCAGGTCACCGGCTGATGATTCAGATCCAAAGTTCCTGGTTCCCGATCATCGACCGCAATCCGCAACGGTTCATTGATACCTATCATTGCTCGGTAGAAGACTTCGTGATGAAACAGAACATCCGTATTTATCACCAGCAGAATGCGGCTACCCGACTGATCCTGCCCGTCGTCAAATAAGGGAATTGATCTATAACATAAAACCCGTTAGTTTCGGATTCAAAAGTAACGAGAATCATAACCGAAACTAACGGGTTTCTTATTAGGAGGCAACGGCTTTCGATGCTCGCCGTCGTTTCATCTCCAGATAATGCCGGACCAATTGTTTCCGGCTGCGGATGATCTGATAACGGTAAACCAGACATGCCGTTATGAAATAAACACCTGCCTGAATCCATAACACCTGATATTCGTGAGCAACTTCGTTCAGGGTTGCTCCGGCAGTATTAATCCGGGCAAAACCTTGCACGCCCATCGTAGACGGGAAGATATAACCCAACGCCCGCCAGAACGGAGAGATCGAATACATCGGCCAGGAAATACCGGAGATGAACACCAGGATCACCGATGTAAAAACAAACAGGATCATCGGTTCCTCGCGGTTAGAAACGAATCCGGAAAGCGTCATCGAGAAGAAGATGCACGCAAACAGATAAGGCAGAATAAAGAGAATCAGATCCAACGGTTGCCCGATCTGCGGGAAGGCAAACAGGCGAGGCACGATGACCAATACCCAAGCACAAACTACCACATACAGGACAATGTATGTCAGACTCTTCCCTAATACGATACGCAAGGTTCCATGAAAATGCTTGGTAATCGGCACCAACGTATGGAAACGGTTCTTTTCCCGGGCCGTTCCTGCCGACATACCAATTCCCAATATCAAGGTTTGTTGAATCACCAAGATCAGAATGGCCGGCACCAGAAAGCTGGCGAATCCGTTTTGTGGGTTATACATCGAGATCGACTCCGAAGGAATCGGCTGCACAGCTATGGCCTGTAAGGCTTCAGTCGACTGCGGATGATTCCGAACGGTCCATTCCGAGCCCATCTCCAACGAGACTTCCGTTGCCGTCAGCAAGAAGGCTTTGTAGAACAACAAGGCACTCATATCGCTGTACAAGGAAACGGTTGTCTGCCGTCCCTGATGCAAATCCTTACTGAAAGCCGAAGGAATCGACAAGATACCGAAAGCTTCCTTCGAGTCCACCAGTCGGCGGGCTTCTTCCATCTCACCGACCACCTGCACGACATGTACTTCACTCGAAGCATCTACCCGACGGATAAATTCCCGGCTCAGCGGAGAATTACTTTGATCGACTACGACCATCTTCGCCTCATGTACGACTTCATTATTATATATGTACGCATATAAGACCGGATAGACCAGCGGCACCAGGAAGAAGAATATCATGATTCCTTCATCCCGAAATACCTGTTTCAGCTCGTCCTTCCAGATATAAAACATATCCTGAAAGCCTTCCTTGATAATATGACTTAATTTATGTTCTTCTTTCATCATCATCTCTCCATTAAGGAATGTATTTAAAATAGAGCAACGCCTTCTTCAGGTTCCGGCCTATCAGCAACGGCAGGATCAGAAAACCGAGTAACCAGACGTATTCACTCCAGGTATAGAACAGATCCCGGCCGTTCAGTGCCTGATCGACATAGATCAGGAAGTAATGCCGTAGCGGGAACAACCGCGCCAATGCCTGCAAGATCGGATCCATCGCCAATAACGGATAGGAAAAACCGACGATCGAGAAAGAGATCATCCCAAACAAACTGGCAAAACTCAAACCCAAACGCAAGGTCGGCAATACACCAATCATGAAAACACCCATTGCCTGCGAAGCGATAACCAAAAGGAAAATCGCTACCAACATCGGCAGCCAGCCACTATGTAGCGGAAAGGCGCTGAAACCATATAAGACAGCCATAAAAAGAAATCCTACCAATGTAAAGACGAGGGTTTGCGGAAGGATCTTTCCCAGCAGACTAACCACCAACGAGTTCTTCCCCATGGCCATCCATTTCCGTGCCGTACCGTTCTTCAGTTCCGTACCGATACTAAAAACCGTAATCAGGAAGATCATCAGCTGCAACACACCCGGAAGAATCGTATTGTTCAGGTAAACCGAATAGTTCAGCCACGGATTCCCGATGGCATGCGTATCTATTACAATGGGCTGCAACTGCCCCATAATCTCCGCTTCTGTCTTTCCTTTTGCCGTTCCAAGCTGTAAACCGACCGAACCGTTTGCCAACACCGAAACAGTTTTCATATCCCGGAACAGCAAAGAGGCAGCAATCAGATACGTATTGTTGGTATAATACGATAGCTTCGGCTGTTTTCCGGATGTGGCCTCTTTAGCAAAGTCTTCCGGAATATAGAAGATACCATATACATTCCCTTTCTGCATCTCCTGACGAGCCTCGGTAAACGAATGCGACAACATCACGACCTTCGTCTGTTCGAAGGCATCCAACTGACGGATCAAGGTACGCGACGTGGCTGAATTGTCCATATCCACGACAGCCACCGGCAGATTGGTCGGCAGACCTTCACGCATCAGGGAAAGGAAAAAGACCAGACAGATCAACGGAGCCACAATCATCCCGAACAGATAAACGGGCTGCGATGTCATCCGCCTCGTTTCCCTGCGGGCTATTTGTCCGATCCGATGTAATGATTCTTGTATTGTCATCTTCATTTCCCGTTGTTATGCTTCCATATCACCGACATGCCCGGACGCAAACCTTCTACCGGCTGTACCGGACGGGCACGGACTTCAAATGTCTTGGCATCATACTGACCGGTTGTTTTCGTAGCCTTCCAGGCAGCATACGTGCCCATATCCTTCATATAATATACTTTCAATGTAATCTCTTGGTTATCGAGAGCCGGCACAAAAGCCTTGACTTCATTTCCGACTTTCACCTGCGAAAGCAAGTCTTCGCGGATACTGAACGAAACCCACATGTCGGTCAGGTCGGCAATGTTCATAATCGGCGCACCCGTTCCTACCAACTCGCCTACTTCCGGGAAACGTTCGGAGATTTCTCCGTCAATCGGAGCGACCAGCGCACTCTCTTCCACATACGATTCCACCTCGGCTAAAGCACCGCTAGCCTGATTGACCAGGGCAGCCGCAGCCGCCTTATCTTCTTTGCGGGCTCCTTCTTTAGCCATTTCATATTGTGAACGGGCAGCTTTCTCGGTTGCCACCATCGCATTGTAGTTGGCTTCCGCCTCATCTTTCTTCTGGGCAGACATCACTCCTTTCTCATACAAGTTACGAACCCGGTCGTATGACTTCTTCGCGATTGTCAAACCGGCCTGTGCCTTTTGCCACATTTCATAGGCAGCCGTTACTTCCTGATCACGAGCTCCCTTCAAGGCTTTGGCATGCTGAGCTTCGGCAGCGGCTTTCACGGCTTCCACCTGCATCAGTTTGGCTTGTACTTCGGGTGTACTCAGAAAGACCAGCGTATCGCCAGCCTTTACCTGATCGCCCTCATTAAAACGATAGGAAGCAATTCGTCCGGGTACTTTACCAGATATACGAATCGTTGTTGCTTCGGCTTGTCCCATAATCACCTCATCGGGTGGTGTCAACAGGAAGAAGCCCGCCAGAGCCACCAAACCAACTGCTACCAATACGGCAATGAATGCCAACATCATATTATTGACCGAATATTTTTTCTTATTATCACTCATGACTATTTACGTTTTTAGTTTTTTCTTCTCTTATTTGTTTTCCTGTAAATCAACTCCCAAGGCTTTGTTCAGATACACTTGCGTCAGTTTCATGTCGATCTGTGCGTCGATCAGTGTCGAACGTGCCGAGAACCACGCTGTCTGTGCCGCCATCAGATTCAAGGCCGGAATTACGCCTTCTTCAAATCCCAGGTTGGCACTGCGCAGGTTTTCTTCGGCATTCTCCATATTTCGGTTCGAAGCCGCCAACTTCTTGCTCGCTTCATTCACCTTATAAACCGACTGATTCACCTGGAGTTCGATTTTCTCGCGGGCATCTTCCCATTCCAGTTGTCTGATCCGTGTTTCCGCCCGTGCGGCGTTTCGTTTATAACTGCCTTCCCACCAGCCGGTGATCGGTACACGGACAATAACACCCAGATTAAACATACCGGCAAAGTCGTTCTTGAAACCATTAAACAAATTCGGGTTGGTCACAAAGTAATTGGCTGAGAAAGCCACCGTAGGCAACAGGTCTGCCAATACAATCCGTTCTTTCTTCTTATAAATCTTCGATGCCAAATCCAGGCTCTTCAGTTCATTCCGGTTCATGAATGCCTGATTCACATCCACAGAAGTCGTACGTTCTTCCACCGGGAAATTATCCAACTGCTCGTCTGCCAAAGTCAGCGTGTCTGTCAAAGGCAAGCCACACAACTGTGCCAACAGCATCCTCGACAAAGCCAAGCCGTTGTTTACCTTCGTCTGTGCCATTTCTGCCTCATTCAGTTTCACCTTGACCGACAAACCATCGGCTTGAGTAGCCACACCTTCGGCAATCAGGGCTGCCATATCCTCGTCCGTCTTCCGGAGCAGTTCCACGTAAGCATCCGCCAGTTTCTTCTTGTTCACCAACGAAACCACCTGCCAGTACGTTTCATCCGTCTTATACAGCAAATCCTGTAACTTCTGATCGTTCATCGACATAGCAAGTTCTTTGGCATACGCCGTAATCTGATTGTAGGTAACAATCTTTCCACCCATAAAAACGGGTTGCACCAAGGCTACATTCCCGACCCACACATTCTGAATATCCAGATGCTGAAGGTCATTGATGGCACCCACCGTTTGCTGCACCACCGGCAATTGGGCCAAACCACCCAACGAAGAAGCCAGCGAACTCGACAACTGCCCCATATCCAGCAGATTCAGGTCCTTCTGATTCCACATATAAGCACCATTGGCCGAAATCTGAGGGAAATACTTGGTCAGCGCCGCCTTCTTTTCATAATCGGCCATCCGTATCTTCTCCTCGGCAATCCGCAGTTCTTTGTTGTTCTTCACCGCCAGATCCCGGCATTCCTGCAACGACAGGGTCTGCTGGGCGGAAACCATCTTTCCAAATAGCAGCAACAACACACCGCACAAAACGCTTTTTCTCATTTCTATCTGTTTTTATCTTTCTTTTCTAACCTATATAAATATAACAATGCACAAAGGTAGAGGTTTTAGAAATGAGTATAAATTGAATTAATTCAATTAAGTACGGATAAAGGTACGGATAAAGCTGTATCTTTAATAAGTTTAGACTTTCCGATTCATCTGCGTCCATAAATGACGACAATGGACTGGAGTTTTTCTCTTTACAAGGCATTATATAAGTCTATAATATCTGTAAATTCCATGCTGCATAAATATATCTTTCTCTAAGATAATCTTCCTAAAGTATATTTCATAATATCAGAGTTTAGTTTTTACAGTAAAGTTGAAAATACTTTTGTTTTCATAAGTGATGAATATTATTCAGAAAGTTGTGACTTATGTAAATAGTTACCTTCTCCTCACTTAAACGTCAAGATCCGGACAACCTGATTGTCGTCTTCCAATAAATTCTTGGCTACTTCGTTTCCATTACCCTTCAAGCGTTTCTTTTGATAGGCTTCCAGCATGGCAGGAGCAGAAACAAACTCGGCAGACTTATTCTTGGCTATGGCAATATTAGAGCCTCCATTCCAAGTGCCAGGACCTCGAAAAGTATAATTCAGTTCTGTATCCAAAATTTCCCAATCTTTTACTTCTCCCGTTTTAAATTCATACGCCCAAATGTATACTTTTCCGCCTGTTCTATTAAAATCAATGAGAAATGTACCAAAAAGCATAAAACGATCTGTTGTAAATATCGGTGTCCATATGTTTCTGGGCTCCGAAGCAAAAACAGAAGGTTTGCGTGCAAATATAGGTGTCAACTTCTTATTGGCTGAAAGTTGATATAGTGTATCACATGAAATATCCATAATCATAAAATCTGATCCGTAATGCATATTGTGCGGATAATAAAATTGAAATGGGTACCAACCATTCTCTTCTTGCCGGGCAATTGCATTGGAATTTCTTTTGGGGAAATGTAATTTTAGAGTAGAAAGCGTACTGCCATCCTTTTTAGATACGAAGCGATAAGGCGTTTGAACCGTTTGTTTTTCCCGCCCCGGTTCTATAACTACATCATCATAAATAAGTAAGGATTCATCATCATAATTAAAGATTTTCATATTATGATCAAAACAATTAATCTTCAGTGTTCGCTTATATTTCCCTTCCAATGAATAGACTTGGATAAATTGGGAACAAACATAGATTTCTTCCGCTTTCTCATCCAAGATCGTTCCATTCTTGATCCAGGTATATTCCATTCCGCTTCCTCCTTTATGGTTAAAATGAGATTTCAATTTCCCGGTGTGTCGGTCGAACAAGTAAATATCTCCTAATTGGCCTTCATGAACTAGGACATATTTGTCGCCAACCGCCGAAAGTGCAGCATTTCCACTTAATAGAATATCATCTGTTGTTTCCAACGGAACATATTCTACCGTAGCGATATCTTGTAAAGACATCTTTTCTACTGGATATTTTTTAGATACATCAACTACCGGCAAACTACCAGACTGTGATTGCATTCCTTGGCTTCCTGCCAACAGAAGCATACAAACGAGGAAAAATACTTTTGTTTTCATAAGCGTGTCATTTTGATATTTCACTTCTTCGGCTTCACCAACATAATCACCCGGTTATCATCTTCACCCAATTTTGCAGCGATATCCTTTAGCTTGCCTTTCAACTTTCCTTCTTTATAATCTTTGCAGAGATCGAAAGCATCAATTGTAGCCCATAATTCGCCTTTGGCATTTATAGGAGTGAACATAACCATATATAATTCCCTTTTATAGGAATAATCGCCATTGTATATGATGTAACTGAAAAAATCCTTTTCCTGGGTATCATACATA
>NZ_JAKZMM010000067.1 GCF_022809355.1 Parabacteroides faecalis | reverse complement strand
ACCAAACGGAAAATCTCTCTTTCCAAATTCTTCCGAAACTTCTCTTGTTCATAATTGCTTTCTTTCATCTTCTTGCTTTTTAGGAGTCAACCTTATTTACAAAAAGACAATTACCTTTATTTATAGAAAGGGCAGGAAATTTGTTAGCCTATTTCTGTCTTACACCCAACATGGTTATAAAAGACAGATTCAGGGAAATCCCGACAAAAACGGGCAAACTGATCTACACCGGTGCAATGACAAATACCCAATTGCCGCGGATGTTTTCCAGCCAGACTACGGGCAATGACCTGATATTTCTCTTCTCCTGCCGTATGAATATGGAATCCTCCGATCAAAGTATCCAAGTGGCGCGTTGGGAAGAATGCTTCTCCTTGCCGCAATACATTCGTTATACCGCGATGCGAACAGGCACTCAACACTGAATAAGTCGTATCTGTGAGTAAAAAAACAGCCAATTCGTCTGTAAAGGTATCGGGAATACGCTGACCGTTCACTTCGGTAAAGAAATGATCAAAATGCGTATCTTCCTTTTGACAAAGTGGAATATCCGGACAAAGCACTACTCCCGGATAAATCTCAGTTACCTCGTCTACAAAACAAAAGCGGCTCAGATCAAGCGACGAAGCATCCAGCAATCCATTCTCCCGTTCTTTCTTAAATTTCCGGTTCAAGGCATCCCGCTTACAAAAGACTGTTGCCCGGTCATTCTCTGCCAGAAAAGCCCGAAGTCCGCCGGTATGATCACTATGCCCGTGTGAAAGGACCAACGCATCCACCGCCTTTAAGTCGATATGCAATAAGGTCGCATTTCGAAGTAGCAAATCACTTTGTCCGGTATCAAACAAAATCCGTTTCTCGGGTGTTCGCACATACAAAGACAAACCGTGTTCCGCTTCCAGCTTGCGGTTGTAAACACAATTCTCTACCAAGGTTGTTATCGAATAAGTAGCCATCGTTTTATTAAAATATTTTAAGTATTTCGTCTCATCGTATGATTTATTCTCCGAAAGATAAAAGAAATTATGTTTCCACTGAACGATTGAAGCAAACAAAAAGGGAAAAAGACCTTTTCAAGCCCTTTCGAGCGTATGATAAAAGATGCAAAACAGCCCATTTTTCAGCTAAATAACATATAAAAAAGTTTGTCAATTTGTCGAAAATTGATATAAAGCAAGAGAAGATAAGGAATTAACTCGTATCTTTGCAGCCGAAATCAAGTATGAGACCAGTTGTCTTTAGCGAAAGCAGCTACTCATCTTTTCCTGAGAATCAGGAGCCGGCCAGCATGTTTAGGGATAAAGATGCTGCGGCAAGGGAAGAAAAACCTGCCTACGCCGGTTATGTCTAACGTAATATTTAAAATATGAAATTAAAAGCCTATCTTCTCGTAGGATCAGTCTTGTTCTTCGGAATCGCGGCTGATACGAAAGACGCAAAGCCTACTGAGGGTGCGAACCCGGGTGACCTTGCACCGAGAATAGTGTTGAATGAAAATGAAACAGAAATTCATTTTCAAGACCAGGCCGGACATTACACCTTGATTAATTTCTGGGCTGCCTATGATGCAGAATCCAGAGCTCGTAACATCCGGTTATGGAATGAAGTAAACAAGTGGAATGCTACTTCCGGTAACTTGGCCATGTATTCCATCTCATTAGATGAGAAAACATCGGTTTTCGAAGCAACTGTAGCTACAGACAAGCTAGAAGGAACCAATCAGTTGCACGAAAAGGAAGGGCGGCAGTCGGACGTCTTCAGAAAGTATAAGCTGGAGAAAGGATTAAGAAACTTTCTGATTGACGAAAATGGAGTTATCATCGCAGCCAATGTTACTCCTGAAAAACTGACTGAATACTGCAAGCAGATTTAATTTTTAGACACCTATTTAGAAACCCCTCAATAAAGCTCAATGGTTTTATCGAGGGGTTTGTCATTTGTATATTCGTCCATCTTGTCGTACTTTTGCACCGTTATGCAACAAAATCAGATTATAACTCCGACAATTCATCTGCAAAAGCAACAGGATGCCCTCCAGAAAGAGTACATGTATGAAAAAGAGATGTACCAGGAACAAGCAGAAAAGGCTGGGATCTGGAAAAAGATCCAACAGGGTCTTTGCTGGTATCCGGTTACTACAGGCAGAAGTTATTATAATTCCCTGAACCAACTGGTTGTAGAAATTACCCGCCGGGAAGACAAAGAAGTTGAACATAACTTTGAATATGGTCGCCCCGTTTGTTTCTTCAAGACCAACGGTAACGGGAAACCCTTCTATTTCAACTTCAGCTCAACAATCAGTTATGTGCAGGACGATGTGATGGTTGTTTCTTTGCCTTCACCTTTTGCCCTGACAGAGATACAAGGGGAAACCGATTTAGGCATCCAGCTTTATTTTGATGAGACAAGTTATAAAGCTATGTTTGCCGCTTTGAAGGAAGTTCTTTCTGCCAAAGGGAACCGATTGGCCGAATTGCGGGATATATTATTAGGAAAGTCGTTCGCTTCCAAGTGCGAACTTTTCCCAATTCGTTTTCCCTGGCTAAATTCATCCCAGGAATCGGCAGTCAATCAGGTACTGGCGGCCAAAGATGTAGCGATTGTTCATGGTCCTCCAGGAACAGGAAAGACAACCACGCTGGTAGAAGCCGTTTATGAAACTTTACATCGGGAGAATCAGGTGATGGTTTGTGCCCAAAGCAACACAGCCGTTGATTGGATTGCTGAAAAGCTGGTAGATCGCGGAGTCAATGTATTGCGTATCGGTAATCCAACCCGGGTTAATGACAAGATGCTCTCGTTTACATACGAGCGCCGGTTTGAAGCCCATCCTGATTACAGCGAATTATGGAGTATCCGCAAAGCTATCCGGGAAATACAGTCCAACTTCCGGAAGAAAAGCCGAAGCGAACGGGATACAGAACGAAACCGGCTATCACGTCTGAAATATCGGGCAACGGAACTAGAAATGAAGATAGATGCCGAACTGTTTGACGAAGCACGTGTTATTGCCTGCACACTGGTAGGAGCAGCCAATCGGTTATTGACAACACATCATTTCACGACGCTTTTCATTGATGAAGCAGCTCAGGCATTGGAAGCCGCTTGTTGGATTGCCATCGGAAAAGCGGACCGCGTTGTGCTGGCAGGTGATCATCAGCAATTACCGCCTACCATCAAATGCCTAGAAGCCGCCCGGGAAGGCTTAGATCAAACCTTGATGCAAACTATTGCGTTGAACAAGCCGGAGGTTGTTTCTTTGCTTAATCTGCAATACCGGATGAACGAGACCATCATGCGTTTCCCTTCCCACTGGTTTTATCATGACCAGTTGAAAGCAGCTCCCGAAGTACGCGAGCGCGGTATTCTGGAATGGGATACGCCGATCGTCTGGACCAACACAGCCGGTTGCGAATATCTGGAACATCAGCAGGAAGAAAGTCTGAGTCGGATCAATAAACAGGAAGCCGAACTATTGGTTCTTCAATTGCAAGTCTATATCGAGAATATATCCAAAGAACGGGTACTTGAGGAACAAATTGATTTCGGAGTAATTTCACCTTATAAGGCACAAGTGTATTACCTCCGAAGTCTGATCAAACGGAATGCATTCTTCAAACCTTTTCGCAAACTCATCACAATTCATACCGTTGATGGCTTCCAGGGACAGGAAAGAGATGTAATCCTTATCAGTTTAGTGCGGGCAAACCAAGCCGGACAAATCGGATTTCTCAGCGATCTTCGACGCATGAATGTAGCGATTACTCGTGCCCGAATGAAACTGATCATTATCGGTGATGCTTCGACCTTGTCGCATCATCCCTTCTATCGGAAATTATATCAGTATATCCAAGAAAAAGGGAAAGTCATCCAATTGGGAGACTCAACAGAACAAGAACAAACAGAAAACAACTCCATATGAAATATAAATTACTTGTATTGGATTTGGATGGTACTCTGACCAACAGCCAAAAGGAAATTACTCCTTTCACAAAAGAAGTATTAATTAAAGCCCAGCAGCAAGGATTACATATAGCCCTTGCCTCCGGACGCCCTACGTATGGTATTGTTCCATTAGCAGAGGAATTGGAGCTAAAGCGTTATGGCGGTTTCATTCTTTCTTTTAATGGAGGCAAAATTATTGATGTCATGACAGACAAAGTCTTGTTTGAGCAGGCGTTGCCACCAGATGTAATTCCAGTTCTTTATCAGGAATCTCAAAAAGCCGGTGTATCTATCCTTTCGTATAATGGACCTTATATCCTGACGGAAACGCCCGACAACCAATATGTACAATATGAATCATTCCTGACCCGGATGAAAATCCAGGCGACCCAGGATTTTGTACATGATCTTCCTCAACCGGCAGACAAATGTCTGGCTGTTGGAGATCCGGAAGCACTAGTTCCGCTGGAAGAAAAGTTGCGTCGCGAACTAAGTAACCGAATCAATGTTTATCGTTCAGAACCTTTCTATCTGGAACTGGTTCCCAAAGGAATCGACAAAGCCAATTCCATTAAGGTCTTGCGAAACCGTACTCATACAAAGCGCGAGGAAATCATTGCCATTGGAGATGGCTATAATGATTTATCCATGATCAAATATGCCGGATTAGGCGTAGCTATGGGAAATGCCCAGCCACCAATCAAAGCCCAGGCCGATTTGGTCCTTCCGCACACCAACGACGAAGATGGCGTAGCACATTTCGTCCAAAGCATCCTGGAAACGGCAGAATGACGAACTAACGAATACGAAACTTCCTGAAATTATCCCTAAAGCAATAGGATTCTTCCGGCAATTTGTTTATATTTGTCAGATAATCCCTAAAAATAAAGGCTATGAAGTACAAATTATTAGTGATCGATGTTGATGGGACTCTATTAAACGATCAGAAACAAATAACACCTCACACAAAGTCTGCTATATTGAAAGCACAGCAGATGGGTGTACATATTGTATTAGCCTCCGGACGTCCGACAGGAGGAATTCTGCCGCTAGCCAAAGAATTGGAATTGAATAATTACGGTGGATATGTCATTTCCTATAACGGTGCGCAAATTATCGAAATGCAAACGGGAAATCTGTTGTTCGAAAAACGGATTAATCCGGAATTAATTCCATATCTAGATAAGAAAGCTAAGAAAAACGGTTTCACGATTTTCACCTATTTTGAGAATTCCCTGATTACGGATTGTGCAGATGATCCATATGTTCAGCAAGAAGCCAATCTCAACAATATGCATATCCGGCAAGTCTCTAACTTTCCGAATGCCATCGACTTTGAGCCTTGCAAATGTATATTAGCCAGTGACAACGAAAAAGAACTTG
Source organism: Parabacteroides faecalis (assembly GCF_022809355.1). Taxonomy (GTDB): domain Bacteria; phylum Bacteroidota; class Bacteroidia; order Bacteroidales; family Tannerellaceae; genus Parabacteroides; species Parabacteroides faecalis. The sequence continues at coordinate 11,589 of NZ_JAKZMM010000067.1, read as the reverse complement.
TTGGTCTGGAAAATCACTGGAAAAAGAAACTGGCAGGTGTAGCTGATGTATTCCGCTCAGAAGATTATTTCCTGGAAGTGGTACCGCCTACAGTTGATAAAGGAAATACGCTGGCTTTATTGATGGAAATGTTGAAGCTGACTCGCGAAGAAGTCATCGCTATTGGTGATGGTATTACTGATGTTCCGATACTACAACTTGCAGGTTTGGGTGTAGCTATGGGTAATGCCCGAGATTCTGTGAAAGTCTGCGCATCAACAACAACGCTGACTAACGAACAAGATGGTGTGGCTGTTGCCATTGAAAAAGCCATTTTATCAGCTATCCGTCCAGCAGAGGTTCCTTTAGATCAATTGAATGCACGCGGGAAACATGCATTAATGGGGAATTTAGGCATTCAATACACGTATGCATCGGAAGATCGTGTAGAAGCAACTATGCCAGTAGATGAACGGACTCGTCAACCATTCGGTATCTTGCATGGTGGAGCGACATTAGCCTTGGCAGAAACTGTTGCAGGCCTAGGTTCGATGCTGATTGTGCAGCCTGATGAAATTGTTGTCGGAATGCAAGTCAGCGGAAACCATATCTCATCTGCACATGAAGGAGACACCGTCAGAGCCGTTGCTACTATATTCCATAAAGGACGTTCATCGCATGTATGGAATGTAGATGTTTTCACATCAACAGACCGTTTGGTTTCATCCATTCGTGTTGTCAACAGTGTTATGAAAAAGAGATGATAACAAAAGATTCTTACCATATTATAGATACACTCATCCGGCAAGGTCGGAGTTTTGCATTATGGCGTATTCCGGGAAATGAAACGATCCATTTTCGAATGCAAAGTTATGGAACTCCGGATTTGCTAGGAAGTTATACAGAATTAAATGGACGGAGCGGTTTTGTCATCGCTCCGTTCCACATATCAGACAAACATCCTATTGTGCTGATCCAACCGGATTGTATGGATTTGCCGGAGGACATATTGGAAACTCCGCAAGATAATATCGAAGTTTTCCAACAAGCTTATCCGGAAATAGTATCGTATGAAAATGAGAAAGCACATTATACAGCTTGCTTTCATGCTTTCCAGCAACCGTTATTGCGAGGTATTCAAGACAAGTTAGTCTTATCACGGGCTAAAACAAATCCGAAATCAGCTAGTTTCTCACCCGGGAAAGTATTTTTCCAGGCATGTGAACGTTATATTTATTCGTATGTCTATCTCTGTTATACTCCATTGACAGGCATTTGGATGGGTGGTACACCTGAAATCCTGCTGGCTGGAGAAGGAAATCAATGGCAAACGGTGGCCTTGGCTGGAACGCAACGACTGAAGAACGGAAAACTTCCTCATGCATGGGACCAGAAGAATTGGCAGGAACAGCAATTAGTTGCTACTTATATCCGCCGACAATTAGGAACATTGGGAATCGTACCAAAGGAAAAAGGTCCATATTCTGCACGAGCAGGCGAATTAGCCCACTTGAAAAGTGATTTCCGTTTTACTTTGCCAGATAATCAAAAATTAGGTGATCTGATCAATTTGCTCCATCCTACACCTGCCGTTTGTGGTTTACCCAAAGAAGATGCCTATCAATTCATCCTTCAACATGAAGGATATGACCGCAGTTATTACTCCGGTTTCATTGGATGGATCTCTCCTTCCGGACATACGGATTTATATGTAAACCTGCGGTGTATGAATATTCATGCAAACACTTACACCTTATTTGCTGGAGGAGGATTACTGGCATCCTCTAAACTTGAAGAAGAGTGGAATGAGACTGAAGACAAGATGAATACAATGAGAAATATTTTAGAATAACTATTTATGTACTCTGATAAAAAGAACATTCTCCAACTCGTTGCTTTATTGAAAGCACACGAGATCCGAAATATAGTCCTTTGTCCGGGAAGCCGGAACACTCCTATCATACATACGATTGCCAATCATCCGTTCTTTTCCTGCCATGCCGTTACCGACGAACGAAGTGCCGGTTTCTTTGCTTTAGGTCTGGCTCTTTGTACCGGAAAACCGGCTGCCGTATGTTGCACTTCTGGAACAGCTTTACTGAATCTTCATCCGGCTGTAGCGGAAGCATATTATCAGCAAATACCGCTCGTCGTTATTTCGGCCGACCGGCCCGGTGCCTGGATCGGACAAATGGACGGACAAACGCTTCCACAACCGCAAGTATTTGGCTCTTTGTCCAAATGTTCTGTTAATCTGCCGGAGATTAAAACGGATGAAGACGAATGGTATTGTAACCGACTCATCAATGAAGCGTTATTGGAATTAACTCACCATGGAAAAGGTCCGGTACATATTAATGTTCCGATTTCCGAGCCCCTATTCCAGTTCACAACAGAAAAGCTTCCTGAAGTAAGAGTGATCACCCGATATCAAGGATTAAATATTTACGACAGGCAGTACAATGATCTGATCGCCCGGCTCAATGCTTATCCCAAACGGATGATGCTGGTCGGACAGATGAATCTGATTTATCTCTTCGAACGGAAGATATGTAAACTGCTTTACAAACATTTTGCCTGGTTGACGGAACACACGGGTAACCAAACGATACCAGGCATTCCGGTCAAGAACTTCGATGCCATCATCTATTCATTGCCCGAAGAAGAACAGCTTAAACTGATTCCGGATTTACTGATCACCTACGGAGGACATATCGTTTCCAAGCGATTGAAGCAATTGCTTCGCAAGCATCCACCAAAAGAACACTGGCACGTGGCAGCTGATGGAAAAGTAACAGATACTTTCGGTTCTCTGACTACTGTCATCGAAATGGATCCGTTTGAGTTCCTGGAGAAAATAGCCTATCTGCTCGACAATAAGAATAGTGAATATCCGAAACAATGGGAATTTCTGTCGAAGAAAATCCAACAGCCCGACTTTGCCTTCTCTGAAATGGCAGCCATAGGGAAAGTATTGCAAGCTCTTCCTAAAGAAGCTGTACTGCATTTGGCCAACAGTTCAACGGTTCGATATGCCCAATTGTTTAAGATTCCTGATACAGTTGAGGTTTGTTGTAACCGCGGAACTAGTGGAATTGAAGGTTCGTTATCTACAGCATTAGGTTATGCCTGGATTTCTGATAAGCTCAACTTCGTCTTGATTGGAGATTTAAGTTTCTTCTACGATATGAATGCGTTATGGAGTAATCATTTGCGTGGCAACTTACGTATCTTATTATTGAATAATGGTGGTGGTGAAATCTTCCAGGCTCTGCCCGGATTGAAGATGGAAAACCGAACACATCGTTTCGTTACGGCTACACACACGACTCATGCTGAAGGTTGGGCAAAAGAACGAGGCTTCGATTATCAGGCTGTTCATTCCATGGAAGAACTGGAACAAGCCTTACCGGCTTTCATGCAAACCGAACAGCAAATTCATCCGCAATTTATTGAAGTCTTCACAGATAAAGCGGAAGATGTCCGCCTACTGAAAGATTATTATCATTCACTCAAATAAGAGGAGACAGATCATGTATCGGATTCAGATATTGCCCAAGACACTTCATTTCAAGCAACCTGCCGGAACTTCACGGGGAATTTATACAACCCGGAAAGTCTGGTATGTCATTCTTTCATCTGATGAGTATCCGGAACGGAAAGGTTGGGGCGAATGTGCGCCGTTACCTCAGTTGAGTTGTGACGATTTACCCAACTATGAAGAAATATTGACAGCAGCTTGTCGCGAAGTGGAGGCAAACGGATACATTCATAAAGAGGCATTGCGTCCCTATCCTTCCATCCTGTTCGGATTGGAAACAGCCTTTCGGCATTATGAACAGCAATCGGTGGCTTTGTGGAATACACCTTTTTCCAGAGGTGAAGCCGGTATTCCCATTAACGGATTAATCTGGATGGGCAACTATGAGCGGATGCTCGAACAGATCCGTAACAAGATGGAAACAGGTTTCCGCTGCATCAAGCTCAAGATTGGAGCGATCCACTTTGAGGAAGAACTCGACTTGTTGGCTTTTATCCGGAAACATTTCTCGGCTGAGGAAGTAGAACTACGTGTGGATGCCAACGGAGCTTTTCAGCCCGACACGGCTTTAGAGAAACTGAAGCGATTGGCAGAACTCGACATACACTCCATCGAACAGCCTATTCGCGCTGGACAATGGGAAGAGATGGCCTGGCTCTGTGCCGTTTCTCCGCTTCCAATTGCATTGGATGAAGAATTGATTGGTATCAATTCGCCTGACCAGAAACGGAAATTACTGGAAACGATCCGTCCGCAATATATCATCTTGAAGCCTTCTCTCCACGGAGCAATGTGTGGCTCGGAAGAATGGATTCGGGAAGCGGAAAGGTTACAGACCGGTTGGTGGATTACTTCTGCTCTTGAATCGAATATCGGACTGAATGCTATTGCACAGTGGTGTGCAACGTTCCAGAATCCGCTGCCACAAGGTTTGGGTACAGGAGCGTTATTTACCGATAACATCGAGATGCCGCTCGAAATTCGGAAAGACTGTCTTTGGTTTAAACCCGAAGAAAAGAATTTACTCATCCGGGAATAACATTTCCCGCAGGCGTGCGATTGCCTTCTGCAATTGGGCATCAACCGTATGAACACTAATATCCAAAGCGGCTGCCACTTCGGCATATGATTGCTTGTCTTCACGAACACGAATAAAGACTTCACGACACCGTGGAGGCAAGCGGTCCAACGCCTTCACATAACGGGCAAACAACTCCTCTCCTATTAATATCTCTTCGGGTGAATCATCCATATCCGGCAAGATGTCTGCTGTCAGATCTGTTTTCTCTGGTTGTTTCTTTTCCTGTTCCAAACGAGCCAGAGCTGCATTACGGACGGTAATAAAGAAATAATCCTCCAAATTGGCAATTCCCTGTAAAGACTGACGGCGTTGCCAGATCCGAAAGAAGACATCCAGCACAATATCTTGTGCGGCTTCATCATCGTGCAGATAATACCACGCGATCCGATAGAAACGGTCATAACAAAGATCATAGAATTTCTTCAATGCCAGTTGAGAATCATCATCCCTCATCTGCCGTAAATATCGCCTTACCTCTTGCTCTGTCATATCCGCTCTTCTTCTTAACTGCGGATGCAAAAGTAACACAAAAATCAGAAAGGATAAAACAACGAAAGATTTCTAAGGGATCGATGCACAGTTACGACCTCGCAACAGATAAAAAGCGCACGCAAATGGGACGAAGCGACCCCACAAATCGACTGAAACTATAAAATAATACCCAACAGGCACTAGGATTCTTCCAATCCTAGCCTATTGGGTATAAAAATATATTCAATAAAGCATTACTGTCTTACAGCGTGCCCTGCTTCAACTGCTCTACAAACTGGTCAATCCGATGCAATTCTTTCGGAATATCGATACTTTGCGGACAATGGGAATTACACTGGCCACAACCGATACAATGACTGGCCTGACGAAGTTTCGGTACACTCCGGTCGTATCCGACCAGATAAGCCCGACGTGCTTCCTTGTAATTCTCGTCTTGCTGACTCTTTGGAAGATTTCCCTCGTTCACACATTTATTATAATGCAGCAGAATGGCAGGAATATCGATACCATACGGACAAGGCATACAATATTTACAGTCGTTGCAAGGCACCGTCGGATATTTAAGCATCAGCTGAGCCGTTTCTTCCAGGAAATCTTTTTCCTCGTCCGACAACGGAACCAACGGAGAATACGTACGGATGTTATCCTGCAAATGCTCCATATACGTCATTCCGCTCAATACCGTCAATACCTTTTCCGGCGAACCGGCAAATCGGAAAGCCCACGAAGCCACGCTGCTTTGTGGCGTACGTTCTTTCAGACGCATCATGATATGCTCCGGTACGTTCGACAAGCGTCCGCCCAGCAGCGGTTCCATGATAATCGCCGGAATACTGCGCTTTTCTAGTTCAGCATACAGATATTCGGCATTCACATTCCGTCCGGAAGCATGGCGCCAGTCCACATAATTCAACTGGATTTGTACAAAATCCCAATGCACATGGTCGTGCATCGCCAACACTTCATCAAAGACATCTACTGTTCCATGGAAAGAGAAACCCAGATTACGGATACGTCCGGCTTTACGTTCTTCAATCAGGAAATCCAACATTCCGTTGTCGATATAACGAGCACGGAAGGTTTCAATACCACCATTTCCAATAGAGTGCAACAGATAATAATCAATATAATCGGTCTGCAAGTCCTTGAGCGACTGCTTGTACATGGCAATCGAATTCTCGCGCGTCCAGTTCTGGAAGTTTGATAACTTGGTTGCAATGATTAGTTTCTCACGCGGGTGACGCTTCAAGGCAATACCAGTTGACTTCTCCGACCAACCTTGCACATATACAGGAGACGTATCGAAGTAATTTACTCCATGTGCAATGGCATAATCAACCAAACGATTGACGGCATCCTGATCAATGATATTTCCACCTTTCTCCGGAGCCGGAATAGTCGGCCAGCGCATACAACCATATCCTAACAAGGAGATTTTCTCTCCTTTCGGACTGGTTCGATAGGTCATCTTATCAGTCGGTACTTCACCTAACGGACCGGCGGCAACTCCATCCGTTTTATCCGACGAACAACCCGACAATAACGGTGCTGCCGAAGCTGTACTGATTCCTACAATCTTCAGGAAATCCCGACGATTGATGTTATGTTTATCTTGTATTTCCATATCCAATCTCTATTTAAACATTATACTTCGCGGTGACGTTCGTGTCCTTCTACATAGATGGCACTGTACGGACGTGCCGGACACAGGTTCTCACAGGCACCACAACCAATACATTTCTCTTCGTTGACGATCGGCTTCTTGACAGAGTTAGGATTGTTCTTATCGACAGGAATCATCTTAATTGCCTTCGTAGGACAATGCCGCTCGCAGTTTCCGCACTCAACCCCATCGGTCACCGGAATACAATTCTTATGGATTGTAACGGCATGACCAATCTGGATGGCCGACTTATCAGCTCGTGTAATCAGTTTAATGGCACCAGTTGGGCAGACTTCAGAGCATTTCACACACTCAGGACGACAATAACCGCGCTCATACGACATCTCCGGCTGCATGAGATTCTCCAACTTGGTAGAAGGACGAAGTACATCATTCGGACATGCCGAAACGCAAAGCTGGCAAGCGGTACAATGCTGAGCAAAGTTACCGATCCCAAGCGAACCCGGAGGCGTCAGCGGCGTAAGGCGTTCGGGAGCCAGTTTCGGTTCGATATCAGCCAGACCACCATCTACTTTCTGCTCGACCTTATTCTTGTCTGTCGGCAATTCAGCACGGGTATCCGTCCGTTTGTTCGGATTCTTCTGATACTGACGAAGGGCTTTCTGCTGTTTTTCCTGCGCATGCAGGGCAGCAGTAGCGGCTACGACACCGACTGCCGAGAAGAAACCACGACGTGAAGCATCAGTTGCCGGTTTACCGACTTCTTTCTTTCCATATGCATACTGATAATGAAGTGCATCATGCTTACAATTATCCAAGCAATCCATGCAAGCCACACAACGGCTGTAATCAATCGTATGTTCCTGGATGTTTATACATGCAGCCTTACATTTGCGGGCACATAGATTACAATTCTTGCATTTCTCGGTATCGATCATCGGACGGAATAACGAGAATCGGGCAACAAATCCCAACAAAGTACCGACAGGACAGATCGTATTACAATAGGTCCGCCCGTTTCTCCATGCCAAGACTGCCACCACAATACATGTTATGGCAGCGATTACCAGTGTCGAGACACTTCTTACCCAAACATCCACAGAATAGAAAGCATAGCTGTCTGCCCGTTCGGCGAAATAAGCCAACAAGTTATTTCCCCATTGATAAAGCGGAGCAAACAAGTTGTTGGCAATACGTCCGTAAGCACTATAAGGTGCCAACAACGCTACTGCCGCATGAACACCGGCTACCAACAACACCACAAACAGAACAAAGACACCATAACGCAGCCAAGTAACAGCCGGAGAATACGAGAAACGCATTTTCTTTTTCTTACGCTTCCCGCTTATCCACGAAATGACATCCTGAAAAACGCCCAAAGGGCAAATAACCGAACAATACACACGCCCTAAAACGAGTGTAAGCAACAACAAGGCGATTACTACACCTACATTCAGCGCTAACAGCGACGGCAGGAACTGGATTTTTGCCAACCAGCCGAACCACGCATGAATGGTTCCCGTAAAATCGAGGAACAGCAGCGTAATCAGCGCAAAACATACAATCGCTAATGTTAATCGAATTTTTCGTAGCATATAATTACATATAAATATTAGAAATTCTCTTCTTTTTCCTAGTACACAAAGGTATAAAATAACAAGGATATTTTATACACTTTTCTGTTAAAACGAGATATGTACACAGCTGAATGATAAGAAAAGGCTTCTTAGATCACCTAAACGACAAAGAGCAGATCAAACAGCCTTTCCGGCTTGTTCATCTGCTCTTTGCTTTCATTCAGTCAAATTTCTGATTATTTCTTCAACCATTTGTCGAGCCATTCAAAGAATGTACGTTGCCACAACACGCCATTCTGCGGCTGCAGTACCCAGTGATTTTCATCCGGATAAATCAATAACTCAGCCGGAATACCACGCAAGACGGCAGCATTAAAGGCAGCCATTCCCTGATTAGCCAGGATGCGGTAATCTTTCTCACCATGGATACAAAGAATCGGTGTATCCCACTGATCGACGAACTTATGTGGAGAGTTGGCAAAAGTGCGTTGTGCTGTTGCATTCTGCTTATCCCAGTAAGCGCCGCCCATATCCCAGTTGGCAAACCACATTTCTTCTGTCTCCAGATATTGCATTTCCATGTTGAAGATACCGTCGTGTGCAATGAAGGCTTTGAAGCGCTTGTTGTGATGACCAGCCAACCAATAAACAGAGAATCCACCAAAGCTGGCTCCAACGCAACCCAGACGATCTTTGTCCACAAACGGTTCTTTAGAGAATTCGTCGATAGCCGTGAAGTAATCCTTCATACATTGTCCACCGTAATCACCACTGATTTCTTCGTTCCATTCCTTACCGAAGCCCGGCAGACCGCGGCGGTTCGGAGCGACAATGATATAATCGTGGGCAGCCATGATCTGGAAGTTCCAACGATATGACCAGAACTGGCTCACCGGACTTTGCGGACCACCTTCGCAATATAATAAGGTAGGATATTTCTTGTTCGGATCGAAATGAGGTGGATAAATAATCCACGTCAGCATATCCTTACCATCGGTTGTCTTCATCCAGCGGGCTTCTACCTTACCCATTTCCAACTGATCATAGATAAACTTGTTTTCGAAGGAAAGCTGAGTAGCTTCGCCCGATGCCGGTGAGACGGAGAAGATTTCATCCGCAGCACTCATCGAGTGACGCAGCGTAATCAGTTTATCGCCCATCAAAGCAACTCCTGAATAATCATTCATACCTTGTGTAATCTGACGAACCGAACAAGCGGTAGCATCAGCTGCATAAATCTGGATTTCACCATGCCATACTCCGGTAAAATAAAGTGTATTCGAATCGGAACCCCAGCAGAATTCGCTTACACTCGAATCGAAGTCCTTGCTCACAAAACGTTTCTCTCCCGTTTGCAGATCCATTACCATCAGGCGGTTCTGGTCTGATTCGTATCCGTCGCGTTCCATACTCAACCAGGCGATATGCTTACCATCGGGCGAATACTGTGGATTCGTATCATATCCCATGATTCCCTCGCTGATATTGGTCGTCTGCTTCGTATTCAGGTCATAAACATAAATATCCGAATTGGTAGAAAGGGCGTAATCTTTTCCTACCTTCTTACGGCTCGTATATGCTACCTTGTCCGACGACGGACTCCAAGCCAGTTGCTCCATACCACCGAAAGGTTTCATCGGAGCTTCATACGGTTCACCTTCCATAATATCAATCGGATTCGAAACCTGGTCACCATCGAAATCAGCTACAAACGGATGCGGAGCTGTAGTTACCCATTCATCCCAATGCTTGTACATCAAATCTGTTACAATAACACCCGTAGTTTTGTCCAGATCCGGATATTTATCCTGCGTACTTGGAACAGTCTTTACCTGCGAAATAAACAACACCTTCTTTTCATCCGGCGAGAAAGCGAATCCTTCGATATTCCCGTCGTAGTTCGAAATCTGCTGACGGTCTGAACCATCCGGATTCATCATCCACAGCTGGCTGGTACCACTTTCTGAAGAAAGGAATACTATTTTAGAACCTCCCTTGATCCATTTGGCTTCATTTTCCGAGAACGGAGTACGTGTGATTTGCTGATTATCCGAACCATCGGCATTCATCACGAAGATTTCCCGATTACTTTTATTCTCCGGTACGCTATAATAAGCCACCGAATATACCACCTTCCGGGCATCCGGCGATACTTGTACGCCGCCGATGCGCCCCATTGCCCAAAGAGCTTCCGGTGTCATCCGCCCGTCTTCGATCTTGATATCCGAACGACCAATCAGAGGCTTCGTTTCCACCGAGTCAGTTTTTGCGTCTTTTACCTCTGATGACTGACAAGAACCCAATAAAATAGTGGTTGCCATCATCATTGTACTTAATGTTTTGTTCATTCTTACGTAATAAATTATATTTACGTGCGAAAGTACTAAATAAATTTATATCTTTGCGCATTCAGAACACGAAGAACAGATAATTTAAAATATAAAAAGACATGAATAAGATTGTTTTATTTGCTGCAACAGCTTGTTTTTTATTGGCTTTCGGATCATGTAAGCCTAAACAGAGTGCATATAAGGCAGCATACGAGCAGGCTAAAGAAAAAGAAACAACAGCCCCTGTAACAGAAGAGGTGGATGAAACGTATGATGAAGAAGAAGTAGCGCCGGTTTCCAAACCACGGACTAGCAATGCTACCACACGTTCAGAACGTATTAATGCTGCTGAAGGCGAAGATGCAAGCCGTTTGAAACGGTATAGCGTAGTAATCGGTAGCTTCAAGAATAAAACTAATGCCTATTCGTTGAAAGAACGCATGCAGAACGAAGGTTATCATGCTGTTCTGGGAGAAAACGAACAAGGTATGTTGCGTGTCATTGTATCTAGCTTTGATGATAAAGCTGATGCAGCTGCCAGCCGCGATGCTATCAAAGCTAAATATGCTCCTAACTTCCAGGATGCATGGTTGCTTGAAAGAGCTTATTAATGGAATAAATTTGTAAATCAATTTTTATCTGTAAGAATCCGGTAATCTGTGTCAACGGCGATTACCGGATTTTTTATATCTCCTACTCAGGCAATATGTCAGAAATTCGGGTTAAGAAAAATCATTATTTCAGGAAATCCTTATATCTGATAACAGCAAAAATGAGAAATCTGCCTTGTTTTTCCGCAAAAATCAAGATTTTAGGGCCAAAATCCGGTAATTTTTCCCCTTTTTCATGCCTATATTGACTATGCCTAAATTTACTTTACACTTTTTTGATACGTTACTAAAAAACTCTACAGATAAAATAAGTCTTACTAAAAGGCTTTACATATTACCTTTGCAAAGATAAAA
>NZ_JAKZMM010000066.1 GCF_022809355.1 Parabacteroides faecalis | reverse complement strand
CTGGAGATGCACCTTATAGTAGGCTACCGCTGACGGAACAGCGGGTTAAATCATGCAACTAATATCACTGTTTAACAATCAATTACGCGACTTTACAGGTCACACCCAGGTTTTGTTCAAATTTAACATGATGGTATAGCTTGCTTCGTATGCGTCAGAGATGTCTGTCATGAACTCCGGATTGATGGGATTGCAGCGGTGTGAGCGGTGCGGATCATCGAAGTTGATGACGTAAAAATGCGGCTTTACCTTGTATTTGTCCATATTGTGCAATAAGGTATTGTAGGCAATGGTGGAAAGGTCATCAAATTTATAATCATAGATATAGACACTGAAACCTTTGGATATCATCTGTTTGATGTAGTTGTTTACCACTGCATATGATTTACCGGATCCCGGTGTTCCCAATACGATGGTCGCGCGGAAAGGATTGACCACGTTGATCCAGCCGTCGTTGAGCTTGCCGCCATACTGGAATCTGGTGGGTAGATTGACCGAATATTCATTCTCCATCAGCCTTGTTTCCTGCATGAAGGATTCGTTTTCCATATTAAATACGTCCTCCATAAGGTTATACCTGTAAAGTCTGCTGATCCACAGTCCTGACATGAGCAGGCATAGATAACCGGCTGCGAGTGTCACTACATACAGGGCAGTAATCGCTTCGTGCGGAAAAGGCATGTCAAGCAGCCACCAGTTCATGAAAAACAGAACCGCCCCGGCAGTAAGTACCGCCCATATACGCTGCCATGTAATCTTCTCACCCTTGACTCCGATAGTACCCATACAGGATATGGCCAGCAGAAGAACTGCCATCAGTTTTGTCCAAAGGATACAGCTGAATATACCGGTTGTCCTGTCAAAGTTCATCAGTATCCGGTCTATGACATCCAGATTTAGATGCCAGGCACTCATACTGGGATAGCAGTACACATAAACGTGGACTACCAGAATAAAAATACTGACTGCCCTGCCGAATTCCATAATCTTGGCAAGGGCTCTCAAATCGTCTTCCTGTTGCATAATGATGTAGATGATTGTGGGGGAATCCGTTGTTCCCTCTGTTGTTGACTCATATTGATTGATCAGATACCGCGTGATTTGCGCTTCTGCGGTTTCTTTTTCCGTTTCATGCGGCGACGGAACGCTTCTTCCTCGTAATCGACTGCCGGATTTGCCTCAAAGGAGAAAATGCCTGACGCCTGTTCAAGCGCACTGTTTTCTTCCATACGGTGACCGTACCGTTTCCAAAGTTCCTCCGGACCGGACTGTTGTCTGTCCTGCCAGGGTATTCCTTCCCACCAGTTGACAAGGCCGTTGAATACGTTGGCGGAAAACTCCTTTCCCATACGTGAACCGTTGAATGCCTCACGACGTTCATGGTCTATGAATGTGACACCGTAGATACGTCCGGTATCGTTCCTTCGGAATATCACATCAATGTGCTCCTGTTTCAGCAGTTCCCTGAATTCCTGTTCCGATTTTGCGTTACGCATGGCCCATACGACCTTGCCGGATATGGCAGGAGCCCATCTGCCTTCCTTGAAGTCCTGTGTATGCCGTAACATACGTTCGGACAGTCCCGTATTTCCGAAACGCTTGCCGAACCTTGCACTTTTTATCGGAGGGCTGACCACTTTCCCACTATCATCTGTAGCCGAATAGATGATACCCGTATAGGGTGTTCCCTTGTATTCGCCCCGAACCTGGCGGGCTTCAATGTTCAGTGTGGAAAGCAGTGCGGAATACTCTCCGAAAGTCTGGAAACGGTAGCTTTCCAGTACGGCCTTCAGTGTGTTTCCTATCTGATGGCGTATATTCCCCTGTGAGACATCCACCTTTTTCAGTTCCGCTTTCGGATTCCGTCTTTCCGTATCCGCACTGTTACGCAGTCCGAATTCATGTTCCAGTTCCCGGCAGGCTGTCATTGAACGGCGGTGCTCATAGGAGTCATTGATTTTCCTTCCTTCATCGTCAATGCATACACTCACGATATGTACGTGCGTGTTGCAGGTATCTCCATGTCTGTACACGATGAACGGCTGGTCACCATATCCCATTTTCTGCATGTATTTTTCTGCCAGTTCCGCCAGCCTGTCATTGTCTAGCCTGTCTTCCGGTGCCGGACTGAGGGCGATATGCAGAACCGGCTTGTCTGTCCTCCTGTTTGCCGTCATATGGTTTTCAAATGAAAGGAGAGCCAGACGTATGTCCTCGCTCGGCAGTCCCGGGCGGTCAGAAATCATCCGATGTCCTGACAGGATTTCCGCCGTTCCCTGAAATACCTTTTCATGGTTATAGGACAGTGCCCCGTAAAGGCTTGTCCCGTGACTTATCTTTGCAACCATTTCTGTTCATATTCTTTGGTTAATGCCATAATCTGCTTGTTGAGCAGTATCAGTTCCAGGGTAGCCTTTTCAAGTTTGTAAAGCAGGGACATCGCTCTTTTGTCCCCGAAATTTTTCTGTACGGCCCTTACGACCTGATTATAGTTGTTGCCTATTGCCTGGAATTGTCTGTAAAATTCCCCGAGCCGAATGTAATAGTCCATGGAAACTTTGTCCACCTTGATTACCTTCAGCTGTTCTGAAAAGATTGATTTCTTGATAAAGATTGTCCTGTCCCTTGCTCCGGATTCCAGAAACAGTTTTTCAAATCTGCTTTTTTCCTGCGCGTTCAGACGGAAATTGTACTTGTAGTCCGCCGGATCAGTCTTTGGTTTTCTGCCTGTCCTTCTTGCCTGTTTTTTCTCCATGCTTTTCTGCTTTTGGGTTATATTGCTTTCTCCGTCAGATTTTCCGACTTTGGAGGAAAATCCCCTGACCGTGAGGGAGGGCAAGTTGGTTTTTGTATGGCAGAAAACTTTCTGTCGTACAAAAACACAACTTGCTCTGTTCGTTTGAACAGAGAATCCACCTCCGGCGGATTGCTGCGCGACGTGAGCGGCGTGCTGCTGTCCGTCAGAAGATGTTGCAAGCCGTCTATCGGTTCTGACTTTGCAAAATTATGGCCGTGTAAACAGTTGTGAAATAGTGGATTGTATGACATGTAACGACGTCTGATGACATCTGATGTCATGGTATTAGTTACATATTACCTGTATGATTGAAAGACCTTATTTTTGACATAGATTTTATTGTAACAAAGTGTTGCGATAATAAGATGTGATTGTAAGGAAACCATGTTATAACATGGCAATAATGTGTTGAAATATTGATATGATAACATAACAACATAATGTTATAACAATATGTGAATGTGTTTATGTAGTATTATGTTCTTGTAATGTCCTCTCATTATAATCCTATCATATAATGTCAGTAGATTAATGCTTTAATGTAAAAATGCATTGTTGCTATGCTATGTCATTATAGGGAAATAATGACATAAGGATACATTAGTGTGATACTGTATAATTATAAGAATGCAATATCTGAAAATGAATCTGAATATTAACCCCAAAACAAAGAAAGTATGAACAAGCGTCCGATTCTTGTCGCCTTCAGTAATCAGAAAGGCGGTGTGGGTAAGTCCACGGTAACAGTAGTACTTGCCAGTTATTTCAATTATGTAAGAGGTCTGAAAGTTGCTGTCGTTGACTGTGACTATCCCCAGTTCAGTCTGGAAAAACTAAGGGGAAGAGATTTGAAGAACCTTGAGAAAAGCGAGTATCACCAACGGCTTTTCTGCCGCCAGTTTGAGGACGGTTCCCGAAAGGCCTATCCGATTGTTACTTCCACGCCGGAGTCAGCCGCAGAGATTCCCGGCAAATTGGAAGGTGATTATGACCTGATATTCTTCGATCTTCCCGGAACGGTGAACTCCCGTGGTGTATTCGAGTCCGTCATGAACATGGATTTTATTTTCACTCCCATTGTAAAAGACCGTATGGTCATGCAGAGCAGCCTTTCCTTTGTATCGACCGTTCAGGATTTTATCGGACAGCATCCGGAAGCTCCCCTAAAGGACATACGTTTATTCTGGAACCGTATGGACAGCCGTACTTCCAAGGAACTGTATGTAATGTATAATGCAATAGTGCTCCGTATGGGTTTGAAGGTCCTTGAAACCGTACTTCCGGATCTTGAACGCTTCAACAAGGAAATGACACCTTCTTCCAGGCAGCATTTCCGCTGTACTCTTCTTCCTCCTTCCGAATCATTATTGAAAGACAGCCGCCTTGAAGCGTTTGCTCAGGAGATGGAACGTATCATATTTCCGGGATAAGAACTATGGCAAAGAAAAGAGAAATATTCAAAGTGGATGAGGATGTCCTAAAGGACATGATGGCCAGTGAATCCATCTCCTGTGGCAAGTCTGGGGGCGATGTCGGTGGAAATGTTGTTTCTGCTGCAGAAAAAGGGAAAAATGTGGCGGAAGTAGAGAAACTGGAACAGGAAAAGTCCCGCAAAACGATACGTGCTGACCCTGGATTAGAAAAGAAGGTGGAGATGTATAGGGAATTGTTTTTGGACAAAAGAAAGTCGGTACACCGGAAACAAACCTATATCAGCTATGATATGTATTGCAAGCTGGCACGTATCCTTCCTCTTTTAAGTGATGACATGAGTGTGCCTGCTTTTTTAGATAATGTGTTGGCACACCATCTTGAGACTTACAGTAAAGAGCTCGGCGAGCTGTTTCGCCGTAAAACCCAAGAACCATTCTGATATGGAAGAATTAATATACCTCTGTGTACGAATTGTCTGTATAAGTTATTTGTTGTACTGCGTGTATGGCTGGAGAAAACATATTGAAATTATTTGTACTTTGCTTTATGCGAAACCTGTTTCACAAAAGGAAAAGAAAGAAGCTGCTGGAACGGAATCTGCGGTTTCAGATGCAGAAGTGATGGGAAGTACCCGTTATGTCTATCTGGACGAGAATGCCGGGAAGACTGCCGCTCCCTTCATGAGCCAGCCACTTGAAAGGAATTTTATCGGTGAAGAGGAGGACGTGCAGCAGGAAGACGTGGAATGCAACCTTCAGCTGGAAAAGATGAAACTCCTGCAGGAAGTCCAGGAAGACCTTGATGCGGAGTCTCCCGAAGTGGAATCCGTATCACCTGTTCTGTCCAGCAGGGACATGGAAGTACTCGGCGAATATCTGACACATCAGGATGAAGCCGACCATGAGAAGGCCATGCAGGCAGCTCGTGTCCTGTTCTCCATCAGGCAAACCAGCCTGATTGATGTGTTCCTTTCCAATATGGAAAATTCCGCGATTGTAGAGGAACTGATAGACAGGTTTCTTGATGAGGACGGCAATCCCAAACCGCTTAAAGTAAAGGATGGGAATGAACCGTCTGACAACTGGCGGAAATATATCTGACACCGATATATTCAGGCATCCCGGAAATCTTTTCGGGATGCTTTTTTATGTCTGTAAGGCTTCCTGAATGACATCTGATGACATCTGGTGACACCTGATGATGGTGTTGTATCACAGCGGTTTAAGCCTTATATATTTGCAGTCGAATTCAACATTTATGTCAAACTCCAAAATGATTCGACAATGAAGAGAAGAATCCTATTTTCAGTATTGTGTGCTGGCAGCGGCAGGTGCCTTCGCACAGGGACAGGGTCTTGCCGGCATCAATGAGGCTACCAGCCTTATGACTTCGTATTTCGATCCGGCCACCAAATTGTGTTATGCCATCGGAGCCGTACTCGGTCTGGTCGGCGGTATCAAGACGTATGGCAAGTTCAGCAGCGGTGACCCGGATACGTCCAAGACTGCGGCAAGCTGGTTCTTCGCCTGCATCTTCCTGATTGTGGCCGCCACCATTCTCCGTTCCTTCTTCCTGTAAGCCATGGATTACCGTATCAACAAAGGAGCAGGCCGTCCGATTGAGTTCAAGGGCTTGAAATCACAGTACCTGTTCTTTTTTGCCGGAGGCCTTGTATCGGTCTTTCTTGCGGTGGTTGTCCTGTATATGGCCGGTGTCAGCCAGCTGGTATGCCTGTCTTTCGGGGCGGTATCCGGTACCCTGGCCGTATGGCTGACCTTCCGCATGAATGCCCGCTACGGTGAGCACGGGCTGATGAAGATGCTGGCCGAAAAACGCCATCCGCGCTATTTGTTAGCCCGTCGCAGAATATTCAGAGCATTAACCAAAAAGAAGAGAAAGAAATGAGAAGTGTATTGAAGGCCTGTGATCTGGAAGACAGATTCCCGATTCTGGCCGTGGAAAACAACTGCATCGTAAGCAAGGATGCGGACATTACGGTAGCCTTCGAGGTCGAGCTGCCTGAACTGTACACGGTGACGGCGACGGAATACGAAGCCATTCACGGTACCTGGGTAAAGGCCATGAAGGTGCTTCCCAATTATTCGGTCGTGTACAAGCAGGACTGGTTCGTCAAGGAAAACTACCGGAGCGAAGGAGACGGGACGGAAAGTTTCCTGTCCCGCAGCTATGAGCGTCATTTCAACGAACGCCCGTATCTCAGACACCGCTGCTTCCTGTATCTGACAAAGACTACACGCGAACGTGCCCGCCGCCGCAGTGATTTCAGTACCCTGTGCCGCGGCTATATCCTTCCCAAGGAAATCATGGACTGGGATTCGGTCGTGAAATTTCTGGAGGCGGTGGAGCAGTTCGAGCGTATCATGAACGATTCGGGGCATGTCAGGATGAAGCGTCTCAGAACTGAAGAGGTTATCGGAACGGAAGAATGTCCCGGGCTGATTGAAAGATACCTGACTCTCGGTATGGAGGACACGCACCCCGTATTACAGGACATCTGCCTTGATCCGGAACGTATGCGCATCGGTGACAAACGTCTTTGCCTGCATGTGCTTTCCGATACGGAAGACCTTCCCGGCAGTGTGGGCACGGACATGCGTTATGAGCGCTTGTCCACTGACCGTAGCGACTGCCGTCTTTCGTTTGCGGCTCCGGTAGGACTTCTGCTTTCATGCAACCATGTCTATTCGCAGTACGTGTTCATCGATGACGCGCAGGAAATCCTGCAACGCATGGAAAAGACTTCACGCAACATGCTGTCCCTGTCGAAATACAGCCGCAGCAATGCCGTGAACTATGAATGGGCAGAAATGTATCTGGACGAGGCGCATACGAAAGGGCTTGTTCCGGTTCGGTGCCACTGTAACGTACTGGCCTGGGCGGAAGACGAGGAAGAGTTAAGGCGTATCAAGAACGATACCGGCAGCCAGCTTGCCCTGATGGGATGCGTACCCCATTACAACACGATAGATACCCCGGTGCTGTACTGGTCTGGTATTCCAGGCAATGCGGGCGATTTTCCGGCTGAGGAAAGTTTCTATACCTTTCTGGAACAGGCTGTCTGCCTGTTTGCTTCGGAAACGAATTACCGCAGTTCGCCCAGCCCGTTCGGTATCCGTATGACGGACAGGCAGAGCGGCGTACCGCTTCATCTGGACATCAGTGACCTGCCCATGCGCAAGGGAATCATCACCAACCGCAACAAGTTCATACTCGGTCCCTCCGGCAGCGGTAAATCCTTCTTTACGAACCACCTTGTCCGCCAGTATTATGAACAGGGTACCCATATCCTGCTGGTGGATACCGGAAACAGCTATCAGGGACTTTGCAGCCTGATTCATGACCGGACACATGGCGAGGACGGTATCTATATCACCTATGAGGAGGACAATCCCATCGCCTTCAATCCGTTCTATACGGATTCCGGGGAATTTGACGTTGAAAAGCGTGAAAGCATCAAGACACTGATACTCACACTCTGGAAACGTGAGGATGAAGCCCCAAGGCGTTCGGAAGAAGTGGCCCTTTCGGGAGCGGTGAACGCATACATCCGCAGGATAACGGAAAACAGGGATGTCAGACCCGATTTCAACGGATTCTATGAGTTTGTGCGTGATGACTACCGCCGGATGATTGAGGAGAAGAAAGTCCGTGAGAAGGATTTTGACATTGACGGTTTCCTGAACGTGCTGGAACCGTTCTACCGTGGCGGTGATTATGATTTCCTGCTTAATTCGGACAAGGAACTGGATCTTACCAACAAGCGCTTTATCGTATTTGAACTGGACAATATCAGCGGAAACAAGGTACTTCTGCCCGTGGTCACGCTGATAATCATGGAAACCTTCATCGCCAAGATGCGCCGTTTGAAAGGCATCCGCAAGATGATACTCATTGAGGAATGCTGGAAAGCCCTGATGTCCGCCAATATGAGTGAGTACATAAAGTATCTCTTTAAGACCGTCAGAAAATATTTCGGGGAGGCTGTCGTGGTCACCCAGGAAGTGGATGACATTATCAGTTCCCCTGTCGTGAAGGAAGCTATCATCAACAACAGTGACTGCAAGATTCTTCTTGACCAGCGGAAATACATGAACAAGTTCGACCATATCCAGCGGCTTCTCGGACTTACCGACAAGGAACGCGGACAGATCCTGTCCATTAACCAGGCCAACCATCCCGGACGTTTCTACCGTGAGGTCTGGATCGGTCTTGGCGGTACCCACTCGGCCGTGTATGCCACGGAAGTCAGCGATGAGGAATATGCCGTATATACCACGGAAGAGTCGGAAAAGCTGGAATTGCAGAAGCTGGCTAAGGAACTGGGCGGAAATCTGGAACTGGCCGTGAAACGCATTGCGGAAATGAGAAGGGAAAGGAAAAGGTCAAACGGTAAAGCATAACGGTTATGAATGACAGTTTTGAATCGGATGAAAGAAAGCGTAAGGAGACAATCGAATGTCTCTACTGGTCCCTGATGAACGGATGGGACATACCGAAGGAGATCCGTGAACATTACGGATTTTCAGAGGACTATGAACTGTACCACCGGCTTGAAAGTATGGAACCGGAAGATTACAGGGAAAGAAGGCTCAGAGGCGAGATACCTGATGCCGTGGAGGTCGATGTAAGACTGACACATGCTGTGGAGAAGGTCTTCGAGCGGCTTTGTTCCCCTCCTCCCGTACAGTATCTCGACAAGCTGTACGGGGAACTGGAAAAGCTGGGAGGTTTCATCGCCAACCCGAAGAATATTGACAGCCCTTTCATTAATTCCGGTTTTCTCATGAAATACGGCATTGACCGGAATTCCCCGGATGAAATCAAACGGCAACAGGCAGAAAAGGCCTATAAGGAACTTTATGCCAGGTTTGAAACCATGGTCGGCCTGAAGTCCCCAAACAAAAAGGACGACAACGCTATCCGCAAGGAATGCCGGCAGCCAGCCTGTAAAGAAAGGCTGTCCGGAAAAGCCCGCATCCCGGTCAGTCCGAAGCCAAAAAGACGCAAGATGGGGCTTTGAAAAATTTAGTAAAACAAGACAACATCATTAAAAAAGACAAGACATGAAAAACAGACAGTTGTACAGACTGGCCGCCTGCCTGATCGGGGCGGCATCACTGCTGCTGCAGAGCTGCAGTGAGAGCAGGTTTAAGGACTGTGACCGCCTGTGCGGTTCATGGAGCAGTGTGGAAGGCAAGCCCGATGTTCTTATATATAAGGAAGGGGACGCCTACAAGGTGACGGTCTTCGCCCGCAGCGGAAAGACACGGAAGCTGAAGCCGGAAACCTATCTGCTGGTGGAAGAAAACGGTAACCTGTTCATCAATACCGGCTACCGCATAGACATCGCCTACAATGAGGCGGCTGACGTATTGACCTTTTCTCCGAACGGTGACTATGTAAGGAAGGAGGTACGTCCATGAGAAAAAGACTGCTGCTGCTTTGTGCAGGAACCTTTTTTCTTGCCGGACAGATACGGGCACAGTGGGTGGTGACCGATCCGGGAAACCTTGCCCAGAGTATCATCAACATGTCGGACAATATCGTGCATACCTCTTCAACCGCGACAAGTACCGCCCAGAATTTTGCGGAGACGGTGAAGATATACCAGCAGTACAAGAAATACTATGATGCCCTGAAGTCCGTCAACAATCTGGTGAAGGATGCCCGTAAGGTCAGTGAGATTATCCTGATGGTCGGTGACGTGTCGGAAATCTACGTGACCAATTTCCAAAAGATGCTGGGTGACGAGAACTTTTCTCCCGAAGAGCTGGATGCCATCGCTTTCGGTTATACCAAACTTCTGGAAGAGAGCAACGGGGTGTTGCAGGACCTCAAGCAGGTAATCAACGTCAGCACCCTTTCCATGACCGACAAGGACCGTATGGACGTGGTGGATGACTGTTATGCCAGTATGCGCCGTTACCGCAATCTCGTGAATTACTATACGAACAGGAATATAGCCGTGAGTTTTCTGCGTGCCCGCAAGAAGAATGACCTTGACCATGTCCTGAAGCTCTATGGCAATGACACCTCCAAATACTGGTAGCCTATGGTATTGTTATCCGTGGATTTCTCGAATCTCCATACCATTCTGGAGAGCCTTTACAATGAAATGATGCCCCTTTGTGAGGATATGCTGGATGTGGCCAAGGGACTTGCCGGACTCGGTGCCCTGTTCTATGTGGCCGTCCGTGTCTGGCAGTCGCTTGCCCGTGCCGAACCGATAGACGTGTATCCGCTTCTGCGTCCGTTTGCGATAGGCATCTGCATCATGCTTTTCCCGACCCTGGTACTCGGAACGATGAATACGGTGCTGAGTCCGATTGTGCAGGGAACCCACAAGATGCTTGAGGGGCAGACGATGGACATGCAGCAGTACCGTGAGCAGAAGGACAGGCTGGAACGTGAAGCCATGCTCCGCAATCCGGAAACGGCCTATCTGGTCAGCGATGAGGAGTTTGACCGTCAGCTGGACGAGCTCGGATGGTCGCCCGATGCCATGGCAACCCGCATGGGCATGTATATGGAAGTGGGCATGTACAATCTGGAAAAGAATATCCGGGATGCCTTCCGCAGTCTGCTGGAACTGCTTTTTGCCGCGGCATCCCTGCTTATAGATACGGTAAGGACCTTTTTTCTGGTTGTATTGTCCATCCTTGGTCCCATTGCTTTTGCCTTCAGTGTGTGGGACGGTTTCCAGTCCACGCTCAGCCAGTGGTTCACACGTTACATTTCCGTCTATCTGTGGCTTCCCGTGAGTGACCTTTTCAGCTGTATGCTGGCCAAGATTCAGGTGCTCATGCTGCAGAACGACATCCTGGAGCTCCAGAACAATCCGAACTATTCGCTGGACAACTCCAATTCGGTATATGTGATCTTCATGCTGATAGGTATCATCGGATATTTTACCGTGCCGACCGTGGCCGGATGGATTGTGCAGGCAGGCGGTGCCGGAAACTACAACCGCAACATCAACCGTACCGCGACCAAGGCCGGAGGATTTGCAGCCGGTGCCGCAGGTTCCGGACTGGGAAATATCGGAGGGCGTCTGCGTGGAAAATAAACAGAACAGGAACATAAAAATCATGAAAACAGATGGAATTCAAATCACTGACCAATATTGAAAGCAGTTTCAGACGGATACGCCTGATGCTTGCGGTCTTTGTCGGATGCTGCACGCTTGTGACCGTCTTTGCCCTGTGGAACTCATACCGCTTTGCGGAGAAACAGCGTGAGAAAATTTATGTACTCGATGGCGGCAAGTCACTGATGCTTGCCCTTTCGCAGGATCTTTCACAGAACCGTCCGGCTGAAGCCAGGGAGCATGTAAGAAGGTTCCATGAGCTCTTTTTCGGGCTGTCGCCACAGAAGGATGCCATTGAGCACAATATCAACCGTGCCTTGCAGCTGGCGGACAAAAGCGCCTATCATTACTATGTGGATTTTGCCGAGAAAGGATATTATAACCGTCTCATTTCCGGTAATATCAATCAGGTGGTACGGGTGGACAGCGTGGTCTGCGACTTTTCCGGATACCCCTACAGGGCCAGGACGTATGCCCGCCAGATGATTATCCGTGAGAGTAATGTGACGGAACGTTCGCTGGTGACTGACTGCCAGCTTCAGAATACGTCCCGTTCCGATGACAACCCCAACGGCTTTATCATCGAACATCTGACCATACTGGAAAACAAGGACATAAGGAGCGTAGAGCGATGAAAAGGAACCTGACGAGACAGGCGGACCTTCAACTCAGGAGGTTCTGCCACAGACTTACCGTTAAACAGCGCAAGGCCGTTCTCTGGATACTGTTTGTCCCGTTTGCCGCCGCATGTGTCTATACGGCATGCAGACCGTTTATAGGCAGTAAGAACCAGGAGTCCGGAATGGAATTTATGGAAAAGGATTCACTCCGTATGGAGTTCATTCAATCTATTGTAAGAAATGGAGAAAGAAAAAGTCAAGAAAGTAATGGAACGGCTGATGAAACCGTTCAGGCTCCGGTCCTCAAAGGACAGGAAGCCGCTGAGTGAGGAACAGAAACGCAAACGCGCCGGATTTGTTGTGTATCCTCTGATGTTCCTGCTGTGTCTGGGAAGTTTCTATCTGATATTCTCACCTTCCGGGCAGGAACGGGAGCGGCAGGATAAAGGACAGGGATTCAATACGGAAATCCCTTCTCCCGAGGACAGCCGCCTGGAAGGAAACAAGAAGGATGCCTATGAAAAGGCTCTGATGGAACAGGAAAGCAGGAAAAGGAAGACATTCTTTGAAGCTGCGGAGTCCATGTTTGCCAAAGAGGAACGGAAAGACAGTGTCCGTCTTCCCGATAACATTCCACCGGAGAGGCAAACAAACACGGAAACGGAAACAGAAAAAGGCAATGCCGGACCGGTCAGTTCCTCGGCCGGAGCCTACCGTGAGATGAACCGTACGCTGGGAAGCATCTATGAACCGCGGACCGATCCGGAAAAGGAAAGGCTTCTGGAAAGGATTGAGGAACTGGAGCGTATGCAGCAACAGCAGCAGAAACAGGAGCCACTGTCAGGCATGGAGGAAAAGATGGCCCTGATGGAAAAATCCTACGAACTGGCCGCCAAATACAATAACCGTCAGGCAGTGGAGACTCCTTCTCCCGTCAGAAAAGCGGAGGACAAAAAAGCCATACCGGTGAAACAGGTTCACAATGAGGTGGTATCCTCGCTTTCCAGACCTATGAGCGACGAAGAGTTCATATCCGCCTTTTCGGGAGAACGCAATGCCGGTTTCAATACGGCTGTCGGCCGGAAGACAGTAACGGAAGGCAATACCATTGCTGCCTGTGTACACGGTACGCAGACCGTATCCGACGGACAGGCCTTGCGCCTGCGGCTTACCGAGCCCATGTCTGTTGCCGGACGTTTCATACCGAAAGGGACCGTACTGGTAGGTGGCACACGCATACAGGGTGAACGGCTGGAAATCATGGTCAATGCCGTGGAATACAAGGGAACTATCCTGCCGGTGGAGCTGGAAGTCTATGATCTGGATGGACAGCAGGGAATCCTGGTGCCGGGTTCACTGGAATATGACGCTGCCAGAGAGATTGCCGCCAACATGGGAACCTCGATGAACAGTAGCATCAACATTTCCACCGATGCCGGGGCGCAGATTGCCTCTGATCTGGGAAAAGGTGTAATACAGGGCGTTTCCCAGTACATATCCAAACGGATGCGTACGGTAAAGATTACTTTGAAGGCCGGACACCGGGTTCTGCTCCATTCACCGGAGAAATGAAATACAGGAAACTATGAAAGAAAAGACAACCATTAAACAAAAGCACATGAAGAAGATTCTGATGATGTTTGCCCTTTTGCTGGGCGTATCGGCTGCCTGGGCGCAGCAGAGTAGCGGTGATTATTATGAGGGGCTGACCCGCAAGATCGGTTTCAGCCAGATGATTCCGCCGCACGGACTGGAAATAACGTATGACAAGACCGTCCATGTCATTTTCCCGGCTCCGGTCAAGTATGTGGATCTCGGTTCTACAAACCTGATAGCCGGCAAGGTCGACGGTGCCGAGAATGTAATCCGAGTAAAGGCCACGACACGCAATTTCAGGGAGGAAACCAATATGTCTGTAATAACCGAAGACGGGAACTTCTATACATTCAACGTGAAGTATGCCGACGAGCCGCTGCTGCTGAATGTGGAGATGTGTGATTTCATCCATGACGGAGAATCGGTGAACCGTCCCAACAATGCCATGGAAATCTATCTGACCGAGCTGGATAACGAGTCACCCCGTCTGGTACGTCTTATCATGAAATCCGTGTATGAGAATGACAAGCGCCGTATCCGTCATATCGGCTGCAAGCGTTTTGGTATCCAGTATCTGCTCAAAGGGCTGTACACCCATAATGACCTGCTTTATTTCCATACCCAGGTAAAGAACTCCTCGAATGTGCCCTTTGACGTGGATTTCATTACGTTCAAGGTGGTGGACAAAAAGGTGATGAAGCGTACGGCCATGCAGGAGCAGGTGATTTATCCGCTGCGTGCCTATAATTATGTGACACGTGTAAACGGCAGGGATTCGGAATGCACGGTATTTGCCCTTCCCAAGTTTACGATACCGGACGACAAGAAACTGGTTGTGGAGATGTATGAGAAACAGGGCGGCCGTCACCAGAGTTTTGAGGTGGTCAACGAAGACCTGGTGCGTGCGGAAACCATCAACGAACTGAAGGTACGATGAGAACAAAAGTATTGTATATGCTGGCATTGCTGCTTGTCCTTTCCGTAGGGCAGGCAGACGCCCAGCGGATTCTGCCAAGGATGCAGGGTGTGGAAATGCGTGGAGGTATGGCTTCCGATAACGGATACTATATGGGAATGACACTTTCAAGTTATGCCAAAGGCGGGAACAAATGGGTATATGGAGCGGAATACCTGCATATGAAACACGGTTACCGTCATGTGACCATCCCTTCGGCGCAGTTTACGGCAGAAGGCGGATATTACCTGAATTTCCTTTCCGATGCGGGAAAAGTGTTCTTCCTCAATCTTGGAGGATTGGCACTGGCCGGATATGAGACGGTAAACTGGTCCGATAAAAAACTCTATGACGGGGCCACTCTGAAAAACGGCGATGCCTTTGTGTACGGCTGTGCCCTGACGCTGGAGATGGAACTGTACCTTGCCGACCGTGTGGCATTGACGGCTTCCTTGCGTGAGCGTTTCCTGTGGGGCGGAAGTCTCGGACATTGCCATACCCAGTATGGAATCGGCATTCGTTTTATGATAAATTAGCGGGTTATGGAACTGGAACAGATTAGACGGATTTCTCTTGTCGGTTTTCTTGAAGATCTGGGGCATATGCCTGTATCCCGTAAAGGAAATGATGTCTGGTTCAGATCCCCTTTCAGAAATGAGAGAACCGCATCCTTCAAGGTGGATACGCAGCGGAATGTCTGGTTTGATTTTGGTCTCGGAAAGGGAGGTGACATCTTCCATCTTGCCGGAGAACTGACCGGAAGTGCCGATTTTATGGAGCAACTGGAGTTCCTTTCTGGGGAATCCGGCATCCTTCCCTTACGACCTTTACAGGAACGTAAGAAGATACCCCGCGTTTCTGGATTCGAGGACGTGAAAGTGGCGGAACTGAGTCATAAGGCATTGAAAGCTTATTTGAAAGAGAGAGGCATTGATCCGGCCATAGCCGGGAGATTCTGCAAGGAAGTGGCATACGGAATACGGGACAAACGGTATTTTGCCATAGGCTTCATGAACCGGAGCGGCGGTTATGAACTGCGTAACCCGATGTTCAAGGGATGCATCTCTCCCAAGGACATTTCCTGTGTGTCCCTGTCTGGAAAGAAAAATGATACGTGCTGCGTGTTTGAAGGATTTGTGGATTTCCTTTCGGCATTGGTATTGCGGACTGTGACGGACGAGGACTGCCTAGTGCTGAACTCTGTATCCAATCTGGAACGGTCGTATGCCGTTCTGGAGGGTTACGGCAAAATCCGGTGCTTTCTTGACCGTGACCGGGCCGGGATTACCGCACTGGAGAGTTTGAACATACATTTCGGGAATAAGGTTACGGACTGTTCCGGTCTGTATGATGGATTTAAGGACTTGAATGAATATCTGACAAAAACAAAGGAAAACAAATGAAGACAGAAAAGAATATGAGAAAAGGATTTGGACTGGCAGGCAAGATTGCCATGTTCTGCATGGGTCTGGTCAGTTTTATACTGACTTCGTGTGAATCCGAGCTGGAAATCCAGCAGAGTTATCCGTTTACCGTGGAAACAATGCCAGTTCCCAAGGAATTGAAAAGGAATGAAACGGCGGAAATACGATGTGAACTCAAAAGTGAGGGCGATTTTGACGGTACGGTCTATACGATCCGTTATTTCCAGTATGACGGGGAAGGTTCCCTGAAACTGGACAACGGTCTTGAATTCAAGCCGAATGACCGTTATCTGCTGGAGAACAGGAAGTTCAGGCTGTATTATACTTCACTATGTGACGAGGCGCAGAACTTCATTGTCGTTGTCGAAGACAATTGGGGAAACATGACAGAAATGGAATTTGACTTCAACGATGCAGGTGATGAAGAAACAGGTACTGTGGAAGATTCATTGTCAGTTCAGGAAGGAGGTGCCTTATAATAACCGTAAGACTTCTAGGGTCAGTACTGCCATTGGTGGTACTGGCCATGACGGTAACTTCTTTGCGGTCACAGGAGAATGTGGAAGACTCACGTTGGGAAACGGCTGTCAGGTGTATCAAAAAATACGAAGGATGGCATGGTCTGGAACATCATCCGTATGTTGCATACGGTCACCGTATCAGAAAAGGGGAAAAGTTTCCCGCCAGATTGACAGAAAGTGAGGGAGACTGTATTCTGAGATTTTGTTTTTATAATTAAACAGACTTATTTGACCTCAATTTATCTGAAAAAATAACATTTTGGGAATAAAATTAGTAAATTTGCTATTGATTAAGGGTGCAGCATAATATTCTCTTACTCATTTTTTATATTAGTAGGTTTATATTATTAAGCGGATGATTATTTTGGTTTAAATTTATATAGATTATTGATATGTTAATTAAATCTGTAACACTTAAAAATTTTCGTGGCTATAGAAATGAAACTACAGTTCTTTTTTCTAGTTTGACAACTTTTGTAGGTCGTAATGATATTGGAAAATCTACAATACTTGAGGCTTTGGACATTTTCTTTAATGAAGGGAAAGGATGTGTTTCCTTGGATAAGGAAGATATAAACAAACAAGCCTCTAATGAAGGTGACGATGAAGTGATAATTGCTGTAGAGTTTTTTAATTTGCCAGATAGTTTAATTATAGATGAAAGTAATAGAACAACACTTGCTGCTGAATATCTTTTAACAGAATCCAATACATTAAAGATAGTTAAAAGATATCCAAGGGCTGGAAAGGAAAAAGTTTATATTAAAGCTAAACATCCAACAAATCCAGCTTGTTGCGATTTATTGAGCAAAAAAATTACAGATCTTAAAGTAATATTAAGTAGAGAGGACATAGAATGTGAAGATCAAACAAGAAAAGCTGTTATACGCGCAGCAATATGGAATCACTTTGCTGATAATCTTAATTTAGAAGAAAAGGAAATTGATGTAACGAAAGAAGACGGAAAGACGATTTGGGAAAGTTTGAAAAAGTTTCTTCCTGTATATTCACTATTTCAAGCTGACCGAAGTAATAATGATCATGATAAAGAAATACAAGATCCTTTAAAAGAGGCTGTAAAATCAATACTTAAAGAGGATAATGTGGCTCAAATGTGTCAACGAATAGCAGAACATGTTACAACGAAATTGCAAGAAGTTGACTATGCCTAAATTTACTTTACACTTTTTTGATACGTTACTAAAAAACTCTACAGATAAAATAAGTCTTACTAAAAGGCTTTACATATTACCTTTGCAAAGATAAAAA
>NZ_JAKZMM010000065.1 GCF_022809355.1 Parabacteroides faecalis | reverse complement strand
AATGGCAGGATGGAATTCTGATTTCCTCGTAGAACTACTTGATGCAGACTGGAATCCTCCTTGTAATAAAATAGATTCCAGTAAAAAATGATTGTAATGCGTCAGCCCTGTAACGAATTGTTCCCTTATAGTCTTATTTTCCCAATTAAAAAACTTATCTTTGCATATCTCGCTATTGAGACAAAAACATATTAAAAAAACCTTTTCTATGGAGAAACAAAGTGTATTTATCAATCCCTTCGTGGATCGAGGATTCAAGATCTTGTTCGGACAGGAATCGAGCAAAGAGTTATTAATCGAGTTAATCAATGATTTGTTGGAAGGTGAACACCATGTAGAGGACCTTTCTTATATGGATAAGGAAGATCAAAGTGAAGCTATTGACGGCCGGGGTGTTATCTTCGACTTGTTGTGTAAGGATCAAGACGGAACGATTTTCATTGTCGAACTTCAAAATGCGCAGCAGGATTACTTTTATGAACGCGGACTGTATTATCTTTGTCGCATAGTCGCCGGACAAGGTAGAAGAGGCGCGCAGTGGGAATATCGTTTATATCCGGTTTATGGAATATTCATTTTGAATTTCCGTTCAGGACGGACAGATAAAGTACGTACAGATGTTGTTTGGGCGGATCGGGAAACCGGAAAGCCTGTGACTACTAGTTTTCGGGGAATCTACATAGAGATGCCGCTCTTCAATAAGAAAGAATCAGAATGTGAAACCCCGCTGGATTATTGGTTATATAATTTGAAGCACATGGAACAGTTGGAACATTTATCATTCAAAGGTCAAAAAGCGTTGTTCGCTCGCTTGGAGGAATTGGCGCGCATAGCCAATATGAACAAGAAAGAACGAGACGAGTACGAGGCTTGCCTCAAAGTATATCGAGACAATTATAGTATAGCCCTTTATCGCAAGCGTCAAGAGGAAGCGAAGTTTCAAGAAGGATTGCAAATAGGGAAAGAAGAAGGTAGAGAGGAAGGAAGACAAGAAGGAATTGAAATAGGAGAAGAGAGAGGCATACTTAAAACTGCCCGCCAAATGAAGCAAAACGGTATCTCTTTCGAACAAATTAAATTATGTACAGGTCTGACTGACGAAGAAATCAAGAATCTGTAATTTGAAATAACATTTGAGGTACAACTCTCTGTACCTCAAAATATCATTACACCAGCTCTCTTTTTTACACAAAAGTTTGTTGCAATCAAGGATTTACTGTACTTTAGTCGTACAGAATCAAAAACACACATACTATATGAAACGCAGATCGTTCATTAAATCATCTATCGGTATTGGTTTGGGCTGGAGTGGTGTACAAGCAGCCGAAAGTGCCGTACATGCCGAAAGTACTTCGCTATCAACCGAGGCCCATCCGCTTAAGCCTAATCCCGCACCAGTCAATAAACCGCATATTATCTTTATTATGACCGACCAGCAACGGGGTGATGCCTTAGGTTGCATGGGAAATCCATATATCCGCACACCGCATCTGGATCAATTAGCCGCCGAAGGTACACTATTTGTCTGCGGCTATACCAGTACGCCCAGTAGTACGCCGGCACGTTCGGGTTTACTGACCGGCTTATCACCCTGGCATCATGGTATGCTTGGCTACGGAGCTGTGGCTCCTCAGTACAAATATGAAATGCCTCAGATGCTTAGAGACTTAGGATATTATACCTTTGGCATTGGGAAAATGCACTGGAATCCGCAGAACTCACTGCATGGCTTCCATCAGACGCTCATCGATGAAAGCGGACGTGTCGAATCAAAAGACTTTATCAGCGATTACCGGAAATGGTTCCAACTGCAAGCGCCGGGAGAGAATCCGGACAAGACGGGTATTGGCTGGAATGATCACGGAGCCAAAGTTTACCAATTGGATGAACGACTTCATCCAACCACCTGGACCGGACAAACAGCCTGTGAACTGATCCGTCATTACGAATCTCCCCAACCATTGTTCTTGAAAATATCGTTTGCCCGTCCGCACAGTCCGTATGATCCGCCTCAGCGATATCTGGATTTATATAAGGGAAAAGAAATGCCGAAACCGGCTCATGGAGACTGGTGCCAGCAATATGCCGAACGAAAGAATCCGGAAGATATGCCATCCGATGCTCCGTTTGCCAACTTTGGCGACGAATATGCCCAGAATTCACTCCGACACTATTATGCCAACATCACCTTTATCGATGATCAGATCGGTGAAATTATCCGTTGCCTGAAAGAAAAGGATATGTACGACAATACCATCATCTGCTTCACCGCCGACCATGGAGACATGATGGGAGACCATTATCACTGGAGAAAAACCTATCCGTATGAAGGATCTACCCACATTCCATATATTGTTAAGTGGCCCAAGACGATGGAACGACAAATTTCAGATGGCAGCCGATTGGATTATCCGGTAGAGCTGCGGGATTTCTTGCCTACTTTCCTGGATCTAGCTGGTGGAAAGATTCCGGAAGATATGGACGGACGTTCGCTGGCAACACTTGTACAAAGCAAACAACCCTCTTGGAGAAAGTACATTGACCTGGAGCATTCTACCTGTTATTCCGATGATAATTATTGGTGTGCCCTGACTGATGGAAAGATGAAATATGTCTGGAACTTACATAATGGTAGCGAGCAGCTGTTCGATCTGAAGAAAGATCCACAGGAACTGCATAACTGTATAAAAGATCAGACATATACCACCGTAGCCTCTGAAATGCGAACAGCATTGGCAGAACATTTGAAGGAAAGAGGCGACAGCTTCGTAAAAGACGGTGTATTGCAAACACGCCCGAATATGTTGTACAGTCCGAATTTTCCCGGAAAGAAATAATAAAAGAACGGAAAGACAAGGCTACAGTTTTATAAGGTAACGATTTTTATATTTAAATCTTATCAATTGATACCTTATTAACTGAAGCCTTGTTGACTTGTCAACTCCAAAAAAACCTCCTATCTTTGCAAATCCATATTATAAACCGATAAAAGTAACAGATGTTAGCATTAGCGGCGAAAGGATTATTGATAGGCATATTGGTTTCCGCACCAATGGGTCCCGTAGGTATGTTATGTATTCAAAGGACACTGAGCAAAGGACGATGGCATGGTTTTGTGACAGGACTAGGAGCCATGGTGTCTGATATCATTTACGCCATGTTAACAAGTCTGGGAATGGGAGTCGTGGTGAACTTTGTAGAAGCCAATCAAGCTCCTTTGCAGCTGGCAGGAAGTCTGGTGCTTTCGTTTTTTGGATATTACATATATCAAAGTAATCCGGTCAAAAACTTGCGTAAACAAAAAGAGCGGAAACTTTCGTTTACTCAAGACTTCATTACGGCGTTTCTTTTGACATTCAGCAATGTATTGATCGTATTGCTTTATATCGGCCTCTTTGCCCGATTCGGCTTTATCTTGCCGGATCATTCACTGGGAATGATTATCGGTGGGATCATCTGTATTGGCATTGGAGCCATTAGCTGGTGGTTATTTATAACTTATATAGTATCAAAATTGAGGAAATGGTTTAATGTACGAGGGATATGGCTAATGAACCGGATCGTGGGAAGTACTATTATTATTCTTTCGATCATCGGTATCATTTCTGTTCTGCTGACATATTATATCAAAATTCCACTTATTTAAAATTAAAGAGAGATGAAAAGACTTAAAGTACCTTATTTAGCTGGACTTGACTCACTTGACTTATCTTCCATTGGTTTCTTTATGGAAAGTAAAGCACAACGGGAGTATATCAATGAAATCAATTGGAAAGAATATGGTTACAAACCAATTGTTGTATTTGATATTGCCCGTTCTGATAAATATTTATATCTACGTTATTTCGTAAAAGGTCATTCGATTAAAGCCTGTTTCGACAAAGATGATTCGAGTGTGCATAAAGATAGTTGTGTGGAATTCTTTATGAAGAAGGAAAACGAAGATACCTACATGAACTTCGAGTTTAACTGTATCGGAACGTGCGATGCAGCCCGTAGAATTTCACGCACAGAAAAGACTTCTCTTACCCCCGAAGAATATGAATCAATCAAACGACATACTTCGTTGGAAAGAAAAGCATTCAAAGAAAAGACCGGTATTTACGAATGGGAATTACTGGTTGCTATTCCATTAACCGTAATGGGACTTGATTCTAAAGCTATGCCGGAAAAGATCCTCGGAAACTTCTACAAATGTGCGGATGAAACAGAATATCCACACTTCGTCAGTTGGAATCCGATTGATTTACCCGAACCCAATTTCCATTGTCCTGATTTCTTCGGAGAAATATACTTCTAAAAGCACAAACAAGTTTCGCATTTCTTCTTTTCTCAATTAAGCAAGGAATGCGAAACTTTCATTTTTCCACTTATTCCCTTCCAACAGATTAGGCATTTATATGAAAAAGCTGGTAAAACATGCTTTTCATACCCACAGAATTTTTATCTTTGCCTCAACAAAGAAAGAGGAAATGCCTATGAAACGATATTATTGCATAATAGCCTTGGTAATTTTATCTATACTCCCAAGTTATGCCCAAGTAGATTTTGGTGTACGTGCAGGTGGAGCCTATTCTTCTCTTATCCAACGGGTACAAGATGAATATATGTCGGGTGGACGTTTCGGCTGGAGTATTGCCGGACTAATGGACGTACATTTATATAAAGGATTATCTTTCCGTCCGGAAGTTGAATTTGTCAATCAAGGTGGTTCCTATTACTCACAATACAACAATCCGTTAACTTCAGAGGCACACAATAAATACTCCTATTATTCCATCCAAGTACCTTTGAATTTAGCCTATACGTTTCATATTACAGATATACGGCTTTCTGTTTTTGCAGGACCAGCACTCGACTTTTCCCTCTTTGGGAAAATGCGGACGCATGGTACACAACCATCTACCAATATTGATTTTGGCAGTAAAGAAGAACCTAATCTGAAATCATTCGATTTAGGTGTAAATATTGGAATGAGCGTTGAATACAGCCGTTTCTTCTTTGCAATCAACAGTGTTACCGGTACATTAGACCGCCGTTCTGCTAAACGAGAAGGAGAATCGAATGTCTTTCAAAACAACGTAACTTTTTCTCTCGGCTATTTCTTCCGGAAAAACTAAACAAAACATTGTATAAAGACTTTGCAACTCTCGGGAATTTCAAAATCAATTCTCGAGAGTTTTGTTTTTAATTCCAACGAGAATCGTTCTTGAATCCCAGTAAAACCAAAACTTTCTATCATCCTATTAGCATTCATAAGAAAATCACTATCTTCGCATATAATAATTTATAAACTCAAGCAGACATGAAGAACACTTTATTAGCTTTATCTATGGCTGTTGCCCTGACTGGACTTTTTACACAATGTCAATCCTCAGGAAACAACCAACAAGCCGAACAAACGGCACTCATCCCTATTCCACAAACCGTAACGTATGCAGAAACTGTATTTAAAATATCCCAAGGAACAACAATCGGTTTGGAATCATCCAGCGCGGAATTACTTTCCATTGCTGACTATTTCAATCATAAAGTAAATCCGGCATTGGGATATTCGCTTGAAGTAAAAGAGCAAGGAGATATTCAATTCTCTCTGATCAACAATCCGGATTTAGGGAATGAAGGTTACCATCTGAAAGTAGAGAAACGACAAATCACAATCGAGGCCAACCAGCCTGCCGGAATTTTCTACGGTGTACAAACCTTGTTACAAATGCTACCTAAAGAAATTCGTAGCCAACAAGTACAACATGACGTGGAATGGGCAATTGCCGGAGCAGACATAACCGACAAACCACAATTTCCTTGGCGCGGATTAATGCTAGACGTCAGTCGGCATTGGTTCACTAAAGAGGAAGTCATGCGCTTCATTGACGAACTGGCAGAATACAAAATGAATGTGTTTCATTGGCATCTGACCGACGACCAAGGCTGGCGCATTGAGATTAAATCTCTCCCCAATCTGACAGCCAAAGGAGCTTGGCGAGCCAAACGCGTAGGACAATGGTGGCAACGCGAACCGCAACAACCCGACGAGGAAGCAACATACGGAGGCTATTATACGCAAGAAGATATCAAAGACGTATTGGCTTATGCCAAACAACGCTACGTTCGCGTCATTCCTGAGATTGATGTACCGGGACATAGTTTGGCAACCTTGGTTGCTTATCCGGAACTGGCCTGTATGAAAGCTCCGAAATATGTTAATGTTGGGAATAAATTCTATGGTGAAGACGAGAATACCTTATGCGCCGGAAAAGAAGAGACATTCGAATTTTTAGACAAGGTATTTACCGAAGTAGCAGCGCTCTTCCCTGATGAATATATCCATGTCGGCGGAGATGAATGCTTCAAAGGCTTTTGGCATAAATGCCCACGTTGCCAGGCACGCATGAAAGCAGAAAACCTGAAAGATGAAAACGAATTGCAAAGTTATGTCATCCACCGGCTGGAAAGCATATTGAAAGCAAAAGGGAAAAAACTGATCGGCTGGGACGAAATCCTGGAAGGCGGATTAGCTCCTGATGCTACCGTTATGAGTTGGCGAGGCATGGAAGGCGGTATTAAAGCTGCCAAAGCCAATCATCACGTTATCATGACACCAACCCAGCACTGTTATCTGGATTTATGGCAAGGCGAGCCTTCTGTAGAACCGGATACTTATTCGATGTGCCGGCTAAGTGATTCCTATCGTTTCAATCCGGTACCCGATAGCGTTCCGACCGAAATGGTTTTAGGAGGACAAGGAAATCTTTGGTCAGAATCGGTTCCGACTTTCCGTCATGCCGAATACATGACTTGGCCGCGCGGTTGGGCTTTGGCAGAAGTATTGTGGAGCGGTCCGGCAAAGACAGACTGGGATGAATTTTGGCCACGTGTAGAGAAACATTTCGAACGGGCAGATGTTGCCGGAATCAATTATGCACGTAGTATGTATAATGCCATCATCACACCGTACAAAGAAAATAATGAATGCCTGATCAAATTGGATTGCGAGTTGAAAGACTCGGATATTTATTATACGTTCGATAATACTGATCCGGACTCATTTTCTCCGAAATACTTCGAACCACTTCGTATTCCGAAGAATGCAACGTGGCTGCGAGTTGTTACATACCGAAACGGGAAACCTTCAGGAAAAGTCATCACCCTGCGTATTGATGAACTACTGAAACGGATAGAAGGATAAACACCTGTATAGAAAATAGAAAGTCCCTATTTCGCATATTCGGAAATAGGGACTTTCTATTTTTATCTATTTATTGAAATAACATCGGAGCAAATTCAGACAAATAAATCCGCCAGTTTCGCCAGATATGTCCACCTTCGCTTTCCCGATAAATGTACGGATATTTATGTTGATCAAGCAATGCCCGATATTCTTTATTAGCGTCAAACAAGAAGTCGGTCTTACCAATAGCTATCCAATACAATTTTGGAGCTTTCGCAAATTGCTTTGCCAGTTTCTCTTCCAAATTCTTATAGATAGGAGAATCAACTTTCTCATTCGGGATAATAGCCGCCGAGAACAGACCTACATAATCAAACAGATCCGGATATTCCTTGGATATATGCAGCGAATGATAGCCACCCATCGATAAACCGGCTATAGCACGCGAAGCCTTCTTCTTTTCGACCCGGTAATTGCTTTCTACAAACTTGATAATATCAGGGAAAGTAGATTCCATCGTTCCCTCCATTGTTCGAGGTAACTGCGTATAAGGCTTATACAAACCCAAACTGGATTCGCCTGGAGCTGCTTCTTGATCCACATTACCGTTGGGCATAACGACAATCATAGGTTTGGCTTTTCCTTCAGCAATCAGATTGTCCATGATCTGAATAGTCCGACCTAAGGTGATCCAAGCTTCTTCATCGCCACCCATACCGTGCAACAGATAAAGTACCGGATAACGTTTTCCGCTGGTTTCATATCCCGCAGGCGTATAAATGGTAATACGACGGTCGTAACCCAATGACGGACTGTTATACCAACGCTGCGTTACGCTACCATGCGGAACTTTATTCACACTATACAAATCTCCACATCCACCTTTAATAATAAAGATATTGAAAAGCGAAGCCACATCGCGATTGACATAAACATTATTCGGGTCGATTACATTCTTCAATCCATCTACAATAAATGTGTAATTGTAAAGTTCGGAAGCCAATGGTTCGGGAGTCGTATATTCCCAAACCCCTTTTTCACCTTCCTTCAAATCTGCCACACCGGGAATATCCATTTTTCCATACTGTGTCTCGATTTTCTGTGGAGGAAGAAAATCACCTGTCACTTGTACCTTAACGGCTTTTGGAGCAAAAAACCGGAAAGTAACGCGATTATCCGGATGAATTTCCGGAGAAACAATGTTTTGTCCGCCCCATAATGATTGCTGAGCGAAAGCAACCCACGAAATCAGGGCCAAAAGAATTGATAAACTTGTTTTTTTCATTGTATGTATTATTTAAGTAATGATTATATAAGCCCAATAATGAGTATCGGAAGAGATCGGGCATAAAGACAAGTATCCACTTTGGATCTTACCATTCGTCACAACCAAAGGATACTTCTGGCGCATATCCTTGTCTTTATTCTGTACTTCTCCAGGCAAAGCCTCGTAATCTACTACAAACCGCCCGGTATGATTAGCTTCTAAAAACTGTTCCGACAACTGTACGGCCACCATTCCCATCGTTTGCCGCATATTGATTTCCACACAAGGATGAATATTCCACAACAATGAATCCGGCTGGCGATACAACAACATATCAACTCCGATACAACCGGTGTAAAGATAACCGTATATCTCGGATAATACAATTTCCAAAGCCTTTTTTACCTGGATAAAAGTTGAAGATGAAAGATGAGCCCAAATAAAACTTTCCCGAAAAGATTCCGAACCCAATATATTTCCTGAATAAGCACCTCGTTCGGCTGTTCCAAAGACAGACAACCCTCGATAAGTTACTGTTCCTTTTCCATCCGATTCAAACTCCATGGCCCAATCTTGCTGCTTGTCTAGTGCCAGTTCGATACTGATTTCACCTTGTTTGCGAACGGCTCCTTCAATCCATTGTCGGTCTTTCTCCATCAATTCAGAAGAATAAAGCCATTGAAGTCCTCTTCCGGACGATGAGAACGGAGTCTTCAAGATAAATGGGGGTTGATTCGTTTGCATATATGTTTCTATCTCTTCTATACTCCGGCAAAACACGGGCAAGTCCGGTAAAATCATTTCAGGCAGCAATTCTCTAAGACGTTCTAAAACCTTCCGGGCTGTTTGTCGTCCGGTCAGTTGTTTATATTCACCCAACCATTCCGGAATAACCAGCTTATGCTTACCTGATTGAAGTAACTTCTTATAATGATGTAAGCTTTGCGGAGAAAGCCCCCACGGTGTTGCTTCATACTCGATGGATTCCGATGAATACCGAAATGATTCAGTCGAAATCTCCGAAGGCAATTGTGGAAAAAGTGATCTAAGAACAGAGACATAAGCTTCAGCTTGTGGCAAATCTTCCACCCATACAAGATCGTGAGGCTTGGCATACCACAGAGGAAGACAAGCTAAATCCCGAAACATAATCTGGACTTGACGAGTCGGTGTATAATTCACTTTACCTGAAAGAACAGCCGTTTCATGTCCAGGATTGAAATAATGAATACGAGAAATACACATATATTATATATACAAACAGCAACAAAAAGGCACAAAGTCCGAAGCGTAACAAACGCATCCTTCACTTTGTGCCTCTCTTAATTGACTAATGATCTATTTTATTCCAGATTTTCGTCGATAGCCTCAATTTTCTTTACAGTTAATTCCATCTCAGCTTTCAACTTCTCAATCTTACGTTCCATTTCTTTTACCAGACCGCTACCACCTTTAGAAGAGATCGTCAAGAAACCAATGTTGTTTTCGTATGTCTGCAGATCATTCTTCATCCGTTCATAAGTCCGCATCAAACGATCACGTTCAGAATACAATTTACCTTTTCCCTTGCCGGCCATTTCACTGACATTATTCCGATAAGATTTCATCCGACGGTCACGCTGATCTACTTTCAGGCGATCGAACTGAGCATCTACCGCTTCATGGAATGCTTTATAAACTTTATCCTTTTCCTTGAAAGGAACATGTCCAATTTCATTCCATTCTGCAATCCATTCCTTCAACGTTGTGATAGCTTCTTCCGTATCAAGGGACTCATCCATTGTCTTCACTTTCTCGATCAACGCCTTCTTTGCTTCCAGATTTGTCTGTTCTTCCGACTTCTGTGAAGAAACATTCTTATTCTTATTATCAAAGAAATAATCGCAGGCTGTAATGAAGCGCTTCCAAATTGAATCTGAATGCCGGCGTGTTACCTGACCGATTGTCTTCCATTCTTTTTGCAAGGCAATCATCTTTTCGGTAGTACCTTTCCAATCAGTACTGTCTTTCAAAGCTTCGGCCTTTTCACACAATGCCCGTTTCTTCTCCAGATTCTTTTCCATTTCTGCCTTAATAGACTTGTAGAATTCAGTCTTCTTCGTAAAGAACACATCACAAGCAGCACGGAAACGTTCGAATATCTTTGTATTATGTTTCTTCGGAGTAAAGCCTATTGTACGCCACTTTTGCTGTAAAGCCAATACTTCATTATTCTTTTCATCCCAATCCTTGAATGTCTGCAAAGCAGCATAATCAATACCTTCGATCTCTTCGCAGATAGCCGTCTTAGCAACGAGATTCTCTTGTTCTTTTGCTTTCAGATTCTCAAAGTGCTGCTGATGACGCTTGTTGATTACAGTCGAAGCAGCTTTGAAACGGCCCCATAATTCTTCACGCAATTCTTTTGCAACCGGACCAATTTCTCTCCACTGCTGATGCAATTTCTGCAACTGATGGAAAGCTGAAATAATATCCTTTTCATCCTGAAGTTTCTCAACTGCTTCACAAAGCGCCGTCTTCAACTCCAAGTTCTTCTTGAAATCATAATCGCGGAACTGGTTGTTGATCTTGATCAGATCATAGAACGCTTCAGAATAAGTCTGATATTCTTTCCACAATTCGTTAGCATGTTCTTCCGGCACCAGCTTGATTTCTTTCCATTTCTGCTGGATATCTTTAAATTCATTATATAGCTTGTTGAAATCATCCTGGCTTTCACAAAGCATCTTCAACTGTTCGATCAGTTGTAATTTGATCTCATAGTTTTCAGCCTTCTGCTTTTCTTCTTCAGCCAGATAAGCAGCTTTCTTTTCTTTATAAGAACCAAGAAGCTCCTTCAGGAAATTTTCTTGTGTGTCTTCTGGTGCTGTAAAATCCTTTTCATCACCACCTTGCTCAACAAATGCCTTTCTCAATTCGTCCACTTCATTTCGACGGATCTTATAATAAGCCTGTTTAAGCGACTCAACTTCGCCTCTGACCGTTTCAATCGGAGCATCGACCAAAGCCTGTAGTCGGTTCAGGATTTCTTCTTTTGTTAATTTACCTGCAGCATTTTCTTCTGCATTATCAGATTCTACAACGGCAGCCTCGGCTGTTACTTCCGGAGTTTCTACCGGTGTGTTCGTTTCATTTAATTTAGCAGCTTCTTCACTTGCTAAATTAGTTTCAAGCTCGTCCTTCATACTTTCCTATATTTAAGTAGGGATAACTACAATTCCATATCAAATACAAATTAAACTAAATAATTTTTTATATCCATAGATTTCACTAATTATTTACTTAAAAATCACTAATTGCCTTTTTAAGCTTTTTCTATGACTCCGATATTGAGTTCGATAAATTTCGGGATTTTTACTATTCTGATGATAGATTCTCATGAATTTTGAGTAAGTTTGTCCGTCTATTAAGAATGACAACCAATATTAAATTAAACGTAAGATATTATGGCAACACCTCCATTCAAGTATCAGCCGATGTTCCCATTGGGACCGGATACAACAGAGTATTATTTGCTTACAAAAGATTATGTATCAGTTTCAGAATTTGAAGGACAGCCTATTCTGAAAATTGCGAAAGAAGGTTTGACCGCTATGGCCAATGCGGCTTTCCGCGATGTATCGTTCATGCTTCGTCGTTCGCACAACGAACAAGTAGCCAAGATCCTGAACGATCCGGAAGCTAGCGAAAACGATAAATATGTTGCATTGACATTCCTGCGCAATGCTGAAGTTGCAGCAAAAGGTGTTTTGCCTTTCTGCCAGGATACAGGTACTGCCATTATCCATGGTGAAAAAGGCCAGCAGGTTTGGACTGGTTATTGCGATGAAGAAGCTCTTTCTGAAGGTGTGTACAAGACTTATACAGAAGAGAATCTGCGCTATTCACAGAATGCTCCGCTGAGCATGTATGAAGAAGTAAATACTAAATGTAACTTACCGGCTCAAATCGACCTGGAAGCTACTGAAGGTATGGAATACAAATTCTTATGCGTAACAAAAGGTGGTGGTTCTGCTAACAAGACTTACCTGTATCAGGAGACTAAGGCTATCCTGA
This sequence comes from Parabacteroides faecalis, assembly GCF_022809355.1. GTDB lineage: Bacteria > Bacteroidota > Bacteroidia > Bacteroidales > Tannerellaceae > Parabacteroides > Parabacteroides faecalis. The sequence goes on along the minus strand of NZ_JAKZMM010000065.1, from coordinate 5,307 downwards.
ATCCTGAAACGCTGGTTCCATTCTTGGTTAACAAGATGAAGACTTTGGGTACTGCTGCTTGTCCTCCGTATCACATCGCATTCGTTATTGGTGGTACTTCTGCTGAAAAGAACTTGTTGACGGTTAAATTGGCTTCTACTCGTTATTACGATGCATTGCCAACTACAGGAAATGAACATGGCCGTGCTTTCCGCGATGTAGAATTGGAAAAGAAAGTTCTGGAAGAAGCACACAAGATCGGTTTGGGTGCTCAGTTCGGTGGTAAATATTATGCACACGATGTTCGTATCATCCGTTTGCCTCGCCACGGAGCTTCTTGTCCGGTAGGTTTGGGTGTTTCTTGTTCTGCCGACCGTAACATCAAATGTAAGATCAATAAAGATGGCATCTGGATTGAGAAACTGGATTCTAATCCAGGAGAATTGATTCCGGAAGCTTTGCGTCAGGCTGGCGAAGGTAATGCTGTGAAGATCGACCTGAACCGTCCGATGAACGAGATTTTAGCTGAGTTGGATAAATATCCGGTAGCTACTCGTCTTTCTTTGAACGGTACAATCATCGTAGGTCGTGATATCGCTCACGCAAAACTGAAAGAACGTCTGGATCGTGGTGAAGAATTACCTCAATACATCAAAGATCATCCGATTTATTATGCTGGTCCGGCAAAAACTCCGACTGGTATGGCTTGTGGTTCAATGGGCCCGACAACAGCAGGACGTATGGACCCGTATGTTGACTTGTTCCAAAGCCACGGCGGTTCAATGATCATGTTGGCAAAAGGTAATCGTAGCCAGCAAGTAACCGACGCTTGCCAGAAACACGGCGGTTTCTATCTGGGATCTATCGGTGGACCGGCTGCTATCCTGGCTCAGAACAACATCAAGAGTATCGAATGTGTAGAATATCCGGAATTGGGTATGGAAGCAATCTGGAAGATTGAAGTAGAAGACTTCCCAGCATTTATCCTGGTTGATAACAAGGGAAATGACTTCTTCAAACAAATCCAGTCTCGTTGTTCAGATTGTAAATTAAAATAAATAGATTATTTTGTTTTCTTGTTCCCCGTTCTTCCTCTTCGGAAAGGACGGGGATTTTTTATCTGCGAAAAATACGTTCCCCGAAGCTTCGGAAAACCCCGCGGCGGCGGAAAAGCTCTTTCCGAAACTTCGGAAAACCCCGCGCCGGCGGAAAAGTTCTTTCCGAAACTTCGGAAACCTCCGCGCCGACGGAAAAATGCTTTCCGAAACTTCGGAAACTTCCGCGCCGACGGAAAAACGCTTTCCGAAACTTCGGGAATCCCCGCGGCGGCAGAAAAGCACTTTCCGAAACTCCGGGAAGCCCTGCCATGCCGAGGAAATACAAAAAAAAGCTGCCACAATAAACTTGCGACAGCTTTACTTCTTTCTATAAAAAAACAGATTATCCTAAGAACGAAATCAGGACACCGGCAGCCACAGCCGAACCGATAACCCCCGAAATATTACTTGCCATGCAATATTGAAGCACATGGTTCTTCGGATCGTATTTCAACGCAATCTCATTGGCCACACGCGATGCCATCGGCACAGCACTTAATCCCGTAGCTCCAATCAGCGGATTGATCTTCTTCTTCGTAAACAGATTAAATATCTTGACGAAGAAAATACCTCCGGCAATAGAAAGGGCAAATGCCAGGAAACCACCGATCACGATACCGATCGTTGTCAGATTCAAGAATGCTTCGGAAGTCATAGTTGCTCCGACAGACAATCCCAGGAAGATCGTGGCAGCATTCATAATACTGTTGGATGCAGCATCAAACAAACGAGAGGTATTGGTTCCGATTTCTTTCACCAAATTACCAAACATCAGCATACCGATCAAAGGAACGGCACTTGGCACGAACAAAGCAACAACCGTAGTCACAACAATCGGGAAAACAATCTTCAGTACCCGCAGATTCTTGATTTCAGTAGTAGAAGGATACTTCTTCTCCTGCTCCTTCATGTTGATACTTAATTCTTTCTTCGTACACAACAGTTTAACCACCAAAGGAATGATCACCGGTACCAGCGCCATATACGAATAAGCAGCAATAGCAATCGGTCCTAACAAATGAGGAGCCAGCTTAATCGTCGTAAAGATAGCCGTCGGACCGTCGGCACCACCGATAATTCCCAACGAAGCCGCTTCTTTCGGCGTGAATCCCATCAGAATAGCAACCAGCAAAACCGTGAAGATACCCAGCTGAGCTGCCGCCCCGAAGATAGAAAGCCGCAGATTGCGCAACATCGGACCAAAGTCGGTCAATGCTCCAACACCCATAAAGATAATAGGAGGCAAGAAGCCAGTCTTGATCAACATATAATAAATGAAGTTCATCAATCCCAGTTCATGCGCAATGTCATGCAAAGGCATCTCCCAAATATTCTTCATCACACCATGTACTTCTACCATTCCGTTTTCATCTGCCTGAATAACGCCCATCTCACCTCCTGGGAAATTGGCCAGCAAGACACCGAAAGCAATCGGGACCAGCAGCAACGGTTCATATTGCTTCTTGATACCCAGATAAAGCAAGATGAATGCAATGGCATACATGATCAGGAACTGCGGTTCAGCAATGATATTGCTGAACGCAGTCATTTCATATAAGTTGTGAAATATTTCGTTCATTATTGAATGGTCATTAATACATCATCTTCCGAAACGGCATCACCCGCATTCACACAAATAGCTGTTACCGTACCATCAAATTCCGAACGAACAGCATTGTAAGTCTTCATCGCTTCCACGTAGCACAAGACATCGCCTTTCTTCACCGCGTCACCTACTTTCACCGGCGTATCAGAAGCGCCTTTCACCAAGAAGAATTTACCTTCCAGCGGAGACAAGACTTCATTACCCGCACCAGCAGGAGCGGAAGCAGGTGCCGGAGCTGCGGCAGGTTGCTGTGCTGGAGCCGGAGAAACCGGTGCCTGAGAAGCAGGAGCAGAAGCAGCCGAATCACCAAAGGCAACAGTTACCCGATAAGCCTGGCCATTTACATCAACCGTCATAATCTGCGGTTCTTTCGGCAGAGCAATTTCAGTCTTCGGAGCAGCAGCCTCTTCTTTTTCTGCTCTACGTTTTGCTACATCTATCTTGAAGTCCACCTTCGCCTTTCCTGAACGATAAGCTTCATACTGCGACGGATGCATAGCATATTCAAACAATTCCTCTTCGTCTTCACCTACTTCCCAATGCTTTTCATTCATCAGCTTGCGATATTTATCCAAAGCATTCGGATAATTATCTTGCGGATTTCCTTCAAAGAACTTACGGCCTTCTGCCTGAGCTTTCTCAACCAATTCAGGAGCCAATTCACCCGGTAAGCGTCCGGCTTTACCCAACAGCATATCCCAGATATCATCGGCTATCATGCTCCAACGTTCTTTTCCTTTTTCCATCTGCATCACATTCATCAAAGCCAGATTCTTCACATACTGACTGAAAGGAGTTACCAATGGAGGATATCCGACACGTGGCCATACATACGCTACTTCATCAAACAGTTTGAGCAAAAGTTTCTCTTGCGTCATCGGCTTCTTACCTCTTTTCGCACGGCCTTTATTGATAGATTCCAGATTCTTTTCCAGATCAGACATCAGACTGCCCATCATACCACCCGGAAGTCCCGGACCAATCAACAGAGAATTCATCAAACGGTTTCTCGGACTAATATATAAACCTAAGAAATCATCCATAAACTCTTGAATCAGCGAGCGTACTTTCATATACGCCTTCATATTAATTTCCGGCACCACGAATCCTGCGTCTTTCAACATAGCCTGTACAGCCAACAGATCGGCATGACCTGTACCCCAAGACAACGGCTCCATACCAACATCAATGTAATCGCAACCAGCTTCACAAACCGACAGGATAGAAGCCATATTAAAGCCTGGACCTGCATGACTATGATATTGAACAGGTATATCCGGATATTTAGCCTTGATGTTTGCAACAATCTGTCCTAACGAATGAGGGCGACCAATTCCCGCCATATCCTTAATACAGATTTCGTCTGCACCCTTTTCAATCAGTTCATAAGCCATCTTGGTATAATACTCAACGGTATGAATCGGAGAATGCGTGATACACAAACAGCACTGAGAAATCATTCCGGCTGCTTTTGCATACTGAATAGACGGTTCGATATTCCGAATATCATTCAATCCGCAGAAGGTACGTGCGATATCCGTTCCTTGTGCTTTCTTTACCTTATAAAATAACTGACGGACATCAGCCGGTACCGGACTCATCCGCAAACCGTTTAATGCACGGTCAAGCATGTGTGTTTGTATACCTGCTTCGTGGAAAGGTTTTGTCCATTCACGCACGGCCCGGTTCGGGTTCTCTCCGAAAAGAAGATTTACCTGCTCAAAACCACCACCGTTTGTTTCTACACGCGCAAAACATCCCATCTCAATAATTGCAGGAGCTACTTTGGTCAGTTGGTCAACACGCGGAACATATTTACCGGCAGATTGCCACATATCGCGGAAGACCAGACTAAATTTGATTTCTTTTTTCATGATATGCAATACTTTATAATTTTTCAATTTTAACTACTTTTCCCAAGCCTTGTGTCGCCATACTGACAGCCGAAACAATCACAGCCGTTTCCTGCGAAGACAAAGCATTTGTTGGCGCCTTAACAGCGGCAGCAACTTTAACAACTTTCTTTGTTCCTTCTTCTTCCGGAGCATACTTGTTCACGGCCCAAATCAAGGCTTTTCCCAAATAGATTACGATCAGAAGAATGACAAAAACTGTTGCCATACCAACAACCATCAATAAAAGTCCAGTTTCTATGTTTTCCATATTTTAGAAGATAAATAGTAGATTCTATCAGAATATTATTACATTGTTCTGCCAAGAAAAAATTTTGCCAAAGGTAATAAATCGGTCGTATAATACACACTATCAAATTTTAAAAATCTAAAAAAAGAAAAGAATACACACTTTATCCCTTATATTTCTTTAAATCTATAACCATAATCACAAAAATACTTTCTTTTTATAAGAATCCGAATTAATCCTAATCATACACAGGCTATATTCAGGAATATCAACAGAAAGCAGGTATTTAATAAAATCCTACTAGATTTTAATTTTTCGACAGATGTGGTAAAGCTTTACCATATATGTGATAAAGCTTTTTGACTAATATGGACAGGGCTGACGCATTACAATCATTTTTTACTGGAATCTATTTTATTACAAGGAGGATTCCAGTCTGCATCAAGTAGTTCTACGAGGAAATCAGAATTCCATCCTGCCATT
>NZ_JAKZMM010000064.1 GCF_022809355.1 Parabacteroides faecalis | reverse complement strand
GAATTATAGGGAAGATTAGCGCACTTACAATCCTACAATACATCAACTATAAAAACAACAAACCCATTGGCAAAGTTAAATATGCGCTAATTTAATTCCGCCAACGGGTAAAGTAATATTAAAAAGGTTTCTTTGTCAAATAATGTCGTACATTTGTCTATAAAATAAGGAAACAGATAAAGATGATAGATCAACCTACTATAGACCGAATATTGGATGCCGCGAATATCGTGGATGTCGTTTCTGAATTCGTTACACTTCGGAAGAGAGGAGTCAATTATGTAGGGCTTTGTCCTTTCCACGACGATAAGTCTCCGTCGTTTTATGTTTCTCCAGCCAAAAATATCTGTAAATGTTTTGCCTGTGGTGAAGGTGGAACGGCTGTTCATTTCATTATGAAGCATGAACAGATCGGATACTTTGACGCACTTCGCTTTTTGGCCAAGAAGTATAATATAGAAATAGCTGAACGGGAACTGAGTGACGAAGAGAAACGAGTCCGTAGTGACCGGGAAAGTATGTTTATCGTGAATGCTTGGGCACAACAGTACTTTTCACAGATGCTGCATGAGCATGTGGAAGGAAAGACTGTCGGGATGCGGTATTTCATTGAACGTGGTTTCCGCGAAGATACGATTCGGAAGTTTCAGTTGGGATATAGTCTGGACCAGCGGGATGCTTTGTATCAGCAAGCTTTGCGGAAAGGGTATAAGAAAGAATACTTGGAGAAAACCGGACTCGTGATTGCTTATGAGAACGGGAATGTAAATGACCGTTTCCGCGGACGTGTTATCTTTCCGGTCCATTCGTTGAGTGGGAAAGTCGTTGCCTTTGGCGGACGTGTTTTAAAGAAGGATGAGAAAACTGCCAAGTATGTCAATTCTCCTGAAAGTCCGATTTATCATAAGAGCAATGAACTGTATGGTATTTATTTTGCCAAGCAGGCCATTGTGAAAGCCGACCGTTGTTATCTGGTGGAAGGTTATACGGATGTGATTTCCATGCACCAGTCGGGCGTTGAAAATGTAGTGGCTTCGTCGGGAACAGCCCTGACACATGGACAGATTCGCCTGATTCATCGGTTTACCAATAATATTACGGTATTATATGATGGCGATGCCGCGGGTATTAAGGCTGCCATTCGTGGTATAGACTTGTTGCTCGACGAAGGCATGAACGTGAAAGTCGTTTTGTTGCCCGACGGAGAAGACCCTGATTCGTTTGCCCGTTCGCATAGCGCGACCGAGTTTACTGAATTTATCCGTCAGCATGAAACCGATTTTATCCGCTTCAAGACGAAGTTGTTGCTGGCCGATGCCGGAAACGATCCGGTCAAACGGGCGGCCTTGATCGGGGATATTATCCGGACCATTGCGATTGTGCCGGATGATATAACGCGTACGATTTATATCCGGGAGTGTAGTGCCATGATGGAGATTGACGAACAGGTCGTCTTGAATCAGGTCAATAAACAACGCTTGTCGAAAAACGAACAGAAGCCTTCAGTTCCGGTAACGAACCGTTCGACAACGGAGATTCTGCCGCCTGATTATTCCATTTCGGAACCGTCCGGTCAGATGCAGGAAGTGCCGGTCGCTACAGCCGAACCGGTTTCCGACCAGTTGCCTCCGGATTTTCCGCCACCTCCGGAAGAAGAGTTCTCAGGATCCAACGAGATGCCAGAAATTCCGCCTTCGGCTCCTGTGGAAGAAACCCAGGTAATGACAAGACAACGTTCTCCGTATGAGGCATTCGAGATTGCTTTGCTGCGTTATGTGGTACGTTATGGAGAACGGGTTTTATATGATTATGTAGATGAGGAAACCAAAGAACGTATTGTCATGCGGGTGGCTGAGTTTATCCGGGATGATCTGGAGCGGGATGATTTGTCGTTCTATACACCGATATTTAAGCAAATGCTCGACGAAGCAGCCAACCGTTGTGGTGAAGAGACTTTTATTGCCCATCGTTATTTCCTGTCACATCCTGATCCGTTGGTAAGCCGTGTTGCTGCCAACCTGATGAGTGAGAAATACCAGTTGAGCAAATATCATTTCAAGTTTCGGGAAGTAGAACAGGAAGAAGACAAACTGGATCAGCTGGTAGTTCGTGATCTGTTCGCATTCAAGGAAGCCTATATCATGCGTCAGCTAAAAGAAAAGCAGGAACAGTTGAAGCAACTCTCGTCGGCTGATCCGGAACAAATCATGACGGTGATGAAGGAAATAGCGCAGCTGAATGAGATTAAAAAGGTTCTTTCGAAGGAATTGGGAGAGCGGATTATCCTGAAAATGTAAACCGACAAAAGAATAAACTATAAAAATGAAAGATAAAGATGGAGTATTTATTAGAAACCCAAGAGGTGGTCAAGCAGTATGCCAATCATTTGGCGCTCGATCATGTCAGTATTCAGGTACCTGAAGGCCAGATTTTTGGTCTGCTGGGACCGAATGGAGCCGGAAAAACAACACTGATCCGAATCATTAACCGTATCACGGCACCCGATAGTGGTTCCGTTTTGTTCAATGGTCGCCCTTCTGTACAGGACGATATTTACCAGATCGGTTATTTACCGGAAGAACGCGGTCTGTACAAGAAAATGAAAGTAGGAGAGCAGGCCATTTATTTGGCACAGCTGAAAGGCCTGTCTTATCAGGAAGCCAAGAAACGTTTGCAAGCCTGGTTTGAGAAATTCGACATCATGCCTTGGTGGAACAAGAAACTGGAAGAACTGTCCAAAGGAATGCAACAGAAGGTTCAGTTCATTATTACCGTTGTACATGAACCCAAACTCTTGATTCTGGACGAACCATTCAGCGGTTTCGATCCGGTAAATGCCGAATTACTGAAACTGGAAATCCTTGAACTGAAAGATAAAGGGCATACGATTATCTTCTCAACACACAACATGGGTTCGGTAGAAGAAATATGCGATCATATCGCGCTGATTAATCATTCGCATGTCGTATTGAAAGGTTCAGTGCAGGAAGTTCGCGAGCAGTTTAAGTCTTATCAATATGCCTTGCGGGTAAAACAAGGTCCGGAGACATTGCCGGTATTGAATTCTGCTTTGTTTGAAGAGCAAGGCCGGAAAGAGCTAACGGGTGGAGAACTGGAAATCCGGATCAAGAAGCAGAAGGACGTTTCCAATTCTGAATTACTCCGTCAGCTGGCTGGTCAGCTGGATATTATTTCTTTCCAGGAAGAAATCCCGTCTATGCACGATATTTTTATTCAAGTAGTAGCCAACCATCCTTTAACATCAACCGATCATGAGTAAACTAGGACTAATCATCAAGCGTGAGTATTTACAGCGCGTAAGTAAGAAATCATTCCTTTTATTGACCTTTTTGGCACCCGTCCTTTTTGCTGCCATGGTGTTTGTACCGCTTTGGCTGGCAACCTTGAAGAGCGACGAGGTAAAGAATATTGTCGTATTGGATCAGGTCGGTAAATATGCCGCTGCATTCAAGAATACCGATGAATACCGTTTTCTCCCGGCTGAAGGAGATATGGAAGAATATCGGAAGAGTGAAGATAAGGAAATCGAAGCCTTCCTGTCCATCTCTGACGATCTGCTTACACATCCGGAAGCTGCAACTTTGTATTCCAAGAAACAGATTCCGATGGGATTGAAGCGGGAAGTGAATAATCAGTTATCGGCTATGCTGGAACAGGAAAAGTTGGATTCCTATCAGATACCGGATTTGAAGCAAATTATTGATGACTGTAAAGTCTCATTCGATATTCAGACAGTCAAGTGGGAAGACGATGGTTCGGAAAGCAGTTCGTCGGCAGAAGTGATGACAGCGATCGGCTTTGTTTCTACCTTCGTGATCTATATGTTTATCCTGATGTATGGTTCGATGGTGATGCAGGGTGTGATGGAAGAGAAGACCAATCGTATTGTCGAACTGATGGTTTCGTCGGTCAAACCGTTTGACTTGATGATGGGCAAGATTGTCGGTATCGGCATGGTGGGTTTGACTCAGGTCTTTCTATGGGGAATCCTGACGGTCGTATTGGTATCGGGCAGTTTGTTCCTCTTTGGCGGAGATGCAACACAAACGGCCGATCTGATGATGTCGAGCAATATGAATCAGGCTGCCATGATGACATCTACTGACCCGACGGTATTGAAGATACAGGATATCATTCATTCTATTCCGATTGCGACCTTGGGTATCAACTTCTTGTTGTATTTTATAGGAGGATATATTCTGTATGCCTCTCTGTTTGCAGCTATTGGAAGTGCCATCAACCAGCCGGAAGATGCCAATCAGTTCATGACCCCGATGATGATCTTCATTCTGTTCGGTTTCTATGCCGGTATTTACAGTGTGGAAAATCCGGACGGTCCGCTGGCTTTCTGGTGTTCGTTGATTCCTTTCACGTCGCCGATCGTGATGATGGTGCGTCTACCTTATGATATTCCTTTGTGGGAACATATCCTTTCCTTGGTTTTGCTTTTTGTAGCAGCCTACGGTTGTGTATGGATTTCTGGGAAGATCTATCGGACGGGTATTTTGATGTACGGAAAGAAGCCATCTATAGCCGAACTCATTCGCTGGATCAAGTACAAGGCCTGATCTGTAGCTGTTAACGATATTTATATGGCAGAAATCGGATTTGGAATATTTCTTGTAGAGATTATTTAATAAATAAATGATTTGAGTATGGCTTATATTGATTATTACAACATTCTAGGTGTGAGCAAGGATGCTTCTCAGGAGGACATTAAAAAGGCTTTCAAGAAGCTGGCTCGGCGGTATCATCCGGACTTGAATCCGAATGATCCGGATGCACATCGGAAGTTCCAGGAAATAAATGAAGCCAACGAGGTCTTAAGTGATCCCGAAAAACGGAAGAAATACGATGAATATGGCCAAAACTGGAAACATGCCGATGAATATGAAGCTCAAAAGCAGGCTTATGGAAATCAGCAGAATGGAGGTGGATTCCATACTTCGTTCTGGTCTTCTACAGGTGACGGCGATGAGGAGGGAGAGTTTTCGGATTTCTTTGAATCGTTGTTCGGTTCGCGGCGAGGAAGCAAACGACAGGCTGGTTATGGTTTCCGCGGACAGGATTATTCAGCCGAATTACATTTGACACTTCGCGAAGCAGCCGAAACGCATAAGCAGATTCTGACGGTAAATGGAAAGAATTTACGGATTACGGTCCCGGCTGGTGTAGCCGACGGACAAACCATCAAATTGGCAGGTCAGGGTGGTGCCGGTGTGAATGGCGGTCCGGCCGGTGATTTGTATATTACCTTTGTCATTACGCCGGATGCCCGCTTCAAACGTGAAGGCAATGATCTGTACACGACCGTATCGTTGGATTTGTTTACGGCCGTATTAGGTGGAGAACAGATCGTGGATACGTTGGATGGTAAAGTTAAATTGACGATTCAACCCGGTACGCAGAACAATGCCAAGGTTCGGTTGAAGGGAAAAGGTTTCCCTGTCTATAAGCAGGAAGGAACATATGGCGACTTGATTGTTACATATACGGTCAACATTCCGACTCATTGGAACGAAGAACAGAAGTGTCTGTTCCGTCAGATACAACAGCTTTCATAACTTAATACGCAAGAATTATGGATACAGAATATGTTATTGTCAGAGAATACTGTCAGAAATGTCATATTGATCCGGAGTTTATCCTGTTGCTGGATGAAGGCGGACTGATTGATTTGAATGTAGTGAACGACGAATCTTACTTGCCGGTTTCGCAGTTGAAAGATGTTGAGCAATACACGCGGATGTATTATGACTTGTCCATTAACTTGGAGGGAATCGATGCTATCCATCATTTGTTGAAGCGAGTTGAACAACTGCAAGCGGAAGTTTTTCGCCTGAAAAACCGTCTGCATTTATATGAAGCGGATGATTATTCTGGATTTGATAATATTTAACATAATGGTAAAATATTGATACCATGTATATTGTTCTCTTGATTACAGTGTGTAAATAGGAAAAATAAGTGAAATACTTGACAGAATGAAAATTGTTTTCTACCTTTGCACCCGTAATCAAGGAACAATGATTACAAAACGAGATCGCGGAGTGGAGCAGTGGTAGCTCGTTGGGCTCATAACCCAAAGGTCGTCTGTTCGAATCAGGCCTCCGCAACTAAGGAAGAGGATTCACATTGAATCCTCTTTTTTTATGTCTTTCGGATAAATCTGTTACTGTTGTTTCCGATAGCTCCACACAGCCCAGATGTTAAACAAGATACCGAATCCTAGTAGGCAACCCAATGGTTTACCGACTTCTGCCAGGCTACTTCCTTTGAGATAAACCATCCGGATAAACTCTACAAAATACTTTAAAGGATTGAATGCCGCTATGGATTGTGCCCATTCCGGCATACTCCCGACAGGAGTGAAAAGTCCGCTCATCAAAAGCATGATGATGACGAAGAACCATGTAACGAACATAGCTTGTTGTAAGGTGCTGGAATAGTTGGAAATGGTGATACCCACGCCCGACACTAAGAAGATGAAAATACCGGCACCGATATAAATGGTAGAAAGTGAACTGGCAGGAACAAGTCCGTAGATAAGCCAAGCCAACAGCATGGCAATACTCAGTACAAAGAAACCAATGAGCCAATAAGGTATCAGTTTACTCAATGTGAAGACAACTTTATTTACGGGTGTGACATTGATTTGCTCGATAGTACCATTCTCTTTCTCACTGACGATGTTCAGAGCTGGCAGGAAACCGCAGATGAGGAAAAGCATCATAGTCATCAAGGCTGGTACCATATAATGTTTATAGTCCAAATGCGGATTATAGAGGTAACGGATGGAGGTAGTATCCGATTGGCGGTTGATGATCTGTGCTAGATAAGAACTACCTAGATTTCCTTTCATGCCGTTGATGGCGTTGGCTGCAATCTGTACTTCTGCTGGTTTACCTAAGATTTGCTCTTTCTCAAAATCAATAGGTATTTGCAAGATAATATCAATCTGATCCTTTTCGATGGCCTGAAGCGCCTCTTCATAGGATACCGCCATGTGCTGAAAGCGGAAATAACGAGAAGCCTCGATCTGTTGGATGAGTCGTCTGGATGTCTGTGAATGATCTTGGTCAATAATAGCCAGGCGGACATCTTGTACTTCGAGTGTGGCTGCCCAAGGAAATACAATCAACAGCATACAAGGAAACAGCAGGATGAGTCTCGGCAGGAAACTGTTTCTGAACAATTGCTTGAATTCTTTTTCTATCAGATAGCTTAACATAAGTAATACGTTTTTAATTCAGCCGATTCTTGAATAAACGATAGGTGATGAGCATGAATACACATCCCATTCCTGATAATATACCGATTTCCGGATATAGTAATGATAAGGGAACACCTTCAATCATGATTTTACGGACCAGTTCGATGTACCAACGAGCTGGAATCAGGTTGGACAGGAACTGTAAAACGGGCGGCATGCTTTCTATGGTGAAAATCATACCAGATAGCAGGATAGTAGGAATCATCAGTAACATACCGGAGATGAGCAGTGCGACTACTTGCTTTTCGGTGACGCAGGAGATCAATAATCCTAATGTAAGTGAGACAAGAATAAAGAGTAACGAGACCGCCAGTAGGCCAAGTAAATTCCCTGCAATTGGTACATGGAGTACGAAACGGGATAAAAGTAAGATCGTTGTCAGATTGATGATCGAAAGCAGAAAATAAGGAACGGCCTTCGACAAAATCACCGATAACGGTCTTGCTGGTGATACAAGCAGAATTTCCATGGTGCCGGTTTCTTTTTCCCGAACAATGGAAATGGAAGTCATGATGGCACAAATCAACATCAGGATCAGTCCCATGACACCTGGCACGAAGTTATAGACACTTTTCATCTGTGGATTATACAGCAACTGGATATTGGGAATAACCGTCGGCAACGAACCGGAACCTTTCAACTGGGCTTCGGCTTGTGCTAAAATACTTTGTGCATAATTACTCCGTATGACAGCTGAATTCGGTTCGGATGCGTCTGCTATAATTTGTATGTGTTGTTCCTCGTTATAAATCCGGTTACTGTATTGCTGTGGGAAAACGATGGCCAGATCGACATTCCCTTTTCGGAAAGCCTGCTGTATCTCTTCAGGCGAATGGACGATTTGTATGATTTGGAAATATTCGTTCGCCTCCAATCTGTCCACGATCTGTTGTACGGCTATGTCATAGTTGGGAGCCAGAATAAGCGTCCGGATGTTTTTGACTTCGGTAGAAATAGCAAAGCCGAACAGGATAATTTGTATGATAGGCATGATCAAGAGGATCATAATCGTACGAGTATCCCGTAGAATATGATAAAACTCTTTCTTGATAAAGGCAAAAAACTGTTTCATGATTCAATCTGATTTACGAATAGCACCACGTGCCAATTGTTGAAATACTTCGTCCATGTTCTGTGCTTGATACTGTTGTTTGAGTCGTTCCGGCGTATCAATGGCTTTGATCTTTCCATTCACCATCATAGAGATCCGGTCACAATATTCGGCTTCATCCATATAATGCGTGGTGACGAATATCGTGATGCCCCGTTCGGCCGCCTGGTAGATTAATTCCCAAAACTGACGGCGGGTGGCAGGATCTACTCCTCCGGTCGGCTCGTCCAGAAATACCAGTTCCGGTTCATGGATGATGGATACCGAAAAGGCCAACCTTTGTTTCCAACCCAACGGCAGTTCGCGGACCAGCGTTTCACGTTCATTATTCAGGCCGATCCGTTGCAACATCTTATCTGTACGTATAGGTATTTCGGATGCCGGAACACCGTAAATACCGGCAAACAGACGGACGTTTTCCCATACTTTCAAATCTTCATATAGAGAAAACTTCTGACTCATATAACCAATGTGTTTCTTGACATCTTCAGCCTGTGTATTGACATCATATCCGGCAACAAAAGCTTTTCCTGAAGTTGGTTTGCTGAGTCCGCAAAGCATACGCATGGCTGTTGTCTTTCCTGCTCCATTAGCTCCTAGGAAACCAAAGATTTCTCCTCGTTTCACCTCAAATGAAATATGATCAACCGCTTTGAAGTTACCGAACTGTTTCACCAAATCCTTTACTTGAATGATCGTTGTTTCTGTATCCATACGCCGATTTCGCTGGAGAGCTGGTGGACACAATATGTCATGGAATTGTTGGAGGATGACATCCGGTGTGTCTATGCCTTTGATACGTCCTTCCTGAATAAATGCAATCCGGTCACATTGGCGCGCTTCGTCCATAAAAGGAGTTGATACAAGAATGGTGACATGCTGCGATTTCAGCCGGTGAAGTATATTCCAAAACTCTTTACGGGAAACAGGATCGACACCGGTGGTTGGTTCATCCAGAAATAAAACGATAGGTTGATGAATTAAAGCACAGCAAAGAGCTAGCTTCTGTTTCATACCTCCGGATAAAGCTCCGGCACGTCGTTTGCGGAAAGGTTCCAACTGACTGTAAATATCTTTGATCTGTTCGTAATTCCGTTCGATACTTGTTTGGAATACGGTAGCAAAGAAATCTAGATTTTCCTCTACGGAGAGATCCGGATATAAGGAAAATTTACCGGGCATATAACCGATGCATTTTCGTATTTTCCGGAAATCCTTTATCATATCCAAGCCGTTGAGATGCGCTTGTCCTTGATCCGGTAACAATAATGTGGTGAGAATGCGGAAAAGCGTACTTTTTCCCGAACCATCCGGACCGATAATCCCAAACAGTTCGCCCTGATTGACAGAAAACGATACATCTTCCAGTGCTTGTATGTGCTGGTATCGCTTACTGATATGCGAGACTTCAATCAGTGGTTTCATGGGTTGTGAATTTAACTTTTCCATACATTCCTATTTTGGCAGAACTATCGTTGTGGAAAGCTATTTTGACGGCATATACCTGATTGGCCCGTTCATCATTTGTCAAGATGGTTTTGGGTGTGAATTCCGCTTGATCAGCAATCCAACAGATTGTTCCTGTATATTCTTTTCGGTTGTCATCTCCAAAGTCTGCATACAAACGCACTGTCTGTCCGATGGAAACTTGTGAAAGTTGACTGGAAGTGATATAAACCCGTAAGAACATGTGTTCCGTATCAGCTATCTTGAAAAGCGGCTTACCGGGGGACGTATATTCACCTGGTTCTGCATATTTAGCCAATACCGTTCCTTGAATAGGAGCGGAGATATGGCATTTCAGTAACCGGTCTTCTACTTGTGCTACTTGTATGGCGACCGACGAGCTTTGTTCATTCAGACTGGCCGTACTATTATGGAGCGTGGATAATTGGGCTTCCAGCTGTTTGTTCAATACTTGTATTTCGGTATTCCAGTCGTCCAGTTGTTTCCGGTTAGCTGCATCCGACTTTAGCAGGTTTTCTACCCGCTGTTTTTCTAGTTCGGCTTGCTCAATACGCTTTTGGGTAGAAGCTATCTGTTTCTGGATGTCTGGTCTTTGGAAATCGACCGATTTCATGTTTGCCTGTAGTTGTAACTTTTGCAGATAAAGCTGGACAGTATCTATTAGTCCGACATGTTCGCCTTTTTGCAACAGTTTTCCTTCTTCAGCGTTGAAGAAAATCAGTTTCCCGGATGTTTCTGCCGAGACGATGATCTCTGTGGCTTCGAAAGTTCCTGTGGCATCGTATTCCGAAGATTGATGGTGGCAACTTGTCATACTGATCATGTATGCTATGATCCAAATACTTATTTTCTTCATAAGGCTTCTTCTTTTAGTTGTTTGTAATATGTTTCTGCTGGTAAATATTCATCAGTAATTCGATTTCATGTACGGCTTTTTGTTGCTTTGCCATGTTTTCTTTTGTTATTTCCTGGAGCATATCAGTCACCGATAAGGTTCCATTCCCAACTTTGGCTTCGGCGGCTTCTCGGATATGGGTTTGCAGGCGAATCATCTCATCATCTTCTTCCATCTGCTTTTGTAAAGTTTGTATGGCAGATGACTGTTCCGTCAGTTGCAGATTCGTATTAAACAGGAATGTCGCTGTCTGATTTCTTATCATATCCCGTTCCGCATGAATTTTCAGACGGTCATTCTTTAAGGTATAAAGTGCTCCGAAATTCCAGTTTAATCGTGCTCCAACTATATAATAGGCCTGAAACTTATCTTGCAGCAGATTCAGTCCGGGGTTGGCATAGCCTCCTTGAGCGAACAGACTTACTTGTGGCATCAATTGGGTTTTCAGATGCTGTTCCTGTATGAGCAACCGTTGTTCTTGAGCCGCATACCATGTTAATTCTGGTCTTTTGATTTCGTTGGGAAAAGATCCTGAAGCGACAGGTTTTTCCAGTTGGATATTATTGGTTAAGGTTTCACCGATAAAGAGCGACAACATTCGTAAATAAGCATCACGCTTGCTTTGAAGGCCCACAGCTTCTTGTCGCGCTTTGATTTGATCTACTTGAATGGCATCTAAATCTGTCTGATTGGCAATCCCATTTTGACAATAAGCACTGACATTCTTGAGACTTCTCGAGAGTTGTTCTTGCCAGAGTTTGTTCTGTTTGATTTGCTCGTCTAGCAGTAAGATCCCGAAATAAAGTTGGTTGATTCGTTCGCGCAGTGCATATAAATTGACATCTAATTCGGCTTGTTTCTCTTCTGATATCGCTTTTATTTCCTTCTTCTTACTTTGTATGTTTCCTCCATCCCATAAGTTTTGCTGGATATTAATTACAGCCTGATATTGGTCGTGTGGTTGTAATTCATCCGGAATTTGAGGAATATCAAATGGCAGGGAAGTCACATCACTTTGGTAACTGGCTTTTCCCTGTAAAGAGATTTGCGGAAGATTTCCTTTTTGGACATTTGCCAAGTTGTAATCCCGACTCTTTTCTATTAGGGCATATTGCCGGATTAACGGATAGTTATCCCTGGATTTCTCTTGGCAACTTTCCAATGTTAACTGGGCTTTTGCCGGAATAATCAAGCAAAACACAAATAAGTAACACCATATCCGTTTCATACTGTTTTCATTTAATGTTCACTTGCAAAGGTAGTAGATCTCAGCTTTGCTTTGGGTCCTCTTTGTCAAGATAGATGTTCTATTTGTATGAAAAAGATAATGATTATTATGGCGAATTCGTATTTTGAGTTTGATACAAAAGAATGATTGATTATAGTTCTATTCGGATTACACTACCATAAGGAGGAATAGACTCGAATGCTTGTTCAATGGGATATTCTCCGGCAAGGACACGGGCACAGGCCAGAATACCACCATGGGAAAATACGGCGATTTGTTGATATCCTTGCTGTTTCTTTTCAGTAAGGAATGCTTTGAGTCGTTCATATTGCTGGCGAAGCGATTCACCATGTAGAGTAGGGGTGTTGATCCAATCGTTAAACCATTTTTTAGAATAGGGATCAGCAGAAATCTCGTCCCAGGTTTTCATTTCCCAATCACCAAAATTCAGCTCTTTCAGTCGTTCATCGCGGATGGCCTGAGGATAACCGCAAAATGCCGCAAGTTTCACGCAACGGGTCAACGGGCTGCAGAATACTTCATCAAAATGAAGTCCGGATAGCTGGCTTAGGGTAACAGCTGCTTCCGTTTCAAAAGTCGGATTGAGTGGAACATCCGTAAAGCCGTAGGCAGAACCTTTGGGTACTGCTACCGATGTATGTCGGATTAAATAGACGATCATAGTTGTAAGTCTGTAAGTTGTTAAGATTATAAGTTCTTTGGATTGTGAATTGTCGAGTCTAGGATACGGTATGTACAATTACTATGCCTAGCATAAAACTCAATTCGCACAGCAGAAAGAGAGCTCCGCAACAATCGCCCGTATAGCCTTGTATTTTCTGCTTCATCAATGAAGTTAGCATATACCATACGGCTATTGGAAACAGAATGGCCCATAAATATTTTGGATCGGGAAGCCAACATAAAGGAAGAATACCACTACCGAGGCAAATCAGGTATTCGGAAACCGTCATTCGGCTATAGACCGTCTTGTTTTTCGCTTCCTCTTCCTTCCGGGCGTAAGGCAAGCGATTGATGATCATACCTGATACTCCTTTACAGAAAGGATCACCTGCCAGCATGGCTGCTCCTGCCAGAGATACCGGCAAACTTGCCAGTAATGCATAATATAAGCCAAAGTATCCGATCAAGCCAATCACACCATAGCTGCCGATATGTGAGTCTTTCATAATCGCCAGAATCCTTTCCCGGCTGGTACCACCACCGAATCCGTCGAAGAAGTCAGCCAGTCCGTCTTCATGCAAGCAGCCGGTTATCAGCAATCGGGTCAGGATAGCTAATAAGACAGCTACTGATGCCGGCAGGATCAGTGACGAGGCATACAATACCAATACACTTACGCCTGCTGTGAACCAGCCGACCAAAGGCCATCGGCTAACTACGTGCTTGAAATATTCGCCCGGCACTTCTGCCAAACGCCAGAAGGGAAGCCGGGTGAAGAATATGAATGCTGCTAATATATGAAGCATGATCAGAAATATTTGGTGATGGATTCTTGTTCAAACGTATGCATCTCGTTGATCATACGTACAGCCGAATCAACAATCGGATAGGCACAAACCGAACCGGAACCTTCGCCCAGCCGGAGTCCGAGGTGTAACAAGGGTTCTGCATGCAAGTAATCCAGAATTTTCTTGTGTCCGCTTTCATCCCCACAATGACCGAAAATGCAGTAGGGAAGCATTTCAGGATATAAACGGGAAGCTACCAACACACAATTGGTCATGATAAATCCATCCACCAGGATGATCATCTTTAATTCGGCTGCCCGAAGCATTCCGCCAACAGCCATTACCATTTCGATACCGCCGAAATAACGCATGATATCTAGTGTACTACCATCACCTTTGTAATTATCCTGGGCCGCTTTCAGTACATTATATTTATGACGGACACCTTCGGCATTCAATCCGCTGCCGGCACCTACACATTCGATTAAAGGAATACCCGTCAGGCAACTCATCCACATGCTGGAGGCCGAAGTGTTACCGATACCCATCTCGCCGAAACTGATAACATTGCATCCTTCTTCATGGCAAAGGGTAACGATTTCTGCTCCTACTTCGAGTGCCTTTTCCATCTCTTCTTGTGTCATGGCTGCCTCATGCAGGAAGTTACGGGTTCCTTTTCTGATTTTACGACTTATGATACGTGGATTTTCGGGAAAGTCGTAATCCACTCCACCATCTACAATCTTCATGTCGAATCCATGCTGGCGGGCCAGATAACAAACACCGGAACCACCATTTAGGAAGTTATAAATGACCTGGCGGGTTACTTCTTTTGGCGACTGGCTGACACCTTCGTCGGCAATGCCGTGGTCGGCTGCGTAAATCACATTTACCGGGTGAGAAAGAACCGGATGTAAGGTTTGCTGGATCATTCCGATCTGGAGGGCCAGCGACTCCAGTCTGCCCAGCGATCCTTTGGGTTTAGCCAGGCTATTGATTCTATCTTCCAAGGCTTGTCGGATTGCCTCGTCTGGTCGGTTAATTTGAAATGTTATCATGATATGTTATTCTTTATTGCAACGGGAATACCGCTGACCATTAATATGACTTCGTCTGCTTGAGATGCAATATATTGGTTTACCCAACCTTGCAGGTCTGTAAATTTACGTTGTGTTTCGTCAACAGAAACTCCTCCCATTCCCAGTTCGTTGGTAACAAACAGGAAACAGGCATTCTGTTGGGTAAATGCGTCAAACTCCTTTTTAATTTCTTCCAAGGATACATTTACCTGACTGTTGTTGTCGAAGAAGAAGTTGGTACTCCATAAGGTTACACAATCAATGACAATGACCCGTCCTTCCAAGGAATGACGGCTCAGATATTTTTCTTCTTCGATATTGGTCCATTCCGGACCCCGGTCGGCTTGATGACGTAATACTCGTTGACGAAACTCTTCATCCCAAATACGGGATGTTGCCAAATAAACCGGATTCGGACTCAGGCTCAAGGCTCTTCGTTGGGCGTAGCCACTTTTGCCAGACCGTTGTCCGCCGGTAATCAGGATAATTCGCTTTTCCATTACGCTTCACCCTTTCTTCTTGCAATCCGTTTGGCTTTATTGATCGGGTTGTTACGGCTTGTCTTTCGCAGGCTGGCCGACTTGGGAGAAGCTGCCATTCGCTGGGCTACGGCCGACCGGCTTAACGACTTGCCAAACTTAGGCTGCATGGCCTCACGTAGCGCTTTGTCTTTATCTACTTGCGGTTTGCCTCCTTGAGCTTCTCGTTCTTTGGCAGCGCGACGGGCGGCAGCATATTTGTTGTATTTTACGTAATGTTCACGTCGGCCACCTTTGTTTTCTCCATTATTGGCAGCGCCAGTTTGGTTTTGGCCTCTGTTTCCCGGATTTTCAGAACGGCTGCTTTTCGGTCTGTTTCCCTTGGGGCCCATAACCAGATTCTCAATCTTACGGGTTGCTGCCCGAATCGTTCCGGAGCTGGAATACTTTCCCACTTTAATGGGTTCACCATCCACCAAGACTTCATCGTTTTCCGTTACCTTTTGTCCTACTTGGGGTTGTTTCCCGTTTACAGTGACACGTCCCATTTCGATGAACTTATCGGCTTCGCGGCGGGAACATAGGCCGGAATCACTCATTAATTTATTTAATCTGATTTCTTCCATATCTCTTTTATCCTTTATACAATTGCAGAAATTAAACTCACACCAATACCCATCACCAGTTCAGCCTGGCTGTTTATACGGACAGCCAGCCACATGTCTTCGGTCGTAAAGTTACGGGCGTTTGTCCCGATATAAGGTTTTTCGACCGGTTGTCCAAAGTAATCGTGAGTACCACCGAACTGACAATCCAGAATAGCTGCCAAAGCTGCTTCCGGATAACCTGAATTTGGACTGGCATGAGCACGACCATATTTGAATACAAAATCACGTTTGTCCAACTGACCGGATACCAATAACATCAGAAATGCTGTCAGACGGGCAGGAAGGTAGTTAGCCAAGTCATCTATCCGGGCAGCAATTCTTCCGAATTCAAAATATCTGTCGTTTTTATATCCGATCATGGAATCTAATGTATTAATCATTTTGTAGGCCATCATGCCGGGAAGTCCTAACAGGAGAAACCAAAACATGGGAGCGATCACACCATCACTCAAATTCTCAGCCAGAGTTTCAAGGGCGGCTGCCCGGATTTCTTGAGGAGAAAGGTGAGCGGTATCACGTCCGACGATACGGCCAACCTGTGTTCTTCCTTCTTCCACACTTCTGTCTACGGCTTCGAAAACGGCTTTAACTTCAGTTATCAGGGTCTTTCCGGCCAGGCAGAAAAAGATACCAATGGCTGTTAGTATCCCTGAGATTACCGGATGAATTACACCGGCAAAATAAAGCATACCGTATGTCAGAAAGTAGATACCGGCAATCAAGGTGACGGCCAGTATGCCGCCTTTCAATATCCGGTCATTTCCCCGGTTGAGGTGCTTTTCTCCGTAAGCAATGGCTTTCCCGAACCATACGATGGGATGTGGCCATCCTTCCGGATCGCCCAACAAACGATCACCTAACCATCCGAACAAGAAGGGTGTCGTCTTATGTAACAAATATCGTGTATCGATAAAAAGCATATTTCATGTCTTGTTTTGACCAACAAAATTAACTAAAAAAAGAACACTGCATTGATTTTATCCCGAAAGATGTCTATCTTTGTGATATGCTTAGAATCGAAAAACATATTGAAAAGCTTTTACTGGAACATGATTGTGTGATTGTTCCGGATTTGGGCGGCTTCGTCGTACAGGCAATGCCGACAAATTATCAGGCTGATACATACTTGTTTGAACCAGCTCATAAGGAAGTTGTCTTTAATCAGACATTGCAGCATAATGATGGATTGCTGATCGAATCGTATATGCAAGAAGAGCAGGTGGATTATAAACAGGCTCGTCAGTTGGTGATCAACGATGTGGCTGCTCTTCGGAATGAATTGCAGGAGCAAGGTACCTATTCGTTAGGCAATGTCGGTATATTTTCTTTGGGCGAAGAGAACCAGTTGGTTTTTCAGGCGAGTGATGCCGAGTGGTTGAACCAGGCGATGTTCGGTTTGCCTTCATTTGTGTTCGAGCCGTTAAGTGTTCGTTTCCCGGCTGCATCTGTTGTAGAAGAGAAACCCAAAGATAAGGAGGTTTACTATATACCGGTTAGCCGTCGTTTCCTGCATGCAGTAGCAGCATCTGTAGCCATTATCGTTTTATTGTTGTCGATTTCTACGCCGGTAAAGGATGTCAATCGGGCTGCTTATTCGGCTAGCTTTGTTCCGACTGAAATGATTCCTTCTTCTGCATGGAAGAATCAGGATATTTCTTCAGCTGCTGTTCCGGCTCAAGGCGCGTCAGTGGTAGAGAAACCGGTTGCTTCTGTCGTGAAAGAGACGGAACAACCTAAGGAAATAACGGTAAGTCACAATAAAAGTGCAGAAAAGAAAGAGGTGGTTGTAGCTCCGAAGGTAAAAGAAACACCGAAGCCTGCAGCTAAAGAAGTCAAGCCTCTTCCACAAAAGTATTTTTATGTGGTGATAGCCAGTTTCCCGACAGCATCGCAAGCTGATACATATTTAAAAGAGGTTGACCGTCAGGTGTGCCGGCACTCGGATGTAGTGCAGAATGGTAAGAAATATCGGGTTTATGCCGATCGTTTCACAGATCGGTCAGCTGCCGAATCATTTATGGAGAATCTCCGGAAGGATAAACGCTATAAAGATGCCTGGTTGTTTATCAACCGGTAAAAGAATTTATCAAGCCTGGTTTTAGCCGGGCTTTTTCTTTTTAGGCCAAGTGTCATACTACAGATTTACTTTACACCCATTTAACAAAAAAAGAGAAAGCAATGGGAAAGAAAGGAATCAGTCATCGCAAATTCAGTATTGAGTTCAAATTGTCCGTTTTA
>NZ_JAKZMM010000063.1 GCF_022809355.1 Parabacteroides faecalis | reverse complement strand
TGGTGGCTACATATTGATGTTGTGCTGTTGCTTTTTACTGAAAGCTGCTACTAACGACTCATAAATCTACCCTTAATCGTGTATTGGATGATAGTTGCGGATTTTAGGATTCAATCTTTTTATGGATGAAGTAGATGAAATGTCAGCAAATAATATACGTGAAATTTATAGCCTTTAATAAACATACTCGACGATTTCTTATAATATCCAGGCTTTTCTACAGCTAAAATAAATTTTAAACACGAAATGAATACATTTCATATTTTTTTTCTACTTTTGCCTGCGTTATTGGTTCACCGCTCTTTTTCCGAAGATTAGGTGATGAAAAGGGAATCCGGTGTAAATCCGGAACAGACCCGCTGCTGTGAGTTCCTTTTTTGCTTCTAAGAAACTCTATGCCACTGTCCGAATGCCGGATGGGAAGGCTTCTTGGAACGGAACAAGTCAGAAGACCTGCCAGTGACAGTTTTGTTTTGATGCTTTCGGGGAATAAGGCTATTAAAATATCAGATTTGATTTTCTATCTTTTTTCTTTCAATAAAAAAGAGACTTCATTCTTCTTTTACCCCCTAAGCATATAGGATGTTACTAAGGAAATGAAATAAATGAAGATGAAATTTTCTTTTTGTCTGTTTTTGCTGTTGGCTTCGTGGTTTGTCGGTCTGGAAGCGGCTGCCCAGCATAACTTTATCCTGTCGGGGAAAATAACGGCACGTGACGGTAGTGCCATGCCACAGGTTACTGTTTCTGTCAAGGGAACAACTTTGGGCACTTATAGCGATGCCGATGGCAAATACTCATTGCGCCTGGAATCAGGAACTTATACCTTGTCTCTCTCATTTCTGGGGTATGAAACCCTGGAAAAGACGATTGTTCTGAACCAGAATATGACGAGAGACTTTGTGATGAAAGAGAGTTCCGTGAGTTTGGACGGGGTTAATGTCTACGGGAAGAGCCACTCACAGAAAATAAGAGAAGGGGCTTTTTCTGTCAATGCGTTGGACGTGAAGCCTATAGTCAACTCCTTGAACAATCTTACGACATTAGTGGACCACAGCGCGGGCGTGAAGATCCGCCAAGAAGGAGGCGTAGGTTCTGATTATGACTTGTCTATCAACGGTATGTCGGGAAATTCCGTCCGGTATTTCATCGACGGAGTTCCTTTGGATATCAAGGGAAGCGGAGTCTCGCTTTCCAACCTGCCAGTAAATATTATTGATCGTGTAGAGATTTACAAGGGTGTGGTTCCGGCCAGCCTGGGAACTGATGCATTGGGAGGCGCCATCAATATCATTACCCGCCAGGAGCAGAAGAATTACCTGGATGTTTCCTACAGCGTTGGTTCTTTTCATACCCACAAGGCTGACTTGAACGCTCAGTTCGTGGAAAAGCGAACCGGTCTGATTGTCCATCCTACAGTCGGAATCAGTTATTCCCTGAACGACTATATGATGAAAGGAGTGGAGGTTTGGGATGAGGACAGCCGTAAATACGTGCCGTCTGACCGCCGGCGTTTCCACGATGGCTATTTCTCCGTATTGACACAGCTGGAAGCCGGATTCCGGAACAAGTCGTGGGCGGATGCTTTCTTTGTTTCAGCATCGTATTCAAAGGTGGATAAAGAATTACAGACCGGATCCGTGCAAAGTAAGGTTTATGGAATGGCTGAACGTCAGAGTGATGCCTGGAATGTTTCGGCACGCTATCAGAAGGATCATTTCCTGCTGGACCAGCTGCGGTTCAATGCCTTGTTCTCGCATACTTGGGACTATTCGGTAACAGTCGATACGGCTTACCGTAAATACGACTGGAACGGAAACTACATAGAAAGTTCACGCAATGAGATCACGGGGCGAGGGCGTTCCATACGCCATTACAATCGTCCGTTTACGGTAGTGCGGGGTAATCTGGACTATGCATTTAGTGCATCTCATAGCATCAATCTGAATTATATGTTGAACCGTACCGGAAACAACCGCTATGACGAACTGGATACCGATTTTGAAGCGGCTAACGACGTGCTTTGCAAACATATTGTGGGACTGGCTTACCATCAGTCGCTTTGGAACGGACGGATGGAAAATTCTTTTTTCGTGAAGAATTACGTGAACCACCTGAATATCCGCCAGACCGATCTGTATTGGCAGACCGGTTCAGATGAAGTAAAGGGTTCCAGTACCAAAAGTTATCCTGGATATGGAGCCGGACTGCGCTACAATTTTTTCCGGCCGCTGGCTGTCAAGGCTTCCTTCGAACATAGTGTACGCCTTCCATTAGCCCGCGAATTATTAGGCAACGGAACGACGGTGTATGCCAATGTAGCCTTAAAACCGGAAAAGAGTGATAATGTGAACCTCGGTTTGTTCGGTACGTGGCATCCCGCCGGTGCGCATACTCTTTCATATGAACTGAACGGTTTCCTCCGGTTTGTGGACGATTATATTCAGGCTACTGTTTCTGAAAAAGAAGGAATGATGCAATATGAGAATGTTCCGGCGGTCAATATCAAGGGGATGGAAGGGGAAGTCCGCTATGATTTTGACGGCAGGCTTCAGCTTTCGGCCAATGTCAGCTATCAGGACGCCCGTGACCAGCGCAAGCTGAAGGACGACGGGAAACCCTCGGCCACCTATATGAACCGTGTTCCGAACCGTCCCTGGCTGTTCAGTAGTTCCGGGGCCTCGTACACGTTCCATGACGTGTTCTTGCACAACAGCCGTTTGCGTATTGGCATGGATTATCAGTGGGTGCATTGGTATTTTCTTACTTGGGAGGCTTATGGAGCACGTGAGAGTAAGGCAAAAATTCCTACACAGCACATCTGTGATGCTGATATCACCTATTCCTGGCATAACGGTCGCTACAACGTGTCTGTGGAATGTACCAACTTCCTCGATAAGTTGGCTTATGATAACTACAAGCTTCAGAAGCCCGGGCGTGCTTTTATGGCCAAGTTCCGGCTGTTCATCGAGTAATCATTGAATTATACATTAATATTAAAAGCATGTTGAAAATGAAAAAATTGAAATCTGCATTCTACTTGTTTGCTGCTGCACTAATGACATTTAGTGCTTGTTCGGATGATGAGGATCCGGTGCCCGATAATGGAAACGACAATAACGGGCAGGTTGAAGCTTCGAGCTATCATTTTGATATCTTTATGACGATCGGCCAGCATGGTGGCATGAACCGTGGTGACGGAACCATTGTTAAAAGTGTCAGTTCATTAGACGCCGGACAGCCGATGATCGATATACGGAATGATGGTGTGGAATTCCGCTCGGAAGACGTGACCTATTCTATGGAGTCCATCGTGAAAGGCAAATATTATTATCAGGTTCCTACATCGAACGACCGTTTCACTAAATTGCAGGTGGTGGATAACTCGGTAAAGGTCATTCAGGAACAGCCTTTTGTGGAGAATACCTATAAGGTACGAAGCTATACTCATGCATGGCTGGACGATAACATTCTGCTTATCATGGCGGCCAACGGTGATGCCGATAAGATTATATGGACCAAGCTGAACACCGACGATATGCACATTGTTGGGGAAGGAACATTGGATCTGCCTCTTCCCGAAGATGCCAAGGTATTCAATGCATCTGGAATACTGACGTACAACGAGTCTGCCGGGAAATTGTTCTATTTCTATTTTGCCAAAGATAAGTCGGGACGATATGGAAAGGCTACGTCCAATTTCCTGACGGCTGTTATTAATCCTTCCACTATGGCCGTCGAGAGCAATAAGGTGAACAGCTTGGCGCATGAGATGGCTGGCAGTGCATACGGTGAATTATTGCAAAGCATCGTCTTGTATCAGGACGGCGACTTGTATCTGGCTGCATTTTCCGATGAAGATGATATAGAGAAAGGTCATTTGCTTCGTATTAAAAAGGGTGAGACAGATTTTGATGCCAGTTACGAGGGATATCCGAATGCTGACGGCAAATTGCTTACCATCCAGAATCTGGGTAACGGGAAGGCTTTGGCTTATGCGCGTAATGATGCGGCTGGAACGGATATAGATGATTTCAGCCATTACTATACGATAATAGATCTGTCTACTGGTGAGAGAAGCCGTTTGAGTTATCAGGGTGCGGAAATCCCTTATAGCGCCGGCCGTTTCGCGCAGCGTTCGGTGATTGTAGACGGAAAGGCCTATATCGGCGTGAATACCCAAGATGCCAATCCTTGTATCTATATATATGATATCGCAACGGGCAATGTAGAAAAGGGTGTGGAAATAGCCGAAGGTTATTACTTTGATATGATCCGTCTGTTGGAAAACGAATAAGATCACTTTCTTTTGTTTTTTACTCTTTTAGGCAAAGAAGCCGGCGAGGAGTAATGAATGGAAATAAAAATAACCCGCCATACAATCCTTTCATGTGTGAAAGTGAATCGGATGGCGGGTTTCTTGTTTTGTCTTATTTCAGATCAGTCCTTCCGGATAGCCGGTATGATAGAGAGCAGATAAAGAACGCCGATACTCATAACGGCAACGGCTCCTATCTGTGATTGCATCCAATCGGATACGATGCCCATGAAGAGCGGGAAGATTGTTCCTCCAAACAAACCCATGATCATCAAACCGGATACTTCATTCTTACGGTTAGGCAAGTGTAATAATGCACGGGTAAATAGCATGGAGAAGATGTTGGAGTTGCCTAAACCAACCAGGGCAATGCAGACATAGTGGGCGGCTAACGATTGCATCGTAAACAATCCGATCATGGCTGCTACCATCATCAGAACACTGACAGTGAATACTTTCTTCATGGGAAAGTAAGCGAGAAGGAAGGCGCCACTGAAACAGCCGATGGTTCTGAACAGGAAATATACACTGGTGGCAAGTCCGGCACCGGTAAGAGTCATGTCCAGACGTTCCATTAATAACTTGGGTGCTGTCAGATTCAATCCGACATCTATACCTACATGGCAAATGATACCTAAGAAAGAGATCAGAACCACCTTATCTGCCAGTAAGGCAAAACATTCACCGAAGGTAGAACTCTTGGTCTCTACAGACGAACTTTCATCGATGTGTGTCATACCCAGCAGGACGCAAGCGATAACAGCAATAACCAAAAAGATGAGGAATAACAGTTTCCAATTTCCCCACGATACGGCTGCCCAACCGGCGATGATAGGAGCCAGGAATGAGGCAATCGCCTTGACAAACTGTCCTAAGGTCAAGGTACTGGCCAAACGATTCCCGCTGACGATATTCGACAAGAGAGGATTCAGAGATACTTGCATCAGTGTATTTCCGATGCCTAGTAGCGAGAAGGAAATCAACATGCTGGCAAACGAATAGTTGAGCAAGGGCAATAAAAGGGCTGCTACTGTCACTACAATACTGAGTAAAACCGTTTTCCGCTGACCAATCTTGTTCATCAGCATACCGGTCGGAACAGAGAATATCAGAAACCAGAAGAATACCATGGATGGCAACAGATTCGCCAAGGTATCTGATAATTGGAAGTCCGCTTTAACATAATTCGTTGCGATGCCGACCAAATCAACAAACCCCATCGTAAAGAAGGAGAACATCACCGGGATCAGCATCCAGATCATACTTTTTTGTTTTGTACTCATGACGTTATTTATTTTTTAGGGTAAACAGGCCAAGCTCCATCTTGGGTACAGACAAAAGCTGCTGTCTCGACAGCTGTCTGATGAGCATCTTTCAATGATTTTCCAGACAAGATAGAACAAACAAAGGCTCCTGAGAAGGAATCGCCTGCACCAACCGTATCGGCAACCTTCACTTTCGGTGTGTTGATTGTTGATTTCTCGTTCTCTGAATAAATTGTACTATAGCGGCTTCCGGCAGTCAGAACCAAATACTTCAAGTTGTATTCTTGCATGATGCGACGGCAGCATGTATCTTCATCTCCTTCAAGCTTGAACATCGGGCGGAACATCTCCAGTTCTTCGTCATTCAGTTTAAATACATTCGCCTGTTGAAGCAAGTCTTTTATCAATTCTTCGGAATAATATTTCTGACGAATGTTAATATCAAAGAAACGTAAAGCCGATTCAGAAGTATAAGAAAGCAATGTATTCAGGGTTTTTCTTGATTCCGGACTGCGCTGGGCCAAGGTTCCGAAACAAACTGCATCTGCTTTCTTCACGATATGAATGGCTTCCTCTGTCAGAAGAATATGATCCCAGGCAACGCCTTTCACAATGTTATATGTCGGGATACCGTTGTTGAGTTCTACAAGTACAGTTCCCGTCGGATAATCAACTGTTGCTATGCAATGGCCGATACCGTTTTTATCAAGTTCCTGAAGGATTTCTGTTCCTGCCAGGTCATTGCCAACAGCACTGATTGCATAACCTTCAGCTCCCAGCTGAGTTGCATGATAAACAAAGTTTACAGGAGCACCACCGGCTCTTTTTCCTGTAGGCAGAACATCCCATAGAAGTTCGCCTATTCCTACGATTACAGGTTTTTTATTTTCCATATATATTCAGATTTTATTTTTTGTCATTTTCAATACACTTAGATTCCGTAAACCTCTGCGGCTTCAACTTCAAATGTTCCTCCTTCACCGAAAAATTCCCATTGAGTATATGGTTCTGTCGGGAAAACAAGATTGGTCATAGCTACCTTTCCGCCATTCAGGAATATCTCAACAGAGCATTTGTCAACAAATATTCTGAAATCAAATTTCTTGTCAGTCGGAAGTTTTCCCCATGTTGCCAAAGCAAAATCATTTACATAATTGATCGCATTAGTCTTTCTGTTATCATGATTCTCTTTTGCATGAGGAGCACTCTTTTCGCCAAAGTCCACCAAGCCACTGTTTACCCTGTCCATAACAAGTTTTTTGTCAGCAAGATCAAGATATATTTTCACATTCTCACCTTTGGAATTCTTCAAAGTAAATCCGGCTTTCTTCGCATTCAATGGGTTGATGGAAACATTAAGTTCGTATGTCCCTTTGTTACCGTCAATCAACTCGCCTGCATCATGTTTACCATCAACTTTAAACGGTTCTAGTTTGTTTGAAGTCCCGTTTCTCAATGTAGACAATTCTTCAACAGGAGTCGAAGCCATATAAATATGACCATCTTCTGAATAAAGGCTCAATTCACGAGGTAAACCTTGTGCACTGCGGAATTGCTTTGTTGGCACAACGTTGGCATATTGCCAGTTCGACATCCACGGCATTGCTATCACACGGTCACCGGTATTTGAGAATGTAACTGTTGCATAATGGTCTTTTCCCCAATCCATCCATTTTGTTACATCTTTTGGTGTGTCGCAAGTGAACTTTGTCCCGTCAAAATCTCCGACAAAATATTCGGTTGCTGAACCTCCAAACATACATCCGGGATTAACATTCACAATCATTACCCATTTCTTCTTGTCCGGATTACCGTCAACAGGCAATTCAAAGAAGTCTGGACATTCAAATTGGTTCGGTTGTATTCCATAACCTTCACCGAAACTACTCATATAAGTCCAGTCTTTCAAGTTAGGAGAAGAATAGAAACGCATCTCCTTGTCTGCAGAAACTATCATCACCCATTTCTGCTGTGGTTCATACCAGAATACCTTCGGATCGCGGAAATCTCGTAAACCGTCGAAGGGAGTAAGAATAGGATTATTCTGGTATTTAGTAAAAGTCCTTCCATTGTCAGTACTATAGGCAAGACATTGTATCTGTCCGTTCTTATCACTGGCTGAGGTATAGAAAGCAACAATGGCTCCTTCTCCGAATCCTGCGGTATTGTTCTTATCTACTACTGAACTTCCGGAAAAGATATGTCCCATTGTGTCGCGGGCCAGAGCCACAGGCTGTTGTTCCCAGTTCACAAGGTCGCGGCTCACCGTATGTCCCCAGTGCATATTTCCCCACATAGAGCCATAAGGATTATACTGATAGAACAGATGATACTCGCCGTCTTTATAAACCATTCCGTTAGGATCGTTCATCCAGCCATAGGAAGGTGTAAAGTGATATACCGGACGGAAAGGTTCGACATTATCTATATTAAATGTATCGCTAAAGCTAATCTCGCTCCAAGTTATACATTCTTTATCAATATTACTTATACGCAATGTCACATCTTTACCTTGAGGAAGTTCGAAGGGAACACAATAGTCAACTTTATTTCGTGCCAAACGAATATCCATATCTACCTCTCCAGTTTCTTCTCCAAGCAGGCATACTTTGGTTTCACTGGCATTCTCTTCTACTGGTAGTACTATATATTTCGTAGGTTTATCAATAGAAATAACAGCAGTATTATCAGATAACCAATCTACCTTATAAGTGGTTTTATCTGACGAAGTACAAGATGAAACTAAACAAAGTGCCAACAGGCTTAAAAGTCCATAATTTGAAATTCGTACCATAATCGATGATATTAAGATTTAGTTGGTACAAATATATTAGCAGTAAAATTCAATCGCTATAACAAATGAAACAAAAGATATAACATTTGTATCATTATAAATAAAGGCTGATAATCAGGCTTATGCATATAAAGATTTAGAGGCTTTGCATTTCAGTAGGTGTTTTTCCATATACCATTCTGAAGCATTTGGTGAAATAAGCCGGAGAAGAGAATCCACAATTATACGCAATTTCACTTATTGTATATTTGTTCTGCTGCAACAGTTCTACTGCTTTTTCCAGGCGATAATTCCTCAATGACTCGATTGGCGAAAGTCCTGTAAGTTCCTTCACTCTGCGGTAGAGATGACCTCGGGACAAGGCTAGTTCATCACTCAGTTTCTCCACACCAAAATCGGAATCAGAATAAAAGTCCTCGAGTTTCTGCATATATTGACGCAAAAACAATTCATCTGCCGTAAGCATATCATCTGGACGTTTGTCTTCTTTTTGCTGCGACTTTACTAAATTCTCGAAATTCTTTTTCCATTTTCTTCTTTCCTCAATGAGTGAAGCTATGCGTACTTTCAGATAATTTATATGGAAAGGTTTCTGAATATATCCATCAGCACCTTCCGATATTCCGTGAATCTGTTGTTTGATGTCGGTAAGCGCGGTGAGCAACAAGACTGGAATATGCGCAGTTGACTCATCCTTTTTTATGCGGTGACATAATTCGAAGCCGTTTATATCAGGCATCATTACGTCGCTTAGCACAAGTGATATATTCTCTGAAGACAAAACCGACAGAGCCTCTTTGCCATTACATGCTGTTGCTACCTTGAAATTTGTTGACAACACCTTTTTCAGAAAATCACGAACCTCATCTTCATCATCGACAATAAGTATTTTCTCTTCGTAAATAGAAGATAGAATACGGTTAGCTTCGGCTGAATCAAGCGATAGGACCTCGGTTGTCAGTTGTGAAGCACTATCTGTTTCTATTTCCTCCTGATTGAGATGTGCATTTCCTTTTTGCAGGCTAATAGTGAAGCGGGTTTTCACTCCCGGTTCGCTTTCTACATTTATATTTCCGCAATGCCTGTTTACATATTCTTTTACCAGATAAAGACCTATTCCGCTTCCACTTCTGCTATCTCCGGTGTGGAAACGCTCGAAAATAGAATCCAGACGCTCTGTTTCTATACCTTTGCCTGTGTCCTCAACCGTAATGATAAAACCGTTGTCCACGGTGAGTCCTAAAGTTATGCTTCCATATTCTGGTGTAAACTTGAAAGCATTCGACAATAAATTAACAATAACTTTCTCCATTTTGTCACGATCTATAAATGCTTCGCATTTCTCTTCCGGACAAACAAAGTTGTAAGTAATATGACGTATGGAAGCCATTCCATCGAAATAACCTTTTATATCCTGCAGGAATGTAGTAAGGTTGACTGGAACAAAATGCCACTTTTCGTCTGCTCCACTTTCCAGACGTTGGAAATCCAAAACTTGGTTGATCACTCTCAGCAGACGTGAAGCATTCCGATAGATCAACTTTATATCATTTTCATAGGCTGTTCCTTCTGTTTTGGATTGCAATTGCTCTATCGGAGATAAAATGAGCGTCAAAGGTGTACGCACTTCGTGGGAAACATCGGTGAAAAGCCGTAGCTTTTGAGCTGTGACTTCTTTTATTTCTGCATTCAGCGATATTAGCTTTCGGTTTTGTTCTTCTTCTTTTTCGTTTCTAGTCAGAAGTTCGCGATTTATACGTATTATCTTGTTGTTCATAAGATATACATAAATGAGTGAGATGGCAGAGCAAACAGTCAAAAGGGAAATAATCCACAAAGAATTTTGGAGAAATTCGTATTTACTGAGCAGCTGATTACTTTTGTCGCGCTGCTCCATAATTCTTTTTTGGTAATTTCTTCGCTGATGATTCTGAAGCAATAAGGTTTGTGCGGCGTTCTTGTCTACGGTTGTTGTGTAAAGGGGAATTTCTTTAGGAACGGATTCACCTCGTAGAATCTGTATGGCTGTACGTATTACCTGCTCTCCACCTGTAGGATACAAGAATGACACATCAATCTGTCCTTCCTGTAAGGCTTTAAGTCCGGTGTTGGTAACGGCATCTACACCCATCACCATGATAGGGCGAGATATTTTCTTTCCCTGCATTACTTCACGGGCTGCAATTGCCATTATATCATTGTGGGCATAAATGATATCAATGCCATTCAACGAATCGTATGCTAACAATGCCTTTCGTGTATCGTCATAAAGCCAATTACCGTGAACGGAGTCGCATACTATATCTTTTCTCTTTGCCAAAGAAGATACAAAACCTCTGTGTCGTTCCATAGCTGGAGAAGAACCCGGCAATCCCCAAATCTCCAGAATTTTTCCTCCTTTCGGCAGATTGGATGCGGCGAACTGTCCGGCAAGTTCTCCTATTTTCTGGTTGTCTGCACCGATGAAGGTTGTATAACAGTCTGTATTGACACGACGGTCTGTAATGATAGTAGGTATTCCGGCTCGATATGCCTTTTCAACTACCTCGACAAGCGGTTCTGATTCGAAAGGTGAGACTACAAGGATATCTACTCCACGATCAATGAGTTCATGTATCTGATGAATCTGTTCCTCGCTGTTGCTGTGTGCATCTCTTATTTCAATCTTCAGGGAGTCATAATTTGCCGCTTCAATCATCACTTCCTGTATCATGGTTTCCCGCCATTCATCATCGGTCATGCATTGAGAAATCCCTATCACATATGAGTGGTGTGGAGCGGAATCACAGCTCACCAGCCATAATACTGCAATCAAACCCATAGAAAACAACCGGAATAGGGATGATCTTCTCATGAATAAAAATATGTCATAATTTGCTAACATCTTAAATGCAGACCTTGAAATCATCAGGATCGTGAAAATTCTTTAAAGATCCATCAGTCATAAATATATTTTAGTATAAACAAAATAGTCAGTACATAGAGTGTCGGATGCATATCTTTGAAACGGCCTGTACATATCTTCATCATGCTATATGCCAACATTCCCAACACAATACCTTCTGCAATCGAATAAGTCAGGACCATCGACAAAATGGTAACTAAAGCAGGCAAACTCTCCGTAATATCATTAAGTTCAATATCCTTTAATCCATTCATCATAAATACACCCACCAGGAACAATGCTCCGGTCGTAGCTGCGCTAGGTATTATGAGGAATAAAGGAGAGAAGAATAATGCCAACACAAACAACAAACCAGTTACTAAAGATGTAACTCCCGAACGTCCACCTTCGGCAATTCCTGCCGAACTTTCCACGAAGGTCGAACGGTAGATGTTCCGCAAACCGCGCCAATACAAGTTCCTATTGCATCAGACAGTAATGCTTCTTTCATATGGGGAATGTTACCTTCTTTTGTGACCATTCCTGCTTGGTTAGCTGCTCCCACCAAGGTTCCTATTGTATTGAACAAGTCCATAAAAACCAGAATCAGTGTTACAACTATCAAGTCGAAATCCCAAAGCGAAGCGAAATCAAACTGAAAGAATGTTGGTGATATTGACTGTGGTTTCGAAATAATAGTGAATCCTTCTGGCAAGTTCGTTATCCCAAAAGGAATACCAATCAATGTAGTAAGAATAATCCCGATAAACAGTGCGCCTTTGACATTCCAATAGCAAAGTACGCCACTCAGGATGATTCCCAATATACCAATAAGAGCTGCTGGAGTAAAGGAACCCAATGCTACCAACGTAGCATCATTATGTACAATTATCCCTACATTCTTCAATCCTAGAAAAGCAATAAACATTCCAATCCCAACAGATATGGCATATCGTAAGTTCAACGGAATGCAATCAACAATTTTATCTCGAATATTAAATAGCGTAAGCAATACAAAAATGATACCTTCAATAAGTACAACAGTCAAAGCTGTTTGCCAACTGTAGCCCATACCTTGAACCAATGTATAAGCAAAGAAGGCATTAATTCCCATGCCTGGAGCCTGAGCTAATGGTAACTTTGCCAAAAAAGCCAACAGAATAGTGGCCAAAGCCGAAGACAAAGCTGTTGCCGTAAAGACGGCCCCTTTATCCATTGATGCCGCACTCAAGATATCAGGATTAACGGCAAGAATATAACTCATTGTCAGGAATGTGGTAATTCCGGCAATGACTTCGGTCTTCAAATTCATTGTCTTTGGATCAAAGCCCAAATAGCGTTGTAGAAATTTATTGTCCATGAATATATTGGGTTTTAACGGTTAATAGTTAACTTATAGACAAAGATAAAAAAAGTAAGTGTAGCACAAAATAATCAATTGGATTTTGGTTAATCAAAATAGTCTTATTCATCGTTGAAAGTAATAAATCTAATAAAAATGAAAAAGGTGTGCCTGTTTTGACACACCTTTTTATCCTTTCTGTATAAAAGGAACTTTCCTTATACAGTGTTTATACTGAAAAGTATTTATTATTCAGAAACTACAGTGAAAGGAACTTCAACAGAAACTTCCTTGTGTAATTTGATAGTTGCTTTGTAGTCGCCAACTTCTTTTACAGCTTCTTTGATGTAGATGATCTTACGATCTACTTCATAACCTAACTTAGCCAATTCTTCAGCAACCTGGATGTTGTTAACAGAACCGAAGATTGTACCAGTAGAGCTAGTCTTAGCACCGATAGTCAGTTTAACATCTTTCAGCTTAGCAGCCAATTCTTCAGCATCAGCCTTAATTTTAGCCAACTTGTGAGCACGCTGCTTCAAGTTTTCAGCCAATACTTTCTTAGCAGATTCTGATGCGATAACTGCTTTACCCGTGGGGATTAGAAAGTTACGTCCGTAACCAGACTTAACTGTTACGATATCGTCTTTGTAACCTAAATTGATTACATCTTCTTTCAAAATAACTTGCATATTCTGTCTCCTCTTTTTTAATTATTTCATCAAATCTGTTACGTATGGAAGCAAAGCCAAGTGACGAGCACGCTTAACAGCCTGCGCAACACGACGCTGGAACTTCAAAGAAGTACCTGTAATACGACGAGGTAAGATTTTACCCTGTTCGTTCAAGAATTTCTTCAAGAATTCAGGATCTTTGTAGTCGATATACTTAATACCGTTCTTTTTGAAACGGCAATATTTTTTCTTCTTCACGTCAACTGAAGGCGGAGTCAAATATCTGATTTCTGATTGAGTTGCTGCCATAATTAATTCTCCTTTACTGTTTCTTTAGATGATTTCAAATTTCTTCTCTTTGCTGCATATTCTGCTGCATATTTGTCCTGACGGAAAGTCAAGAAACGGAGTACACGTTCATCACGACGGAAGTTTACTTCCAAAGTTTCGATGGTTTCCGGTTTTGCTTTGAATTCGATCAGCTGATAGAAACCAGTTGATTTCTTGTCGATAGGATAAGCTAACTTGCGCAAGCCCCAGTTTTCCTCATTCACGATTTCTGCACCCTGTTCTTTCAGGATACCTGTGAATTTTTCTACCGCTTCCTTCATCTGTGCATCAGACAAAACGGGAGTTAAAATGAAAACGGTTTCGTAATTATTCATACAATACTGTTTTAATAATGTTGTTAATATTTTTCGCGGTGCAAAAGTACTAACTTTTTCTGATACTGCAAATCTTCTTTCTTCTTTTTTTCTTTAAGTGCGCAGATTTCAGTTGGTTGTTTACCGTCTTCCTGTTTTTGTGGCATTCCTTTCTTAGAATTGCTGGAATATTTTTAGCAACTTCTTGTGGAAAATGTTAGAGATGATCAAATCATTTGCCTGGTCGAACGGTGGGTATAATACACAACGTTTTTCCTTGATGGTGCCGAGATAATTGATGTTGATGATACAAGACTGATGTATTTGGACAAATTCCGGCGAACTTTTCAGAATATACTCGGCTGTCGTATTTCTTCTCAAGGCAATAGGAGACTGGTTACAGGGATAGACTTCCCATAACTTACGTTCTTGGTTGTATTTGAAATACCCGATGTCTTCGGTATGAAATACCTGTAAATCGTTGGTTGGTGTTGCAATAATGAAAGCCTTATGGTCTTTAGACAGACTACGCAACTGGATATATGGCGGTGCAACAGGGATTAGCTCGCTGTTGATGTCTTCCAGCGTCCGACTAATGATTGTTTCCAGTTCCAATGGATCAATTGGTTTCAACAAGTAATCGAAAGCAACTTCGCGGAACGCTTGCAACATGTATTTGTCGTGTGCGGAATATATGATGACCCGCATACTCCAATCAATTTCATTTTTGATTTCATTGAACATGTCGATTCCGCTCATGTCGGTTAGTTCCATGTCTAGGAATAATAAATCGGGTTTGTTTTTAGCGATGATTTTCTTACCCAGATGTCCGTTACGAGCCGTTCCGGCTATTTCGAGCATCTGGAAACTGTTTAGGCAAGCCACGAGATTGTCAATGGATGCCTGATCGTCGTCTATAATTACTACATTATATATTCTTTTCATTATCCGTTTAATCTGCTTGGTTTGTGAACAAAGATAAACGTTGTGTTTTTAATTTATTCCTCTCATTTGACTGAAAAAAGACTATTTGTTCCCAATTCAGGACTAATCATCCGAAAAAAGTTGTTAACCGTTTGATTTTTTATCCAGCAACTGATAGGAATAATTGTCGGGAATGATCAATTGGACTTCCGATCCGGTTTCTCCTGTTTCGGTTGTTATGTTGTGGATGGATAAATCCAGTTTCACTTTATTGTTTTCATTCAGCAGACAAATTGTTTGCGTGATGATTTTTAGTCCGAGGCCCGTATTGTCGGTATTACTCCGTGGAGCACTGAAGCCTCCTCCGTTGTCCTGAATCCGGATGATCGTACTTGCTTCTTCTTTCTGGATGAAGATGGAAAGTCTTTTTTCTCCTTCCTTTTGTCTCAGTCCATGCTTGATTGCATTTTCAACTGGTATCTGGATAAACATGGACGGAATAAATACTTGCCCGGTATGAACTTGTGGATCTGTATGAATCTGGAAGATGAAATCGTCAAACCGTTTTGATTCCAGGTGGACATACGTTTTGACAAAGTTCAGTTCTTCTTCCAGACTGATATAGAGTTGTTCTGTCAAAGACAGGTTTTGTCGGAGCAGCTTGACCAATTCGGAAACTTCTTCCTTCTTGAAGCTGAGTTCGTTGTAATTGATCGAACGGTTGAGTACGTTGAAAATGAAATGAGGCGAAATACGATTCCGGATATTTTCCATTTTCAGTTCAGTTATTTTGTTCTTCTGTTGCATTGAGATCAATGCCTTTTGCTTCTTATAGTACAGGAAGAAAAAGATTGCCAGAATGATAAGAATCAGACATAAACTGATTCCAAGATAGGAGGTAAGTTGCAGGATATGCATGTGATCCTGCTGTTGCTCAATGACGATGGCTTGTTTCATGAGCTTTGTATCTTGCCGGTAACGCATACCGATTTCAGCCACACGCATTTTTACTTGTTCATTGCGCAAAGAGTCGTCGAGCCGTATCCAATCTCCCAATACATCATAGGCTTCCTTATACTGATTGGTCTGCGTATAGTATTGCTCCTGATATTTCTTTCGGATCAGCATCAAACTGGGTTCTATGTTTTCTTCATTCATATTTTGAATGATGACTTTGGCTTTATCCCAGGCCTTTTGCGAGATAGCTAATGCCAGCTCTTGTGTCTGAATATACGATAACGCCGATGTCTGTTTGATGGAAAGGAAAAAGTCTCGGGCTTCTTCTAAAAAGATTTGGGCAGAATCTGGTTGGTTATTCAGTAAGTACAATTCAGCCAGATTCGTTTTTGACAGGTTTTGTTCGAACAGGTAATCCGGACTGTCTTTTACCGTAATAAATGCCTGCTTGTGGTATTTCATAGAGTTGGGATAATCTTTGATCGTATAATAGTATAGTCCGCGATTGTTGAGATAAACAAACTTTTCGTGGATATCCATTTGTCCCAAAAAGGCTTCGGTTTGCCGGTAAAACTTATCGGCAAGTTCGTAATCATGCAGTTCGGTGTAGGCATGACCCAAACCGTGATAAATAAAAGAAAGGTCTTCTTGGGGTAACTTCAAAGAATCGGCATAATGCAAGGCGGTACGATAGAACTTGACACCGTTGACAAAGTCGCCTGTTCGTATATAGGTATCGGCAATATTGGTACATATATCAGGCAGGGAGCGTTGCTTGTCACTTCGTTTGCAATGCTCAAAGGCTTCCAGATAATAATGGATTGCCTGCGAGTTGTCGCTGACACGTCCGAACTTGTTGCCCAATATGTTGTAATTCTCCATCAATAGCCTTTGGATTCGGACGTCAGATAGGTCTTGTTCCTGGCAATAACTGATTACTTTTTGGCCATAAAACGTCACTGAATCATATTGGGACGAAAGGAAAAAAGCTTTCGCCAGCAATGTCTCTATTTCGGCTTGCCTGGACTTATCCAGATCCTGTTGTAGGGCCTCTTTTAAAAGCTGACATGATTTTAATGGTTCTGAGAACAAATAACCATTGGCTTTTTCTTCTAAGGAATCAACAAGCAGCGTGATTTTCCCTTCTGTTTTTATTGAAGTTTTTTTCCCGCAATTCGCCAAAAAAAGTAGTGCTAAAACGGCGGCTATTATATATGTATAATATCTTCCCTTCATGGTTCTCGATGTTTTGCTCCGAATGGCGTTTCAAATAGATTACTTTAGATTTCAAATATACAGTTTTCTCTTTAAAAAAGAATGGATATGTAAAAAATGTGGTGAAAAAAGTGGATTTTTTATCCCAAATAGTTCCCGGAACACCATCCTGTGATGATGAACCGGGAATATTGTTATCGTTGTACCCAACGATTCAGATGATTATTAGGTGTTTGTAGTACGAATTTGTAGAACTTAGACGCCGGCAATTGTCCGCTTTTTACCTGATAACTCCGGTAGGATGCCGGTACTGTACCTAATTTGATCCATTCATCTTTGCCACCGGTCTTATATAAGTTGTCGGTTGCGGCATAAACCGTTACTTCGGCATTTGGATTCAAGCAATCCCATGAGAGGATAATATCTTCATCATACGGAGAAGTCTTCATGTTGGCGATATCTACCGGACCGATAAACGGCATACCGTCTTGTTCCCATAACACCGATTGCGGTACTTCAAAACCCATAAAG
This sequence comes from Parabacteroides faecalis, assembly GCF_022809355.1. Classification (GTDB taxonomy): domain Bacteria; phylum Bacteroidota; class Bacteroidia; order Bacteroidales; family Tannerellaceae; genus Parabacteroides; species Parabacteroides faecalis. Next base: position 1,234 of record NZ_JAKZMM010000063.1, on the reverse strand, counting down.
CGGCAAATTGATGGAGTGATATCGGTAATGGCCAATTGTCCGTTATGGAAATGACGGTTTACCGGCTGGTTGGTCGAGATCCAAGTTGTTCTTTCCCGTTCCGATTGTCCGCCATGATCATGACCGTTTTCAGAACGTCCGTGGTCGGTTGTAACAACCACCATCCATTCTTCATCAAAATTGGCTTCCCGGTACTTAACGGCTTCCCAGATTTGGGCAATCTGCTGGTCGGCTTTCAAAGTATATTCATCGAAAAACTTACCGTTACCTTCAATGTGTCCGGCATCATCCGTGTACCACAGATAAACCCAACTTAAGTCGGGCGCATCATTCTTGATACCTTGTGCGGCCTGTTTGGTAACGAATTCATCGATATCGAAGATATGCAGCTCTTTTTCCTTCTTGGGGAAACGCTTGGTATCGAGGTCATATCCGTCGCATACGTAGTCAATCTTCAGGTTTCCTGTTTCAGGTTTTCCTTCTCCCAGCAAGACCGTCCGGTTATCTGTCCAACTCGAATAGATAGCTGTTTTGTAATCTTTCTTTTGCTCTTTGGCAATTCGGAAAATGGTCCAGTAATTATAATTCGGCTTCAGGTTGGAATTACCGCCCACATTATGCTTGTTCAGCCAAGTAGCCGTCAGCAAATTCGTATAACCAATAGCCGAAATCGTGGGAGTTTGTGAATAACCGCCAACTTCACCGCCTGTATAAGCTCTTTCGAACGAACCGCGGGCTGCTATCTCGTCGATAGCTGGGGTATTCAAGCGTTCAATCATATCCGCCGGAACACCGTCGATGATGATAAACACAGCTTTTCTGGTTTTAGCAAAAGCTGTTGTGGCAAAAAGCACCCAGAATAAAGCAAATAGCCTGATTTTCATGATAAAGTCTTTTTGTTGATGTTATAAAATGATTTAGTCTGAGCTGCAAAGGTAGGGATAAAATCCGAGATTCATACCTATCCGGAAATTCCAGTCTAGGAACCTGTCAACCGAAAGATCGTTACTTAGTTATTTTTCCACAGTTGTCGAAAAGCTTTACCATATTAGTCAAAAAGCTTTAGCACAGATGTGGAAAAGCTTTAGCACAGATGTCAAAAAATTAATTTCCTATAGGATTCCAGGGCTGACGCATTACAATCATTTTTTACTGGAATCTATTTTATTACAAGGAGGATTCCAGTCTGCATCAAGTAGTTCTACGAGGAAATCAGAATTCCATCCTGCCATTT
>NZ_JAKZMM010000062.1 GCF_022809355.1 Parabacteroides faecalis | reverse complement strand
TTACCAAACGGAAAATCTCTCTTTCCAAATTCTTCCGAAACTTCTCTTGTTCATAATTGCTTTCTTTCATCTTCTTGCTTTTTAGGAGTCAACCTTATTTACAAAAAGACACAGATTGAGCCGGACTGCATGTTTTCAGCGAACTGTCAGCATGCAACCCGGATCAATTATTTTCAGGATTAATAGAGAAAATGGTCTTCACAGAAATCCATGTAAGGTACATCCAAGTAGATTCCAGCTTGTTTCACATAGGAAATCAAGTGCCGGAACAGCGGATCGAGATTCAGTAAATACGGATTTCCGACAAGAAACAGTTGTTCACGGGCCCGAGTCAGGGCAACATTCAGTTTACGGTCAATCCGATCTCCATCTTCTTCAAAGACATTTCCGGTCAGAAAATCCAGCTGATAGCGTTTCTGAATCGTGAATCCGTAAATGATAACTTCCCGTTCGCTTCCCTGATACCGTTCAACGGTATCGATCGTGATGTCATGCAGTTCTTTTAATCCCAGGCGATCCAGCTCATGACGGATCATGGCAATCTGATTCCGGTAAGGAACAATGACACCGATACTCTTTTCCAACGAAAACGGGCGACCGTTCTTCTGATATAAATGCCAGACGGCTTCTACCATCTTGGCAATCATACAGGCTTCCGGAAGATTTGTTTTCACCGACTGAGTCAAAGGTGGTTGCGGAGAGACTACAAAGCCGATCCGTTGCGTGGCCATCAGTTTTTCCAAACCGGAGGGCTGATATTCATGCCAGGACAACGGTTGCTGCTGATGCAGAAGAGGTACCGGACGAAGCCGCATCTGGTAAAAGGCCTCATTGGGAAACGAAGAAATGGCTGGATGCATTCGTCCCTGTTTTTCCAGACAAAACGACAAACCGTTTTCTTCCTGCTGATACTTCAACAGCCGTTCAAACAGAGATAGGCGGCAATTGGTTAATCCGATTTCCTGTAGCAAAGGATCTGTCACCGCCGAATCGGTTTCCGACTGCAACACAACTGCCGGCAATTGCTTATGATCGCCAATCAACACAAAACGGTCGATGGCATTTTCGTCGCCATGCTTCGCACTCAACAAAGCCAACAGATGCGGTTCCAGGATTTGCGAAGCCTCATCTACAATGGCCAAAGCAAACTTCTTCAGAGTAAAGATGGAGACATTGGAACTGAGATTGGTAGTCGTTCCCACAAAAACACGTGTAGACTGGATCTTCTTCCTTATTTCCTGAATATTCTGGCATGTTTCCATCTGCCGTTCCAGCAGATAAGGTTTGTAGGCATCATCACAAGAAAGACTCATACCCATGCGGATGAAATCAATCTTTTCCTTCACCAGCTTACTGCAAATCTCATCGACCGCCCGGTTGGTATAAGAGACCAAGAGAACGGAAGTATCCGATTCACATAAAGCTTCTTTCAGGATATTGACCAGACCAAAAGAAGTCTTTCCGGTTCCCGGAGGACCAATCAACAGAAAATAATCCCGAGCTTGCTTGGCTTTTAATACCAGCTCGTTGAACTCCGGACATTCACCGTTCATGCTGTAATCGCCTATCAAACGGACAGAGCGATTGATCACTGGTTTGCGTTGCCCCAACAACAACGACCGACGGTCGGCATTGGCCACTAAAAAAGCATACAGCGCCCGGAAAAGAAAACCAAATGAAGACTCCAGGAAGTCGTGTTCCACCGCCCAACGATCGTCTGCCGGCTTGTCGAACACCGCCTGATTACGCTGCAAGGCCCGCAGACGCAATACCAGATGATCCGAATAGATGGCTTCAACCTGGCAGCGATGAACGATGGTTTTGCGGGCATCCGGTTCTTTGTCTTTTGGGTAAGCATACAGAATCACGACATCTCCCGTCCGAAAGTTCGGTAGGAAGTTATTTTCCTGCTCCGGAATACGCAAAGTAATCCGGTCGATTCCTTCGGCCGCTTTATGACTGTTCTCCAACGAAATGATTTCCAAGTCGCAGAAAATATCCCCGGTTTGTTTCTTCTCCTCCAGAGAATTATTCCAAACGGTAGCGAAACCGCTTCCCTCTTTTTCCGCCGTTCCCACTTTCGACAGGATATGTTCCTTCTCGATAAAGGTAAAGAAACGGTAAAAGTAGGCTCGCTCCAAATCAGATGCCTGCTGGATAGGTTCCAGCAAACTGGCCAATTGCGGCTGCTGGTAACGTTTCCAGAGCGGATTATCAATCTGCCTTACATTCAAATCCTCCGGAGTCAGTCCGTCGAAAAGCGTAGCCGCTCCTCCTTCACTGCACAGCAAATCCTGCTTGACCATCCGATTCCGCACTTCAATGGCTTGAAACAACAGTTCAGGAGCCGGACCTTCTTTCATCAGTCCATCCTCATACTTAGAATACAAGAGGAAACTGGAGATTTCATCATTCCGCAGGTTATAATTATAATGTAGAAGGGCCAGATATAAAAGCATCTGCACATAGTGTTTCTCTACATGCCGGCTCGTTCCGTATTCCCGTTTACCGGACTTCTGCTCCATCAATACCCGCATATCTTCCTGCAATAAGTCCATACGTCCTTGCAATCCCAACATTTCGCAGAAAAAAGAAGGTTCGAGGATGATCCGGTCAAGATGCAAATCACAGACCTGATTGAACTGTTCATGAATCATATCCTCCAGAATCTCATGTTGCTTTCGAGCATCGGTATGGAAAGAAGGATCCATATCCGGACATGTTACCAGCTTCAGGGCGTTCTCGCGAAAGAAACGCTTCACACTGTCGGCATATGGAACCGGCGTATCGGGATTCTTTTCATTCACCACTTCATCCAACAACTGACTGGCAAAGTTTCCCAAGAGAATCGCCCGGCTGTTAGCTGCCGGTTTGATTTTATTCAGCAGATAAGTCAACGGTGTACATCCATAAGCCTCAAAACAATTGGCGATAGCTGATACATCGATCAGATAATCCGGTTCAAAGATCATCAGCTCTGCCAGATAAATATCGTCCTGTACCCGATAAGGATGAATCAAGTTCAATTGCGCACCTTTCATCAGTAAGTCTTGCAGATAACTCCAGTCGCCAAAATAATTGGTCTGCCGGTAACGTATCTGTATAAACTCAGTCTCTTCGGCTTCCGTCTTTCCATAAATATATTCATCGTCCCACGAATCGACCAATACGCGCAAATAAGTACCCAACGGAGACGCAGATTTAACGGCATAGCGATAAGTATCAGGCAGACAAGCAGCCAATTCTTCCGGAATCTTTTCCTGATATAAACGGGAAACAAACTCCGATAAGGCTTTCATATCTTGCAGAAACGTTTTCTCCAGTACGGCTTCGTTGGCATCATGCAAGGAACGGCAACGGGCACGCAAGGCATTGATCCGCTTATAGTCCGCTTCCTCATAGCCCAATTCCTTACACAGATAATCCATCCGGGCAAACGGACCGGAGAAATCGAACGAACAGTCGCGTGTCTTTTCTTTCAGTATTTCCAGGAAAATCCGATACAGCTCGGCATATTTCGCCCGGATATCCAGCGCTTCCAGCCGACACAGTTCCAGTAAATCCGAATAGAAAGCATTATTCCACATAGATCATCTTTTTGGTCATTCCACCATCGATCACGATGTTTTCGCCGTTGATAAAGTCATTTCCGTCCTGACACAGGAAGACACACATCCGGGCAATATCTTCCGGCCGCCCGACTCTTCCTGAAGGATGTTGCAGATGATCCTGACTTGCCAGTTGGTCATAATCATGTGTCGCAATCCAACCGGGAGCAATCGAATTGACAGTAATATGCCATTCCGCCAGAGAAACAGTCAACGCATGCGTCAAGGAATAAATACCTCCTTTCGAAGCCGAATATCCTTCGGTGCCGGCCTCACTCATCAGGTAACGAGTTGAACAAAGATTGATGATACGCCCGTAAGGATTTGGGAATGTCTGTTGCTTCCGGTGCAACGCCAGATAACGGGAAGCCACGAAGACCGGACGCAGATTGATCGACAAAATCCGATCGAATTCCTCCACCGTTGTTTCTGTCAGAGGAGAAAACTCACTGATTCCGGCATTATTGATCAAGACATCCACATCGCCCCAACGGTCAAACAGTTGCTGCAGACAAGATTCCAAAGCCTCTTTATCACTGACATCCGCCGGAAAGAAAAGCGCACCGGTTTCCTTCGACGTTTCTTTTCCCTGCTCCGCATCGCGATCGCAAAACGCCACCCGGTAACCTTCGTTACTAAAAGCCTTCACAATAGCTTTACCAATACCCGAAGCTCCGCCCGTTACAAACACCCGGCGCTTATGTCCGGCACGATTACTTACCGGTTTCTTCGGCATCGCCTTGCGAGCTTCCAACTCTTCCATTTTCCTTTCAATATAATTATCTGCCATCTTTTTCTTGATTTAAACGGATGCAAGGTACGAATAATTTATGAGAAGTACCCGACAGCAGACGAAGGAAGCATTTCGTCTCTTCTCGTTAACGCTGTAAGTCTTTTTTGGAAGCATCGATTTCTTCCAATAGTTTTTGCTTTGGAAAAATATGTATCTTTAGACTTCCAAAAAGCAACAGACATGAAACTGATTCATACCAGCGACTGGCATTTGGGCCATACCTTATATAATTACGACCGGACAGAAGAGCAACAAGCATTCCTCCAACAATTGGCGGAAATCGTGGAGCGCGAACAGCCGGATGCTCTTCTTGTAAGTGGAGATGTTTACCATTATTCATCGCCTTCGGCTTCCGTACAGAAGATGTACACCGAAGCCATGTTGGAAATTCACCGGCGATATCCTTCAATGACTATCGTCGTAACGGCAGGCAACCACGACAGTAGTTCCAAGCTCGAAATCACCCAAAGTTTATGGGAGAGTTTCGGTTTGCACGTAGTAGGTTCCATCAGGCGAGAAGAAGAAACGATTCAATGGTCGCGGCACATCATCGAAGTGACCGGGAAAGACGGTCGGCCAGTCGGCTACGTACTCCCGGTACCTCACGTTTATCCGCAGAACTTTCCGAGTCCTGATCCGGAGATGAAACGGGAAGAACGGATGCCGTACTTCTTCCAGACCTTATTGGACGAGACAAGACGAATCAACACCGCAGATCTGCCAGTCGTACTGATGGCACATCTGGCTGTTACCGGTTCCGATACGACCGGACATACCGATCTCATCGGCGGGATGGATTACTTTCCCCTGGACCAGTTGGGAACAGGTTACGATTATCTCGCCTTAGGCCACATTCATTGCCCACAAACCCTGAAAGGAAGCGACGGACGTGCCCGTTATTGTGGTACGCCCTATCCGGTAAGTTTTGATGAAACGTATCCACATTCGGTTTCGCTGGTAACCGTTGAACCTGGGAAACAACCCGAAATCCAAGACATTCGGATCGAGAATCCGTGGCCATGCCTTACTTTACCCCCAGAACCGCTCCCGTTTGAAGAAGCCTTGCAGCAGCTGAAAGACTTCCCCGACGACAAACGGGCTTATATCCGTCTCAATGTCCTGGCTGAAAATTATCTGTCGCCCGACTGTCAGGAACGTGCTTCCGAAGCAACTCGCGGAAAGACGTGCCGGTATTGCTACATCAAGCTCAACCGCCTGCAGAAAGAAAGCAACGAGGAGCAGCCTCACCTCAGTATCCAGGAACTCAAACAGCAATCACCTTTGGAAATTGCTCGCCGCTATTATCAGGAGACAACCGGCGAAAGCATGGACGACGAACTGAGCCTTCTATTGCAGGAAGCCATGAATCAGATTCACTCATCAGCAAACGAATAGACTATGAAGCTACAACAACTCATCATAAAGAATCTGGCTTCGATTGAAGAAGCTACTATTGATTTTGAGCAAGGCCCACTGGCTGAAGAATCCATCTTCCTGATCTGCGGAGAAACAGGAGCCGGAAAGAGTACCATTCTTGATGCCATTTGTCTGGCTCTTTATAACGATACACCCCGAATGCAACGATCGCCGAAAGAAAAATACATGGACCTGGCTCGCTCATTCTCCGACAAGAAAGAAGAAATCAACATCGATGATGTCCGTCAGCTGATGCGTCGTAACACAGCCGAAGCATGGGTAGAACTTTCTTTTATCGGGAGCAACGAGATTCCCTACCTGGCTCGCTGGTATGTTGCCAAGGCACGAAAGAAAGTGGATGGCAACATTCAGAAAGTTGCCTGGACACTTACCAACCGGAAAACAGGCGAAGAGCTGAAGAAAGTAAAGGAAGTAGAAGACGAAATCCAGCGGTGTATCGGTTTGAACTTCGAACAATTCTGCCGGACAACCTTATTGGCACAAGGTGAATTTACCCGTTTCCTCCAAAGCCGTGAAGCAGATAAGTCTGAAATCCTGGAGAAACTCACCGGGACGGATATTTATTCCCGTATCGGAATGAAAATCTATGACATTACCAAACAGAAGAAAGAAGCTTATGATCTGCAACACCAACGGATCGCCGCGACACACCTGCTCAGTGAAGAAGAAAAAGCAACTCTCCTCACTTCGTTGGAACAACTGAAACAAGACAGCCGGCAACAGGAAGCCATCGCCAAAGAGCTAAACCGGAAACATGAATGGCTCCGACAAGAATTGGAGTATCATAAAACCCGGCAGGAACATCAAATCCAGCTGGAAGCTATCGAATCCCGAATCCATTCAGATGAATATCGGGAACAAAGCCGTCTTATCCAAGAATGGGATGTAACGACGGATGCCCGAAAACTTCTCAAAGAGAACAAAGAGAGACAAGAAGAAATCACCCGGCAAATGCAGGAAGAACAGCAATATCTCCAGCAGTTCATCCGTCTTTCCGAAGGGATGTTACAGGAAGAGGAAAAGATTCGCGCCTGGCAACAGGAAGAAAATACAATCCGGCAATATCTGGTATCGCAACAGCCTTTCGCCGACATGTTTGCCCAAAGTCAGACTATCCTGACGCATTTGCAGAACATTCTCAACACACAATCCCACGAGAAAGAACGGAAAGTGCAGTTGGAACAGGAAAAAACTCGCTTGCCCCAACTGGAAGAAGCCTATACCCGACAAGCCGACCTGCTGAAATCGGAAAGAGAAAAAGGAGAACAACTGGATGCGCTTCTCCAACAAATGAACCAGCAATACCAAGAGATGAATATGCCTGCCCGGCAAGCCGAATCCAAGCGATTGTCGGAACAGGAAATACAACTCACGAAAACGGTTCATGCCTTACAGGCGTTCTCTGCAGCCCAACAAGTCCTGCAAGAAGCACAAAAAGCCGAACAGGAAACAGCTGTCAAATTAGAAGGAGCGAAACAACAGCATCGTCTCTTGAAAGAAAAAGAAACATCTTGCCAAAAGGTCTTTGACGAAGCAGAGAAGCTATGCGAGAAACAAAAGGAATGTACCGAACAATGGGCGGCAGAAGCCCGCTCCCGCTTGCAGCCCGGCGATATCTGTCCGGTGTGTGGTCAACGAATTACGGAATTACCGTCCGATGAAAACTTCCGCTCTCTATTAGAACCTGTTCACCAACACCTGCTGGAGAAGAAAAAACAACTGGAAGAAGTTATGGCAGAAATCGCACAGAATACGGCTTATGGGAAAAGTCTTGCCGCTTTGTTCCAGCAGAACCAACGGCAAACAACCTTGGCCCAAAAGAACTTTCAGCAAGCTCAATCGGAAGCCATACAGCAGAGCAAGCTGGCCGGATATGAAGAAATCTCTTCAAATATCTTAGCAGAAATCCCGGTTAGACAAGACGAGATCCATCGCAAGCAAGACGACGTCAATCGGCAGATCAAGCAGGCACAAACTTTGCTTGAAGCCATTTCCAAACAACAAAAGCTGAAGGATCAGCAGCAGAAAGCCATAGAACAATGTCAAAATGCATTGAATCAGGCGGAGAAAAAACGGACCGAACAGATCAACAAGATACAGACTTTACAGGAACTGATCCGAAACGATCAGGAAAGTGCGGCCCGTTCTTTGCAGACAGCCCGGGAACAAATCAGCTGGCCTGAGTGGAAAACAGATTGGCATGCTTCTCCTGACGATTTCATGCTCCGGCTGAAACAAGAAGCTTCTGTTTATACCCAACAACAAAAAAGAGAGGAAGTTCTCGTCAATCAACGCAACTTAGCTCAACAGGCATTGGATGAAATGAAAAGCCTACAGCAACAAATTCGGGATGAATATCCCCAATGGAAAATTGGAACGCTTCATACGCAACCTGTACAAGTATTAACTAAAGACTGGAGTCAGCTCTTTGCGCATGTCAAAGCCTTGCATCAGTCGCAATATCATACCCGTGAGTTACAGGAAAAAGGTACTCAAGCTTTGCTGGACTTTTTACATCAACATCCAGAATTTACCCAGGAAAAGCTGGAACAACTAACAGCCTTTCTGCCGGAACAAATCCAAAGCTGGCGGGAAGAGCAACAGAAACAGAATGAATCCCGTGTAGCTGTCCGCGCCAAACTGGAACTGGTGCTCCAGCAAATCAAGCAACATCAAGACAGCAAACCGGAACTGGAAGAAGAGGTTTCTCTGGAAAGACTGAAAGAACAATACGAGGAACGGAACCGGATTATCCAAGATTTCAACCAGCAAATCGGACAAAAACAGAACCTATTGGATGAGAACCGTAAAAACGAAGAACAGCTACAGGGAGAAAAAGCAATCAAAGAGAAACTGAAACTCGACTACCAAAAGTGGGAACGACTACGTTTCTACTTCGGAGACCAGCAAGGAAAAACATTCCGGAACATTGCCCAAAGTTTCGTCTTAAAGGAATTGTTACATGGAGCCAACTATTATCTGAAACGACTGACCGACCGTTACGAACTGGAATGTCAGGCCGGTTCACTGACAATTCTGCTCCGTGACTTTTATCAGGGAGGAACAGCCCGTCCGGCAAGTACACTTTCCGGAGGCGAAAGTTTCCTGGTCTCGCTGGCATTAGCCTTGGGGTTATCCTCGATCAGTCAGCAAAGTCTTTCGGTTAATACACTTTTCATTGACGAAGGATTTGGAACCCTTAGCGAAGGATACTTGCAGACCGTCATGGATACATTGGAAAAACTGCATCAGCTAGGTGGTAAGAAAGTAGGAATCATCAGTCACGTTTCCGGATTACGCGAACGAATCAAGGCCCAGATACAAGTCCGCCGCATAGATAATTCCCGGAGTGAAATTGTCACTCTGCTGGATGAATAATTTCTATTCATAAGATCTCTTCTCGAAACTCACGAGAATCAAAATGGATTCTCGAGGAAGTCAAAAACGATTCTCGTGAGTTTTGTCACCCGGATCAAAAACAGTTTCGTACCTTTGTCGTCAATTTCAATACAACTGAATATGGCAAATGTATATGAAGAAAGATTAGGAACCGACCGGATGCTGCCATTGATATTCCGGATGGCTTTACCAGCCATCGCCGCTCAGTTAGTCAATCTGTTATATAGTATTGTAGACCGGATTTACATCGGTCATATACCTGAAATCGGCACTCAAGCATTGGCTGGAGTTGGAGTAACAAGTTCCATCATCATTCTAATCTCTTCTTTCTCGGCAATTGTAGGGGCTGGCGGATCTCCTTTGGCAGCCATCGCATTAGGACAAGGCGACCGGGTTCGCGCCGGGAAGATCCTCGGAAACGGATTCATTCTGCTTATTATTTTTACGCTAATTACCTCACTGACGACATACCTGTTCATGCGTCCCTTACTGTTCCTGACCGGAGCTTCAGAACAAACGATCGGATATGCAGTCGATTACCTTTCTGTTTACCTACTCGGTACACTCTTTGTAGAACTCTCGGTAGGCTTGAATACATTTATCAATACACAAGGCCGACCAGCCATAGCCATGTGTTCCGTTCTGATTGGGGCAATCCTGAATATTCTGCTGGATCCGCTGTTTATTTTCGCTTTCGGACTTGGAGTAAAAGGAGCAGCTCTGGCTACCATTCTTTCACAAGCCTGCAGTGCTGCCTGGGTGATTTCTTTCCTGACCTCTCATCGCGCTTCTCTCAAACTGGAAAGACGCCACATGAAGTTACAGAAAGAAATTGTCTTGTCTATTCTGGCATTGGGCATCTCTCCTTTCATTATGGCCAGCACAGAAAGCTTGGTTGGATTCGTATTAAACGGCAGTCTCAAATACTTCGGAGATATTTACGTCAGCGCACTGGCTATTATGCAAAGTGCCATGTTAATCGTAAGTGTTCCACTGACAGGATTTGCCCAAGGTTTTGTGCCCATAGTCAGTTACAATTACGGACACCTCTATAAGGAAAGAGTAAAATCTTGTTTCAAGATTGTCTTAATATTCATGTTCTCATTCAATCTGATTTTGATTCTTGCCATGATTCTCTTTCCGGAGATTCTGGCAACGGCCTTTACCAACGATCCGCAACTGATTGTTGTTGTTGAGCAATTTATGCCGATCTTCCTAGCTGGAATGACAATCTTTGGCCTGCAACGAGCTTGCCAGAACATGTTCGTTGCCTTAGGGCAAGCCAAAGTGTCCGTTTTTATCGCCCTACTCCGCAAGGTATTTTTACTTATACCTTTAGCATTAATTCTCCCCCATTTCATGGGAGTGACCGGAGTCTTTGCCGCCGAAGCCTTTTCGGATGCAACAGCGGCTATCTGCTGTACACTGATTTTCTCTGTACAATTTCCGAAGATTCTAAAAAGGATGAAAGAGAATCTAAGCGAAGCCCAATAAATTCATTCATCATTATATAATTCACATCATCATGCAACATAAAAAAGAATTGACCTGTGTTGACTGTGGAACACAGAATTGTAAATACAAAGACCGGACTTATCCGGATTTCTGTCTTACCACTAACTTAAAGGAAGAAGATCTGCAATGGGCTCTGGAACGCTATGAAGAAGAAAGGAATCATGAAATCATGGTAGCCAGTGCCGAAGTAGAATACGAAGGATACGGTAAATGGACACGCGTACAAGAAATCATGGAGTTTGCCCGAAAGATACAGGCTCATAAAATAGGTATTGCCAATTGTATCGGACTGATCCACGAGGCTCGTATTTTTGCCCGCATCCTTCGGGCTAACGGATTCGAAGTGTATTCTGTTATTTGTAAGGTAGCCGGGAAAACCAAATCATCTATCGGCATTCCAAAATCCTGTGAATCGATTGGGGCAGCCATGTGTAACCCGATTCTTCAGGCACGACTGCTGAATGAAGCCCAAACGGACCTGAATGTAATAATCGGCTTATGTGTCGGACACGACAGTTTATTCTACAAATATTCTGAGGCATATACAACGACGCTGATTACGAAAGACCGTGTCACGGGGAATAATCCGGCAGCTCCTCTCTATACAGCCCATTCGTATTATCGAAAGAAATTCAACCTGGACGAGCCGAAAATAAGTCGCCCGTCAGTGGAGGGCTCGAACGAAAATTTGCCCAAATAAAGCGGAAAATGTAACTTTGCCATATTTAAAGCGTGTTAGAGAAGAAAAGATGAAAGTTTGTATTGCCGAAAAGCCGAGTGTGGCTCGTGAAATAGCCGAGGTATTAGGGGCTACGGAAAAGAAGAATGGATACATCGAAGGGAACGGATATCAGGTAACCTGGACATTCGGTCATTTGTGTACCCTCAAGGAACCACACGATTATACACCCGACTGGAAACGGTGGTCACTGTCTTCTCTGCCGATGGTTCCACCACGTTTCGGTATCAAACTAATCAGTAATCCAACCTACGAACAACAGTTTAAGATCATTGAAGGTCTGATGCAAAAGGCTGAAATGATCATCAACTGCGGAGATGCCGGGCAAGAAGGAGAATTGATCCAACGCTGGGTAATGCAAAAAGCCGGAGCCAAATGTCCGGTTTACCGTTTATGGATTTCTTCACTGACAGAAGAAGCCATCCGCGAAGGTTTCCAGAAGCTGAAGGAACAAGCCGAGTTTAACCGGCTGTATGAAGCAGGATTGTCACGGGCTATTGGCGACTGGCTGTTAGGAATGAATGCTACCCGTCTTTATACATTACGCTACGGACAAAACAAACAGGTACTTTCTATCGGGCGTGTTCAAACACCAACGCTGGCACTCATCGTCAACCGCCAGGAAGAAATAGAGAATTTCAAACCGGAGCCTTATTGGGAGCTGAAGACAGTCTATCGGGACGTAACATTCTCGGCTACCAAGGGGAAATTCACACAAAAAGAAGAAGGTGAGAAATTCCTTGAAACCGTACGGACATCCGACTTTACCGTAACGGACGTTTCTACGAAAAAAGGGAAAGAATATGCTCCACGCCTCTTCGACCTGACTTCGCTTCAGGTGGAATGTAACAAGAAGTATGCTTTCACGGCAGACGATACATTAAAGCTTATCCAATCGCTCTACGAAAAGAAAGTTACAACCTACCCTCGTGTAGATACCACCTTCTTAAGTGATGACATTTATCCGAAGGTGCCTAATACTTTGAATGGTTTAGTGGATTACGGCGAACTGGTGGCTCCGTTGAAAGGAATCAAGTTTCCGAAAAGCAAACGAGTTTTTGATAATTCCAAGGTAACCGATCACCACGCCATTATTCCGACAGGTGTTCCGGCACGGAATTTATCAGACAACGAGCGGAAGGTATATGACTTAGTGGCACGACGTTTCATTGCGGCTTTCTATCCCGACTGTGAGATCTCCACAACAACTGTCTTGGGAAAAGTAGAAAAAGTAGAATTCAAAGTCACCGGAAAACAAATCCTGAAACCGGGCTGGCGTGTCGTTTTCGGAGCAGATCAGAAAGATCCGGATGCCGATCCGAATCAACAGGATGAAGAGAAAGTTTTACCGGACTTTGTGATCGGAGAAAGTGGCCCGCATCAACCCCTGCTGAAAGAAACGTGGACTACACCACCCAAGCCTTATACGGAAGCGACACTCCTTCGGGCTATGGAAACAGCAGGTAAGTTAGTGGATAACGACGAACTACGCGATGCTTTGAAAGAGAATGGAATTGGTCGTCCTTCTACTCGTGCAGCCATTATCGAAACCCTGTTCAAACGAAATTATATTCGTAAAGAACGCAAGAGTCTGTTCCCAACAGCCACGGGAACGGAGTTGATTCATGTAATTCAAGAAGAACTACTGAAAAGTGCAGAACTAACCGGTTTATGGGAGAAGAAGCTACGGCAGATTGAGAAGGGCTCGTATGAAGCACGTACCTTTTTAGAAGAATTAAAACAGATGGTCAACCAAATCGTCATCAATGTTCTCTCTGATCAAAGCGGACGTAGCATTACCATCGAACAAAAGAAGGCAGAAGAAGAAAAGCCGAAAAAGAGCAAAGCCGCTTCTGCATCCAAGGAAGCCGGAGAAAAGAAACCTCGCAAACCGCGTAAAAAAGCTGTTCCAGCTCCTGCTGTCTGCCCTATTTGTCATAAAGGTACGTTACTTCGGGGGAAAACTGCCTATGGTTGTTCCGAGTATAAAAACGGTTGTACGTTTCGTCTCGACTACGCTACCTACGGGGCCGATCTGACAGATGAACAATTGGCACAGATTGCCAATGATATCTCAAATCAATAAATTATTTACAACCATACTCTTTCAACAACTAAAAACAAGGAATAACATTCCATCAAGATACAAAAAAGGATGAACAACAAAATTGCTCATCCTTTTTTCATTAAGTTCTATTTCCTATTATTTGATCATATCAAATCCTGTATAAGGAACCAGCGCCTTCGGAATACGGATACCTTCTTCCGTCTGGTTATTTTCCAATAAGGCAGCCACAATACGCGGTAATGCCAAAGCACTACCATTCAACGTATGGCACAACTGGATCTTTTTATCAGCATCACGGTAACGACATTTCAAGCGATTAGCCTGGTAAGTATCGAAATTGGAAACTGAGCTGACTTCCAACCAACGTTTCTGGGCTTCTGAATATACCTCAAAGTCATAACAGATAGCAGCTGTAAAGCTGATATCACCACCACACAGACGTAAAATACGATACGGAAGTTCCAGTTTCTGCAACAGACCTTCTACATGATCTAACATTTCCTGATGTGACTGTTTTGAATGTTCCGGTTTGTCAATACGAACTAACTCTACCTTTGAGAATTCGTGCAAACGATTCAAACCGCGTACATCCTTACCATACGAACCTGCTTCACGACGGAAACACTGTGTATAGGCACAATTCTTGATCGGCAACTGCTTTTCATCCAGGATAACATCCCGATAAATATTGGTAACCGGAACTTCAGCTGTCGGGATCAGATACAAATCATCCAGATTACAATGATACATCTGTCCTTCTTTATCCGGCAACTGACCTGTACCATAACCAGAAGCAGCATTCACAACCGTCGGCGGCATTACTTCAATATATCCTGCCTTACGAGCTTCATCCAAGAAGAAGTTGATCAGAGCGCGTTGCAACTGAGCACCTTGACCAACATATACCGGGAAACCTGCACCGGTGATCTTTACACCCAGATCAAAATCAATCAGATTGTATTTCTTTGCTAATTCCCAATGTGGCTGTGCATCTTTAGGAAGCTCAGTCTCCATACCTCCCATCTTAACGACAACATTATCTTCTGCACCGTTGCCTTCAGGAACTTCATCATAAGGGATATTCGGAATTGTATAAAGCACATTCTGCATTTCTTCTGCAGCCTGATCCATTTCAGCCTGCAACGCTTTATTTCCTTCTTTAATATCTGATACTTTCTTTTTTGCAGCTTCAGCCTCTTCCTTCTTTCCTTCCTTCATCAATCCACCAATCGATTTCGAAAGTTGATTGACCTCAGCTAAGTTTTTATCTAATTGGTTCTGCGCACTTTTTCTCTTTTCATTCAGTTCGAGTACTTGTGCAATCGTCTCTTTCGCATTTTTGAAATGCTTCTTTTCCAAACCGGCAATCACCCGCTCGGTTTGCTCTGTAATCATTTTTAGAGTCAACATATCCTGTCTCTGTTTATCGTTACTTTTTTACTGGGTGCAAAGGTACATTTTAAAGCAGAATATAACAACGTTTTTTCTAATTTATCATTCTATCTCTTCACTTTACCCGGCCACCACACATCCAAGTACGCATATAATAAGGTTCACTCAGATTACTTACCATCACTCCTTTTGACGTACTCGTATGAATAAATTTGCCATTCTTCAGATAAATACCTACATGATTCGGCCTTTTCTTCCGGCCTCTTCCTGTATAGAAAAATACCAAATCGCCCTCTTTTAATTTTCCTCGACTGACTTTCTTACAATCCTTTTTCAGCATATCAGCCGACGAACGTGACAGACGTTTATGATAAACTTCCCGATACATAATGGCTACAAACCCGGAACAATCTACTCCTTTCTTTGTTTGCCCTCCCATACGATGTGGAACACCAAGCCAACGTGCCCCTTCATTGTATAAAAAGATATTATCATATTCCGTTATCTTCACCCCATAAATACGCCCTAATTCTTTAGGACCTTTAAAGTCTGCCGGTAAAGAAACCTGCTTCATTTTCCGACTTCCACAAGAAGACAACAGCAATAATCCTAAAATCCAAGCCCAACAGGCTGCAATAAAGTTTCTACGAGTCATTCCTTTTATCATAGATTCATTCACCATAGTCTAAATATCCATCAATCAGCAAACAAAAATAGGGATTATATCTAAATATTACACCTTCATACCGGCCTTATGATGGCATATATCGAGAAAAAGAATACAAGGCTATATGGCCGACAATGCCGAAAGCACCAAAAAGAAATCTTTCTTCGACAGATGTTTTTTCAGAAACTTCAACGTCAGATGCAAATGGCTTTCTACAGTCCGGACGGGCATATCCAACTGTTCCGCTATTTCTTTCGTTTTTTTCCCACTCAAATAAGCCAAGAAAAAGACTTCTCTACGCTGCTGGGGAATTTCTTTCAGTAATTCATACAACTGCTGATAAAAATCCTTGGCATACAATTCTTCCCAGGCTTCATCGTCGTTTTGTAGGAATGCGGCCTGTTCAGTCAGGTACTCCTCATATACTTCCATATCACAAGAATCATAGGAAGCATATTTCCGGAAATAATCTACGCAACGGGAATAAATACCTTGAAACAGATACGAATGGAAACTTGCACCCATAATCAAATCCTCCCGATGTTCCCAGACATAGAGAAACAGATCCTGCACCAAATCTTCAGCTACCGAATCATCCACCATCGTGGCGGCATAAGCTTTCAGGCGAGGATAATAATAACGAAACAGCGACTGAAAAGCACTGCGGTCGCTCTTCTTTAAATCGGATAATATTTGTTTTTCTATTAACATCTGCCGCACAAAATTAAGGAAATAAAAGATAAACCGTACTTTTCTGATGAAAAACACACCTCCTATTTTGAATTTAACGGCTTTATCGCTTCTTTTGTAACCGAAAACATTCAATTCTTTTACACATGAAAAAGTTATTTTTATGCTGTACTGCATTTTTATCATTATGGGTACAGCCTTTCTTCGCTCAGAAAGCCGTCGTTGATAAAATCATTGAAATCGGGCACCAGGATAATCAGGCCGCACATCAGCTGGATATATTGACTAACCGGTTTGGCGGACGGCCTATCGGTTCGGATGCTTATGAGAATGCCGCTGAATGGATGGTACGAGAATACAAAAAGTGGGGACTTGATGTTCGCTTGGAAGAAGCTGGCGAACTTCCTGTTGGCTTTAACCGGGGTCCGTGGTTTGGGAAATTATTAAGCCACGATCATGGAATGACTCTCCATTTTGCCACTCCTTCTTATACCTCCGGAACTAAGGGAGTACAGCGTGGTCACGTTTTGATGGAACCCCGTACCGATCAGGAATTCGAACGCATCAAACTTAAATTGAAAGGTGCCTGGGTTTTGATTTCAGGGACTAATAACGGTTGGCCGATCGACCGGACTGCCCAGGGTGATTCCATCCGTAATGCCATCAAACAAGAGAATAAGGGTATTGACCAGAAGAATGCAGAGTTGAGAAAACGCAACTGGGAGAAAGGCGAAAACAACGAGATGCTTCCCTATAAGGAATTCCCGGCTCTTTATTACCATGAAATGATCGAAGCGGGAGTCTTGGGTTTCATCCAATCATCCGAAGTACCCATTCGTGCGCTTTATGACCGGAAGATGATTGACAGCATGACGTTTGATAACCTGCCGGAAGTACCCGATATCAAACTCGACCGGCATCAGTTCGATATCATCGCCCAGATGGTAAAAGAACGGCGGGAAGACTTCCTGCTGGAGTTCGACATCCGCAACCACTTCAAACTCGGACCGATTAAATACCACAATGTAGTGGCTTCGATCCGTGGAAGCAAGTATCCAGACGAACAGGTCGTTGTCTGCGGACACTTGGATGCCTATGATGTTGGTACAGGTGGCGTTGATTGCGGTACGGGTATTGCTCCGATGATGGAAGCGGCCCGCATGTTGGCCTTGTCGGGAGCGAAGCCCAAGAGGACAATCGTTTTCATTGCCTTTGCCGGAGAGGAGTTCGGTTTGTTGGGTTCGAAAGCTTATTGTGAGAAGCATCAGCAGGAATTGCCGAAGATTGTGAATGTGTTCAATCGTGATGGCGGACCGGAACCTCCGGTGGGAATTGCTGTCTCGCAGGCCATGTATGATGATTTCGTAGAGATCACGAAGCCCATCCAAAAGGTACGGGCGGATATCCCGTTTGAAGTGACCGTGCGACCGCCTCGCAAGCGACCGAAGGTTGCAGGTGGTACTGATTCGGAAGTATTTGCTACCTATGGTGTTCCTACCTACGGATTTACTACCAAGGATGTCAAAGGGTATAATTTCAACTATGGGGAAATCTGGCATACCGAACGGGATTTGTTTACCAAGAATATCCCGGAATATCTGGAGCATACGGCAACGGTCACCACGATCACTGTCTTAGGTGTAGCTAATCTCGACAAGCCCTTGCCTCGGGAAGGAGTCTACGAAGAGAATTGACAATTGACAATTGACAATTGACAATTACGACACAATATTAGGCACGGATTACGCGGATTTCACGGATAATATTTATTTAAAACCGTGTTAATCTGTGCAATCCGTTCCTTTTTATAATTGTCAATTGTCAATTATCAATTGTCAATTCAATGGAGACGGAGTTTGTACGTCGTCTGTCCTACCCGCACGATGTAGATGCCGGGTTGCAGGCCGTAGTATTGCTTCAGGCCTATCTGCTCTTCGTTCATCACTACCGCGCCGCTCATGCTGACGATGATGACTTGCTCGCGCTGCGGGGTCTGGACATAGAGACTTCCATCCTTCGTATAGACCTTCACGCCCTCAATAGATTCGATTCCTGTCGGGTCTTCCTTTTTTTCAGCACCCTGGGCCTTGATGTAGATGTGGGTCCAGATATTATTAATAGGATATTCGCCGGGTTGTGTGCCTTCCTTCAATTCGTCCCAAGTACCGTAGTAGCTACGTTTGTAATAGACTTTGAAGTTGTCGAATGTATAGTTGGCTGTGTCTTTTTCGACATAAAGACTGATAGAACCGCCTTCGCGCACCACATTCTTGCTGGTAGTGATTTCCACGCCGTCGCACACGTTTTCTACATAGATGTTGTAATAGCTGATGGGATCTACATAATTGGGATCACGCTGGCCGCACTCCGTACAATAGCCGTTCACATAGTGGTGGCCGGTGACAGGAATACCCTCCGTCTTTGTCTGCTCCACTGCCCATTCCTCAGTGAATGTCGCCATATAGGTCATTTCGCCCATTTCGGTACAGGTGGGGGCTTTAGTTGGTTCGCTTGTCACGGTTGCTGTGGCGGTCTGGCTATGTTCGTCGTTATTTTCGCAAGTCCGTGTTGCCGTGCAAGTCGTGTTGTCTTCGCTCCATGTGTAAACAGGT
>NZ_JAKZMM010000061.1 GCF_022809355.1 Parabacteroides faecalis | reverse complement strand
TAGCTTTATTGTAAATTAATAGTTTGATCACTTCTAATCTACTAATAATCAGCGATAAGCACAACCTTTTATACATATTTATTTTATCAATTTAATTCCGCCAACGGGTTAAGTAATGTGAACGGTGAAGAAACAGTATTGGGAAAAGCTAAGCTGTCTCCAATTCAACCCTATGGTAAAACAACGGTTGAAATCCGTCCATCAGAATCTTTAAGCAACTATTCATCCGATTCACTAAAAGTCGTATTCGAAGATAAGGATTAAACAGAGATTTTCTATTACTTATCCTATTTTGCATGATAGATCTGAAGTCCATGTTGTCAAAGAGAGCCATAAAATATCGGAATTAGTTGAATATTCCTCTATTTTGTTATAAAGAGAAAGGGAAATTATTCCTTTTTTTGTATTTTGTTTCAATATGGCATTCACGGTTTGTGAACCGATTCATAAAATCGAAGATCATGAAAAATAGAAGACTTGTATTATGTATGTCCGTAAAAACCGGTATAGCTTGCTTGCTGGCAAGTATTTATACATCTTGTTCCGTAAAAACAGATTCAGCATTTCCGGCTCCTGTTGCTCCAATAGGTACTGAGCATTGGACTTATAATGAAGAAATCAGTGATGAATTTGAAGGCACATCTTTAGATACGACGAAATGGTTTGATCATAATCCAACTTGGATCGGACGACAGCCTTCACTCTTCCTACGGGAGAATGTACGGGTGGAAAACGGTCAGCTGATTCTTTCCGGGAAGCGGGAACAAGTTCTAAATGCTCCGGAAGGATATCATACATTTACTTCTGCAGCTGTCCAAAGTAAGAAGAAAGTGCTTTACGGTTTCTTCGAAATCAAATGCAGACCGATGGATTCCGCATTATCGAGTGCATTTTGGCTGTATGTTCAGGACTCCATCAAACAGGAGGAAATTGATATCTTCGAAATCTGTGGACGTCATGATTCATTACCTAATTATCCAAAGACCTACTTTGCGACCTCACACTATATTATCAAAACTCATGATTTGCAGATCAATGACCATGTAGAATTTATGAGTGAGATACCGTGGGCTGAGCGTTCATTTGTGGCAGGTTTAAAATGGACAAGAGACGAACTGGTCTGGTATGTGGACGGAAAGGAAATCCGTCGGCGAAAGAATGACTTCTGGCATTCACCAGAAACCATCAACTTTGATAGTGAAGCCTTTCCTTCTTGGTGGGGTTTACCCAGCGATACCGACAACGGAGGTGAATTCCAAATCGAATACTTCCGCTATTGGAGCGAAGATAAACCGGAGAAAGAACATTCGATATTCATGAACGACATGAAATAAAGTTAGCAGGCTTTGGTCTATTCATCTTATTATAAAGCCTAATAATATAGATAATAAAAAGAAGAAATAGGAAATGAGGGGGAAATTAATAATAGCAGGAGCACTGGCTTTCTGTTTGCAAGCATACAGCCAGCAGAGCATCCGATTAAATGATCTGGACTTATCAAAGATCTGGCAGGAATATGGAAGCGTGGTAAATGGAAAAACGGTTGTAGGAGAACCGGCAGTCGTTAACGGACAAACACGCACTGATGTTTTAGGATTGCAGGCTAAAAGTATCGCCAAGATCAAACTGGATGGAAAAGGGATTCGCTTTACGGCCCAAGTAGGTGTAACAGCTTCTTCTGTAAAACCGAATGATCCTTCGCTTGTAGTCCAGCCTTTGGTGGACGGCTGTAAGCTTTTGTTCGCACAAGAACAAGATACCAAACAATTCAAAGGACTTGTGGGATCAGACAATCAAATAGGTAAAGGATCTGTTATCGTCCAGTTGAAACTGGATGGAAAAGAAATCTATAACAGCGGATTACTCCGGTCGTCAGACGGATTTAAGACCGTAGATGTCAATCTGGAGAAAGGAGGTTTGTTGGAGTTGTTCGTTGATCCGACTTCCGACGGAGCAAGTGGAGACGAGGTATTGCTGGTCAATCCACAAGTAACGTATGCCGGAGAAAAACCGGAATTAGTAGATGCGAATGCTTTGGGTGAAGGACCTCAGCAACAGGAAGCAGTCGTAAAACAATTGCAGCAAAAGATCGGTCAGCTGCCGATATGGAATGCTTTGCTTTCTGATCAGACTGACTTTGACTGGCTGCTCACTCCCGAGAAATCAAAGTCGGGTATTTATCGTACGCCCGATGGGAAAGGGATTGTTATCGCCAATGAAATGGTTTCCCGTACTTTCCGCGTCTTCCCAAACCTGGCAACCGTAGATTATACCAACCGGATGCTGGGAGAAAGTCTGCTTCGGGCAGTCAGCAATGAAGGTTATATTTGGATTGATGGTAAGAAATGGAGTATCGGTGGCTTAGCCGGACAACCCGAAAGAGGTTATCTGAAGAATGAATGGCTGGACGATCTGCATACGATTCCAGAATCATTCCTAGTAGAAGACTTTGAAATCAAACCGATCGAAGAAACAATCCGATGGGCAAGAAGCCGCTGGGCTTTGAATAAGGAAATGCCGACAGGGCAGGAGCTTGTCTTTACTTTACGAGGAGATAAAGAATTGAGTTCGGTTACATTAAAGCTGCACTTCGCCATTTATGATCATATTCCGGTCATCCGGAAATGGTTTGAAGTAGAGAACGGTTCTTCTTTACCAATCAATGTAGATCATTTCAAACTAGAATATCTGGCCTTTGCCGAACCGGAGTCGCCCAGCGATGGTGATCCTTCCAAATTCTTATTGCCGAACATCCATATCGAAAGTGATTATAATTGCAAAGGAACATTTACGGAACGGGATACAGATATTACCGAAAAATGGGTAGAAGATCCGGAATATACTTCACAACGGAATTATCCGTTGGAAACTCCTTGTATCTTGGACGTATCTCCACAAATCGGACCGGATCAACTGATACCGGGAAAAGGGAAATTCAGTTCGTTCCGGGTTTATGAGATGCCTTTTGACAGCTTTGACCGGGAACGAAAAGGATTGTTTACCCGTCATTTCTACAAGACAATTGCTCCTTGGACAACGGAAAACCCGATTTTCATGCATCTGACATCCAGTGATCCGGCTGTTGTCCGGACTGCCGTAGATCAATGTGCGGAAACTGGATACGAAATGATTATCCTAAGCTTCGGTTCGGGAGCCAATGCCGAAGACATTTCGGAAGAAAACATTGCCAAATTCAAGGAACTGGTTGATTATGCCCGCAGCAAAGGTATCGAAATGGGTTGCTATTCATTACTGGCCAGCCGTTGGATCAGTGATGAAGTCGATGTCATCAACCCGAAAACCGGTAAACGAGGTGGTATGCGCTTCGGAAGTTCGCCTTGTCTGTGTAGCGACTGGGGATATGAATACTTCAATAAGATCAAGACTTTCTTTGAGAAGACAGGCATGCGTTGCTTTGAACACGACGGTTCTTATCCGGGAGATGTTTGTGCCTCAACAACACACAGCCATCATAAAGGCTTGAATGATTCACAATGGAACCAGTTTTATAAGATAACCGACCTGTATCACTGGATGTGTGAGAACGGCATTTACCTGAATGTACCCGACTTCTATTTCTTGAACGGTTCGACTAAAACGAGTATTGGGTATCGGGAAGTAAACTGGTCTTTACCTCGTGACCGCCAGCTGATTCATACACGCCAGTTGAATTATGATTGTACCTGGGAACGTATCCCTTCTTCTTTATGGAGCTTTGTTCCTTTGGTAGAATATCATGGCGGTGGCAAAGCAGCTACTTTGGAACCATTGCATGAGCATTTGTATGAGTATAAGACATTGATGTTCCAGAATTATGGAGCCGGAGTACAAGCTTGTTACCGTGGTCCCCGATTGTATGATACACCGGAAACCAAACAAGTTGTAACGGAAATCATCCAGTGGTATAAGAAATATCGCCGTATCCTGAATAGCGACATCATCCATTTACGTAAACCCGATGCCCGCGACTGGGACGGACTGATGCATGTCGATCCGAAAGGAAAAGAGAAAGGCTTAGCCATGTTCTTCAATCCGACAGATCAGGAGATAACCCGACAGATTGAATTGCCTTTATATTATACCGGATTAAAACAACAGGCCATGATTCGGGAACAGGAAGGTCAGGCAAAAGCCTACTCGCTGGATTGTAACAGTAAAGTGAAACTGACGGTAACAATCCCTGCCAAAGGATATACTTGGTTTGTAATCGAGTAAACAAATACAACCGTTCAGCGGATATCGGAAGGTTTACATCGTATATTACGAGATGTTTACCAGTAAGAACGTAGCTTTAGCACATCCGTCGAAAAGCTTTAGCACATTTGTCAAAAAGCTTTTCCATATATGTAGTAAAGCTTTTCGACAGATGTCAAAAAATTAATTTGTAACGGGATTTATACTCCCTGGTACCTAAATCCGTATTCCGCTGAATAGTTTTTACCTGCTTGGATAAAGCCTCACCAACTTAAAAATCTTATCAATGGGAACACTAAAAAAATAGATATGAAACGGATATATGTAGGTTTATGTTTGTTGCTGGGCATGAGCACAGAAGCCGGCTGGGCACAAAAAGCACGGATGAATCTTTTGTTGAACAATCAGGATTTATCTTATGAAGTTCGTTATGAAGATCAGTTGGTTATATCACCTTCTCCCTTGGGATTGAATGTGGACAATCAATGGTTAGGAAAAGATGTAACCTTTAAACCCGCGACCAATACAACCCAAGAAGGTATAAAAACATATGTAGTCCAACGACAGGGACAGACGATGTTCCACGTGGAATTACAAGAATTTGATGATGGAGTAGCCTTCCGCTACCGGATACCGGCCAAGGGTCCTAAATGTATCTATGGAGAAGCGACTTCGTTTACTTTTCCTTCCCAGACACGCACCTGGTACGCCAGCGGTCCGTTCCAATACGGTTGGATCCAAGCTTATCAAGAGCGTAAAACAGATCAACTGACTGGGGAATTGTTAGCACCTCCGGCTACATTCCTGACGCCCCAAGGTATTTATGCAGCCATCACCGAAGCAAATCTATTCAATTTCCATGGAGCCGTTCTGTATGGTACAGCTCCCAATCAGGTTCAATTTGGCTATGCAGACAATAAAGGGCATTTGGAAACCGGAGTCATTACCGGATTACCACCAACTAAATACTGGCATGAAGTGGTTCGTAATGTTCCCTGGATTGTCTCTCCGAAAGAAGGAGAAAATGAGATTGTAACTCCTTGGCGTGTCTTGATGTTGGCGAAAGATCTGAACGGACTGGTCAATAACCGGATACTTTCCCGTGTATGTGATCAACCAGATAAAACACTTTTCCCCCAAGGTGCAGATACCGAATGGATCAAACCCGGACGAGCTTCCTTTACCTGGTTGGTTGAAGGCAAGGATCGTTTGAGCGTTGCCAACCATAAGAAATATGTAGATGGATGTTCGGAGCTGGGAATTGAATCGGTCGTAGTAGACGACGGCTGGGAACTATGGGCCGAAACAGAAAAACAAGCACAAGGACGAGACAAATGGGCCATGTTGAAAGAACTGGTTGATTATGCCCGCGAACGGAATGTCAATATTTGGGTTTGGCGTTCTTCGTCTCCCCGTTCAGGCAATAAAACAGATATCGGGTTAGTAGATCCGGAAGAAAGAGCCGCCTTTATGAAGAAATGTGCGGAAGTAGGCGTAAAAGGTTTGAAGATCGACTTCTTCCATACAGAAAATCTATTTACCGCACAATTGATGGAAGACATCCTAAAAGCAGCAGCCCGGGAAAAATTGATGGTTATCTTCCACGGTGTAAACAAGCCGACAGGAGATTCGTATACCTATCCTAATTTATTAGCCAAAGAGGCTGTCAGAGGGTTGGAATGTGTTGGAGGAGAAGACAGTTGGGCTCCGGGTCCGGCATGGCCTTATCATAATACGGTCTTACCTTTTACCCGCTGGTTGGCAGGTCCGGCCGATTATACTCCTTTAAATTTCCGGGACTTTTGTCCGCCATCCATCACATTTGCACATCAACTGGCATCTATTTACATGTTTACTTCTCCGATGTTGATTTTCGCAGCCGATATGGAAGACATGCTGAATTGCCCGGGACGGAAATTCATTGAAGAAGTACCTGTAACATGGGATGAAACCTTCGTACTTCCGGAAAGTGAAATCGGACAATTGGCAGCATTGGCCCGACGAAAAGGAGACGTTTGGTATATCAGTGTATTGAACGGAGAAAAAGCCAGACAATTCTCCTGCTCATTGGACTTCTTACCGAAAGGAAAATATACCTTGGAAGTAGCCTATGATGCTCCCGGTAACCGGAAGAAGATAGAGATAAAGACCATAACACGCCGCCAGAATCAGACATTCGAGCAGGAATTGTTGTCGGGAGGCGGATGTTTAATCAAACTGGAAAAAAAGAAATAAGTATCCGTTATGAAAACAAGTAAATTAATAAGTGCTGTCTGCTTCTGGCTAAGTTCGTTTGGTGTCTATGCCCAAACCGAATACTTTATATCTGTTGAAGGAAAAGACAGCAATGCGGGTTCTGTAGAAGCGCCTTTTGCTTCTCTGGAAAAAGCGTTGGAAGAAGCCCGGAAAGCATCAGGAGAAGTAACCTTATTCCTGCGGGAAGGAACTTATCGGTTGCAGAAAACCATCGTACTGACAACGGCAGACGGTAATCAGAGCAAGACGTTGAATATTCGTTCGTATCCGGGAGAAAAAGTAGTGATCAGCGGAGGACAGGAATTGGATTTGGATTGGAAACCTTACAAGAAAGGTATCATGCAAGCCCCAATAACAGATCCGGTCCTAATGGATATGCTGTTAGTAAATGGAGAAATCCGACACATGGCTCGTTACCCGAATTATGATGAACAGGCAATCCGTTTCAACGGAACATCCGCTGAAGCCACCGCTCCTTCACGGGTAAAACAGTGGAAACATCCGGAAACCGGATACTTACATGCCATGCACCGGAGCGACTGGGGCGACTTTCATTACCGAATTACCGGAAAAGACAACAAGAACCAGCTCACGTTGGAAGGTGGATGGCAAAATAACCGCCAGTCCG
Organism: Parabacteroides faecalis; assembly: GCF_022809355.1. Lineage (GTDB taxonomy): Bacteria > Bacteroidota > Bacteroidia > Bacteroidales > Tannerellaceae > Parabacteroides > Parabacteroides faecalis. The sequence goes on along the minus strand of NZ_JAKZMM010000061.1, from coordinate 12,178 downwards.
GGTTACATCCGGACAATCGTATGGTCGAGAACATCTTCGAAGAACTGGATGCTCCCGGAGAATGGTTCTTTGACGCAGAGAAGAAACGGCTTTATTATTATCCTATGCCAGGAGAGAATATGGAACAGGCTGTCGTAGAAACTCCCCAACTGAAACATCTGTTTGAGATCCGGGGAACTGCTTCCGAACCGGCTGCCAATATTCACTTGGAAGGATTGCAGCTAACTCAAACAGTACGCACCTTTATGGAAGCCTACGAACCTTTGTTACGTTCTGACTGGACCATCTATCGGGGAGCTGCTATCTTTATGGAAGGTACAGAGCATTGTTCATTATCGGATTGTGATCTTTATAACTTAGGTGGTAATGCCGTATTCTTCTCCAAATACAATCGGGACGCTGAAGTCTCCGGTTCTCACTTCACGAATATAGGAGCCAGTGCTATCTGTTTTGTAGGAGATCCGCAATGTGTACGTTCACCCAGTTTTGAATACAGTCAGTTTGTGCCTTTCGATCAGCTGGATCGGAAGAAAGGTCCGAAAGGGAACAATTATCCGGCCGATTGTCTGGTTAAAGATAATCTGATCCACAAAATCGGTCTGTTTGAAAAACAAATCACCGGGATTGAACTGTCTATGTGCCAGTCGATCACCGTTTCTCACAACAGCATTTACGATACTCCGCGTGCCGGAATCAATGTAAGCGAAGGAACCTGGGGCGGACACATCATTGAATACAATGATATATTCGACACCGTGAAGGAAACCGGAGATCATGGTTCTTTCAATTCGTGGGGAAGAGACCGTTTCTGGCATCCGGACTATAAGACGATGGAAGAAATGACAGCCAACCATCCGGAACTGATCCTATTGGATGCTGTCAAGACAACAACCATCCGTCACAACCGCTTCCGTTGCGACCGGGGTTGGGATATCGATTTGGACGACGGTTCTTCCAATTATCATATTTACAATAACCTGTGTCTGAATGGAGGTATCAAGTTACGCGAAGGATTCTATCGTATCGTGGAGAATAATATCATGGTCAACAACTCTTTCCATCCGCACGTCTGGTTCCTGCAAAGTGGAGACGTCTTTACCCGTAATATTGTCATGACGGATTACAAACCTATTCAAGTGCGTCAATGGGGATTGATGACAGATTACAACATCTTTACCGATTCCACAGCATTACTGACTGCCCAAAAGAATGGAACAGACACACATTCATTGGTCTGCGAAGTCGTCTTTGCCAATCCATCAACTGGAGATTTCACCTTATCCGACGATGCAGAAACTGTAGTAAAAGGTGGATTTCACAATTTCCCCATGGATGAATTCGGAGTACAATCTCCTCGGTTGAAATCTATTGCCCACCAACCGGAAATGCCTGCGCCCATAGTTTCCCGCAGTAACTCTGAAGCACCAATAGAAGTATGGCAAGGTGTAGAAATCAAAAATCTGACTACGCTGGGAGAACGTTCAGCTACCGGAATGGATTCAGAACGTGGAGTCTATGTCCTTTCTGTCAATCCGTTGGAAAGTATACACACGCAGCTAAAAACAAACGATGTGATTCTGAAAGTCAATAATCAACCCACCAACACGACCCAAGAATTCAAAGAAGCTTTAAAAGAGCATAAGGCAGGAGATAAGATTACACTCACAGTCTTTCGTTCGCAAAAAGAAGTCTCATTATCAGTGGTCCTGAGATGATAGAAAAACACGCCGGCTTTTGATCAAAATATGCCGGGAATTTATCAAAAGCCGGCGTGTTTCTGGAAAAAGATTAGCATAAATTGAAAGCATAGCTTTTTCTATAAAAAATTTATATATTTGTCAAGATTTATAACAATAGAACAAAGTTCTGGCACAACTAAGGCAGATTTATGATTTTTATAAATCCTGCGATAAAATTTTTAAGACTTGACAGGATATTTATCCCTATTTACTATTGGTTTCAGTCATTTTTAGATTGAAAATGGGTAATATGATAAGTAGAAAGAAAGGGAAAGTTCAAGTATTGAAATAAGTCGTGCCAGTACTGAGATTAATAGTCTTGGCAAAACTGAAGATGGGTAATAAAATACAGATAGATAAAACAGATATGCTTTTCCGGAAAGTGTCTCTTCAAGACGATGAAGAAGCTTTTCGTATTCTGTTTTATGACTTCTTTGCTCCTCTATGTGTATTTGCCCATCGGTATCTGGAAGAGATGGAAACATGCGAAGACATTGTTCAGGAAACATTTTATCGTATTTGGAAAAACAGGAAAGATCTGGATATACAGATTTCTGCCCGAAATTTTCTTATCACCAGTGTCCGGAATGCTTGTCTTGATTTAATTCGCAAACAAGAAATTGAGAAACGATGGATTGAAAAAAGATTAGAAGAAGATACAGAAGAAGAATATGAGGATTTATATACCACTCAAGAACTGGAATCATTATTAAACCAAGCTCTTGATAAACTGCCGGAGCAAATAGCTTCGACATTCCGAATGAATCGTTTCGACGGCAAAACGTATGTGGAAATCGCAGAAGAAAAACAAATTTCCGTAAAAACAGTCGAAGCCTATATGACACGAGCTCTCAAGTTCTTACGAATTGAGTTAAAGGATTATTTACCCATATTACTGATTCTATACCCTCATTGGTTAGGGTAAAGAGGTATGAAATACGTCTATATATAAAATAAGGTACAATGTATGGATAAGAAGTTCGAAGAAAAATATGAACATAAAGCAGATGATGATGTACAGCCCGTATTAGAATTAGTTGATCGTCTTGTCATGCAGAAAGGAATTGATGTAGAAAAAAACTGGCATCAACTCCATGCACGTATGCACCACCACAAGCAGAAAAGTCAACTACTGATATGGATACGCAATATTGCAGCCATCCTATTGCTTCCGTTACTAGGTCTTTCAGCATACTTGTACTATCAGACAAACACATTAAAGTCCAAGCCCGTTGGATTATTAGAGACAACAACCGCTTATGGCGTAAGAACTAAAATTACACTATCAGATGGCTCTGAAGTTTGGTTGAATTCAGGATCCACGTTATCATATCCCGAACATTTTACTGAAGATAAACGCCAGGTTATACTTTCCGGAGAAGCTTTCTTTAAAGTAAAATCAGATAAAGATCATCGTTTTGATGTACAAACATCCGATGGTATTACCGTAAGTGCTTATGGAACAGAATTCAATGTACAAGCCTACGCTGAAGAACCCGATATCAAAGCAACACTGGCAGAAGGCTATATCCAAATAGACCAAATCAATCAGCCTGCCAGTCAAGAATTAATACCCGGGGAACAAGCAGTTTACTCCCGACATACCCAACAAATGCAAGTTCGGAAAGCCAACTTACTTGTAGAAACAGCATGGAAAGACGGTAAACTCGTATTCCGCCGTACACCTATGGAAGAAATAGCCAAACAACTTTCACGCCATTTCAATGTAAACATTCAGTTACAAGGAAAAGAAATTTTTGATTATACGTATTCAGCCACATTTACAACGGAGACACTAGCAGAGATTCTTTCTCTACTAGAGAAAACAGCTCCTATCCGGTGCGAAATCATTGAACCTCAACAACAGAGCGATTTGGCTTTTACACGAAAGAAAGTGATCATTCACAAACGATAAAGAGATTTTTTATTTTAAAGAACCATATAGATCCTATTTCAATAGAAATAAATATTGAAAATTTATTGAAAAAATCATTTTTCTTCATAGGGTATCTCAAATAGGCATTCGTCTATAAAATGAATAGATAAAAGAGTGTTAACTTAAATATTAAGTAGCCATGAAGAAAAAAAGATCCTTAAACAAAGAAAGGCAGGAAAATCTTCACAGATTTCCCTACCTCCAATTACAAAGAATGACTTGTCGAACATCTCACCTTTCAAAAGTCATCCGAAATAATCTAAGTGTTTAACCTAATTATTCCATTGTGAATTTATGAAGAAATTATTAACTATCAAAAGTATTAAGCCATCATTTGACTTACTACCTAAAATTCCCATGCGTATGCGAATTACTTCAATTCTATTAGCGGGATTTTTGTTTCAAGCCAACGCTGAAGCATCATACTCTCAATCGGCACGCATATCCATCGAAATGAATAATGCAACCGTTGAAGAAGTACTAAATGAAATAGAAGCAAAATCAGAATTCTATTTCTTATATAACAACAAATTAATTAACGTAGACCGCCGTGTATCGGTTGATGTAGATGCCGAAAATATTGAGTCTGTCCTTCAGAATCTTTTCAAAGGGACCGATGTGATTTATCGAATTGCCGATAAGCAAATCGTATTAAGTCGAAAAGACCTGGCCCAAAATACAGCTATAGATGGTATCCAACAGTCTAAGGTCATAACAGGAACAGTTGTTGATCCGACCGGTATGCCTGTTATCGGCGCGAATATCATGGTTAAAGGAACTACCAACGGAACCATTACCGATATGGATGGTAACTTCTCTTTGGAAGCAGACAAAGATGCTATACTCGTTGTTTCTTATATTGGATTTGCTAACCAAGAGATCAAAGTTGGGAACCAAAGTAAACTGTCAATCGCATTAAAAGAAGATGCAGAAGCTTTGGATGAGTTGGTAGTTGTGGGATATGGCACACAGAAGAAGAGAGATTTAACAGGAGCTGTTTCTTCTGTCAAAATGGATGATACTCCGGTTAATACATTCACAACTGTCAGCCATGCTTTAGCAGGTAAAGCTTCAGGCTTACAAGTAACACAAAATAGTGCACAAGTTGGTGGTGGAGCGACTTTTAGAATACGTGGTGCTGCATCTACAGGAGCCGGAAATGATCCGTTGATCATTATCGATGGATTTCCAGTTTCCTCAGGAAGCTCTTTAGGATCAGGAACAAGATATGATGCAGGTTCTACAGACAATGTTTTGGCTTCTTTGAATCCCAATGATATCGAATCCATTGAAGTTTTAAAAGATGCAAGTTCAACTGCAATATATGGATCAAGAGCCGGCCATGGTGTGATCATAGTTACAACAAAACGAGGAAAAACACAAAAAGCTCAAGTTCGATATTCAGGTAATATATCAATCCAAAACATAAAAAATGGTTATCAATCATTAACTGGAGCAGAATACATGCAACAATTTAATCGCTACACATATGAAGATTATTTAAAATCTAATGGATTAGATGTTTATAAAGGATATGTTTCAGTAGGAGAAGATCATATAGCACCAGAATATGTACCAACCTACAGCGAATCTGATATCGCTAATGCCCAAAATACAGACTGGTTTGATGCTGTTACAAGAACAGGGATGATGCAATCACATAACGTTTCAGTAAATGGAGGAACAGAAACAACTCAATACATGGCATCTCTAAGTTATATGAAACAAGCTGGTGTTGTAAAAAATAATAATATGGAACGCTTTACAGGTAAGATAAATTTGGATCAACAAATTTCTAAATACGTTAAAGCAGGTATAACTTTAAATCTGAACCGTAATACATTAGATAATGTTCCTTTAGGAGCAGGAGAATTTGAAAATGCCGGGATTTTATCTGCGGCAGCTATGTTTAATCCCAATTTACCAATTTATGACGAAAATGGAAATTATTCTGTAAATCCATACTTCACACAAGTCCCAAATCCTGTTTCTTTACTAGATATTACAGATAATACTACAAAAGAAAGACTTTTAGCTTCTAGTTATTTGCAAGTAGAACCTATAAAAGGATTAATTTTAAAGGCCAATTTAGGAATAGACCGTCAGTATGAGAAACGTAAAGTTTATCTTCCTAAAACAACAATGTATGGTTTACAAGCAAATGGCCAAGCCAATATCAATCAATCTGATAGGAATGACTATCTGATGGACTTGACAGCTACTTATTCGAAAGATTTTGGAGATCACAGTTTGACTGCTTTATTGGGATATTCATATCAACAATTTAATTACGAAGATGTATCTGCAGGTAACAGAGATTTCTTAATTGATTCATTCTTATACAATAATTTAGGGGCAGGAAATTATCCAAAGCCTTCTGTTGGTTCCAGTGCCTCTAAATCAGCTCTGGGTTCTTATTTTGGACGTATTAATTATTCTTATCTAGGTCGTTATCTGCTGACTGTAACTTTGCGTGCTGATGGAGCTTCAAATTTCGACCCTAATAATCGTTGGGGATATTTCCCTTCAGTATCAGCTGGATGGCGTTTTAGTGACGAATCCTTTATGCAGTCATTTAATGATATCTTATCAAACGGAAAGTTAAGATTCAGTTATGGTCAAACAGGTAACTCCAATGTAGGTAACCGAACATTAGATTTATATTATACAGGCTATAACAATGTATTCGGAAACACCTCTTATACCGGAGTTTATGCATCTCAATTAGGTAATCCGATGTTAACTTGGGAGACAACTTCTGAATACAATATTGGTTTGGACTTAGGTTTCTTGTCAAATAGAATATCAACAACTTTAGAATATTTCAATCGAACTATTTCGGACTTATTAGTTTCTAATAAATCCTTACCATCTTATAATGAGATATCGAGTATTGCTTCTAATATAGGAGAAACAAAAAGCCAGGGATTTGAATTTTCACTAAATACATTGAATATTACAACAGCCGATTGGACTTGGTCTACAGATGCTACATTGTCCTTGTATCGTGACCGATGGAAAGAACGAGATCCAAATTGGAAACCTGCAGCTTATGAGAAAGTAGATGATTATATACGTCCTATTTTTTCATATGTTTCTGATGGATTATTACAACCTGGAGAAAAAGCACCTGCACATCAAGCAGCACTGTTACCTGGACAGGTAAAATTAATTGATCAGAACGGAGATGGTTTATTAAATGATGAAGATAAAGTTTGTCTAGGATCAGAAGACCCGGCTTTTATTTTTGGATTTAACAATACCCTTCGTTATAAGAACTTTGATTTTAATATTTATCTTTATGGAGAAGTAAATCGCCTTCGAGGAGCTAGTTATTATGAATCTTGGGCAACAATGGGATATGGTTTAACCCAAGGTAGAAATTCTTCAAAAGGCTTTATGGATACATGGACACATGATAATCAGAACTCTTTATATCCTAATATATTAAGTTCAGGAGATCACGGAGCAGGAGACTTTTTCTATAAGAAAATTTCTTATATCCGTTGTCGCAATATAACATTAGGATATACAATACCTATTTCAAAGAGTATATTAAACAATATTCGGGTATATGCGGATGTAAATAATCCATTTGTTATAACAAACTGGAGCGGATTGGATCCTGAAACAGAAGGGAACCAATATTCTTATCCGAATGTGACGAGTTTTAGTTTTGGTGTAGATATAACATTTTAATTTAAAGAAAATATGAAGAAAATAAAAATATGTATTTTATTAGTCATTTCTTTATTTGAACTGACTAGCTGTGCTTTAGAATCGGAAGTATATGATTCTATTAATGGAAGCATATTCCCAACAACAGAGTCTGATGCAGAAGCATTAGTTACAGGAAATGCATACAGTGTGTTTATGAATAATGGGTATGATGGAATGTTTAATGTTGCTACAGGAGTATTAATTGTTTCAGACTTAATGTCTGATTATGGAGAATGTACTTGGAGAGGTTGGGAACCAATTTTATACAATCGTTGGACTGTGGGTAACGGTTACAATGACAATCATTGGCGTTGGGCGAAATATATGGGGAAAATGACTATGACAATAGACCGTATAGAAAATATGGATTTATCTGAAGAGTTAAAGACTAGATATTTAGCAGAACTACATTGTGCTAGAGGGTGGTTAGCTTTTTGTATGTGGGATTTATATGGGCCTATACCGATTGCTGATATTGAAACTCTAAAAAATCCTTTGGAAGAAAAAATTATACCGCGCTTATCGGAAGAAGAAATGCAAAATTTCATAGTAACAGAACTGACAGAAGCTGCGTCTAATCTACCTTATAGTTATGCTAAAGATAATGAAAATTATGGTCGCTTTACTAAAGGACTTTGTAATATGGTTCTGTTAAAATTTTATATGCAGACAAAACAATGGGCTAAAGCAGAAGCATTAGGAAAAGAACTTACTAAATCAGAATACGGCTATAAGTTAGAACCGGATTATACTAGTATTTTTAAATTGGCCAATGAAAAGAATACAGAAACAATTTGGGCGGTAAATTGCTTAAGAGGAACTCAAGTTCATAAATGGCATCCTCACGTATTACCTAATGATTTCCCAGGTACAGAAACTTTAACAAAGTGGAATGGTTGGAAAATCTCCTGGGATTTTTTTGACACATTTGAACCAGGAGATAAACGTTTAGAGACCATTATATATTCTTACACAGGTGTAGATGGTACAGTACATAGTGAAGAAAATGATAAAGTATCCAGTGACAAGTTATTATATTACGGGGCAATACCCTGTAAATATGACTGTTATGATTTTTCTGGTACTTTGGGAGAAGATAGTGAAACAGATTATATTATTTATCGTTATGCCGATGCTGTCACATTATATGCCGAAGCAATGGTTCGTAATCAAAATATAATTACAGATGAGGCTCTGTATTGGTTTAATGCAATAAGAAAAAGAGCTGGTCTCTCGGAATATAAAAAATCAGATTTCACAGATACTCGGGATTTCTTGGATAAATTATTATTAGAAAGAGGACATGAATTATTTTTTGAAGGTTGTCGTCGCCAAGATCTAATCCGAGATGATTCTTATGTTGAAGCTATTAAACATAAGTGCCAAGTTGCAGGACAAACAACTCTTGTAAATGAAAATTATGAACGTATTCCATTGCCTCAGAGTGTAATCAATGAAGGGAAAGGGCAAATTGAACAAAATCCAGGATACTAAATAAGTATCAAAAGCGATAGGACTTAGACAGCCCTATCGCTTATTAACGCACCTATTTAATTACATTTATTATGAAACATACATATTTATTATTAGCTATGATTCTTTTATTCTCTTGTACAGAACAAAAGAAAATTATCACTAATATTGAGTTTAAAGAAGACACGTTGAGCATCTTAAAAAATCCTTGTATGGGATGGGGTGTTTATGATGATGCCAATGATTCTGTTCAAAATGCTGATCTTTATTGGAAAATGCAAGATGAAGCTTCAAAAAAATATGCTTCATTTTTTTACATAAGATGGCGTTGGTCAGAAATGGAACCAGAAGAAGGTAAATATGCATGGATATATAATGAAAATTATAAGAAGTTGATTAAAGGAGCCTTAGATAGAGGTTTAAAATTATGTTTTAGAATTTATAATAACAGTCAAGATAATCTTTCACAAAGTACTCCCGATTATGTAAGGAAAGCAGGAGCAAAAGGATACATGGTCACAGGATTAGGCGGAAAGCAATTATGGACACCGTATCCTGATGATCCTATCTTTTTAGACAAATTAGAGAAATTTGTCCAGGCCTTTGCTAAGGAATATGATAACCCTGATATCGTTGATTTTATTGATGCATATAACATTGGTTGGTGGGGAGAATGTCATCATATCCAGTTATCCAATGATAAAATCTCATTAGAAACAGTTTTTGATAAGATCACGAGTATCTATTCAGACAATTTCCACCAAGTACTATTAGTTTTACCATTTGGTAGTCAAGTTGGTTTTACTGCAGAAAAAGAAATAGCAATTGATAGAAAAGGATATTCCATAAGAAGAGATGGTTTAGGAAGCATGTGGTTTTCAGAACAAGAACAGCATATTACCCAAGATCTGTATGGAAAAACCTTATTCATAGGAGAATCATGTTGGTGGGGAAGTTGTTCTGACGAATGTAAACCGTTTGCTTCAGACCAGAAATATAAATTAAAAACATGGAGAGACGTTTATGAACTGACATATGAACATGCATTAAGAGGACATTTTAACACACTAGATTTACGCGAAATACCAGAAACTACAGGCTGGACAACAAAAGCAAAGGACTTAGTAATGGATTTTTGCATAAAAGGTGGATATCGAATTTATCCTACCCAGATTGCATATCCACAAAAAGTTTGTCAAAATGATAGTATTATCATTCAACATACATGGATAAATCGAGGAAACGGTTATTTACCAAATAACGTAAAAAATTGGGGATATAAATATAAACCTGCTTTTGCCTTTATAGATAAAGGAGGAAACGTGATAAAAACCTTTGTAGATTTAAATGCAGAACCATCTATTTGGTTATCAAACCAAAAACATTCTTATGATTTTAAATTCTCTATAGACAAGATTGTCCCTGGAGAATATATTTTGGGAGTTGCTATGACTGACAAAAATAAAAATTGGACTCCTGCTATCAATTTAGCCATTGATAAAGCAGAAATGATCAATGGATGGTACGTAGTTGGTAAAATAAACATACAATGATTTTTTGATTACTAAATATATAGCTATATGAATATTTCATTTAAAAGAACGTTGAATGTACTGTGGGTAAAAGTTTGTTTAGTCTCTTTATTTCTTTTACATTGTACAACTTTCAAGGCACAAGATATAGAATACATAACAATTTATCCGAAAGATAATCAAAAAGGTCTTAATAATCCCAATATGGGATGGTATTATTACAAGTACGACAATTGTTTAGAAAAGTATGGCACTCGTTTTCCTGACAATGAAACATTTGATTATTGGCCTGGGATGACAACGGCATATTACCGAATAGCATGGGGCCATATTGAACCAAAGAAAGGGGAATTTCATTGGGAATTAATAGACAATTCAGCCAAATATTGGATTGCTGCAGGTAAACAAATATGTTTTAGATTAACGGCACTAGAAGGATATGACGGAGCAACTCCAGAGTGGGTTAAATGTGGTTATGAACCAGATAATCCCATATTCTTAGAAGCCTTAGACCATTTTTTAGGTGAATTTGCCAAACGTTACGATGGTAAAGAATATGTTGCCTATATCGATGTTGGTTCTATTGGTATTTGGGGAGAAGGACATCATGACTGTCCTGATGAGGTACGCATAAAACATATTGATCTTTATCTAAAACATTTCAAAAATAGCTTGTTAGTCGTTAGTGATGATATGGGTCCAGATGTTTGTGCATATGCCCGGTCAAAAGGGATTTCAATACGAGACGACAGTGTTATGTGGCATGAAAAATTATTTCCTACACAAGTTTCGTATGATCTATATTGGCCAACCATGCCGACGATTATTGAGACTTGCCATTATGATAATATTAAAGGAAAGAAAAATCCATGGGCTAAAACTTACCCAACTTGGAGTGATATAGCATTGTTGGCAACAATAGAAGAGTATCATGCTAGTTGGGTATCGGTTCATGGTTGGGCAGATGATTTTTGGAAAGAAAGACAAAAGTGTATTCATGAAGCTAATTTACGGATAGGCTATAGATTACAGTTAGTTAAGGCCAAATGGCCCAAAGCTGTTACAATTGGTAACCAAGTTGTATTTGACTTAGACTGGAGAAATGCAGCAGTAGCACCTTGTTATAAAGGTGGTTACGTTAGTATTTCTTTGTTGGATACCAAAGGAAATGTAGTCTGTCAAGGGACAAATATTAGATTCAATGTTAAAGACTTGAAACCAGGCCCTAATACGAGATTAGGGAAAATCCAAAATTGTATGGTTGTATTAACAATACCTATGAACTTATTACCAAAAGAATATAGAGTATATGTTAGTGTTGGAGATAGAAATGGTAGTCCTATTTATCAATTGCCTTATGATGAATCTGATGGGAATAAGAAATATTATCTTGGCAATATTTCAATAATTAAGTAAAAATGAGAAGTAAAGCGGTTATATTTTTGTTGCTGATAAGTCATTTCATAGGAGCTCAGCAAGTGACGGAGATCAAATCGTTGGATGGTGAGTATTGGTGGGGCGGCGTAACGGCCTTGGGCTCAAAGATGCCTTACATACAGCCGATGGAATCTTTTGATCTTTCTTCTCAGAATAATAATAATCAGGTTGTTCCGCTATTGGTCTCTAGTAAGGGACGGTATGTCTGGAGCGATTATCCATTTGCGTTCTCAGTTACGGAACAGGGTATCCGGATTGATTCCAAATACGAACAGGTAAAGGTACAAGAGGCGGGCCGATCTTTGCGGGATGCTTATTTGGATGCTTGTCGTCAGCACTTT
>NZ_JAKZMM010000060.1 GCF_022809355.1 Parabacteroides faecalis | reverse complement strand
AAAACGGACAATTTGAACTCAATACTGAATTTGCGATGACTGATTCCTTTCTTTCCCATTGCTTTCTCTTTTTTTGTTAAATGGGTGTAAAGTAAATCTGTAGCATGACATTTACATAACTGTCCGGGAAGATCGTGTATTGCTCTACTCCTCTCTTCGTTCGAATCCAGGTTGCATATTTGCCGGATGCTTCGTCCAGTTCGATGATACGGGCACCGTTGGGCAAATGGTTGTATTCGGTCGGACCACCGCTGAAACGGCCGTAAGCCAACAAGATGCCTTGCCAATACACGGCATAGTCGTTGTCGTGATCATGACCGACAAACACGCCTTTCACATCACCTTGTTCTTTCATGGCTGTAAACAGACCGGAGTTCAGGGCCGGCGCACAAGCTTTCTCTCGCCGAATTCCATAAACAGTAGCATTTTCATCGGCTATTGCCTGGTGATATTCGGGCAACGGAATATGGAAGAACGCCAGGGAAAGCAACGGAGTTCCGCCATTGGCCTCGGTGAAAGCCTGGCTGCGGCTACGGTACCAGTCAATCTGGTCGAACTTGATGTAATCATATCCATCAATGCCTTTGATGGATGAATAGGCATTCGAGTCGAAGCAGTACAAGACAGCCGCGTCTTTCTTATCGTCCGACGAGCGGACAGCGAGGACATAGTTGCCGTCGCCCGATATTTCGGGTACCTCATCGGCAGTCAGGTTATAAGGCAAGCTCTGGGCTACTTCCAGCAGTTCTTGATGCGGCGTGCCTTGTTCGTGATCGTGGTTTCCGAAGACGATCGAGAACGGGATCTTCCGGTCTGATACGGTTTTCAGTACCCGACGCAAGTTGTCTTTGGCCGGCTGACTGTAAATAATATCTCCGGTGAAGACCACCAGATCCGGTTTTTCTTCGTCCAATACCTGGTTGATGCGTTCATACGCCACTTCCGACCGTTCGTCCTGCCACTTCAGATGCAAGTCGGTGAATTGGACAATCTTGAATTTCTTGCTGTCGGCGTGAAACTTCAATACGGGTTTCTGCGCCCAGGCGGCGATTCCCAGAAAGGCAGTCGCCATAAAACCTAAGATAAGTTTTCTAACTTTCATATTTTATATCCGTTTTTTAGATTGATTCGTGTCACAAAGCTAACCATTTCACCCCATTTTTGCAACCCCATAAAAATAATGCCTGTCTTTGCTTTCTTTTCTCGAAGATTTCTCCTACCTTTGGTTCGTCCGGAAACAGACCGGACGAAATACATTGTATTATTCATTAAAATTACCTGCTATGAAAAAGTTTCTAGCCTTTGGGAGTGCCGCCCTCCTTCTGACCTGTGGCGGTTGTCAAGAAGAATCCATCGTGAATGAACCTGTTTCTGCCCAGCCCGTGAGCGTACGGTTTGCCCTGACGTTGCGGGAAGACATCGAACCGTTTCTGCGAACCCGCAATTTGCCCGGCGGACTGCCCGGCGAACCTGCGGCTGCCAACGCCTCGCCCGACGAGGAAGAGACACCTTCAACCCAACCCGTATCCACACTGTCGTATATCGAATATGCGGTGTATAACAACGACACGGAAGAGCTGATCGAACACCGGCGTTATGAAGTGGACGGACAGGACGGAAGCCTGCAAGTGCAGGACGAGCTGACGGCGGGTATTTATAAGGTATGTTTCCTGGCGCATGGCGTGACGGATGCGACCTTTGCCGAAGAGAACAGTCTGGTGACGTTCCCGGAAGTAGAAGATACGTTCTGGGGATTTCAGGAGATCGAAGTGGATGCCACACAGACCGACCAGTCGTTCAGCGTCGGACTGGCGCGTGCCGTGGCGGGTATCGAACTGGTACCGACTGATGCCGTACCGGAACAGGTGGATCAGTTCCTCATCGAGACGTCGGGCCGTTATCACCAGATCTGCCTGCTGGACGGAAAGACGCCGGCTGTGACCGAAGCCTTCTCGCTGACCGTTGCCTTCGAGGCAGAAGACAAGCTGCCCGATACACGGGTGAAGCATTTCTTCTATTCGTTCGTGCCGGAAGCGGCTCCCGAAGCAGCATCGGCCTTTCTCGATGCAATGATCCTGACTTCACAAAGCGGCTCGGGCGAGGTGCAACGCCAGCGTACCATCACGCAGGTGCCGTTATACCGCAACCGCATCACGCGTTACACCGGGACGCTTTATACGCCCAGCATCGTAGATGGCTTGTTCGACCTGCAGATTGATACCAACTGGGGCGAATATGTGGATCAGGTGTTGGAGTAAAAAAGAACAAGTTGACAAGGTTTATTGAAGAGACGAGTTAACAAGTTGACGAGTTGACAAGGCTTTAGATAGATTAGATAAAATATCATCACCTTGTCAACTCGTCCCCTCATCATCCTTGTTAACTCATCAACGGGAAATCCCTGTTTTCTTGTCAACTTGTTACCTTGTTTTCATCTGCTTTGCCCAGATATTTCCGGGATAAGCTTCCAGCGCTTTGGCAAAGGAAGCCTGCGCAGCCTCCTTGTCTTGCTTCAGCAACTGGATCAAACCGGCGTAATAGTCGATTTGGCTTTGCCGGATGTTCTGGGTCGCTTCACCAAACTTGGCATACGAGTCCAGCGTGCGCTGACGTGTCTGTTCCAGGTATTTTTCCATCGCCTGCAAAGCAGATTGGGCTTCTTCCGTCTTACCTAGTTTCTCCAAGGCTTTCACTCGGTAGTAAGCCAGATCCGACAAGCCGCCCGGATATTTGGCAGAAGCCGCTTTCTCAAAGAATTCCTGTGCCTTCGCTTTTTCGTTCAAGCCTTCATAGGCTATACCAGTCAGGTAATAAGCCTTCACTTCATAGCCACCGCGATGCGAAGGAGCCACTTCCAAGTTGGCCGGATACTGATTGGCCAGATCAAACTCGCCAATAGCTTTCTGATAACTCTTCTTGGCCAGAAGCGACAAACCCTTCAACAGATGTGAATCCACGTAAATATCGTGAATCTGTCCGCCGCCTTCCCACAAATGGAAATGACGTTTGTCCATGATCTGAATAGCTTTGTCGTACTTACCCATGACGTTATACAACGACAACAGGCGCATCACTGCATCGTCATGTTTCATCACTGTCTTCAAATGACGTTCCAGACGTTTCAGACGGGCATCCAAAGCAGCATTGGCCGATTCATAAATCTTATCGGATTCTGTAAACAGCAGGGCATCATTCGGATTGATCTCGATAGCCCGGTCATAAGCCGCCATCGATTTTTCCCACTCGCCCAACTGACCATAGGCAAAGCCGACATTTCGCCACGAAATGGCAAAGTCCGGTTTCAATTCTGTAGAACGTTGCCATTCTGCCAGTCCTTTGTCTTTCTGTCCGATATAATACAGCAAGTTACCGTAGGCATAATGTAACAGGGCATTATCGGGCTGTGCCTGCAAAAGAGCTTCAAACAGATTCACTTCTTCCAGACGCAACGGATAGTTATGCAGCGGCGAGCAAGCATCTGCCTGTGCCAGTGCTGATGTCACAGCCGACTGATCGCCTGTCTGCAAAGCGACGAATGCCCGATAATAATGTACCATTGGCGATGAAGCAAACGGTTCACCCAACTCGATGGCTTTAGCCAACAGTTTTCCGGCCTCATCTGTTGCTCCGATCAGCAAGTAGCTATTGACCACTTCCAGCATTTCCTGGATCGCCACTAGTCCTTCCGTCTGTCCTTTCAGGCGCGAAGCCAGTGCCGACGCATCACCTTTTGTCAGGAAGCTCTCTTCTATCAGGCTTCCATAATCCAGCGGATCGATGCTGCGCACATAAGCCAATACGGCTTTCGCCTCTTCCGTACGTCCTAATTTACGCAAGATAAAGGCTTTCAGGTTCTGTGCCTGAATATCGCGCTGACCGACATACAACGATTGGGTAATCATATCCAATGCCTTCGGATAATCCTGTTGCTGCAAAGCCAGAATAGCCAGTCCATAGAAAGCCGGATGCTTATAATCAGGAGTCCAGGTGGCAGCCCAGTAATTGTTTTCTGCCTGGTGCTTGTCGCCCGTCAGCTGATACAAATAACCTAAATAATACAACGCTTCCGCATCTTTCACCCGGGTATAATCATGTGACAGACGAGTCTGAGCCCGCAACAAATGTTTCTCGGCCTCAGCCCACCGTGCCTGACGCAAGTAATGCTTACCGACTTCAATATTCACGCGGGCATCCATCGAGTCACGGCGCAGGGCTTCGTCATAGAAGTCCATGTAGTCCAGACGGGCATTATTGAACTGATCCACACGCAGACCGGCCAGATACAGTTCTTCGTTTGTCTTATATTCGTCCACCGGTTTTGTTCCGTCGATCACTTTCGGCAGCGGTTTATCCGCATCCAGCTCGATCGGTCGGTAATCTACCAGCAGATTTCCTTCCGCATCATACAAAGCGGTATATAAATCGGAAGCCTTGGCTCCTGCCGGAACGGCTACCTCATCCAGGAAGTAATGATCGGGATCAATGTCGATGGTCTTCTCCAGACAAACCTGATCCTGGTGTTTGACTACTACACGGGCCTGTTTATATAAGGTAGTCGCACAAAAACCTACCCGATATTTACCGGCATCACCCGGTTCAAAATTAACGGCCGCATCCATGGTCGCATTCTTGCAGCCTTTAATACCTTTGATCGGATACCAGATCTGGCTGAATTCGCGAGTCTCACCCGGATTGATCCAACTATAGTCCGGCTGGTTGTCCGAATAGGCACCCACCATCAGCTCCAGGTAATGTCCGTCTTTATCCGACAGAATCTTGTTCCACATGTGACCGTTCGGATTATTTCCCCACAAGAAGAACTTCTTTCCCGGTACAACATGGCGATTCGCCACATGCACGGTTCCGGCATCCTTGGCATAATCATATCCGGCCAGGAATTCCATTTCGCTGCCCCAGGCAAAGATCGAGCGCGAATCGCCCTTATAATTTCCCCAACGGGACAGATCGACCTGTTCGCCGCTACCCAACACCGCTTCGCCCATCGGCCATTTCGTAAAATAGACTTTATGATGATCGGCACCAAACTGTACATCGGGTGGGAAAATCACCTGATAATGTTCATCACAGTGCACGGAAACATTCGCCCAATACAGCATCGACTGGATCATTTGCGTCGGGTTTGTCACCATGATCTTGGCTTCCACCCACGAACGGTTCGGATACACTGAAACACCCACCGACCATTTCAGGCGATGCCGCAGTTCGGTCTCTCCTACCCAGATCGTCTTGCTGCCATCCGTATTTTCCTGCATCTTCCAGTTGGTTGGCAAATACGTCGTTGCCCGGTGATGGTCCGGAATATTCCATTCCACACCGCCCGACAACCAGGCGCCCAGCATACCGATCAAAGCCGGTTTCACACCGGTCTGTGTATAAAAGAAATGATAATCATTGGTTTTGTCGGTCGCCGAGAAAATACGACCGCCTATTTCCGGCAAGACAGAGATATTCACATACTCATTTCCCAACCGCAGCACATTATACTCTTGATCGACCACATTCTCGGTCAGTACATCATACAACGGATACGGATAAATGTAACCTTCCGCTCCCTGATAAACACGTCCGGTAAAAAAGATGGGATCCACTTCCGGACTTCCGATCTGATAGGTCGGAATTTTTTCCTTCACGGCTTTCATTTCCACCTGTTGTCCCCAGGCAGGAAGCGAAAGCACTGCCAACAAGGGCAAAACTAACTTTGCTTTCATAGGATATGACTTAAAGTGTTTCTATATAATAAAATAATCATGAATCTAATTGGAACTAAAGAAAAAGAAGACGAGTTGACAAGGTACAAGGCTTTAGACAGATTTCAATCCATTAGCCTCATAACCTTGTCAACTCGTATGATCACACACTTGTCAGTCTACCGACAAGTACCTTTTATCTTTTCAAATTCGGATTCAACTGAGTATCCGTTGAAGGATAAGGCAAATAGATTGACTTTTCACCCTGCCATGTTGTACCTGCCGAAATCTCTACCTGATTCTTACGCATAACACCCGGAGCTACCTCAATCGGCTCATTTGCCTTACGCTCGTTAAACGTCTGCTCTAATAATTCCATACGCATCTGATCGTCGCGACGAGTTACCAAAGCAACCCAATAACCAGCTACTTCCCAACCATGTTCTGCCAACGCTGCATTGGCAAAGGCATCACCACTCAAACCTTGCTGTAACGGTTCCAGTCCGGCACGTTCTCGCACCTTATTGATACATTCGTAAGCCATTGTATTCGGAGTTCCTTCTGCACGAGCCTGAGCTTCTGAATACCATAACAACACTTCTGAATAACGGATCAGACGATGACGATGATCGTTTGTCATCCATCCTGTATTGGCCGGTTGTGTATAGTCGTAATCACCGCCATCTTCACCTATAGTGAAAATACAATACATTGGGTGTTGTTCAGGAATTGATTCATCCCACCAGTCAACCAATGGATTACCAGCCTTATTATCCTGTAAGATTTTAGGATTAAACGTTGCGTCTTTACGCGGACCAGCCGGGAATTCTTTCCAGAACTTGATTTCACCCCAACCGTCACCCCATCCGCCAAGCGATTCGAACAGGTTACTAGAAGTCATCTGTGAGTCTTCTACCCAAGTAAAATCACGTGAGTAATTGATACCAACAACTGTTTCATTGGTGTAATTATGACTCGGAGCATATACATATTTGTATTCTGGTTCCAAAATATATTCATACGTTCCTGCATTCACACCATCAATAACCGCCTTAGCCTGTTCAGCAGCCTTGGCATAATATTCCGTTTTCTTTAACGGCCAACCAGCCATAGCCATATAAACGGCAGCTAAAGTTGATTG
Source organism: Parabacteroides faecalis (assembly GCF_022809355.1). Taxonomy (GTDB): domain Bacteria; phylum Bacteroidota; class Bacteroidia; order Bacteroidales; family Tannerellaceae; genus Parabacteroides; species Parabacteroides faecalis. Next base: position 13,071 of record NZ_JAKZMM010000060.1, on the reverse strand, counting down.
CGCAGCTTGTTTGGTAATATAAACATTGGCACCATTTACTTTACGTGGAGCAGAAGAGTAATCAGTCGGAAGCGTATTGACACAATCTACCAGATCCTGCTCAATTTGAGCGTAGATTTCTTCGACCGAAGCCAACGGACGTTCATAATTCACTTCATTATCCAATACCAACGGAACTTGTCCCCAACGACGTACCAACCAGAAGTAATTCACTGCACGCCAATATTTAGCCTGCCCAATAGCAATATTGATTTCCTCATCAGTTGTCGGAGTTCTTTCCGCATTCAGGATAATATAGTTGGCAGCCTTGATACAGGTATAAGATGTTTGCCAAGCAGCTTCCACACCTTTATTGGCATCAGTCGGGCGGAAAGCATCTACTTCTGCATACGCCTGTTTGTTACTACCCGGATTTGTCGTTAAATCATCACCTTGCCAAGACGGAATAGTTGGGTTTGTATTTGTTTGTATCAAACATACCTTCTGATACAAAGCGTATGTTGACATATCCAATTCTTCTTGTGTAGAGAAGAAGGTTGAGGGGGTTAACTGTCCTTTCGGGTCTTCTTCCAAGAAATCACTGCAAGAAGTAGAGAACAAGGTAAACAAAGCCCCACTTAATAATATATATTTTGCTTTCATAATTCTTATCTTTGACTTTACATAGTTAGAAATTCATACGTACACCCAGTGTATAAGTACGGGTTAATGGGTAAGCACCAAAATCAATACCGTCGTTCACATCAACACCGCTACTCATAAATGAGATACCGGCAGGATCCATACCCTTATAACTTGTAATTGTAAACAGATTCTGGCAGCTGAACGTAAACCGCAAATCAGCAAATTTAGCTACCGATTTAGGCAAGTTATAAGACAAGCTCAAGTTGTCCAAACGGAAATAACTAGCTGATTCCAGGAACTTGGTAGATGTTGAAGCCGACTGGTAATCATTATTGGTAACTGTTACAGACGGATAACGAGCAGCCTGTCCTGCCACGTCATAATTGTCATTCAAGTACTCACGTAAAGTAATGAAGGCAAAGTCACCCGTCATAGCTGTTCCCGTAAAACGAACCAAGTTCAAACGATCTGCACCAAACGACCCGGTAAAGAAGAGATTCAAATCCCAGTTTTTCCAACGCAATGTATTGTTCCAACCTAATGTAAAGTCCGGATTTGCTTTACCGATAAATGTACGGTCATTACTGTCAATTGAACCGCTTCCATCTAAATCAACAAACGAATCACGTCCATTTTTATCCAAGCCATTCCATACATATCCATAGAATGCACCGATCGGTTGTCCTACTTCTACACGTGTCACTCCATCATTCGGAATCATACCAGCTGCAGGAGTTGAACCGGAAACAAAGTCCAGACCACCCAAACCAGTTACTTCATTCTTCAAATAAGTACCGTTCAATGTAGTTGACCAGCTAAAATCTTGCGTATCAAATACAGTCGCATCGATTGAGAAATCTATACCTCGGTTACTTACCTCTGCGGCATTCACCCAGTAGGAACCACCACCATCATAATTGGCTATCGTACGCTGTAATAAACCGTCTTTCGTCTTTTTATCGAAATAGTCGAACGAGAAGTTCAACCGATGATTCAAGATAGAGAAATCAAGACCTAAGTCTAACTGGTGCGTTGTTTCCCATGTCAAATCAGGTGTAGCTACCGATGTACCAATCCAATAACCTGTATATTGAGACGATCCACCAAAAGCATACATCGCCTGTTGCATCAGTCCTAATGTTCCATACGGATCAATAGCCTGACTACCAATCACACCGTAGCTGGCACGGATTTTCATATCCTGTACAAGATTCTGATTCTGCATGAAGTCTTCATTACCCAACGACCAGGCAGCTGCGATTGACGGGAAATAACCCCATTTCTTATTCTGGAACTTAGAAGAACCATCGGCACGAATCGTACCAGTTAACATATACCGATCTTTATAATTGTACATCACGCGTCCTACTCCAGACATCAATGCCCATTCCGAATAAGAGTTACTTGCGGTTCGGCTACCAGCCATATTGACATTCCACCAACCCACACTTTCTGTCAACAAACCACTACCATTCAATGCCATATAACGGGTTTCTGAATGAGTAGCTTCATAAACAGCCGTAGCAGTCAGAGCATGATCACCCCACTTATTTGTATAAGTCAAGTTGTTTGTCGTCTGCAATGTCATGCGGTACGTATCATTATTACCCATGCTATTATTGCTGTTCGTCACCTTCTTGGTAGAGAAAGAGTAAGCTTTCAAATCATTATAGTCAATACCGTTACTTGTCGTAAAAGTCAAACCCGGAAGAATATCGAACTTCAAATCCATACGGGCATTTACAATGTCTGTAATGGTTTCGCCCGTCTGTTCTTTCAACATACCCACCGGGTTGTTTTGTGTTAAAGCACTGTACGGGTCACGCATATATGAACCGTCTTCATTCAAAATCCCAAGTACAGGCGAGTAGTTCATGGCAACGTTCACGATATTACCTTTCCCGGCACTGAAGTCACCACTACGACGAATATTATGAGAAGCATTCACATCGGCTGTTACATGCAACCAGTCTGTCACCTGTGAAGTTATATTGGCACGAGCCTGGAAACGCTCATTCTTATTCTCTATAACAACTCCATCCTGTCCAACATAGTTACCAGAAACCAAATACTGGGTTTTATCACTACCACCAGAGAATGTCAATTTATAATCTTGTGTGATACCGGTTTGATAAATCTGATCCTGCCAGTCTGTTCCAGCTGTTCCGTTCTGGAAAGCTGTCAGCTGATCCTGTGAGAAAGTATTTGCACGGTATGTATTAAATAAAGTAGCAAATTCATAAGGACTCAGGGTTTCATAACGTTTGGCAACGGTTCCGATACCCACCTTGGCATCCAATGTAATTTCCCGAGTATTCGCCTTACCAGTTTTGGTAGTAATCAAAACAACACCATTCGCACCACGCGAACCGTAGATAGCGGTTGATGAAGCATCCTTCAACACTTGCATTGAACGAATATCTTCAGGGTTCAAACCCGTCAGTCCACTTTCACGAACGATACCATCGATCACATACAACGGGTCATTACTACGGTTGATTGAGCCCGAACCACGCACACGGATCTTAACCGTTCCACCCGGCACACCGCTATTCTGCACCTGCACACCGGAAACACGTCCTTGCAATGCGTCTGATACCTGCACAATCGGCTGATCTTTAAAGCTCTTATTATCCAAAACAGCTACTGATCCCGCCAAATCGGCTTTTCGAACAGCACCGTAACCTACGACTACCAATTCATCCAGATTCTGTGAATCTTCCTTCAATGTAATATTCAGTTTTGTCTGGTTGTTCACTACAACTTCTTCGGTTGTATAACCGATATAAGAAATTTGCAATGTAGCATTTCCCGGAACCGACAAGGTAAAACGACCATCCATATCTGTCATGGTTCCATTGGTTGTCCCTTTTTCAATTACATTTACGCCCATTAGCGGTTCTCCATTCTGATCAACGACTGTCCCCGTTACAGAAATGGATTGTTGTTGTTCTTGTACTACCGGGTTCAAATCATTGGCAACAGCTAAAGTAGTGCCACCCAGTAACATCCCCGCCATCAAAGGCATTGTTTGAAGAAGTCGCTTCAAACCGGGATAAAATAATCCCGCAGGTATCACATTCTTTTTCATAAATTAATTATATAAGTTTTTTTCGTATTTCAAACCATCAGGCCGGAACGGTTAAACATCCTGCGCCTTTTTTTTAAAATCAACGCGCTCTATTTATAAAAGAATAAATTATATTCATCAATAAACAGATCTCTTTTAAAATCAACACTACAAAAGTAAACCATTTTTAAATATTTGACTCATCAAATAGTATGTTTAATAACATATATTCGAAAAATATTAAGGATCATTTATTGAAAACAGGCAATATGTATAATAATTTTATTAATCCAACTTATAAATAATTCTAATCTAAAAGAAAAACGGCGGTATTTATTTTCGAATTAACAAACAAAGAAATAATGCGCTTTTTGTAAACAGCAAGTATTTTCTTGCTAATAACTAAAGTTCTTGCATCGGAAAGTAAACTTGCTTCAAAATTATTTATACTCGTTCTCCAAATGTTTTATTCAATCTAAACGATTGATCGCGCGCACGCGCGCACGCGCTTTGTTGTGTGTTGTTTAAATCTATACTTTAGTTTGGTTTTCTTTACTTTGCTTTAATTTTCTTTCCTTTGTTTTTTCTTTCCTTTACTTTGTGCACTTTTCACTGTGATAACCGGGGTTTTCACTGTGATAATGAGACTTGAATTTACAATAAGTATTTTTATATACACCTGTAAACAAGTAGCTTATCTATCTATTTTATATTTTATTTAGAATTTACATTTTAAACAGCATGTTTTGCAAATATTCGTTAACGCAGCTAACTCTCAGCATACAATCAATGAATAAACAGGCTACTTTGTATCCTTTATAAAGAAGAATCACTAAGTTAAAAGTGCTAGTTTAATATCCAATTCTTCAAAACATACAATGAAAATGTATCTCCCGGGAAAAAGCCCAAAAAGTTTGGCGATTTACTGAAAAGGTCTTACTTTTGTTCCCTCAATCCTTGCTGCCCTTGTAGTTCAACGGATAGAACGACGGTTTCCTAAACCGTAAATTTGGGTTCGATTCCCAACGGGGGTACATTTCAATTGACAATGGATAATTGACAATGGACAATTAACAAAGACAAACAAGAAATATTTGGCACGGATTCCACTGATTTCACGGTAGGAAAATATTTACCGTGTTAATCCGCGAAATCCGTGCCTTTTCAATGGACAATGGATAATTGACAATGGACAATTGAAACATAGGATGAATTAAAATTACGGATAAATCTCCCCAAAAAATATGTTGAAAACGATTATTATGGTAGGCATGGGCAGTTGCTTAGGAGGCATTGTGCGCTACCTGGCCTCACGTTTCATCCAAGAGCATGTGATGTGTTCTTTTCCTTTAGGAACCTGGGTTGTGAACATACTGGGTTGTTTTGCCATCGGATTATTCTATGGTTTATTTGAACAGGCACATCTCATGAATTCTCATCTCAAGTTGTTTTTAACCGTGGGTTTCTGCGGTGGTTTCACTACTTTTTCTACCTTTATGAATGAAAACTTTCAGCTGATACGGGATGGGAATTTCTATTATTTCGCACTCTATACCGGTTTAAGTCTGCTGATCGGTTTTCTGATGCTCATGGCTGGTTATTCACTTGTTAAACTCTTTTGAAATGGGAAACAGTCCTCAAAAAATACAGTTGCTGCGCTTTTATGTCAGCAATACGGATAAAGTAAAGCATACTTCGGTATACGAAGCGCTTGCTTTCGCTGCCAAGCGATACGGTATGGCAGGAACAACCGTCTATAAAGGAATTATGGGATATGGTGCCAAAAGCAAGCTTCACTCAGATAAATTCTGGGAACTGACAGAAAAAATTCCTGTCATTGTAGAAATAGTAGATGAATCATCCAGAATAAAAGCATTTGTCGATAAAGTGATGCCTGTCATTCAAAAACTCCCGAAAGGCTGCCTGGTGACTTGCCAGGAGATAGACGTTTTGTTCTGTTCCAATCCACAGTTAATGCCCTGATAGAGAACAGCACTTCACCCTACCAGCCATTCTTTAAACTCTGCCACCCGCGCCTTGCTGACCAGTACTTTTTCGGCTGTCGGTGCTTTCAGGTTGACCGAGAGCCGGCCGTTGAACCACAGATCGATATCGCGTATGGACTTTTTGGAGATCAGGAACTGCCGGTTGGCGCGGAAGAAGCGCTGCGGGTCTAGGCTTTCTGCCAGCTCGTCGAGGGTTTGCGGGAAGAAATATTCACGAAAGTCGGTATCGACGGCTTTCACCTGTCCGTCGGCGATATAAAAGAACAGGATGGAATCGACCGAGATCGGGAGTAGCTTGTCGCCCTTCATCGGAATGAGGAAATGCGTCTGGAAGCTCTCTGCCCGTTTCAGTTCCTGAAAGACTTTCCGGAAATCGGGCATCTGTCCGGTTGCCTCAGACGACGGAAGGGCAAACCGCCTCAGCTTGTCGAGTGCCCGCTGCAAGTCCGGCCGGTTGATCGGCTTCAGCAAGTAATCAATACTGTTCACCCGGAAGGCACGCAAGGCATATTCATCATAGGCCGTAGTGAAGATGATGGGGCACGTGATGGTGATGTGTTCAAAGATCTCGAAAGCCGAGCCGTCGGCCAGATGGATATCCAGAAACACCACGTCGGGCATGGGCGATGCCTGAAACCACGCCAGGCTGTCGAAGATACTGTCCAGTTCTCCCACCACCGTTATCTCGGGCGCTGTCTCTGCCAGCAAAGCCTTCAGGTTACGCAAGGCCGCTTTCTCGTCTTCAATGATCAATGCATTCATATCAAAGGCAGTATAACGATAAAATGATTCTTCTCTTCCTTCACTTCGATTTCCCTGCCGAACAGGAGCTGATAGCGCTTCGAGAGGTTGCTCAGTCCGATATGCGTCCCGCTGCTGGCTGTCAGCTTGGGCTGGATCGGGTTGGAGACGGAAAGAGCGTCCTTGTCTGCCCGGATGCGGATATGGAGCGGATGCCGGTTACTGATCTCGTTGTGCTTCACGGCATTCTCGACCAGCAGCTGGACCGACACCGGCGGCAGCGTCTTCGACAAAGCTTCGGGAGCGACCTCCACCTCAAAGACCAGGTTCTCTTCAAACCGCATCTGAAGCAGATACATATACGAGCGCACGAAGTTCATCTCTTCTTCCAGCGTCACCCGGTGGCTGTCGCTCTCCTGCAGGGAATAGCGCAACACCTTCGACAGCTCCTGCAAATAATCCTGGGCTTTCCCGGGTGTTTCGCGGATCAGCGAATTGAGGGTATTCAGCGAGTTAAACAGCATGTGCGGATTCAACTGACTCTTGAGGGATTCGTATTGATTGACCAGGTTGGCCGTCCGGAGCATCTGGTTCTCGACCAGCATCCGCCGGCTCTTCCGGTTCAGGTACATCAGGTAACAGCTTCCGGTAACGATGATGGAGATCAGCCCGTCGCGCAGCGGATGCAGATAATGGTGCAGGCTGGCATCGATGGCCGGGATCGACAGCCAATGATGCAGACCCACATAACCTTGCCCCAACAGATTGCTGCCCATCCAAGTGATCACTAGCGAACAAACCACCTGAGGAAAGCGGATACTGACGGAATCGCGGTTGAACTTGAAGAGCCACGTATTCAACCCGAACAACAGGACCAGCGACAGATAGGTAAAGATCACCTCGTTCACAACATCCACCGGATGCATGTCCGGAAAGAGCGTCTGCTCGGAGTCCGGATCCAGCAAGGCAATCAGCTCCGGAAAATGCGTGAGGAACGCCACCATGATGGAGATGACGTTCATCAGAAACAGATATCGGTCGAATCGGAAGCGTTTCATGCAGCAAAGTTAATCGTTTTTCCGGATTTTCGCACTCACGTACATACCCGGACGGAAACGGCTGTTCGGTTCCTTCACCCGGGCATAGACTTGCAAGGAACGGTTGACATCGTCCACTTCCTGCCCGATCGTGATGACCGTCGCTTCGAAGGTCTGCGCGCCCATACCGTTGACCTGGAACTCGACCGGACAGCCCACTTGCAAGGAATCAAGGTCTTTCTCGTAGGCCGTCAGCTCCAGCAAGGTTTCGCCTTTGTTGACTACATCACACACCGGCTCGCCCGCATTCAGATACGTACCTAGGTTGATGTGCATATTGGTGATATATCCGCTGAGCGGAGCCTTCACTTCCAGATAAGGCTGGATGCCTTGTTCGTGCAAGCGGTTGACATCCACCTGCAACAGCTTCAGCTGGGCAGCAGCGGCCTCCATCCGACTCTTCATCGAGAGGTAATCGGCCTTGCTCTGCTGGAAACGCTTCTGCGAAGCCGCTTCCTGTTCCGACAACATCTTCTGCCGGTTGTATTCTTTCTCCAGATATTCCGTCTGGGCTGCCGATTCCAGATAAGTCTGCTGCAACTGGATAAACTCCGGGTTCTCGAGTGTAGCGATCACTTCGCCCTGGCTGACATGGTTGCCCGGCAAAAGGCTGGTGCTGTGAATACTTCCGCCCATCGTCAGGGTAACCGTAGCCTGCCGCTGGGGCGGAACAGTGATAACGCCGTTGTAGGAAGCCGACTTGGCCACATTCGTAGCCGCACTGACGGCATCGGTCTGCTGGGTTGAATCAGCCTGAGCGACCGTTTCTGTGGCAGGAACCGGAGCCACTTCTGCTTGCTGGCTGGCGGGTTGCGGATCATTACAGGACAAAAGGAACAGTCCGAGGATACTTATCAAATATATCTTTTTCATCTTCTAAAATATTTACGGTTCGTTATTAGTTATTTCCTTCAGTATATAATTCCAGTTCCAGCACCGAGATGTTGTAGCCATACACCGTCTCGATGTAGTTCTGCCGGATATCGCGGGCGCTGTTCAGGCTCTGCACGAACTCGACGATGTCGATCTCGCTTTCCTGAAACTGCAACAGGGCATTTTGCTGCAGAGAGCCGGCTTCGCGCAGAGCCGCCGTCGTGAAGTAATTCAAGCTCTCCTGTTGCTGGCGCAGCTTGTTGTGCAGTTCCACCACCTTATTATTCAGCTGGCGGCGGTTATCGTCGGCCTCGAGCCGGGCAATGTGCCAGTCGATCTTCGCCTGCTGGCTCCGACTCTGCTGCGGGAAGAACAAGACCGGGAAAGACACGCCAACCATCCAGGCATTCAGTCCGTTCAGCGGAGAAATCTTCTGCCGGGTATAACCGAGCGACAGTTCCGGGAAGAACTTACTCCGCTCGACACGCAACAAGGCCTGCTTCTCGGCCACCCGATTGTTGAAATAATCCAGGTGAATCTGCGACAGTGTATGCGTGAGCGGCACCGGGAAACAAGTCGTCGTTGTATCGGCCGGAAGAATCGGTTCGTCGGCATAACAACTCCAGGCAAAACGGCGGCCGGCAAGCGACAATTCTTCTTTCGCCTGTATCCACCGTGTATGCAGGTCGGCTGCCAGGGTCGAGATCATGTCGCGCTGCAGCCGGTTAATGTCGCCTTGCTCATAACGCAAGTCGCCGGTCTGTTGCAGCTTCTCGGCCAGCTGGTGCTGCTCGTCATATAATTTATAAAGCTGGAAAGCATAGAGATAATAAGCCCATGCCCGCTTGACCTCAGCCACAATTTCTTTCTTTACCAGATCCCGGTAATGCGTTCCTCCGGCAATCTGCGTCTTGACTAAGGCATTCCGGTAGAAAGGAGTCAGCAACGAGCCCAACGACTGCTCGATGGCCAGTTCGTTGTCATTCCGATACGCTCCGTTCAGCTGTCCCCACGAATAGTTGAACGCCATGTTGCCGCCATCCCAGATTTCACCCCGGGCAGCCCGGCTTTTCTCCAACGCCGCTTCGGCCGTCTGCAGACGAGGATGATGCTGCAGGGCAATCCCGACAGCTTCGTCCAGCGAGACCGTCTTTGTCTGTGCCGAACCCGCTGCCGGAAGCAAGAGGCAAGCCACGAACAAAGCCGCTGCCCCATAGTTCGTCTTCCGGCTTCTCTTCCGCCGCCAGCCGGCAGCAATCTGATTCACCAGTTTATAAAAGGCTGGAATAATAATCAGCGTCAACACCGTTGAGACCAGCAATCCGCCGATCACCACCGTTGCCAACGGGCGCTGCACCTCAGCACCGGCTGTCTTGGCAATAGCCATCGGCACAAAACCCAGCGAAGCCACCAGTCCGGTCAGGAACACCGGACGAAGCAGGTGCGGGCAACCTTTCCTGATAATACGATTCGTACACATAGTATATAGGTTATGTTTCCGTAAGTCATTGAAATGATTGATCATCAGAATACCATTCAGCACTGCCACACCAAAGAGAGCGATAAACCCGACTCCCGCCGATATACTGAACGGCAAGCCACGCAGCCAGAGAGCCACGATACCACCGATGAGCGACAAAGGCACCGTCGAGAACACCACCAGCGTATAAACGACACTCCGGAAAGCGAAGAACAGCAGCAGCAGAATCAGCAGCAAGGCAATCGGGATGACCACCATCAGGGTACGGATCGCGTTCTGCAAGTTCTCAAACTGACCACCGTATTCGAAATAATATCCCGGTTTCAGCTGGATGTTCTTATCCAACGATTCCCGGATCTGGGATACGACCTGTTGGATATCGGCATCGCGCACATTGACACCGATCACGATACGCCGCTTGGTGGCATCCCGATTGATCTGCAACGGTCCGTTGACCAAGTCGATCGAAGCCACTTCGCTCACCGGAATCTGAATGCCTTCGGCCGTGCGGACAAACAACTTATCCAGATTCAGGTCTTTCACCTTGTCATTATCCAGGCGCAAGACCAGATCGAAGCGCCGTTCGTTCTCAAAGACAACACCAGCCGCTTCGCCGGCATAAGCCGTACGGATGATGGTATTCAACTCTTCGATATTGATACCATAGCGGGCAATCTTCCGCCGGTCATAATTCACCACCAGCTGCGGCAAACCCATTGCCTGTTCCACCAGCACATCGGCTGCACCCGGCACTTGTTCGACATAGCGGGCCGCTTCCTTGGCCTTGCTATACAACTCTGCCATATCTTCGCCATACAGCTTGATGGCAATATCCGCCTTGGCACCGGTCATCAACTCATTGAAGCGAAGCTGGATCGGCTGACTGAAGTTGAACTCGGCCCCGTCGATCGAAGCCAGTTCGGTCTTCATCTTCTCCACCATTTCCGCCCGGCTGCCGGCAGAAGTCCATTCACTGAACGGCTTCATGACGATCATGATATCAGCATCTTCCACCGCCATCGGATCGGTCGGCACCTCAGCCGTACCGATCTTGGCCACGACGTGTTTGATTTCCGGGAATTTCGCTTTCAGCTTCTTCTCGGCTTCCAGCGATATTTCAATACTCCGGCTCAGCGAACTGCCGGCCGGCAAAGTCATCTGCATGGCAAAGTCGCCTTCATCCAAGGTCGGAATAAATTCGGCACCCAACCGGGTAAAGAGAAGCAACGAAGCTGCCAGCAAGGCAAAAGAAGACACGATCGTTCCCCAGATATGCTTCAGACAGAAGCCCAGGCAACGCCGATACAGCTTGTTCAAACGGTCGAAGAAGCGGTCGGCCAACGTCGGCTTCACCGCAATCTGCCGTTTCAGGAACAGCGAGGCCATCATCGGTACATAGGTGAGCGACAAAAGCAAAGCCCCGATAATACAGAACACCAGCGTCTTGGCCATCGGGGTGAAATATTTTCCTTCAATACCCGTCAGAGTCAGAATCGGGAAGAACACAATCAGGATAATCAGCACAGCAAAGGTCGCACTGCGCACCACTTGTCCGGCACCTGTTTCCACTTCCCGGTCCATTTCTTCCCGGCTCAGCTGACGTCCGGCCAGTCTTTTCCCATAAGTATGTGCCAGGATTCCTTCCAGGATAACAATCGAGCCATCCACCACAATACCGAAGTCGATCGCTCCCAGACTCATCAGGTTGGCCGATACACCAAAGATGCGCATCAGGATGAATCCGAACAACATGGCCAGCGGAATGACCGACGCCACGATCAGTCCGGCACGCACATTTCCCAGGAAAACAATTAGGACCACAAACACGATCAGCGCGCCTTCGATCAAGTTGCGGATCACGGTCGAGATATTCCGGTTCACCAGTTCCGAGCGGTTCAGATACGGCTCGACATGAACACCTTCGGGCAACATCTTCTGTACTTTCTCCACCCGCTTTTCCAGTTCTTGGGTGACAATATTGGCATTGGCTCCTTTCAGCATCATGGCAATTCCGCCCACGCATTCGCCTTCGCCGTCTTTCGTCATGGCACCAAAGCGCTTGGGAGCACCGAAACGGACTTTCCCGATATCGCTGATATGAATCGGTATGCCGCCCCGGTTGGTAATCACGATCTTCTCAATATCTTCCAATTGTCCGATCATACCTTCCGAACGGATGTAGTAGGCACGATTCACCTTCTCGATGTAACTTCCACCCGTGTTCTGGTTGTTCCGGCTCAAGGCTTCGAATACTTCGCCGATCGTGATATTGAGCGAGTAGAGCGCATCCGGATCGATCGCCACCTCATACTGCTTCAGATAACCACCAAAGCTATTGATCTCAACAATCCCCGGAATACCCGACAACTGGCGCTTCACAATCCAATCCTGAATCGTGCGCAGTTCCATCGCGTCATACTTCTTCTCATATCCCGGATCCACCTTCAGTACATACTGATAAATTTCACCCAGACCGGTGGTTATCGGCATCAGTTCCGGTGTTCCCAGTTCGGGCGGAATCTCGCCGGCGACGGTCTGAATCTGTTCGTTGATCAGCTGGCGAGCATCCAGCGTAGGCACATTCTCCTTGAAAACCACGGTCACCAACGAAAGGCCGAAACGCGAAACAGAGCGGATCTCTTCCACGTTCATGATATTGCTCATGGCAATCTCGATCGGGAAAGTGATCAGCTGCTCGACCTCTTGCGGAGCAAGTGTTGGCGAGACCGTCACAATCTGCACCTGATTGTTGGTAATGTCGGGCACGGCATCAATGGGCAGTGTCAGCATCGAATAAATACCTCCGATCAGCAGGAAAACCGTAGTCAGCGCCACAAACAGTTTCTTACGGATGGAGAAACGGGCAATAGATGTAAACATAATATTAGCATTTTGAATCGGATGGCGAATGTACAGATTATGTATTGTCTGTCTAGCCGAAACCCGGTGAAGCTGACAAACCGAAGGGTGAACTATCTGTTTTGGCTTGTGATTTTTTCAGACACGACCTGAGAGGCAGAAAATCCTTGCCTATGTTTTCATCATTTCATGCCTATGTTTTTATAAATTTGTCATACTACAGATTTACTTTACACCCATTTAACAAAAAAAGAGAAAGCAATGGGAAAGAAAGGAATCAGTCATCGCAAATTCAGTATTGAGTTCAAATTGTCCGTTTTA
>NZ_JAKZMM010000059.1 GCF_022809355.1 Parabacteroides faecalis | reverse complement strand
TTTATCTTTGCAAAGGTAATATGTAAAGCCTTTTAGTAAGACTTATTTTATCTGTAGAGTTTTTTAGTAACGTATCAAAAAAGTGTAAAGTAAATTTAGGCATAGTCAATCGCTGCCTGTCTTTTCCTGAAAACACGCCGGCTTTTCATCAATTTACGCCGGCTTTTGATAAAAACACGCCGGCTTTTTCTGAAAAGACAGGATGTCTTAAAACGAAGCCAACGAGAATCAAAAACGGTTCCTGTATCTTCTTTTTTCAAAACTCCCGACAATCGGACAGACTTTATTTTTATACTTATCTTTCACCTTTCTTCTATCTGCCTGATAGTCTAATAAATGAGGTGATTCAAGCCTTTTCTGTGTCCGATTTTTCCTGGATATCTGTATCGGATTGCTACTCGGTTGGAACATAACCGACAGGAAAAATGAACCACCAACAAGCTTTTCCCTGTTATCAACTTATTCAAAAAATAGAACATCTCATTCTAATAAATGGAACAATCATTAGCTAAAATGAAATTCATATATCCTGCAAAAACAAACAGATAACGAAAAAACAGAAACATTTAGATATAAAAAAAAGAATATATTTTTCTACAAATTGACCTTGTGAGGCTTTGTGAATTGTTGTTCCTTTGCAACCGGAAAAAAGTGTGCTAATTTTAAGGAAATGATAAAGCCTTTATCAATTTTGTTTGTAAGTAATTGGAAAAAGATAATTTTCTTTTCCATTTTGTCATTGGTATTTGCGTCATGTATGTCAGATAATCAAATCACTCCGACAGGAAGTATGAGCTTGACATCATTAGATGCAGATACAACATCTCTTCATATAGGAAATAATGGTAAAGTAACACGTACGTCATTAAGTGATGAACTGAGTTCTTTTTTGGATGTTTCTGATTATACGGTTCAGATCTTAGACGAAGCAGAAAAGGTTGTAGATGAATATAAACGATATGAATCAATGCCTTCTACTATTGAATTACCGGAAGGCTCTTTTATATTAAAGGCTTTTAAAGGATCTGATAAGGCTGCAAGTTTTGAAAATCCCTATTTTGAAGGTCGTACCAGTTTTGTGGTTCGAGATCAGATGAATACCTCTGTAGGTGTTACTTGTACATTGGCAAATGCTCGTGTGACCATAGAAAGTACGCCGGATTTCGATAAAATATATAGTGATTATACGGTGGATTTTTCTACAGATTATATTGAAGAAGAAGATTCTGTTAACGGTAGTTTTACTGTAAATAAGGGGGAAGAACGTCCTCTTTATTTACGGACCGGGCAGGATGGTACAGATGTGGGTATTACTGTATATGTGAAGAAACCGGAAGAAACAGAATTTACGGCTTTTTATGTAAGTGAGCCATTAAAGTTGGAGCCTAGACAAAGTGTCCGAGTTTTACTGAGCTTAAGTGAAACTAATCAGGGTATTGGTATTGACGTTATGCTGGATGATACATTGACAAAACTTTCAATAACTACTGAGATCCCGGATTATATGTGGGGACAAATGGATAAACCGGATGTTTCGGAAGCTGCCGGATTTGAAAATGGCTCTACTTTTTTGATCGATGGTTTGTTTGATGAGGAAGTGAATGTCTCGTATGCGATGCCAGGAGGTGTTTCTTCTCTGGTGATAGAATATTGGAAAGAAGGGGCAGAAGGATTTAAAACTCAATTGGATTTGGCTGAGGCTTCGGACGTAGAAACGGCTTTGTCATACAACTTATCATGGACGGCAGGCAACGATAAGAATATTGTTTTAAATGAGCAGGTAAGAAGTGGAGAAATCTATTTTAAAGAAGCGCTTAACTCATTTCCTACGCCTGATGAGGGTGAGTATTTATATCACATTCAGGTGTATGGAAAGGATGCGACGGGTAAAGGTTTTACAACAGATACCGTCAGTTTTGAGGCGCGTGTATTGGCTGCAGGAACACCTTATATTGTGGAAGAAGGGAGTTTACCGGTCGAAATAACAGAAGGTGATGAAATGACTTCTGCGGTTGTGTTCAGTTATACGGCTTCCGGAGGAATTGATGAGCAGAATACGTTTTTAGATATCCAAGTTGATCAGAAATTACAGCAGTTCTTAATATCAGATGTTGACGATTGTAATGAATTAAGCGATTTATATGGAATTCAAATTGAGAAGTCGAATGATCGTTCAGCAGTAGTGACATTCCCAAAAGATTTCACGACGCGGTTAACTGCGCCGGAAACAGGTAGTACGACTTATACTTTTGTTTTCCGGATGAAGGATAAGAAAGGAAATGAAGCAAAATCGGTGGAACATAGTCTGGTTGTAAATGCTCCTGTCTTTACGCTGGATATAACGGAAGGTCATGCTTTTGCTAAGCGGATTTATTTGGTAGGAGACCTACTGAAAGGTGATCCTCAAAAATTAACGTTCTTGTGTGATGGACAACCTGTATCTCCCGAAGTACAGAAGCAGAATAACAGGTATGAAGCAATTCTGACAGGTTTAGATCCTGAAACTTCTTATATGTTACAGGCTATATATAATGGGAAAGATAATCGTAAGAGTGAGGAACGGACAGTTACGACTGAAGCCATACTTGATATTCCGAATAAAGGATTTGAAGAGTGGAGCATAGAACAAGATAAGAATGGATCTGATTTAGTTGGTGATGATACAATGAATGGGAATGTATTTGGATTTACGCTAAATGCACCTTTTCGTTGCTGGGAAGTGTATTTACCCTATGCACATAAAACAGATAAACATTGGGATACATTGAACAAGCTAACAACAAGTGAGGGAGAAATCAGAACTGATGAACTTTCATTTTGGTCAGGGTTAGATGGTCTGACGGTCAAAGGGTATCCTTGGACTCGTTATAGTGCAAATTCTGGTACTATTAAAGATGTTATAGATGGTAAGACTGTAGCGTTAGTTAGAACAGTCGGCTGGGGAAGTGGTAACTCTGCAGGAGGAGATTTTACAGTTGTGAATTTCCCGTCTGTAATAAAAAAATCAACACCTGGTGAATTATTTTTAGGTGAATATACCAATAATGCAAAATATGGAATTGGATTTGCTTCTCGACCTCAAGGTTTTAAGTTCGATTATAAGTATTTAAACCCAATGAAGGGAAGTGATTCTTTTTTGGCTGAAATTGTCGTTTTAGATGCTTCTAATAATGAAGTGGCAAGCGCTAAGTTTGAGGGTTCATTGATGGCTAGTTGGACAAATCAAACTGTTAAATTAGAATATAAATCTTTTAATCAGGCGTCATCAATGTATATTCGTTTTGTTTCAGGAAAAGAAACTAGTACAGATCAGGATGATTATCCGATACAACCTGGAATTGGAAATTTAACGGGTGGCGAATACGTTGGTAGCCAGTTGTATATTGACAATGTAGAATTAATTTATGAATAAAAGGATACGACTATATAATATGAAATCGATCTTCTATTTATTGCCTTTGTGGCTGTTGTTGTTTGCTTGTACGAATGATCAGGTAGGAATAAATGAAGCTGATGAACAAATACCTGAAGGAATGGGAGCTGTCCGTTTGGAAATCAAATCTCCGACAGAATTTGATATCCCAACGATAATGACGCGTGCCGTACATCATTTTGATATGGATCCTACTACTTTCCCGCTTCGGATTTATGAGAAAGGGAATGATGGATCTTTGACATTGGTAAAGGCCTTTGATTCGTATGAAGCTTTGGTTGATAACGGACTTCCTTTGCAATTGCCGGTAGGTACTTATCAAATAGTGGCATCCTCTTTTGTCCCAGCAGAAGGAGAAGAAGTGACAGACAAAGTCTATTTTGAAGGTAAATCAGAGTTTATCGTAGAGGAAAAACGAGTTAGCAATGTTTCGGTAAATTGTAAGTATGCCAGTTTAGCGGTTGAGTTGCGGCTGTCTGAACAATTTCAGCAGCTGTTGGAAACAGATCCTTTGAATTATGCTTTTGAAATGGATGTTTATAACGGTGTAGCAGATGCTGTTTGGTCATTTTGTCAACAAAAAATAGACGGGCAGGAAACAGAGACAAAATTAGATACGGGTTATTTTTTGAAAGGCTGTACAAGTGATCAGGGGAAATTAATAGTAAAGGTTCGAGTTCGTTTGGGCAGTTCCAACAAATGGTATCCTGAGCGAACATATTATTTTGATAATAATGGATCTGTACCGCAAATTGGTGAATATTATGTAATTTATCTGGATGCCGGTCCTGAAGCTCAGGCTGCAGCAGTGAAGACAGCATTAGTTGGAAATTACAAAATGGAGGAACTGAAGTGATGCATAAATATGTAGCTTGGATAGGATTGTTCTTACTCCCGTTTCTTTTTTCCTGTGAAATGAAAAAGGATCTGTTGGGAGGAATAGAAGATAATACAGACTTTGAATTAATGGGTGATGCTGGTTTATTGGATTTGGATTTAATAGCAGAAAAAGAAGCCCCTATTTTAGATACGAAGTCGTCTGATTTAGCTAGTGCAACATTGGAAACTGACAGTTTTGCTGTTTCAATTTATAATTCAGATGGTTCATTAGTCAAGTCATATCCCAATTATGAGGAAATGAAAGCTGAAAGTGGTGTATTGCTTTCTCCGGGTGTATATACGATGTTGGCAGAATTAGGAGAAAATGTAAAGGCTGCTTTTGATAAACCGTACTATGCGGGGCGTGATACATTCGAAATTGTAACTAAAGAGGTACTTAAAGTCCAGACTATTTGTGTATTGGATAATAAAAAAGTGACATTTCGTTATTCAGATAATTTCACGGCTAACTTTGGAAGTGATTTCGTTATTGTTTTGGATAATGGGTTAGGTGTATTGACGCTTGATAAAAATGAAAATAGGGGAGCTTATTTACAAGATACCGGAACTCTTCGGTTTACGGTTTATGCAAC
Source organism: Parabacteroides faecalis (assembly GCF_022809355.1). GTDB lineage: Bacteria > Bacteroidota > Bacteroidia > Bacteroidales > Tannerellaceae > Parabacteroides > Parabacteroides faecalis. The sequence continues at coordinate 15,652 of NZ_JAKZMM010000059.1, read as the reverse complement.
GAATCATCAGGGAGACCAATTAGTCTATAATTATGACATGTCGAAGAACGAAGAAATTAATCATCACAATAATATTCTGGTAGATTTGGATATTATGGAGACTCAGCCAGGTGGTGGAGATGAACCAGAAGAGCCGGAAGATCCTGACGAACCGGATGAACCAGAAGATCCAGGAGATACAAAACCGGACCTTCCTGTAGATCGTCCTTTTATAACTGTCAATATTTCATTGATTGAGAAGGATTTTGTTATTGAAATTCCTTCTGATATTATTGATGGTGGAGGTAGTGAAAATCCAGATGATGGCGATGGGGATGATGGAGAAGGTGGTGAAAATCCAGTTGATCCAAGTCAGCAGTCTCCTACGATCACTGGTACGATTGATGGGAAAGCTTTTGATGTGAATACAGTACAAACTATTACCTCTTCAACAAAGAGTGTTATTATCAACTTGTATTTGCCTACGGGTTTGGCAGGATTAGACGTAGGTGTAAATATTGGCTCTTTGATTAGTTTGCAACTCGACCTGCTGGATCAAAATTCAGTAGATGAAATAAATGATCTTTTGTCAGGTATGGGTAAAAAATTAGAAGTTCCATCAAAAGGAGACAAAGGCAATTTAAAATTTGATATTTCTCCGTTCTTGGAAATGTTGGATACGACTAATTCGTTCGTGGTAAAAGTAAAAGACGATAATGGAAAGTCTGCATCTGCAACAATTAAATTGAATAAAAAATAGAAGATATATGGTACGATATACATATTTTTTGACTTATTGTCTGTTATGTCTATGCTGGCTATTTACTGCATGCGATGATGACAAGAACAGTTTGGCTTCTACCGGTTATTTGTATTTAGGTGTGGAAGAAGACAATTCTACATTGACTAAATCAGTCAAACCGGTTACAGATGAATCTTTGCGGGTATATCTTTTATCTTCTTCGGGTGACACGGTTAAAACGTATGATGATTATCTGGAGGATGTGAAAGGTGAAAAAATTCTTTTGCCTGTTGGAAATTATCAGGTATTGGTTTCTTCCAGTCAGACGGCAGGTGCTGCTTGGGAGGCTCCTTTCTATGCAGGTAAGACTGAAGAGCCTTTGGAAATAAAATCCGGAGAGATAACGAATGCTACGGTTACCTGTAAAATTACAAATACAAAAGTAACAGTTTCTTATTCGGAGAAACTGAAGGCTACATTTATTGATTACTGTGATACGGTCAGTACCGAATCCGGAACTTTGATTTATGCCCGGGATGAATATCGGGCGGGTTATTTCGTGTCGGAAGGTGATTTGACCGCCCGTCTGTATCTGAAGAACAAAGACGGAAACGAATTTACACTGCAGCGGGTGATACGGGATATTAAGCCTCAATATCATTATAATTTGATTTATCAATTGAGCAATGAAGGCGACGGTGATGAAGAGGCCGGAGCTGATTTTGATATTTCTGTTAGCGATGAAGATCCAACAGAGATTAATTGTACGATTTCTATTAAAGAAGAAGAATTGGCTGGTGAGCCGAAACTGACTTTACAAGGTGGATTTGAAGAAGGAAAGATAACTTTCCGGCCTCAAGTAGATGGTGTAGCTCAAACTCCACCGGAGGCATCGTTATTGATGGAAGTTCCCGGAGGTATTCAATCTGTTACGGTTAAGGCTTCGTCTTTACAGTTTGAAGATTTGCCACAATTCGATTTGGATACATGGAACTTAGCGGTGGCCAAAGGGTTCCCTAATATTGATGCAGAAACGACAGAGGCTCAGACGCTTGATTTTACGTCTTTGTTGAATAAATTGAAGCCGGATGGAAATAAAAATGCGACGCATACGTTTGTCATGACGGTAGTTGATAAACAATATCAGCAGAAAGAAATATCTTTTTCTTTTGAGATTAAGGCGGATGTTAAAGTTACTACGGATAAGGTTGTGTTGTGGACTTCCTTTGCTGTGTTAAAAGGAACAGCTGGAAACTTAGAGGAGGCAAGTTTTATCGTCCGTGAAAAAGGTGGTAGTGATAAGCAGATAAAATCGGTTACTAAAAATGAGGCAGATGGTACGTTTACCGCTTTGATAACCGATTTACAACCGGGAAAAACTTATGAATATCAGGCTGTAGCAGGTGAAGATGAAGGCTCAGTTGAAACCTTTATTGTTGCGCAACCAGAGGAAGTGCCTAATTTGGGATTTGAAGAATGGAGTGAAAGATCAGGAAGAACTACAGGAGCGCTGGCTGGAACTTATTCTTATTGGACTTCAAATGAGGGTGGGAAAGATATATACTGGGAATCAGGAAATTTAGGAGCTGCTATAAATGGGAACCAACTTTTATATCAAGAAACAACAGATATAGTTAATGCTCCTAATAATAAAAGTGCAGCTCGGCTTGTCTCTAAATATGTAGGAATAGCAGCATTGAATTTAGGCGCTTTTTCTGCAGGTAGTATTTTCTCTGGAATAATAAAAGAGGCAGGTTCAGGTGGGGCAACATTAAGTTATGGACAATTACATAATGGATTTCCAACAAAATTAGAAGGATGGTATAAATATGAAGCAGGCGATATAGATTATAACGGCTCAGGAAAAGATAAAGGTATGATATATGTTGCCTTGATGACCTCTACGCAAATTGTAAGTTCTCCTTTAAGTGGAACTCCAGTACGTTTTGATCCGAAAGCGTCAGTTGTTTTTGCTTATGGTGAATTGGTAATTGATCAGACTGTAGATGTATATACGCAATTCTCTATTCCTTTGACTTATTATGAAGGGAAGATGCCTGATACTGGTACGCCAGTCTACATCATTATTATGGCAACATCAAGTAAAGATGGAGATGTATTTACAGGTTCAACGTCAAGCGTCATGTATGTTGATGAATTCAGTTTGGATTACAGCTATAACGCTGAGTGTTTTAATGGAACTGAATATAGCGGTTTGACACCTGTTTCTATAAAAGATAATCAATAAGTTCTCAAGCAAGGATGGAAAAGGACCTGATTCAAAATCCGAAGGAACAAACGCTATATGTGGACGTTTGTCAAATTATTGATACGGCTCGGACAAGAATAGCCTCTTATTTGAATACCGAAATTTGCATGACAAATTGGTTGGTTGGAAAGAGGATTAAAGAGGATATCCTTTTTAATGAACGGGCTGAATACGGAAAACAAATAGTCAAACATTTATCAGAGCGATTGTCTGTGAGGTATGGTAAAGGTTGGGGCTACGAAAAATTGAAACATTGCATACGAGCTGCTTATGTGTTTTCGGAAGACGAAATTCGGTACGCAACGCGTACCCAATTAACATGGACACATCTTCGGTCATTAATGGGTGTGACTGATGAGTTAGGTCGTTCTTTTTATATGGAGATGTGTCGGATTGAACATTGGGATACAAGAACTTTAGATAGAAAAATAGATGAATTACTGTATGAGCGAACAACTCTTAGCCGTAAGCCAGAAGAAGTCATCAAGCAAGAGTTGAAGCAGGTAAAGGCAACAAATCAATTGTTACCGGATTTAGTTTTTCGCAGTAGCTATTTTTTAGACATGCTGGGATTGCCGGATAATTTTACAGAAAAAGATTTAGAAGCATCTATTTTAAATCAGATTCAGCAATTTATAAAAGAATTGGGAACTGATTTTGCTTTCATTGATCGGCAAAAGCGGATTACTGTAGATGCTGTAGATTATTATATGGATCTGCTTTTTTTCCATAGAGGGTTACGGCGATTGATTGTGATTGATTTGAAGTTAGGTAAATTTAAGCCTGAGTATGAAGGACAGATGATGCTTTATTTGCGGTATTTAAATCGGAACGAACGTAAAGTTGGGGAAGAATCTCCTATAGGATTGATTTTATGTTCGGAAGGGAATACAGAGCATATTGAATATTTAATGCTGGATGAGGACAGTCCGGTAAAAGTTGCGCAATATTATACTCAATTGCCTGATAAAAAGATTCTTTCGGAAAAGTTACATCGGGCAATTGCTATAGCGAAAGAATATTATACGGAACAAAAGTTAGATAAAAAAGAGTAATCGTAAATAAGATAAAGTAAATGAAGAAAGCGGGCTTTTATATTTTATTGATGTTGACGACATGGTTTATGACCAGTCCTGTGATGGCGAAGAAGAATAAGTACGATCGGGGTATCGTTATGAAGACTTTTATACCGAAAGGACAATGGATGGTCGGGGCAACCTTTTCGTATAATGAACATGTAGATCAGAATTTTGAGTTTTTATCTGTCTTAAAGGATATTAATAGTGAGGGCTATTCTTTTAAAGTAACACCATTGGTCAGTTATTTTATTGCAGATAATATCAGTATTGGTGGGCGTTTTACTTATTCTCGTTCCTTTACGAAGATTGATAATATTTCGTTGGATCTGGGAGATGATTTGAGTTTTGAGGTGAAAGATTATAATGGTGAATCCAATACTTATACGGGTTCTTTCTTTGTCCGTACTTATTTGAACTTAGGAGACAGCAAACGTTTTGGCTTGTTTAATGAAGCTCGTTTGGCATACGGCTATTCTGCAGGAACCAGTTCAACGGGTACAGGAACAGATCTGAGCGGTATGTATCAGTTGAAACATAATCTGAATCTGAGTGTCGCTCCTGGTATCACTTGTTTTGTGAATGATTTTACAGCTGTAGAAGCATCAATTGGTGTAGCCGGTTTGAATTTTAACTGGTATGATCAGAAAAAAGATCAGGTTTATACCGGAAAGCGGACTGCCAGTTCAGCTAATTTCAAGATCAATTTGCTTTCAATTGATTTAGGAATCGTTTTTTATTTATGATGAGCCATGATGAGGAAAGGTTTCTATAAGATTTGTCTGGGAGTATTAACTTGCCTGTTGGTATCCTGTATCAAAAATGATTTTCCGTTGCCTACCATTGTGTGTGCCATTGAAGGGTTTGAAGTGGATGGAATGACTTCGGTTAAGATAGATGCTGAAGCCCGTACGGTGGTTGCGAAGGTGACAGATACATTAGATGTCCGGGATATTCGGATCACCCGTCTGGAAGTAAGTAATCAGGCAAAGGTGGTTCCGGATGAAAAGGCTTGTATCGATTTTGCCCATTTCCCGGATACGGGATTTGCCTCGGCTGATAGTTTGCCAGTGACTGCCAACACACGGGTTAACTTTGAGAACCCCGTTCAATTTACATTGAGCCTCTATCAGGATTATCCTTGGACGATAACGGTAGAACGGGATATCAATCGGATTGTGAAAGTCAAAAATATGGTAGGTTCGCCATTGATCGATGAGGATAATTTACAGGTAGTCATTTTAGTCGATTCTGTTTCCCAACCTAAACTGACTAATATAGAAATCGAAACCTTGCAATTGGGACCATCTAATGCGGTGATACAACCGGACCCGGCATTGGTAACCGATTTTACACGTCCTCGTATATTTCAGGTAACAGCTTTTGGCGAGACGGAAGAATGGACGGTTAGTGTGCGTTATCCGACGGGCGATGAGGGTAATACAACTACGCTTTCCGCTTGGGCGAAACGGGCTTATCTGGAAGGAGAAACCAAGACCGGGCAGGTATCGGCCCGTTATCGGTTGGCAGCTACTGATGAATCGGCAGCTGGTGACTGGGAGTCTGCTTTATCAAATGAGATTGAGATTCGGGAAGATGGTTCGTTTACGGTCTTATTTACCCATTTAAAACCGGAAACTACATACGAGTATGAAGTGACGGTGGATAATCGTACGGATGAAATCCGCACATTCACAACCGAAGCGATTGTGGAAATACCGAATTTATCATTTGATGACTGGTATAAAGACGGAAAAAGCTGGTATGCCAATATCGATCTGACGGAAGAAAACTATTTCTGGGATTCGGGTAATAAAGGTTCGAATGCGGTTGGTGAGGCCAATCCGACTTCGCCGGAAACCAATGATGTAGTACAGGGGAAAGCTGCCCGTCTGGAAAGTAAAACGGTAGCCGGAGTTTTTGCTGCTGGTAGTCTATATACAGGATCGTTTGGCAAGGTAGAAGGTTTGAGCGGAGCCTCGTTGAATTTTGGTCGTCCTTACACCGGTCGTCCTTCGGCATTGAAAGGATATTATAAGTATAATTCCGGAACGATTGACAAAGCAAAAGCTCCTTACGAGTCGTTGATGGGCGTGAAAGATACATGCCACATCTATGTCGCCTTGTTTACTTGGGATAAGCCATTCCCGGTCAATACCAATACAGGAACTTTTGTTGATCTGACGTGGAACAATGAATCGATGGTCGCTTTTGGTGAATTGAAACAGGGAGAAACGGTTAGGGATTATACAGCTTTCACCATTCCGTTAACTTATCGGGATTTAACGACGAAGCCAACCTATGTATTGATTGTGGCTTCGGCAAGTAAATACGGGGATTATTTTACGGGTAGTACGTCGAGTGTTCTCTTGCTGGATGAATGTGAGTTGGTATTTGAGTAGCTTTCAAACAGTTTGATGGGCAGAAAAAGTACAAGGAGAGACTTTCGGACAGTCCGACGGACAGAAAAATAAAGTTTAAAAAGAAAACGAAATATGGGAAAATGGATTTGGAAATATATATTGCTATTGGTGATGATTGTTGGAACAATTACTGCCAATGCACAAGTAACAACTGAAAGTGAGTTGCGCACTGCTATCTCTAAAGGAGGAACAGTGATTCTTGGAGCTGATATTGAACTGAGTTCTATTTTGGAAATATCAAATGATGTGATATTGGATTTGAATGGAAAAAAAATATTTAGGCATATTGAAGGAGCTGAAGTCGTAACTATTGCTATAAAAGGGGGAAATATCTTAATAAAAAATGGTATTATTAGTGCGGAAACAAATTATAAATTATGGGGTTCTACAAGTAAAGATGCATTTGCATTATCTTTTTATGAGGGAAATCTTATAATTTGTGATGTTGTATTACAAGCTGTAGGTTTTGGAACAAATAATATGGCATATACTATTTTCAGTAATACAGAAAAAAAAATTAAAGAGATAGTGCCTTATGGAACTTTTATAGAAGGAACGGGATCTGATAGCTATGAAAGTACTTTTACTGGTGCAAAAGATGGAATATCAAATGATTGGATAACAACTACTATAAAAGTATCTTCATATACAGCTAAATTTAATTTAGTAGAGGGAATAGGTTCTTTCCCAGACATAGTTAATTATACGTTGGATAATGGAGTTTTTAGTTGGCCTACACAAAATCCAACTCGCTTAGGCTATAACTTTATTAAATGGCAACTCCCCGAGGATGCCATATTAGTAAATAATATTCCAGTATTAACTAACCGCGAACCAAGTGGAACTATAACAATTAATGCCGAATGGAATCCTATTCGATATGATATTACTTATAACACTTTAGGAGGAACCTTGGATGGTTCTGAAAAAACAAGTTATACGGTAGAAGATGAAACATACGTATTGCCTACTCCTATTCGTGATAATTATAAATTTGTAGGTTGGTATGATGAGAATAATAATCTTGTAGGACAAATTAATCATGGTTCAACCGGAAATTTGACATTGACAGCTCGTTGGATACCTTTATATACGGTGAATTATGACTATGATCAGACGATCTTTGAGGTAACTACCCTGAGGCAGGAATTTTCTGAGAATAATAATTTACCATATACTTTACCTTCTCTTACATCCAAAGACGAAGATCAAGAATTTGCAGGTTGGTATTACAACGAAACGGAGCAGGTAAAAGAATTAACTTTAGCCTGGTTCCAAGATAAGGTTGGAATGGATAAAGGAGGAAGTGTTACTTTGAAGGCAAAGGCTTCTCAGGTTTATTTTGCCACCTTGCATTGGAACAGTGATGAAATGTCATCACCTACGGAAACTGTTCGTTTTACATCCGCTTTAGCCGTCGATTTACCAAGAAGTGGGAATAAAAGAGGCTATAAATTCTTAGGCTGGTGTTATAAAGAAGATGGTAGCGATACACCAATCTCAACGATTCCTGCAGGTATTGAAAAGAACATTGATTTATATGCCAAATGGGAGCCCATTCAATATGCACTCTCATACGAATATCTCTATAACGGATCTGTCCCCAGTGATGCTCCGAAGAATTATACCATTGAACAGACTGTAACTTTGCCTATTCCGACCCGCTCCGGTTATACCTTTGTTGGCTGGCATGCAGCCGATCAGACAGAAGACGGTTGGCAAACAGTCGTTCCTTTTGCATTCAATGAAAATAAAGATCAGACCGGAGACCGAACATTCTATGCCGAATGGAAAGGGGGACGGCAAGTAATCATCAAACAACCCGAGGGTGGAACAATTACGGTAAAGAATCTTTCTTCAGGAGCAACGGTAGAATCGGGAGGTGTTGTAGATGAAGGAACGAGCCTGGAGATAACGGCACAGCCTTCTTCTTCAGCATATACACTGGATAAATTGCTGGTCAATGGAGAACGGTTTTCATCTTCTCCTTGTCAGGTTGTAATGCCCGATTCTTGTGGATTGACAATATCTGCCGTCTTTATAGATGGTAGGCCAACCGCATCAAAGCCGGAAATAGAAACAACTCCGGCCAATACCGATTATGTGCCGGTAGGAGAATCGGTTTGGGTAACATTGAGAAATACAGACAGTGATGCTAAGCTTTATTATTCGATTGCCGGTTCAGAACCTGAACCTTATACAAAGCCATTTCAGGTAACTTCTTCATCGGCTACTGATATTGTTATTCAGGGAATTGCCCGGAAGAGTGGTTACAAAGATGGTGTAGCCAGCCAGACCATCAAGTTTGGAAGTGATAAAATAACCATTAGTTTTGATCTGCCAGCAGGTGTTACAGCTTTGGCACCGGATGGTGGAGATGTTATTTCGGCTATAGTTTCTGGTGGTATGTTTGAATTCAAATTGTTCTTTGACCGTACAATTATTGACTCGACAGACAATATACGAGTCTGGGCCAATAATGAAACGCGGGTATATGGTGATGCAAGCGGTGTGTATCGTCTTTGGGATCAAAAATCGGATGTGAAGATTACGGTATCGGGCATTACCCGGAAACAATATAATGTTACATTAAAGCAGACAGTAGGCGGTCAAATTGTATTTGCCGATGATGAAACAACTGCTACTCGAACTGTTGAAGGTGGAGATACCGTAAGCGTAAAGGCAAGTCCTAATCCGGGATATTATTTTATTCGTTGGTCTGATGGTGTAACTGATTCTATACGGGATGTCATTGTGTACAATAATTTGACATTATCAGCTCAATTCTCTCAAACGAAAAAGGTCTACAAAGTTGTATTCCCGGAAATGGAAGGAGTAACAGTCAAGACCCTTTCTGCTTATTCCAACGAAGTCGATGATGGTGGAACCTGCAAATTCTATTTGCGTTTGGATGAGGATTATGACCAGTCTCAACCTGTTGTCTATGCTAATGGAGAAGAACTGGAACCTGTAGGGGAAGTATATAGTCTTTATTATATCCATCAGCATTATTCGATTTCAGTACGGGGTATTCAGAAGAATCCGGAAGAAGAGTTTCCGTTCGAATTGCCGGATAATGTAGCGTGTATCAACATGGAAACTGGAAAATCAGTAACTGATTCAGCTGTATATGCAGATGTTATGGTTACTATAACAGCTAAAGCTCCGAATGGTAAGTCATTTGATAAATGGAATGATAACAATAAGGAAAATCCGCGTATTGTCAAATTATCGAATGCCTCTCAGTATATTCCATTATGGAAAGAGAGTGAGAGTACTGGTTGTAAAGTGCAATTTGAGTTTCCTGCTGGATGTGGTATTGCTGCTATGGATGGTGGAAATGCAGAGTCTGTATCATCTGGCTCTTCTCTCAAATTCCGTTTGAGCGTTCTTCCAGCTTATAGTCAAAGTAAGAATATTAAGGTAAAAGTAGGAGACGATATCTTACAACCGGTAACAGAATTACGATCTGCCAGTGAATCATCCACTTATTATTATGTGCTAGATAAAGTGACGGCAGATACTAAGGTCGTAGTCTCAGGTTTGGAGAAGAATAAATATAAATTATCAATAGAACAAACAGTGGGTGGTCAGGTTGCTATTTCAGAATCAGATTCTGTTCTGATCGGTACGGAAGTGATATTGACGGCTACTCCTGAGAAAAACTATATGTTTTTACGTTGGAATGATGGAAACACACTCAATCCTTATCCTTTTGTCGTAACAAAGGAAGAAACATTAAAAGCTGAATTTGTGAAGGCAAGAGAGATGGTGACGGATAATGAAGCTGTTGATGTCGTTGATAATCGTATTTATGTTTCGAACGGTAATTTGTGCGTTTATACAGCTCAACCTGCAGATTTGTATGTTTATGCTTATACTGGTATATTAGTGAAACGTATGAAAATGACAGCAGGTTATTCTACTATTCCATTGTCAAAAGGTGAGTATATTGTTCGATTAGGAGATTCTGATGTACGGAAAATACTTGTACGGTAAGATAAAATAAATCTGCTTTATAAAAATTCCTCCAACAACTTCACAACCCAAAGATGGGGCGAAGCGGTTGGAGGAATTTTAGTTATTACTTGATCCATTTGATAGGATACGGGGAGCGGGACCACGGATACATCTTCTTGATTCGGTTGCGATGGTTGTGAGTCCATAGTGTTTGCCTGAAAAGGAGTGAAACATCTACTCAGGAATATAGTCTTCCTTGATAAACGCATCGTACACCCGTTTCGGATGATCGTTGGTCGAGAAGCCAATGTCGCCGAAGGTCTGTTGACGGAACTTCTTCAGCTTCAGATTGTCCATGGCATATTCGCGCAAAGGCTTGTGCATGTCGCCCAGTAATGAGCTGTGAACAGGCTGATCGAGCAGATTCTCTTTCGGCGTTATGATAGGGAGAAGCTTTTGTTCCAATAATCCCCGATAAGCCCCTGTATATTCGCACCAGCATACATGGTTTACTTCATACAAACGGTAGGTATATTTTGACCATGCCGTCTTTAGCAGAATCTCATTCTCAGAAACTTCGGCTGTCGCTTCTTGCGGATATGCAAAATCTCTGATCTTGATACGTTTTCTCTTGTCATCAATTTCTTCCACTTCGGTAATCCAAAAGTCGGAATGCAGTAGCTGGTCTAATATACCGGCTAACGTCTCTTTGATCTCAAACTGAATTTTCATGATATTTGCCTTCTGTCAAGGACTTCGTTTGATTACTATATAAATGATAACAAGCAAACTGTGTAAAAAGTTCATAAGATCTTTAAATCTGTTGATCCGAAGCAAAATGTTACTACATAAAGAACACAATTGAGGACAAATAAAACAGGCACGGATTCTTTTTCTTCCGTGCCTGTTCCTGATGAAGCGGATTGCTTATTCGATAATATACTCAACCGGTGTCTTTACACAGCGTAAGGTACGCGTCTTGGTGGAGTTTTGTCCGGCAAACTTATACCAGTTTCCGGTTCCTGTAGCTCGTGCACTACCTTCAATCAGCCAGGTTGAGCCACTGTTTCCATATGTACCAAATATAATAAACATCTTGGCAATGTTTCCGATATCTACACTATATTGATGCCCTAATCCACAGAGAACGAAATGGGTATCATTGTAGTTGAAGTCATAGAAATTGACCGGTCCGTACGAAGCTCCGAGGAAAGTCGCATCACGTTCCACAATATCAAATGTAAGGCGCTGACCCAAGTTGTTGTTAAATGCATTGGAGCCATAGCCCAGGTTGAAGTTATTGTTGGCCGTAAAGAAACGGTAATCATCATAATCGGGTATCTCAAAGCCATCGGGAGCCATTACAGTCGGATCAATGGTTCCGAAATTGCCGGCACTAGCCTTCATTCCTTCGTAATAGAAGCTGGAACCATCGTGGCGTAACGGTAAACCATCCGGATTACCACCCTGATACTGATCTCCCAGAATATGCAGGAACTCGTCATCGGTACAATTAGTCAGGTACTCGCCCAGATCTCTTCCGGCTGCCGGGTCGTTGGCTACCAAAATCTGGTCTTCAAAGCGTTTGACATTTCCCCGCAAGTTGTATTTGCACCACCAGGTTCCGTTGACGTTGACAACCGGTAATCCCCAGTATTGGCGCGTCACGAAGAATTCTTCCGGTTCACTGCCGTCGGCATTGCAGATAATGATTTTCCCTTCTTGCGTACGGCCGTCAGCATCCGGATCATTCGGTTTCCATCCGGCTACAACCCGGTATCGGTTTCCTTCTTCCGGATAGACTTTCAACCAGGGCATATCATCTGTTTCCACCCGAATCTCTTTACCCGGTTGTGGCCGGAATACTCCCAGTTCGCCGTCAATGTAACGGTCGAAGTCGCATCGCCAGTTCTCATCAAAACTCAAGGCTCCCGTCAGTTCTGTCGGGTTTGCCTGCTGGATCAGACTGATACGTCCGATCCGGACATCCGGTTCGTTTACCGGATAAACATCCAGATGAACCCATTTCTCGCTCACACCGGGAGAAAGATGATGAGCTACGACCTGAAATGAAGTTGGATCAGCCATGGGAGTCACCTGGAAATGAGAATCAGACGAACTGATCTGAACATTGACTGCTTCCTGTTTGTGCAGGCGGAAGCTGAAGTTGTTTCCCACATGGCTGATGTAAATCCGATTCCCTTCGCATGTGACGTTTGCCGGTAATGATTGGAGATCTACGGAAACCCGATCGTTCACAGCGCCTTCCTCTTGATCGCCGGCTTCCCACTGGTTCGTCAGGATTTCTGCTTCCAGCTTGGCGCCGGTCCCTTTGATCCGGAGTGTATAGACAAAATTCCTGACGATACGCTGAGGCAAAGACGTCTGTAATATTTGCGTAACACCGTTGATCGTTACTTTAGCCTTGACAGCCAACTGGCTGTTCTGTTGCTCATATAAATAAAACAAACCGGGAACATTACTTGTCTGGGCAGCATCGAATGTCCGGACAAGGTTTTCCTGTTGTGCATCCGGAACAGCCTGAATGTCGTCCTGCGGTAATAAATAACCTGCCTGATATACATGAGCAATCGTTACTTCATTTACGGCTACGGATTTAGAGGCAACTTCCAAGTCAATTCGGGCAATTCCACGCTGTAGATGAACTGTTGTACCCATGGCAGAAGGTGCCAAGTCCATTGTAGCCGACATGATCTGCGGTGCATTTCCGGTTACCTGGTTCTGCATTGTCAGACGAAGAAATTCCTCTTCCGGCATTTGCTCATAGATTTGTTCCCTTACGTCGGAAGTCGTATTGGCCAGGAAATAAAGCTTTCCGGTTTCGTCTTCGGCATCAATGCGGCAGATACTGTCGGAACCGATGACCAGATCCGGAAATGAACGCACCAGCGCATTCCCGGAGAATAAATAAGCGGCCAGATGAGCGATCTTTTTCTCTGCCGGTAATTCGGTAGTCGTTCCTTGTGCTCCGAAAGAAACAGTCCGGACTTTGATACCCGGTCGGTTCAAATCAGGAGATAAGCTTGCCGTATCTTCCGAACAGGAAACACACACAAGCAGAAAAAGAAGGGCTGATAACCCCATAACATATTGTTTCATATTGAATAGACTGCAGTTACGCTTTTATTTATTATGGATTATACAAATTCGGATTTTCTCTGGATCGCAGGTATTCCCACGAATCAATCGGGAACCGGTGAATGTTGTTGACATAAAAGTGATTCATAACACTTTCTGCCCAAGGTCCGTAGGTAAACGATGAACTGTGACCATATCCCATACAATGTCCTAACTCATGAAATGCCAGACTGCAATAGTAGGTATTGCTGTAATGATAGTTCAGGATATACTGGGCAAGTCCGTACACACCAATACCACCTAATCCGGCAACAGCACCCGGCTTGATCAGTCCCAGCTTAAAAGACGACATGCTCCGAAACTTGGTCATGATGGTACTCACCGGAACCGGTCGGTTGGCATCATCATGGAACTCACCGTTGGCAGCAACATAATCATGCATGGTCTGTTCGCACTCCGGAAGTTCCCACATATAGGCTACATTGGTAAAGTAAGCAATGTATTCCCGAATATGGACCGGACGCACACCTCTCCAGTTACCGGCTGGTTGTCCGTCGGGAGCATCCGGATCGCCTCCGTAAGAGGCAAAGGAAAGATACCAGTTGACTTTTATCTGCTCAATCATTTTCCAGTACGGATCATCAGAGACAAGCTTGAATTCGATCTGACTGTTGGTAAAAGTTTCCTGTCTGGGTATTTTTACCCGCTTGCCGGATTCCGTATAGTAGATGACATCTCTACTCATAAATGGAATCGGCAGGAGAGCATCTCCCAACATCGGTATTTCCTCATAATAAGCAAACTTGAGCCATTCTGAGCTGTATTGGCTGATCCGGGCGTAGATTGTCATTCCTTTGACCGGACGGACCGAGTAGAAACGAGTATGCAACATGGCATTCTCGTCGATACGTACCTGAAGCGGCTGATTGATCCGGAATGAACGCTGGCTTGCATCATAATAGACCTCTTTGGATTCGGAATCACTTAAGATGCTGTAATGCTCACTTTCTTCGTAAGCCCGAGCAGTCGCGAAGACAGTTCCGTCCTGATCATCATCACACGACAAGACCGTATTGACTTGTTCGTTTCTGTTGGGTTGGATATGAATCCGGAATGAATATTGCTGTTTGCTCTCTTGGTCGGTATGATGTAATTTGCTCATTTCGATCGTACCCGTACTTTCTTGTCCTACCACCGGCATAAACAGGAGTTCTTTCTTCTCTAAAAGAGATTGTATTTGTAAAGAGCCGTCACTCTGTCCGGAATATTCCTGGTTGGCCGAGAAAGACGTATAGAAACGTGTATTCGACGCATCCATCGTCAGTTCAGTGACTGCCGTGCGGACATAATCGTTGTTGTAGGAAAAGTCGAAAGAGATTTTCCCGATGATTCTTTTCAGGCTGACTTCCGATAAAGAGCTCTCTTCTTGTCCGTTGCTGTTCAGAGATACCGAAAAAGGAATCTGAGCATAGAAATATTCTGCCTCCAGCGGACGTTGCAGGTTCTCTGGGAAAGTAAGCCACGTATCATGGATAGACGAGATCGGATGTACAGTGGCCTGATCCTGGGTTTCGTCGCCCATGACAGCCAGAACCAATAACTTATAGTCTCCTACCTGTAATCCTTCAGCGAAGATTTTCCGGCTGTCAGGCAAGTACGTACTTTTAATATTCGGTACAGCTTCACCATCTTCTGTAACAATCAGGTGTTCAACCCGACTGAATTCACCGGTTGATTTGGTAGTCTGCAAGGTCTCTCCGTCGAAAGGTTCTTCCGTCAGATGAAACACAATACCTCGGACTGCGTCTGGTTGCTTTTCCCAGCTATCCTGCTCATCGCAGGCAAAAAGAAAAGGTATTACGAGCAGGAATAAGAA
The DNA here is from genome assembly GCF_022809355.1 of Parabacteroides faecalis. Classification (GTDB taxonomy): domain Bacteria; phylum Bacteroidota; class Bacteroidia; order Bacteroidales; family Tannerellaceae; genus Parabacteroides; species Parabacteroides faecalis. Next base: position 228 of record NZ_JAKZMM010000059.1, on the reverse strand, counting down.
ATATCGTTGTAGATTCATACGTAAAAGTCTGTTCAGAAAAAAAGGACCGATAGGCTGAAGCTGTATCTGAAACGTCAATAGAACAGTTTCAAGGTCCTATCGTTCCTTTATATTATATACCCGTTGGCGGAATTAAATTAGCGCATATTTAACTTTGCCAATGGGTTTGTTGTTTTTATAGTTGATGTATTGTAGGATTGTAAGTGCGCTAATCTTCCCTATAATTCG
>NZ_JAKZMM010000058.1 GCF_022809355.1 Parabacteroides faecalis | reverse complement strand
TTTGCAACACTAAGATAAGTGAAAATTCTGACATGGCAAAATCCTGGGCAACTTTTTGTTGCTCAGGAACTTATAAATAAAGTTAAATTATAGTGTTGCGGAATTAAGGGATTATATTTTATGTATACGATGTGAAAATGAAAAGATTAGTGCTATAAGATACAATTTTAATTTTGATACATCTCGATTTGAAAAGGTAGAGGCACCTATCAATATTGATGAGACATTGAAAAGAGGTGAAATAGCTGAAGGTAAAAATGAAAAAATAGAAGTTTTACGCAATTTTTGTTACACTATTGTCAATAACTATTCACTTTACTCTTTTAACTCTTTAAATTATTTAGATGAAATGACTTCCTTTAAGAAAGAGGCAAAAATACGTAGGGAAGGGAAACGAAATGGTTATAAGATAGATTTATTGGAAGATATAAAAAAAGAATGCAAAAAGAACAATAATGCAAATGCGATAAATGATGCACAGAGTTGGCTACAAGGTTTATTTCATAAGAATGATGGATATCAAGTACCTATAGTTATAACTCCAATGCGTGAAATTGGTCATATAGACCTACAAAAAGAATATAAATTAGCAAAGGAACGCCTATTGTCATTAATTTTCATGAAGAGACCAGATAGTAACGAACCTCTTTTTCATCGAATTAATGGCAAATTACGAGTAGATGGAATCTATTTAAGTAAAGATTATATTGAGGAAGCTAAATATAAAAATATAGATAGCTTATGGAGCTACTTACCCAATACTAGTTTAGAACTTTTTCGCCATATATATGATTTTATTGTTATCACTATAAAATATGAGATGCAAATAACGGATGAAAAGCGTAATCATTCTATTTTGGTATGGAATTATATTGTTCGGAAAATATTGAAAATAATTTTAACGTATCCACGGTATTTTAGTGTTCGACTTATATTATTGAATATAGAAAAAGATTTTTCTGAAGAAATACGTGAAACACTTCATAATATGATTCTTGATATATTGCATGACCATTCTCATATAACGAGAAAATTATTTCGCTCAATATATTATCTAAAGTATAACCATATTAATCAACAAAAATATTTATCTGTAAAAGAATTTAGTAAAGTTATTGAAGACATAGTGAATAACAGAAATAATACATGCTTTTATAAACCATATAATATTGATGAGTTGCTACCACCACCTATTTTTCATTTGGATTTTAAATTGTTTGATATGAATGATACAAAGAAAAAATATCCAATACAATTTCGAAATCTTAGCTCTGGTGAGAAACAAATTACTTATGTACTTAGTTCATTTTATTACCATCTGGCAAATTTAGATTCTGTTAGTAATTTTGGACGACGAATCAGACGGGAAAAGAAAAATATAATTAATATTTATGATAAGCAAGATGTCATTGTTTCCACGATCCAATATAAACATGTTAATATTATTTTCGATGAAGTTGAATTATATTTTCATCCTGAAATGCAACGTACCTTTATAGCTAACTTGCTCGATGGACTTAAGCAAATGAAATTTCAGAATTTGCGTAGTATACAGATTATGTTAGTTACTCATTCTCCTTTTATTCTTTCTGATATACCTAGAGAAAACGTATTATTTTTGGGGAAAGATGGGTACCCGAGATTGATAAATGACATGTATACCTTTGGAGCTAATATACATAGTATGCTTAAACATAGCTTTTTCTTATACAATGGTAGCATGGGAGAGTATGCTCAAAATTTAATCAAAGGAATAATTAATAAATTAAATTTCTACAATTTGATTATTCAACTTAAAGAAATTAATAAAGAGCCATCTGTATTGGAGAGAAAAAATAAGCTACAATATTTTAAAGATAGTAATTATAGGATAATAAAACTTTTACCGATAGAAATGCAAATGATGTTAAGAGAACAGAATATTGATGTGATATTTAATGAAGGAATTAATGAAATGCAGTCTATTCAACAATATATAGAAATGGTGCAGGAACCGATTGTAAAATATACTCTAGAAGAACAATATAATAAATGGAAAAATTATGTGGATACTCAAGCCTGATTCATTAAAAGCACAATGTTATGCAAAAGAATTCTGGAAGCAGACTTCTTATTCTTTTGATAAAACTTCACATAAGAAAAATGTTCCCAAGCAACTTCGTCATACTCGTGCTTTCGCTTATTTAACATATTCTGAGTTTAATAAATATCTTATAGCCATGCCTCATGAATTGTTAGATTTACATTCAAGGTTATTTACATACATTCTAAATGTGGAAAATAAAGAATTTATACAAGAAGAATGGGAAGAATATTTGTTAGATAATAATTCTCATCCTGAATATGCTGCTATTACTAGTGATGAGATTCAAACAATAAAACATTTTTTTAATTATGATTATCAGATTAGTGATAATTCAGAATTTAGTTATTATATAGCAGAGTTACTTAATACCAATACTTGTACTTATTGTAATCGACAATATACTCTAACTATTCGTAATGCTAAAAATGAACCTCTAATAAGACCGGAATTCGATCATTGGTTTGCACAGACTCATTATCCAGATTTAGCTTTATCATTTTATAACTTGATACCTTCATGTAGTTTTTGTAACTCAATAATTAAAAATAAAAAGGAAATGAGCTTAGCTAAGCATATTCATCCCTATATAGATAAAGAAGCTGGATTTGAGTTTACATATCATTGTATAGGAAGTGATAAAGCTGGGAAGGAACATTATGGAGTTGAGTGTAATGTAACAGCAACAGGATTAGATAAGGATCGTGTAGAAAATACTCTTGAATTTTTTCGAATTAAGGAAGTATATAATGCTCATGCTGAATTGGAGTTGAAGGATTTGATAGATTTAGCAATTGCTAATCCAGGGAATTATATTGATGAATTAGTTAGTCATGTATTGGAAAATACTCAATTAAGCAAAGAAGATATTTTTCGAATATTATTTGGAATAGAAATCTTGCCAGATAGATATCTTAATCGTCCTTTTTCTAAGTTTAAAATGGATATTATCAATAAAATACATGATATATTGATGAATAATCGTTAAAAGATATCTTCCGTCATTCTATATGGATATTTACATATGGAGTTAGATGATATGAGGGAGGATGACAATTCAATAGTTTTATCTATTTGTCTCAAAAAAACTTAAAATCAGTCTATATAATATTTTTTTCACCAATGCGTTGATAGTATGGGATAATTCCTTTATATTTATATTCTTGTAAAGTCTTAGGAAAGGATTTGTTAACTGCTTTTCAATTCGGTATTACATAGTTTACACTTTCGGTTTACAGCAGAAAATCAAGATGCTAATTTATATATCTGATTAACAGACGTATACAAAATGCTTTTATTTTCTTTATCTGTTTGGCATGTTATTCTCACTATTATGAGTATATACTCTTAGAGTGCGCACGAAAAGAGTATCGATTTATTCACTTAATAACATTGTAATTATGTCATATATAGATAATGAGATACTCGAAAGACTTATAGGAACAATGGTAGAGGGATTTGCCCGCATTGAAAAGAAACTGGACCAGATGAACCGTCTGAAAGAATGTATGAACGGGGATAAACTTCTTGATAATGTGGATCTGGCAGAACTCCTTGGTGTGTCACAAAGAACTCTGGCACGTTACAGGCAAGAGGGCAAGATTAAATATTACTCGGTGGAAAAGAACGGGAAATCATTCTATCTTGCCTCAGAGATACAGAGTTTCCTGCTTCAGCGTGGTAAGAACGTAGTAAATAATAAATAGCAAATAGACTAAGTGACCGTATTCTGATGGAAAGATGATACATACGGTCACTTATGCATTATACCGGGATTGCGGTCACTTTCAATGTCTCCAGATTGACATAGACACCGCGATACAGTGTCTTTCCTTCCTTGAACATTCTCCAGAGCAGGTCACATCCGATATGTGCTAGTGTGGAGTTAATGAACAAATCCTGTTTTTCCAGAGCTTCCGCCAGAGAACAGCTTGGTCCTGATTCCTTTTCCTTGATTTTAGCATAGTCCACTTCCTCGGTGATGACATTCATTTTAGGCATGGGAATATATTCCTGTGAAGAAGGTTGGAGAACTTTCTCACGTACCGTCCCGATGATGACCTGTCCTTTTGTCTGGCTGTTCCCGAAATCCATCCAGTATATGGGAGCCGAATGGTCACTGAAGTTTTCTTTGCGGACTTTCTTCAGGAACTTCCAAAGCGTAAGACGTGAACGTATATTGTCCGTACAGGTTATGATGATATTTGCTGTGCTGTCTTCAGAAAAATTCCTGGTAGGAAAACATTGCGGTTCGGCAGCCCATGCGTATCCGAAGAAACGGTTGATGCGTGTGACTAGTGATACGGCTTTGTTCAGTCCCAGTTCCGTCTCACTGAAAAGCTGGCGTCCTATATTGGCCTGGCTTACCGTATCGGGATCGAATACGGTGACATGCAGTCCCGGATGACCTAATGCCTGAAGTGCCATGCTCATGCGTGCCAGATTGGTTATCACTTGTGAGCCGGTACCTCCGGCTCCGATGACGAATACCGTTACCGGATGACGTGGATTGAGCAGGTAGCGGTCGGTAAAATGTATCTTTTTCATGGAAGTATGTCTTTAAGTTTTTTATTCATGGGCTTGAGTTCGTTCATGTCGAACGGATTGTTTCTTATGTTCTCGGTGACGATGACAAGATTTGAAACTGTAGGATTCATATTTCCTCCCAGATGGGAGAATTCAGTCAGCCAGAACCGTTTTTCCCAGTATTCCAGCAAGGAAAGGAAAGTCGGGTTTTGTGGCTTTTCCAAAGAACTGCTGCCAAGGCAGACACTTGATCCGGTCACGTTGAAGAACGGGGCACGGAACAGCGGAGTCGTCTCCACCGGACGTTTTCCCTTGAAGGCGAATACGTCCATGCTTCCGTTTTTTACATGGTAGACAATTCCCGGCAGATTGAACATGCCGTCCTGTATATTGAGATCCTTGTGAAAGAACATCTGTCTTTTTCCGGGCGGATTGTACCAGATATATTCTTCCTGTCCTTTTCTTGGATTGCAGGCCAGCATGTTTTCGGGGACTCTGCCTGCCGGTATCCCGCTCATTTCCTCCGTATAGGATTCTAGCAGGGTATTCATGAATTCGTATGTGACGGGGATACCTGCCCCCATCTGTCCGCTTTTCCCGATGGGACGCAATTCTATGAAGTACCTGGTGTCAGAATTTCTTCTGTCTTCATATTTGTAGGCTATGATAGCAGCTTTCGGCACCATCATTTTCTGTATGTTTTGGGTCAGTTCATTCATGATGTTTATAAATTATAGGTAACATGTTCTACAAATTTCTCAAACCATTTTGAGAACCGTTCCGGATAATTCTCTGGTCTGAACAGTTTTTCAGTTTCCGGTGTGATGAAGGTAAATGATACGGGAGTCTGGTTATATGTTTCCTGACAGTCAGTACTGAAACAGCTTTCCATGTCTTTGGTAACCGTATCCGTAATGGAATAGGTAAGCAGAATCTGATATTCGAGCGGTGGCGGTTCGAAATCCCTTTCCTTTTCACTTGCATAGTCATAATCATAATTCAAGATATGAGGACTGTCTTTTGCAATTAGGGACAGCCCTTCGGTAATCAGTTCCATAAGTCTTCTTTCTTTGTCGCTGGAAGGATTACAGTTGCGGATATGCTCTTCCAGATTCCTACAGAAAGCCCTGGAGTGCATCCGGCACAGTTTCCTGTGGATTTTCCCTTTCTCATATGACCTGAAAAGCTTTTCCTTTCTGTACAAATCCTTTTTCTCTTCCTCATCGAGCTGTTCAAAGTCCATATAATCGATACAGACTTCCGACATCTCAAAATAAGGGGTATCGGTTATATCCATCATCCTGTGATACTTGATGAACCGTCTGATGAACTCCAGTGTGATCCTTTTGATTCCACCTTTCAGTCTTTCCGTAAAATCTATCGGTATCAGGAATAGGGTGTAATCAGGCCATTCATGGAAATGATAGATACAGAACTGGAGCCTGTCACCGACAAGTTCCAGATTTACATGATGAGATACTATGGAATCCAGCGCATTGTATAGCAGGCATATTTTTTCTCTTATGGAAGTCCTGCCTGTAGGATGGTATGGCAGCTCCACATCCAGGAGCTGCGCATACTTCATGGCTGAACGGTACAGGAAATCAAGATTCTCTTTGGTGGTGACATTTACCGTTACATCCCTGTCATTCTCCACATACAGGTCGGGAGCGATGGAAGGTATTCTCGTGTTCAGAAAACCATGAGGCTTTCTGCGGGAGGGAGTTTTCTTTTCTTTCTGCTCCTGATGCCCCGGCTTATGTCCGTATTTTCGAGTTCCGATATGATAAGTCTGGCTAAATTTTCCAAAGCCCGTTCCGTAAGTTGTGTACATGGTTTTTTATTTTTATGTTGTCCTTTTTTCATGTCCTTACCCTTTCACTCCGATGGTTGTCTTGAATTCATATACTGCCCGGTCGTCTTCGATTTCCGGTCCGTGTACGGTCGCGGTGGTCAGTTCCGGATAGTTCATTGAATAGAAATCCATTACTTCAGCCGGAGACATGTTTACGTTCGGATCATCCAGTACGATTTCCTGACTGTTCTTCTTCATCTTGAATACTCTTTTCATTCCTTTAATTTCCAGTGCCATATTGTTTATTGTTTATTGGTTTTACAAATCATTTATTTTTATAATCAGCAGTATACCATTTCTACCTGTGCCTCGTCCTTCATACGGTACTCAGCCGGAAAATCCGGATATTCCGCATACGGGTCCTCTCTTAGAAGTTCCCTGTCATTCTCGTCTTCCGGATCGAAGCAGAATGTATCATGGGCTGCCGGTGCAGTCTGGTATTCCCGTCCGTTTCCGTTCTGTACCTGTGCTGTTCCGTTCGGTATATGGTCGTTTGTCGGCTGCCGCACCTGTTGTTGTGGATAAGGAACCGTCTCAGGCTGGTAAGCCGGCTGCTGCGGATAGGGCTGCATTGTAGCTCCTTGTGGCATACCTGTTCCTTGCATTACGGGGCGGTTTGGAACAGGTTGGATATATGCTCCGTTCGTTCCATATACCGGTTGAGGCATTCCCTGTGGAATCTGTTGTGGAGCAGACTGCATGACAGGTTCAGGATTCATAGTATGGGTCTGCTGCTCTGGGAATATGCTTGTTTGCATACCGGGCTGTGACTGACCGTTCATATTGCCTTGTGGTTGGGGAATTACCGGCTCCGGTTCCTCTGCCATACCGAACAGACTTCCTTCGCTGGCCTGTTTCTGTACTTCCTGCATCTTTTCGTCAATCTCCTTCTGTTTTTCTGAAGGAGCCAGCACCCGTGCCTGTTTCAGCCATGTCATTGCTTCGGAGAACCTTTTTGCGGCAGTTGCATCATCAGCCTTCTTGAGGAGCTTTTCCATCTTTTCACGTTTTTCCCTGGCTTCCTTTGATTCAGCCGGTACTGTTGGAGTTTTGGATGATTTGGCCTGTGATGTAGCCTTTTCTGCCTGTTTCTCGAAATTTTCCGCATTGACAAGCAGTCCCTGTACCTTCTGTATCGGTTGGAGTATGGTCTGCAGGAAGCCCATATCCAGTTCTGCCGGTGTTCCGTTCACGACCAATGGCACCATGTTTTGCCGTGTATCCTCTTTCAGGCTGTTCCGCCTTGGCATGACTGCCACACTCAGGCTGTTATCCACTTTACGGATATTGATATTCAGATCCGTACCTGCTGTAATCATCTGATAAATTGATTGAAAAAACATAATTGAAAAATTTTATGGTTATACATAAGTTTCCTTGAAGAATTCTTTCAGAATATTCTCTCTGTCCGGATTGCTGGAAATATCACGTAGCGATTCCAGATAGTAGCCGATGTTTTTAGGTTCATCAACTGTATTGGGCAGACGTCTTTTAACCGGTCTGATATGTTCGCCTTGTGGCCATGCAGTCGGCATGACAGGAGCTTGTGAAGTTATAGCAACTGTTTCCATATATGTATATTTATATTTTGGGTTATGCGACAAATAATCCTACAATGAACAGAAGAATAAGAATCTTGAAAATAATGACCAGTATCCTGAACAGGAAACCGAAGAATCCTCCTGCAAGCAACAGCAGCGTAATCATCCCGGTGGGGACAATCCCTTTGCTTGTCAGCAGACATATTCCGGTAATCAGGAATATCGCTGTTGCATGTCTGCCAATCTTTCTGATAATCTGTAGTTTCATAATCCTTAATTTTATGAATGAATAATCCCATCGGGATGTGTTTTCCCGATTTTATAGGCCTCCGGCCTCTTGGATTGCCTTTTTGCGCAAGGCCTGGCAGGAAAAAATACCGGAGCGTAGCGAGGATGATTTTTTCCTGTCCAGCCAAGCCCTTTAGGGCAGCCTTGCGGCAAAAGGCAGGCAATCCAAGACCTTTGCCGCTTAAAAGCGGAAAAACAGAATCTTTTCTGTACGGATACAAAAAATGCAGACCTTCCGGCCTGCATTCTCTTGGTTGATTAGGTATAGATGTTATTCTTCTTTTGTGGAATAGGTGTTGAAAATGTCATCAGTCATTTCCTTGGCGAGAGTCCTGATCTTGTTCAGGAAGTCCTGTCTGGTTATCATTCCGCTTTCAAGTCCGGCCAGCTGTTTTTCCCAGTCTGCGGTGAGTGAAGTATCCGCAATTTTCTTTCCACGGATGGTTTCGTAGGTGAACATGCCTTTCGGGGTCGGAACGATATATTTCCCTGAATAACGGATATACTTACGGTTAACCAGTGTGCGGATAATATTGGTACGTGAGGATACCGTACCCAGTCCGTTCTGTTCCATGTATTCCACCAGTTCTGCATCCGTGAACGGATTTACCGGCAGCTGTTTCTTGTGTACCATGTTGCATCCGCATACATTCAGGGTATCACCTTTCTCCATTTTTGGGAGTTCTTTGACGGAATACCCCGATGTCGGGATCATGTCGGAACACATGAACACATCATGCCAGCCGGCTTCAATGATTCTTGTTTGTTCAACCTTGAAATGCTGTGCGGCACAGACCGCTTCAACATTTGTCGTTTCTATGCGGCATGGAGCCATGAATGCTTCGAGCATCCTTCCGGCTACAAGTCTGTAAACCTGCATTTCCTTTTCGGACATATTTCCGGGACGGATACCTGTAATGATGATGGCATGATGTACATTGGCTTTTTCTGCACTTATTACGTGGCGGGACAAACTGGATATGTCAATACCTCCAGTTCCTTTAGCGGCAGGGAACAGCTCCCATGATAGCAGACGCGCCATGATTGGTGAAAGCGAGTCAAACACATCCTCCGTCAGATAACGGCTGGAAGTCCTTGGGTAGGAAATCAGTTTCTTTTCATAAAGGGACTGTGCGATGTCATACACCTCTGATGCGGTATAACCATAGCGGATGTTCGCTTCCTTCTGAAGTTGTGTCAGGTCAAGCAGATCCGGTGGAAGTATTTCCTTAACGCTGTGACTGATACCTGTGATCTGTGCCTGATGTGCCAGTTTGCAGTCCTGGAAAAACATTGTTGCGGATTCTTTGTCGGGAAGATCCTGTGTGCGGCGCATCTTGAAGAGGATGCCGTCCTTTTGCAGGCTGATGTAGATGGGCCAGCTGTCCGATGAAATATGGTTTTCCCTTTCACGGTAGCGTCTGCTGATGGCAGCCAGTACCGGTGTCTGCACCCGTCCAAGGGAATTGTTGCCGAGGCCCGTCGCCTTGCACATGGCATAGCTGGCGTTGATTCCGAGAATCCAGTCCGCCTTGTTGCGGCTGTCGGCAGCAAGGAACAGGCTGTTGTAGCAACTGTCCGGCTTCAGGTTTTCCATGCCTTTACGCACAGACTCGTCGGTAAGAGATGAAATCCACAGACGGAAACAGGGCTGTGTACAGTTCAGGTATTGATATACATAGCGGAATGTCATTTCCCCGTCACGGCTGGCATCGGTAGCCGCAATGATGGTGTCACATGCCTGAAACACTCTCTCGATTACTTTAAGCTGGAGCACGGCATCAATGTCCGGTATCCATCCGTTCTCGGTGCGTGTATGACGTACCATCAGCTCAAATTCGGACGGGATGAAAGGAAAGTCATTCCGTTCCAGCTTCTGGGTTCCGTAGTCCTTCGGCATGGCCAGTGACAGCATGTTCCCGAAAGTCCACGTAACCATGTAGCCGTTTCCTTCCACATATCCGTTTCTTACTCTGGTTGCACCGATGATTCTTCCGATTTCTTTTCCTACACTTGGTTTGTCTGTTAATATGGCAATCATGATAAATTCTGTTTTTTATATCTTTCCATACGGTAAGTCCGTATGGAAAGAGAGATGATACATTATGGATTCTTATTTATTCACCTGAAGGGTTGATACCGTTTATGCTGATGACCGGATTTCCATTCTCGTCTTCAATCAGACTGAGTGTGGCATCCATTGTAAGTGAAAATACAGGAGTCTTGATTTTAATGGACATGACATTGGTTTCCTCTCCCTGAAGGAGCAGGTCCATGTTTCCGTCCTTTTCAATTTGCGATCTGCTGATACCTACCGATTCCAGTTTCTCCCAGTCGATTTGTTCAGCCTTGTAGATATGATGATTGGTCTTGTTCATGTTCTTTCCTTTTTTAGTAATTGATGATTTGAATGATTTGAATCCCGTTCAGGTCAGACAGCCTGTTTTGCTCCCTTCTTCTGTTCCTGCTGCTGGGTATTGTCAGTCTGTGAAGCACGCTGTGAGGTATTGCGGCGCACATCCGGATTTTCCTGGAAATATTGCAGCTGTCCGGTGTTTGCGTTTACTTTCAGATAGGAATCAAACGGTTTGCCGTTGGGACCTTTCATACCCGTTACAAGGATGGCCTTTCCGTCCTGAAGATTTGCTCTTTCCTGTGCCGAAAGCAGGTGTCCGTAAACCTCAGCCGGGATGGTAGGTGCCTGTCGTTCGTTGAAACCGTCCGGAGTTCTGGAATACTGTGGTCTTCCACTTGCCAGGTCCAGCTTGACGAATGACGAGAATTCCTCACCTTTACGGTTGATCATGTTCTCAAGATAGATGGGCTGCCCTTTGCGTAAAGCTTCTTTATCTTCCGGTGTGAGCTGTACCGAACAGATTTCCTTCGGTATGTAGATTTCTCCCGTTTCCGGATTGTGGCGTGTATATTGGAGCCCGCCTGTTACCTTATCCATGGTAACGAAGGAGGAAAACAGTTCGCCGTTCTTTCGCTTCATATCCTCTACAAGGATGGTATGTCCTTCATTCAACGCTTTGAGCTGCATGGGGGAAAGCGGTACACCACCGAGCGTCTGCTGATTGAAGGCCTGGTCTTTCGGGAAGATAAATTCGATGCCTCTTCTTTCTGCACTGTATTGCAGATTGGCATTAAACTCTTTACCCTGATTGGATTTCATTCCCTCTACGAATATCTGTTCTCCGTTTTTCAGTTTCTGAATTTCATCCGGAGTCAGGGTTACCCCTTTGATTTCATTCGGGATATAGACATGCTCCTGTCGTACGGCTACCAGTTCGTTGGTATTCTTGTCGATGGAAATCAAACACGGCTCAGTTGTGTTACCACGCAGGTTAAGGTCAGCCACGCGTCCCATGTTTCCACTTTCACGCAGGTTCTTCTTGTCCTCTTCCGTGAAGATATGTCCGAAATAAGGACGGTCCAGTTCCGGTTCCTTTCTGATACCGTGGATGCCCAGCATGACCTGCCCGCCGTTGGATATGAATGAAAGGCGTGCGTCCAGCTTGGCAGTCAGTACCCCAGGAATGTTGAGTGTCAGCGGCATTGTCCTGTTGGTCTTGTATCCTTTCAGCATGCCGTCCAGCTGTCCGGACTGCTCCAGCATTTCCTTGGATATGCCGAACTTACCCAGTTCCTCCCAGTTAATCATATTCTCGTTGTAGCGGTACGTGGGTGTCTGCTGGCGTTGCGGTTCCTGCTGTTCGCGCCCCTGTGCGGCAGCTTCCACCTGTGATACCTGTTCAGGCTGAGCCTGCGTTGTCTGTTCCTGCTTCTTTGCCATTGTTGTTTCCTCCTCTTTTGTTTGACTGTTTTTCTGATTGTTTGCCTTCGGTACGATTTCATAGCGTTTCAGAAATTCCTTTACCGCGTCTGTATTCTTACCTTCGGCCAAATCCTTGAGAGCCTGTTTGTTCTGCTTGTAATCATTGAAGGTCATACGGATAAGTCTGAAATGCGTAGGCTCCTTCAGCTGGCTCCAAAAATTCTTGATAAAGTTTTCGAGAATACTCGAATTCTTGTCGAATTTCAGGAATGAGTTCTCATTCTTCTCCTCCGGTGCAACCGTCTGATAATTGCCTTTCTCGTCTGCCTTGCTGACCACTCCCAAACCCTCCTTGGGGTCATTCTTGTTATGTACCAGCAGAAGCTCGTCAATTTGTTCCACATAAGGCTTTTCCGGTTTCTTTGTCCGGCCTTGCCTTTTTTCCTTGTCAGGACTGTTTTCTTGTGTCATAATCTTTTGTTTTGAGTGATTACTTGATTTGTTTCACAGTCCAAATGTAAGACGATAAATTGAGTAAACGACTGATTTATAAATAGATGACATTAGATGTCATCAGGTGTCATCAGATGTCATATCGGAGATAGGAAAGAACGTAGAAACAGCAGAAAAAAGGATGAAAAGAAATAGGAAGAGTTGGAATAAAAACATAGCGAAGCCACCTGACTATGCAGATCGGAGGGAGCTGAAATCCCTGTCTTATTTTGGGAGTTGATAGGCTGGCTATGTTTTGTTATTTGGGAAGGTGGGTTTTCACAGTATTTGTGAGGCCATATATAGAATATAAGGATAGCCGCCTTTGATTCACGGCTATGCGTCACGTCGGTCGCAGTTAATCCCTGTAATCTTTCCTTTAATTCTAATCCGTTTGCCGCCGCATTCTTTTTCAGGTGAATTTTCATGGCGTAAGCCATAAAGAAAATTCTCCTGAAAAAAGGAATAAATGCGGCTGGCAAATCAGGATTTGGATTTATCTTTGATGGAAGGGATAACTGACTTTTATTTAAATTTGGAGTATAATTGGAATCTAAAATATTACAAATATTTCCATAACATATGGATAAAAATCATGCTCCTTGAGCTCTGAATTCATTCGGGGTAATTCCCACTATACGTTTGAACATGCGGCTCATGTGTTGTGGATACTGGAATCCGAGACTGTATGCTATCTCGCTCATAGGTTTGGAGGTGGAAAGAAGTAATTCTTTTGCTCGACCTATCAGTTTATCCTGAATATATTCTGTAACAGTCTTGCCTGTCTGCTTACTGATCATGTCACCGAAATAATTCGGCGAAAGGAATACCTTGTCTGCAAAGTATTTCACATTTGGCAGTCCGTTTTCTTGTGGAGCTTTGCTGTCAAAATATTCATCAAGCAGACGTTCAAATCGGACAATCACATCCTTATTGGATGCCTCCCGTGTTGTAAACTGACGTTCGTAAAAGCGCATACAATAATCAAGTAGCAATCCGATATTGGCTGTAATCAGCCGTCTGCTATGCTTGTCAATATTATGTTCCAGTTCGACCTCGATTTTACGGAAACAATCCATAATGGTTTCTCGTTCAGTATCGGACAAATGGAGTGCTTCACGGGTTTCGTATGAAAAGAATGAATACTTCTTTATTTCCTGTCCCAACATTGTTCCCCTGATAAAATCAGGATGAAATAGAATACCATGTGCTGTTGGCCTGACATTTTTTAACATTTCTGTTTCTGCTACCTGTCCCGGAGTGAAACATACAATGGTTCCTTCTTTGTAATCGTATGGCTGTCTGCCATATGTAATATCACCACATTTCGTTTCTTTCAGAAACAGAGCATACACTCCATAATTGATTTTGAAGTGTTCGGGCCATACGGTTGCCTTTGACAAGTCGACAACTGCCACCATGGGATGCAATGTTTCCAATCCGTAAAGCTTGTTGTATCTGTCAATACTATCCAATTTTATCAGTCCTTCCATATCGCAAAAGTTTATTCATTGTTTCTCGAATATAATTTTCCTGTTTTTTTGAGTATTTATTTTCTCTATGATAGTGTCGGTTATAGATAGATGCTTGCATCAACAGTTTGCCGCTTGATACGCTCAAATCCTAAATGATTACCGATTTACGCCAAATGAGTGAATAATCCACTAGTCAACCGTGATATCAAGTAAACAATCCTGTTACAATATTTTTATATTGGACTCATAAAGATAATTGCCTTCAGACACACATATCAAATGTTTTTATATTGTGATACTTTTGATGGTCGATTCATAGACAAAGTTATGAGGCTTAGACAAAGGTTATTTTCATTAATTATAGTATCTATCATAATTTCAACACCATTTTATGGTTGATTAATATCAAGTGACAAAAGCTCTCCGATAACCGGCATGGAGACATCTATCTTTGTTTCTTTTTGGAGGCGTGAAGCAGTTTTCAGAGGCTCGTTCCACGGATGTCTTTGGAGTGATGCACAGTAACTACATGACGAGCATTCAGGTCTGACACAACTTGTGTAAGCTGTTCTGGCATGATATGGATAAATCTCCAATCCTTGCTGTATTGACCGTTTTCAAGAATCGCCCAATCAATTGTTGAGAATCGACGCCCGATTCGCTTGAAATGAGAGCCATATCCGCCATCACTGCCCAAATACAAGGTCAGAGAAGGTGACTCAATTAGAAAAGAGCTCCATAAAGTTTTATTCAACACAAGTCCGCGACCCGAAAAATGACGGGCTGGAAGAGAATGGATAACTAAACTGTCATAAGGAATATGCTCTTCCCAATCCAACTCTACTAACTGCTCTGCACAATAGCCCCAACGCTCGAAATGGGTCCCAACACCAAGCGAACAAACTACTTTGTCAACTTTTTCACGCAATTCTGTAATTGTTCGATAATCAAGATGATCCCAATGATTGTGTGATAAGCAGTAAGTCAATATCCGGAATATTATTTGTATTGAAGATATCTGTCCCTGCAAACGGACGGTTGAGAAACAAGACAGGAGCAGCGGCATGGAATACAGGATCAACAAGAATCCATTGACCACCAACCTGAAGCAGATAAGAAGAATGGCCGAACCAAACCATCAGATTCCCTGTATCTGGTAGCAGACGGTAATCGAACTGTACGATGGGTATGGCTATTTCTGGTCGGGGATCTTTCCGGTCTGTAAAAACAAACTCCCACAAAGCCTGCAAGCGGTTTTTTCCATCAGCCATCACCGGAGTGGGCTCCTGATTATAAAACATCCCGTTCCGATAGTTTGGAGACTTGCGAATCTTTTCCAGCCGTTCGCCTGAAGGATTTTGGCCAAATGACGGGCTTATAAGGAAATAACCAACACCTAAACCGCACAGTAGAAAGACTGACAAAATAATCGTAAAAAACATTATTTTCTTTTTTTATCCATTTTGTTTTCAGACATGATTATTTCACGTTAGGACAAATAAGGCTTGACCAGAAACTCTGATGAAATACCATCGTATCATAGGAGAATTGTAAGAGGTAGCAACAGACTGTCACGTGGCTTTCCCGAGGCGGTCTTTGCAGGATGCAGTAAGTATAGTGTATTGTCATATGTATATTATCGTTCTCATCTTATTTCTCATCTTGAATTTTATTTAATGAAAGAGTGAGGGTTATTTCTCCCATTCCTCCCAATAACTCCAGCATCTTCTCTCGGGTGGATACACCGTCCACATGTCCCAGCCGAGTAAATTTCCATGTATTTGTATCGTAATAAATGACCAGCGAGTTGCCCTGATAAAGAATCAGATCACCGGGACTGGTTGTAGTATGTCTGTCGTTTCTTGGCAGTGAGAATCCTAATAAACCGACTTTCTCCATATTTCCATAATCGTTCATTCGTATACTGATATTTCCTTTTGTAAGTTTTTCTTTCAATGCATCTGTTGATGAATTCTTTACTAAGGTGACTGTAAACGAACGACCATTTATCGTTAGTTTGATAATATTGTTTTCCATATTTATTTTTTCTTTTTCATTATAATCTTCTCCTGTAACTTGTTCGTGTTGTCCGAATACAATCGTATTCTCATTACTTCCATATGCTGCAACATATATCATAACAAAATATAATAAAATCAGGAATAATCGTTTCATAGCTATGTGTTTAACCTGTTATTTTATAATCTTATCGAATCCAAAAAGTCCATGGATATAAACGGTCGATTGATGATTATTAAGTATTTTTATTTTATTCGTCGTATAAGTTTTATCCTTTAACAAAGAATGCCGGCAGTTGATGTCAGATTCAATCCAAGAAACAGGGATTCAAATGTATTTCTTAACCATTAATGAAGATTTCTTTTATCAATTCTCATTTTGTAAGTGTTTGTACTCATTAGGTGCTATTCCTGTTATCTTCTTGAATAGTAAACTGAAATATTGTACGTTTGGATAACCCAATTGTCGTGCTACAACAGTTGGGGTATTATCTGATTTTAACAACATCGTTTTAGCGATTTCAAATTGTTTTAGTTTGAAATATTCCTCCAATGTCTTACCAATCTCGAACTTCAGTAAATCTTTGAAGTAAGAGACGGAAAGCCCTAGATATTCTGCACAATACTCGGGAGTAGGAAGAATAGCATTATATAACTTTCCGGAATTAATATAATCGTCAAGCAACTTTTCCATTTTTTTCAAAATAATTTTGTTCTTGTCCTCTCTTGTGATAAACTGACGTTCGTAATAACGGGTACAATAGTCCAATAATAATTCTATATGCCGTGAAAGGATAGTACTGCTGTGTACATCTATGGGATGATGCAGTTCTTCTTCTATATTCCAAAGGCAACAAGTGATTTTTTCTGTTTCACGTTTAGACAGATGTAAGGCTTCTTCCTTTCGATAACGAAAGAAAGTGTAATTTTCGATATGATTTTTCAAGGTAGTCCGGAAGAGTAAGTCTGGGTGAAATATTAGTAAATAACCTTTATCCGGTAAGATGTTGTTTTTACTCATTTGAAAAATCTCTCCAGGCGTTAAAAATACCATTGTAGCATTTGAGTAGTCATAATATTTTCGACCACAACAACCATCTGCGCATTCCTCAATTAATAGCACGGCATAAAACTCAAACTTTACATTTTCTTGTTCTAAATCAGGGTGTTCCAGATTGATGATACTTGCCTGAGGGTGCAATGTCTTACACCCTAAACGACTGTTACATTCGCATACACTCTTTATATCTAATGTTTCTTCCATATATTCTTTCAGCTATTTATCTGTATCCGATATTCATTCGGTGTGCATCCGACCCTCTTTTTGAAAAGGCGACAGAGGTGTTGGGGATATTGAAATCCGAGAGAATAAGCAATCTGGCTTACCGTATCTTCAGTACCAGACATTCTATCCTTCGCTATTTCGATGACTTTCTCCTGAATATATTCCTGCGGACTCTTACCTGTCTCTTTTTTGAGCATGTCTCCGAAATAATTGGGAGAAAGACATAACTTGTCAGCGAAGTATTTCACGGATGGAAGCCCATCACGTTCTGCTGTATTCCCCTCGAAGTATTCATTTAGTAGATATTCGAAACGGGTTAGTGCATCTCGGTTGATTTTGCCACGTGTGAAAAACTGACGTTCGTAGAACCTTGTGCAGTATCCAAGTAGTAATTCAATATAAGTTACAATCAGTTTTTTGCTGTGCTTGTCGATATTATGTTCCAGTTCTTTACGGATAATATTCAAGCAATCCAATATAATTGTCCTCTCCTCTTCCGATACGTGTAACGCTTCATTAACCTCATATGAGAAAAACGTGTAATTCTTTATCGTTTTATTTAATGATGTACCGCGAAGTAGGTCAGGATGAAATATTATTCCATAAGCATTTGTTCGAACGGTTGTGACCGTTGAAGTTGTTTCAGCCTTTTGTCCTGGAGCGAAACATACAATGGTTCCTTCTTCGTAGTCGTATTTCTGTCGACCGTATTTGATGTCACAGGACTTTTCCAATTTTAAGAATAGGGCATACAAGCCGTAATTCACCCGTATGAAATCTACTCCGCGTGTCGCTTCATTTAGATTGACCACACTTACCAATGGGTGCAGGGTTTCAAGACCATATAATTGGTTATACTGATTTACATTATCTAAATTGAGTATTTTGTCCATATTGAAATTCTTTTTATACAAAAATAGAGGATTATGAGGATCCTATCATAACCTTAATTACTGATAATATAACCTCAAATACAGATGTTACACATTCTTCCCTGGGATTATGTAATTGGGGTTATATCATCTGTAATCCATCTACCAAGTTTATACTTAATATGCTGTAATTTTGCGATGTAAAAAGAAAACAAAAGCAATAATCATTAAAATCACATCGATTATGAAACGAATAACTTTCTTAACAGTTGCTTTCCTCTGCCTGTTTGGCCTGATTGAAAGTTTGGCACAAAACACTTATAGTTACAAGGATATGGAACAATTGGATCTAACAAAAGAATGGGATAAGACTTTTCCGAAGAGCGACAAGGTAAATCATAGTAAAGTGACCTTTCACAACCGCTATGGCATTACGCTTGTGGCTGACCTCTACATGCCTAAACAGGCTACGGGTAAGTTGGCTGCCATTGCCGTAAGCGGACCGTTTGGAGCAGTCAAGGAGCAGTCGTCTGGTCTGTATGCACAGACGCTGGCCGAGCGTGGCTTTCTGACTATAGCTTTTGACCCCTCGTTTACAGGCGAAAGCGGCGGTCAGCCCCGATATGTGGCTTCGCCCGACATCAATACGGAAGACTTTTGCGCAGCGGTGGACTATTTGTCAACCCGCAACGACGTGGATTCTGAACGTATTGGTATCCTCGGTATCTGTGGTTGGGGAGGTATGGCTTTGAATGCTGCCGCTATCGACACGCGTATCAAGGCGACAGTCACTTCGACGATGTACGATATGAGTCGAGTGAATGCTAATGGTTATTTCGATTCGATGGATGCTGGTCAGCGTTACGAACTCCGCCAACAACTTAACGCCCAGCGCACGATCGATTATCGTAATGGTTTCTATGAACGTGCTGGCGGTGTGGTGGACCCTCTTCCTGCTGATGCACCCCAATTCGTGAAAGACTACTATGCCTACTATAAGACCTCGCGCGGTTACCACAAGCGTTCGCTCAATTCGAACAACGGATGGAACAAGACTTCTTCGCTGTCATTCATTAACATGCCTATCCTAACTTATAGCAATGAGATACGCAGTGCTATTCTGATGATTCACGGAGAAAAGGCCTTTAGTAGAGATGCATTCCAAAAGCTGAAGGGCGACAACAAAGAATTGCTAATCATCCCTGGTGCCAATCATACTGACTTGTACGATAATCTGAAGGTGATACCTTTCGACAAGATAGAATTGTTTTTCCGTGAATATCTTAAATAAAAAACTTTATAATAAAAAGAAATATGAGTACCAAACAAAAAGTTTTCTTTCCTAACAAGACATTGAAGATGTCGGGTGAAATTTATTTCCCCGAAGGATTCGATACTGAAATGAAATATCCAGGTATTGTGGTGACACATCCCGGTAACGGAGTGAAAGAACAAGTAGCTGGGCTATATGCTCGTCTGTTATCTGAGAGGGGCTTTATCACTTTGGCTTTTGATGCTTCTCATCAAGGAGAGAGTGAAGGATTGCCACGATTTTTGGAAGATCCGACTAGAAGAGTGGAAGATATCCGTTGTGCAATAGACTATTTAGTTACTTTGCCATATATAGATGAAGAACGCATTGGAGCGATGGGTATTTGTGCAGGTGCAGGATATTCGATCAATGCGGCACAGACTGAATATCGTATAAAAGCGGTAGCAGGTATTAGTACATGGGATGTAGGTGATAGCCAACGCAATGGTTTTGCACGTTGTTGGACTGATGAGGAAAAGAAACAGATGCTTCGTGAAGTAGCTCTTCAGCGTACTCGTGAAGCAAGAGGCGAAGCGCCTCTATATGTAGGATATGTTCCAAATTCTCAAGAAGAAATTACCGAGAAAACATCAACCATCCAGCGTGAAGCATATGAATATTATTGTACTCCACGTGCTTCGCATCCAAATTCACACAATAAATTTTTGTTTACATGTAATGATAGGCTAGCAGCATTCAATGCTTTTGATTTAATAGAAACCATTTCTCCCCGCCCTATACTTTTTATAGTCGGAAGTAAGGCGGACACAATCTATTTCAGTCAGGATGCTTACAATAAAGCGAACGAACCGAAAGAACTCTACCAGTTAGAAGGGGCAACACATGTGGATTTGTATGACAAAATGGAATATGTCGATCAGGCTGTGGAGAAACTTAATACGTTTTTTAGTAGTAATTTAAAATAAAAGAGCAATGTTAGGTAATTTCATATATTCAAATCCTACGAAATTGTATTTCGGGGATGAAGTCCAAAAGAATCTGCGAGAAGAGTTAAAAAAATACGGTCCGAAAGTGCTTTTGACTTATGGAGGTGGTTCTATTAAAACAAACGGCATTTACGAGGAAGTGATGTCTGTTCTGAATTCGATAGGAAAAGAAGTGATAGAATTGCCGGGTGTTATGCCTAATCCCACGACGGATAAACTTAATGAAGGGGCAAAATTAGCACGAAAGCATAACGTAGATCTGATCTTGGCCGTTGGTGGAGGTTCGACAATCGACTATGCCAAAGCGGTAAGTGTTTCGGCATGGTATGATGGAGATCCATGGAAAAAATTCTATCTTAATCAGGAGGAGCCTGACAGTAATCAGCGTATCATCCCTGTCGGTTCTGTTTTGACAATGGTTGGTACAGGTTCAGAAATGAACGGAGGTTCGGTCATTACTAATCATGCGGCGAAGCTCAAAATAGGCAAAGTTTTCGGAGAAAATGTAATGCCTAAGTTCTCTATCCTTAACCCTCGTTATACATTCTCTGTTCCGAAAAATCAGATGGTAGCCGGAATATTTGACATTATGAGCCACATCATGGAGCAGTATTTCTCGGGCAATGATGATAACACGTCCGATTATCTGGCGGAAGGTCTGATGCGTTCGCTTATACACAGTAGTCTTGTAGCAATCGATAATCCACAAGATTACGAGGCACGTTCCAATATCATGTGGACTTCAACGTGGGCACTGAACACGCTTATCGGAAAAGGTAAGAGTCAGGACTGGATGGTACACATGATAGGCCAAGCTATCGGAGCACATACGGATGCAACCCATGGCATGACCTTATCCGGGGTTTCCATTGCTTATTACCGGCATGTCCTCCCATATGGATTGAAGAAGTTCACTCGTTTTGCTACTGTGGTTTGGGATATACCTGCAGTAGGAAAAACGGATAGACAGCTCGCTGTCGAAGGTGTGGATGCTTTACTTAAGTGGATGAAGGAAATCGGTGTCGTTACAGATATTTCATCGCTCGGTGTTACTAAAGATATGCTTGAAAGCATTACCGATGCAACGCTTATTATGAACGGAGGTTTTAAGGTACTTGAACGGGAAGAGATTATGTCTATACTTCCCTTAATTCCGCAACACTATAATTTAACTTTATTTATAAGTTCCTGAGCAACAAAAAGTTGCCCAGGATTTTGCCATGTCAGAATTTTCACTTATCTTAGTGTTGCAAA
>NZ_JAKZMM010000057.1 GCF_022809355.1 Parabacteroides faecalis | reverse complement strand
GTGGTTATAGCACGAGGGATCCACCTCTTCCCATTCCGAACAGAGAAGTTAAGCCTCGTCACGCCGATGGTACTGCGTAACAGTGGGAGAGTAGGTAGCCGCCGTTTTAGAAAAGAAAAAGACTAACTATATAAGTTAGTCTTTTTTTTATTGCTAATTATCAGAATATGAGTAGATTCCCTTCTGTTTTTATGTTGTTTTTTTGAGTACTTCTCTGTACTATTGTCATGAATTCAGTCTTTTAGTGAAGTTTTTCTATGCAAAACTATGTTAAATAATAACAAAACCTTATTGCCTTATTATGTGTAAGTGAGAATAAAATACTACCTTTGCAGCGTTTTAGTAGAAGATGTTATGGAATGCGTTGAAAGTTAATGGGTAACGCAATAAAACTCTTCTAATTGAACAAGAAAATAAATATATAAATTATACATTCAAAGTTTTAAAAAGAAAAGAAATGCCTACAATTCAGCAATTAGTTAGAAAAGGAAGGGAAACTTTGGTGGAAAAAGGTAAATCACCAGCATTGGATTCATGTCCTCAGAGACGTGGTGTTTGTGTTCGTGTTTACACTACTACACCGAAGAAACCTAACTCAGCAATGCGTAAAGTAGCGAGAGTACGTTTGACAAATGGTAAAGAAGTAAACTCTTACATTCCAGGTGAAGGTCACAACTTGCAGGAACACTCAATCGTGTTAGTACGTGGTGGTCGTGTTAAGGATCTTCCGGGTGTACGTTATCATATTGTTCGTGGTACTTTGGATACTGCTGGAGTGAATGGTCGTACACAGCGTCGTTCTAAATACGGAGCTAAGCGTCCGAAACCAGGATCTGCACCTGCTGCAAAAGGTAAGAAGTAATTATCCCCTTTCAAACTGAGAATTTAAATTAAGTATTAAAGCTGGTTTGAGTATTTGGATAGGCTAAAGGTTGAGTAAATGGTTCGGCGGAACCGTTGAAGACAAATTAAAGGCAACCAAAGAAAGAAACGAAATTTATTAGAACAAATGAGAAAAGCAAAACCCAAAAAAAGACAGGTATTGCCAGATCCTGTTTTTGGTGATGTTAAGGTAACGAAATTCGTTAACCATTTGATGTATGACGGTAAGAAGAATACTGCATTTGAAATTTTCTATACCGCATTGGAATCTGTAAAGGCTAAAATGCCGAATGAAGAAAAGTCTGCACTTGAAATCTGGAAAGCTGCATTAGATAATATTACCCCTCAGGTGGAAGTAAAATCACGTCGTGTTGGTGGAGCTACATTCCAGGTACCTACTGAGATCCGCCCGGATCGTAAAGAATCAATCTCTATGAAGAATCTGATCATCTTCGCTCGTAAGCGTGGTGGTAAAACTATGTCTGATAAGTTGTCTGCTGAAATTATTGATGCATTCAATAATCAGGGTGGTGCATTCAAGAGAAAAGAAGATATGCATCGTATGGCAGAAGCTAACCGTGCATTCGCTCACTTTAGATTTTAATTTTATTAAGGCTTAGAAAGAATATGGCAAACAACGATAAGCAATTGGTGTTTACAAGAAACATCGGAATCATGGCTCACATCGATGCCGGTAAGACTACGACTTCTGAACGTATTCTTTATTATACTGGTTTGACACATAAGATTGGTGAGACTCATGATGGTACTGCTACAATGGACTGGATGGCCCAAGAGCAGGAACGTGGTATTACAATTACTTCTGCTGCTACAACTACTTTCTGGAACTATAACGGAAATCGTTATAAGATCAATTTGATTGATACTCCGGGGCACGTTGACTTTACAGTAGAGGTTGAACGTTCACTTCGTGTATTGGATGGCGCTGTTGCTACTTTCTGTGCTGTGGGTGGTGTTGAACCTCAGTCTGAGACTGTTTGGCGTCAAGCTGATAAATATAATGTGCCGCGTATCGGTTATGTAAATAAGATGGACCGTTCAGGTGCAAACTATTATGAAGTTATTCGTCAGATGAAGGAAGTTTTAGGAGCTCATCCGTGTGCTATCCAAATTCCTATTGGTGCTGAAGAAAACTTTAAGGGTATCGTTGATTTGATTCAGATGAAAGCTATTTATTGGCATGATGAATCAATGGGTGCTGAGTATTCAGTAGAAGATATCCCAGCTGATATGCAAGCTGAAGCAGAAGAATGGCGTGACAAGATGTTGGAAGCATTGGCTGAATGCGATGATGCTTTGATGGAGAAATATTTTGATGATCCTTCAACAATTACAGAAGATGAAATTAAAGTAGCTCTTCGTAAAGGTACATTGTCAATGCAGATTAATCCGATGACTTGTGGTTCTTCATTTAAGAACAAAGGTGTTCAGACATTGCTGGATGCAGTTTGTGCTTATTTGCCTTCTCCTGAAGATACACCTGCTATCGAAGGTACTGATCCAAGTAATCCTGACGTTGTTGTTGTTCGTAAGCCTTTATTCGAGGAACCGTTAGCAGCTTTGGCATTTAAGATTGCAACAGACCCGTATGTAGGACGTTTGTGCTTCTTCAGAGTTTACTCAGGACAGGTTACAGCTGGTTCTTATGTATTGAATACTCGTTCAGGGAAGAAAGAACGTATTTCACGTTTGTTCCAGATGCATTCAAATAAGCAAAATCCGATGGAAGTTATCGGTTGTGGTGATATTGGAGCAGGTGTAGGATTCAAGGATATTCGCACAGGTGATACTTTGTGTGATGAAAATAATCCAATCACTTTGGAATCTATGGAGTTCCCTGAACCAGTTATCGGTATCGCTGTAGAACCAAAAACGCAGAAAGACTTGGATAAGTTGGGTATGGGATTGGCTAAATTGGCTGAAGAAGACCCGACATTCCGTGTTCAGACTAACGAAGAAACTGGTCAGACTGTAATTAGTGGTATGGGTGAGTTGCACTTGGATATCATTATTGACCGTTTGCGTCGTGAGTTCAAAGTTGAGTGTAATCAAGGTAAGCCTCAGGTTACTTATAAAGAAGCAATTACTAAGCCTGTTGAATTGCGTGAAGTTTATAAGAAACAGTCTGGTGGTCGTGGTAAGTTTGCTGATATTATTGTTCGTCTTGAACCGGCTGATGAAAACTTCGAAGGTACACTTCAGTTTATTGATGAAGTAAAGGGTGGTAATGTTCCTAAGGAATTTATTCCATCTGTACAGAAAGGTTTTGAAAAGGCGATGAAGAATGGTGTATTGGCTGGTTATCCTTTGGATAAGCTGAAAGTTACATTGATGGATGGTTCTTTCCACCCGGTTGACTCTGACCAGTTGTCATTTGAAATTGCCGCTATTCAGGCATTTAAGAATGCTTCAGAAAAAGCAGGTCCAGTATTGATGGAACCGATTATGCAGATGGAAGTTGTAACTCCAGAAGAAAGTATGGGTGATGTAATCGGTGACTTGAATAAGCGTCGTGGTCAAGTTGAAGGTATGGAAACTAGTCGTACTGGTGCACGTATTGTTAAAGCAAAAGTTCCATTGGCTGAAACATTTGGATATGTAACAGCATTACGTACGATTACTTCAGGTCGTGCAACTTCAACAATGCAGTTCTCTCACTATGCTCAGGTTTCTTCATCAATTGCTAAGCAGGTATTGACTGAAGTACAGGGTCGTGCTGATTTGATCAAATAATATTTTGAATTATACAATATAAATATGAGCCAAAAGATCAGAATTAAATTGAAGTCTTATGATTATTCTCTGGTTGACAAGTCAGCTGAGAAAATCGTAAAGACTGTAAAGGCTACAGGTGCAGTGGTTAGTGGACCGATTCCTCTGCCTACTCACAAACGTATCTTTACTGTGAACCGCTCTACATTCGTAAATAAAAAGTCACGTGAGCAGTTCGAATTATCATCTTATAAGAGATTAATTGATATCTACAGTTCAACAGCAAAGACAGTTGACGCATTGATGAAACTGGAATTGCCTAGTGGAGTTGAAGTAGAAATTAAAGTGTAAGTATTTAAATTTTTAGTGAAATGCCAGGATTATTAGGAAAGAAAATCGGAATGACATCCGTTTTCAGTGCCGAGGGAAAAAATCTTCCATGCACTGTTATCGAAGTAGGTCCTTGTGTAGTTACACAGATCAAGACTTTGGAAAATGATGGCTATGAAGCTGTTCAGTTGGGTTTCGAAGATAAGAAAGAGAAACATACAACACAGCCTGAAATGGGTCACTTTAAGAAAGCCGGTGTAACCCCCAAGAGATACTTGGCCGAGTTCAAGAATTTTGAAACTGAATACAAGTTGGGTGATGTAATCACTGTTGATTACTTGGAAGGTGCAGGTTTCGTTGATGTAATTGGAACTTCAAAGGGTAAAGGTTTTCAGGGTGTTGTTAAACGTCACGGTTTTGGTGGTGTAGGTCAGACAACACATGGTCAGCACAATCGTGCTCGTAAGCCGGGTTCTATCGGTGCTTGTTCTTACCCTGCAAAAGTATTTAAGGGTATGCGTATGGGTGGCCAGTTAGGAAATGAACGTGTTACTGTTCAGAACTTACAGGTTATCAAAGTATTGCCTGAACATAATCTTTTGTTAGTTAAAGGTTCTGTTCCAGGTGCTAAAGGTTCAATCGTTTTAATTGAGAAGTAATGGAACTGAGCGTATTTAATATTAAAGGTGAAGATACCGGAAGAAAGGTAACTTTGAACGATGCAATTTATGGCATTGAGCCCAACGATCATGCTATTTACCTGGATGTAAAACAGTTTTTGGCAAATAAACGTCAGGGTACTCATAAGTCTAAGGAAAGAAGTGAAGTATCAGGTAGTACACGTAAGCTGATCCGTCAGAAAGGTGGTGGTGGCGCACGTCGTGGTGATATCAACTCTCCGGTTTTAGTTGGTGGTGGTCGTGTATTTGGACCAAGACCTCGTGATTACGAATTTAAGTTGAATAAGAAGGTAAAGAGTTTGGCTCGTAAGTCAGCTTTGTCTTATAAGGCTAAAAATAGTGCTATTGTAGTTGTTGAAGACTTCAATATGGAAGCTCCTAAGACAAAAGAATTCGTAACAATTACTAAAAACCTTAAAGTGGCTGATAAAAAGCTTCTTATGGTTTTACCGGAGAAAAATAATTTTGTATATTTGTCAGCTCGAAATTTACAGAAAGCTAAAGTTGTAACTGTTTCTGATATCAATACTTATAGTGTGCTTGATGCCGCAAATTTAGTTTTGACAGAAAGCTCTGTTGCAGCAATTGAAAAACTTTTTAACGCATAAGGAGTATAAAAGATGGGAATTATTATTAAGCCTATTGTAACAGAAAAGCAGACAGCAATTACGGAAAAGTTCGCTAATCGTTATGGTTTTCGTGTTTCTCCTGATGCCAATAAGCTTGAAATTAAGAAAGCTGTAGAAGAATTGTATAATGTAACTGTAGTTGATGTTAATACCATCAACTACTCTGGTAAGCAGAAAACACGTTATACAAAGTCTGGTATCATTAACGGTAAACAAGCTGCTTTCAAGAAGGCAATCATAACATTGAAAGAAGGAGAAACAATTGATTTCTTTAGTAATATCTAAAAAAAGAAATGGGAATACGTAAATTAAAGCCCACAACACCGGGGCAGAGACACAAAGTTATTGGTGCATTTGATAAAATCACTGCAAGTACACCAGAGAAGTCTCTTGTAGTAGGTAAGAAAAGTACAGGTGGTCGTAACAACACTGGTAAGATGACAATGCGTTATATCGGTGGTGGTCACAAACAAAAGTACAGAATTATCGATTTCAAGAGAAACAAAGATGGCATTCCTGCAACAGTTAAAGCTATCGAGTATGATCCTAATCGTACTTCACGTATAGCATTGTTGTATTACGCTGACGGAGCTAAGAGTTATATTATTGCTCCGAATGGTTTGGAAGTTGGCCAGACAGTGGTTTCAGGATCTGACGCAGCTCCTGAAGTAGGTAATACTTTGCCAATGGCAAATATACCTGTTGGTACTATTATTCACAACATTGAGCTTCGCCCAGGACAAGGAGCTAAATTAGTTCGTTCTGCAGGTGCTTTTGCTCAGCTGACTTCAAAGGAAGGTGCTTATGCTATTATCAAGATGCCTTCTGGTGAAACAAGAAAGATTCTTGCCGCTTGTAAAGCTACAATCGGTGCAGTAGGTAACTCAGACCATGGTCTTGAAAAATCAGGTAAAGCAGGTCGTTCTAGATGGTTAGGTCGTCGTCCTCACAACCGTGGTGTTGTAATGAACCCAGTTGATCACCCAATGGGTGGTGGTGAAGGACGTGCTTCTGGAGGTCATCCAAGATCAAGAAACGGCTTGTATGCTAAGGGCTTGAAGACAAGAGCTCCGAAGAAACATTCTTCAAAATATATTATTGAAAGAAGAAAGAAATAATCTGATTAATTAAGTAAACTATGAGTCGATCATTAAAAAAAGGCCCGTATATTAACGTAAAACTTGAAAAGAAAGTTCTGGCTATGAATGAGTCAGGCAAAAAGAGTGTCGTTAAAACGTGGGCAAGAGCTTCAATGATTTCGCCTGATTTTGTAGGCCATACTATTGCAGTTCATAATGGAAATAAATTTATTCCTGTTTTTGTAACCGAAAACATGGTTGGTCATAAGTTAGGTGAATTTTCACCAACACGTACATTCCGTGGCCATGCCGGTAACAAGAAAAAATAATCGGTAAAGCAGGAATCTAAAAACTGAAAAAAAGAATCGTAAAATGGGTGCTAGAAAAAGAATATCAGCTGAAGCAAGAAAAGAAGCCCAAAAGACCATGTATTTCGCAAAGTTGCGCAATGTGCCAACTTCTCCTCGTAAGATGCGATTAGTTGTTGACATGGTACGTGGAATGGAAGTATTCCGTGCACTTGGTGTTTTGAAGTTTTCAAACAAAGAAGCTGCAGCAAGAGTAGAAAAGTTGCTTCGTTCAGCTATTGCAAATTGGGAGCAGAAAAATGAACGTAAAGCAGAAGCTGGAGAATTGTATATCTCTTTGATTAGTGTAGATTGCGCTACGACTTTGAAGAGAATGCGTCCGGCTCCGCAAGGAAGAGGTTACAGAATTCGTAAACGTTCGAACCATGTAACGTTGTTTGTTGATA
Source organism: Parabacteroides faecalis (assembly GCF_022809355.1). Taxonomy (GTDB): domain Bacteria; phylum Bacteroidota; class Bacteroidia; order Bacteroidales; family Tannerellaceae; genus Parabacteroides; species Parabacteroides faecalis. The sequence goes on along the minus strand of NZ_JAKZMM010000057.1, from coordinate 16,248 downwards.
CACTTAGTAAAAAAGATACTCAAAATTAATTTGTAGATGGGACAAAAAGTTAATCCGGTTAGTAATCGTTTGGGAATCATCCGTGGTTGGGATTCCAATTGGTATGGCGGCAAAAATTACGGAGATACTTTATTAGAAGATAGCAAGATCCGTAAATATTTGAATGCCCGTCTTGCAAAAGCTAGTGTATCTCGTATTGTGATTGAACGTACGTTGAAGTTGATAACTATTACAGTTTGTACTTCACGTCCGGGTATTATTATCGGTAAAGGTGGTCAGGAAGTTGACAAATTGAAGGAAGAGTTGAAAAAGATCACCGATAAAGAAGTTCAAATTAACATTTTTGAAGTGAAAAGACCTGAGCTTGATGCAGTGATTGTTGCTAATAATATTGCTCGTCAGCTTGAAGGTAAAATTGCATATCGTAGAGCAATTAAAATGGCTATCGCTTCAACTATGAGAATGGGCGCTGAAGGTATCAAGATCCAAATTTCAGGTCGTTTGAACGGTGCTGAAATGGCGCGTTCTGAAATGTATAAAGAAGGAAGAACTCCGTTGCATACATTCAGAGCTGATATTGATTATGCTTTGGCTGAAGCACTGACAAAAGTTGGTTTGTTAGGTGTGAAAGTTTGGATTTGCCGTGGTGAAGTTTATGGAAAGAAAGATTTGGCTCCTTCATTTACTGCATCTAAGGAATCTGGACGCCGCAATGAAAATGCCGGTGGCAGCAGAGAAAAGAACTTCAAGAGAAAGAAAGCTAATCGTTAAACGTTAGAATTTAAGAAGAAATGTTACAACCAAAGAAAACCAAGTTCAGAAGAGCTCAAAAAGGTAGCGCTAAAGGTAATGCTCAGCGTGGTAACCAGTTGACTTTCGGATCTTTTGGTATAAAGTCGTTAGATACAAAATGGATCACCGGACGACAGATTGAAGCTGCTCGTATTGCTGTAACTCGTTATATGCAGCGTCAAGGTCAAGTTTGGGTTCGTATCTTCCCAGATAAGCCGATCACTAAAAAACCTGCTGACGTACGTATGGGTAAAGGTAAAGGTAATCCAGAAGGATTTGTTGCTCCTGTAACTCCGGGTCGTATGATTTTTGAAGTTGAAGGTGTTCCTTTTGAGGTAGCTAAGGAAGCATTGCGCTTAGGTGCTCAGAAACTTCCTGTTACTACAAAGTTTGTTGTGAGACGTGATTATGATATGCAAAATCAAAATGCGTAATTGGTTATGAAGATTGCAGAAATTAGAGAATTAAGCACTGCGGAGTTGACAGAGCGAATCAATGCAGAAGTGGCTGCTTACGAACAGAAAGTAATCAACCACAGTATTACTCCAAGTGAAAATCCTGCTCAGATTAAACAACAACGCAGGATGATTGCGCGCATGAAAACTGAATTGCGCCAGAGAGAACTTAACAACAAATAATTGAGCCTGATGGAAACTAGAAATTTAAGAAAAGAAAGAACGGGCGTGGTTACAAGCAACAAGATGGACAAGAGCATCACTGTTGCTATTAAATGGAAGGAAAAACATCCCATTTATGGTAAGTTCGTTAATAAGACGAAAAAATATCATGCTCACGATGAAAAGAATGAATGCAACATTGGCGATACTGTAAGAATTATGGAAACTCGTCCATTGAGCAAAACTAAAAGATGGAGATTAGTTCAAATAATCGAAAGGGCTAAATAACATGATACAACAAGAGTCAAGATTAGTAGTAGCTGATAACAGTGGTGCAAAAGAAGCTTTATGTATTCGCGTGTTAGGTGGAACAAGAAAGCGCTATGCAACTGTTGGAGATGTGATTGTAGTAGCGATTAAGAGCGTAATCCCATCTAGTGATATCAAGAAGGGAGCTGTATCAAAAGCTGTAATCGTACGTACTAAGAAGGAAATTCGTCGTGCTGACGGTTCTTATATCCGCTTTGATGACAATGCCTGTGTATTGTTAAATGGCGCTGGAGATATTCGTGGTAGCCGTATCTTTGGTCCGGTAGCCAGAGAGCTTCGTGCAACAAACATGAAAATTGTTTCACTTGCACCGGAGGTACTTTAATAGTTGAAAAATTTAGAGTAATGAGCAAATTACATATCAAAAAAGGCGATATCGTTTTTGTTAATACTGGTGAAGACAAAGGTAAGACAGGTCGTGTCCTGAAGGTGTTAGTAAAAGAAAACCGTGCAGTTGTCGAAGGTATTAATATGGTATCAAAGCATACCAAGCCTAATGCAAAGAATCCTCAAGGAGGAATAGAAAAGAAGGAAGCTCCTATTCATGTATCTAACTTGAATGTCGTTGATCCTAAAACTGGAAAACCGACTCGCATAGGTCGTAAAGCAAATGAAGAAGGTGCTTTAGTGCGTTATTCAAAAAAATCAGGGGAGGAGATTAAGTAATGAGCAATACTGCCAGTCTTAAAAAAGAATATCAGGACAGAATTGTTCCTGCTTTAACAAAGGAATTTGGTTACAAGTCTGTAATGCAGGTGCCTGTATTAAAAAAGATCGTGATTAATCAAGGTCTTGGAATGGCTACTGCAGATAAGAAAATTATTGATGTTGCAATTAGTGAGTTGACTGCTATTACAGGTCAGAAGGCTGTTGCAACAGTTTCTAAGAAAGACGTATCAAATTTCAAACTTCGTAAAAAGATGCCTATTGGTGTGATGGTAACTTTACGTCGTGAACAGATGTACGAGTTTTTGGAAAGATTAGTTCGTATCGCTCTTCCGCGTATCCGTGACTTCAAGGGAATCGAAAGTAAGTTGGATGGTCGTGGTAATTATACACTCGGTATTCAGGAACAGATCATTTTTCCTGAAATTAATATCGATAATATTACCAAAATATTAGGAATGAATATTACCTTTGTAACCTCTGCGAAAACAGATGAAGAAGGTTATGCTCTGTTAAGAGAATTTGGTTTGCCTTTTAAAAATGCAAAAAAAGACTAAATAGTTATGGCTAAGGAATCAATGAAAGCCCGCGAGGTAAAAAGAGCTAAGTTAGTTGCTAAATATGCTGCTAAACGTGCTCAGCTGAAAGCTGAAGGTAATTATGATGCTTTGCAGCTTTTACCGAAGAATGCTTCTCCTGTACGTTTGCACAATCGTTGTAAAATTACAGGTCGTCCGAAAGGATATATTCGTCAGTTCGGTATTTCTCGTATCCAGTTGCGTGAAATGGCTTCACAAGGTTTAATCCCGGGTGTAAAGAAAGCAAGTTGGTAAGAGTTTTTTTAGTTTAAATATTGTCCGGGTGTCCGGATCAATTTAATTAATTATTATATGACAGATCCTATTGCAGATTATTTGACAAGATTGCGTAATGCAATTAAAGCGAAGCACAGAGTTGTTGAAGTGCCGGCGTCAAATTTAAAGAAAGAGATCACTAAGATCCTTTTCGACAAGGGCTACATTCTTAATTTCAAGTTTGTAGAAGATGGTCCTCAAGGTACAATTAAGATTGCTTTGAAGTATGACCTTGTAAACAAAGTTAATGCAATCAAGAAACTTGAAAGAGTTTCTACTCCTGGTTTGCGTAAGTACACTGGTTATAAAGATATGCCTCGTGTATTGAATGGATTGGGTATTGCAGTTCTTTCTACTTCTAAGGGTGTTATGACTGATAAAGAAGCTCGCGAGCTGAAAATCGGTGGTGAAGTTTTATGTTATGTCTATTAATTAGGAGGAAGAAGAATGTCAAGAATAGGAAAATTACCAATTCATGTACCGGCTGGTGTTACAGTTACTATCAAGGATAACGTTGTAACAGTTAAGGGTCCTAAAGGTGAACTTGTACAGGCTGTAAATCCTGATATTCAAGTTGCAATCGAAGATGGAGTAGTTCATTTGACTCGCCCAACTGATGATAAGAACCATCGTGCTTTACATGGTTTGTATCGTGCTTTGATTCATAATATGGTAGTTGGAGTATCAGAAGGATACAAAAAAGAGTTAGAGCTTGTTGGTGTTGGTTATCGTGTAACTAATACAGGTCAGCTGTTAGATCTTTCATTGGGTTATACACATAATATTTATATGTTGTTACCCAAGGAAGTAAAAGTTGAGACAAAGGCAGAGAGAAATAAGAACCCTCTGATTATCCTTGAATCTGCTGATAAGCAATTATTGGGCCAGATTTGTGCTAAGATTCGTTCATTCCGTATGCCAGAACCATATAAAGGTAAAGGTATTAAATTTGTGGGTGAAGAAATTCGCAGAAAGTCTGGTAAATCAGCAGGTAAGTAATCTACGTAAACTGAAATTATCATGACAACGAAGATAGAAAGAAGATTAAAGATAAAAGCAGGTGTAAGAGGTAAGATTTCAGGTACAACTGAACGTCCTCGCCTGACTGTGTTTAGAAGTAATAAGCAAATCTATGCACAGGTTATTGATGATACTACAGGTAAGACTTTAGCTTCTGCTTCATCTTTGAAGATGGAAGAAAAGGCTCCGAAAAAAGAAATTGCAGCTAAAGTTGGTGAACTGATTGCAAAGAATGCTCAGGAAGCTGGTGTACAGGCTGTAGTTTTTGATCGTAACGGTTATCTGTATCACGGGAGAATTAAAGAATTAGCGGATGCTGCACGTAACGGCGGCCTTAAATTTTAATGGAAATGGCAGGAGTTAATAACAGAGTAAAATCAACCAACGACTTAGAGTTGAAGGATAGATTGGTTGCTATCAACCGCGTAACTAAGGTAACAAAAGGAGGACGTACTTTCAGTTTTGCTGCTATTGTTGTAGTAGGAAATGAAGATGGTATTGTTGGTTGGGGCTTAGGAAAAGCAGGTGAAGTAACTACAGCCATTGCTAAGGGTGTAGAAGCTGCTAAAAAGAATTTGATCCGTGTACCTGTTCATAAAGGTACTATCCCTCACGAACAATTTGCTAAATTTGGTGGTGCTCAGGTTTTGATCAAGCCTGCATCTCATGGTACTGGAGTGAAAGCTGGTGGTGCTATGCGTGCTGTTCTTGAAAGCGTTGGTATTACTGACGTGTTAGCTAAATCAAAAGGTTCTTCTAACCCTCATAACTTAGTTAAAGCTACAATTGCTGCTCTAGGTGAATTAAGAAGTCCGTTTGATGTTGCTCAGAATCGTGGAGTTTCAGTTGAAAAAGTATTTAGAGGTTAATTAGGGAGGAGTAGATATGGCAACAATTAAAGTTAAGCAGATTAAGAGTAGAATTAATTGCCCTAAAGACCAAAAAAGAACTTTGGATGCGCTGGGTTTGAGAAAACTAAACCAAGTAGTAGAACATGAAGCTAACCCTTGTATTTTGGGTATGGTTGAGAAAGTTAAACATTTGGTTTCAGTTGAAAAATAATAATTGATCGAAAAAATAATTGCGATATGAATTTATCAAATTTAAAGCCGGCAGCAGGTTCTGTTAAAACCAGAAAAAGAATAGGACGTGGTCCGGGTTCTGGCTTGGGTGGTACTTCAACAAGAGGTCATAAAGGAGCTAAGTCAAGATCAGGTTATAAGAACAAGATTGGATTTGAAGGTGGTCAGATGCCAATTCAAAGACGTTTGCCTAAATTTGGTTTCAAGAATATTAACCGTGTAGAATATAAAGCTATTAATATTTCAACTCTTCAGCAATTAGCTGAAGCTCAGAATTTGAGTAAGATTGGAATTGAAGAGTTAGTAAATGCAGGTTTTATTTCTTCTTCACAGTTGGTTAAGATTCTTGGTAATGGTAGTTTGACAGCTAAATTGGAAGTTTCTACACATGCATTTTCCAAATCTGCCGAAGCTGCTATTCAAGCTGTAGGTGGAACTGTCGTTAAACTCTAATTTATGAGAGCTGTTGAAACAATAAAGAATATCTGGAAGATTGAGGATCTGAGAAATCGGATCCTCACCACTCTTTTATTAGTGGTGATCTATCGCTTTGGAACGTTTGTGGTTCTTCCGGGTATTGATCCTAAGGCGTTAACCGCTTTACAAGAACAGACGCAAGGTGGTTTGTTGGCATTATTGGATATGTTTTCTGGTGGTGCCTTTTCTAATGCTTCTATTTTTGCATTAGGAATTATGCCATATATCTCTGCTTCTATCGTTATGCAATTGATGGCAATTGCTGTTCCTTCTTTTCAGAAATTACAGAGAGAAGGAGAAAGTGGACATCGTAAGATTAACCAATGGACACGTTATTTGACTGTGGCCATTTTGTTATTCCAGGGCCCTACTTATTTGGTAAACTTAAGTGTACAGCTGCGAGCTGTTGGTGCTTCTTTACCTCCTGGAATTTGGTTTACGATATCTTCTACAATCATTTTGGCTGCAGGAAGTATGTTTATCCTTTGGTTGGGTGAGAGAATAACAGATAAAGGTGTAGGTAATGGTATTTCATTTATCATCTTAGTCGGAATCATAGCTCGCTTACCTCATTCTTTGTTTCAGGAATTTATTTCTAGAACAAGTGAAAAGACTGGTGGTTTGGTTATGTTCTTGTTTGAAATGTTGTTCTTGTTGTTCGTAATTGCTGGTGCGATTCTTTTGGTTCAAGGAACTAGAAAGGTCCCCGTACAATATGCGAAGAGAATTATTGGAAATAAACAGTATGGTGGTGCTCGTCAGTATATACCTTTAAAAGTAAATGCTGCAAATGTTATGCCTATCATTTTTGCTCAGGCTATTATGTTTATTCCAATCTCTATTGTTGGTTTTTCTAATACCGGTGAAAGTTCAGGTTTCTGGGCTGCATTTATGGATAATACAGGATTTTGGTATAATTTTGTATTTGCCGTTTTGATCATTCTGTTTACCTATTTTTATACAGCCATCACAATTAATCCGACTCAGATGTCTGATGATTTGAAGAGAAACAATGGTTTCATTCCGGGGGTTAAGCCAGGTAAACAAACCAAAGATTATTTGGATTCAATCATGGACCGTATTACATTACCAGGTGCAATTTTCTTGGCAATTGTGGCTATTATGCCTGCTTTTGCACGTTTGGCCGGTGTGAGTATGGCTTTTTCACAATTCTTTGGTGGTACTTCTTTGTTGATTCTTGTTGGTGTTGTTTTGGATACATTACAGCAAGTTGAAAGTCATTTGTTGATGCGTCATTATGATGGTTTGTTAAAGTCTGGTAGAATTAAAGGTCGTTCAGGCGTAAATGCTTATTAATTTCGATGATCTATTTAAAAACAGATGAAGAAATTGAGTTGATGCGTGAAGCAAACCAGTTAGTAGGTAAAACACTAGCTGAAGTAGGTAAGCATGTTGCACCAGGTGTTTCAACGCTTCAACTTGATAAGATTGCGGAAGAATTTATTAGGGATCATGGAGCTGTTCCTGCTTTTTTAGGGTATGGAGGTTTTCCGAATTCAATATGTGCTTCAGTAAACGAACAGGTAGTTCATGGTATACCTTCGTCTTCAAAGATTTTGAATGAGGGAGATATTATCTCTGTCGATTGTGGTACAATATTGAATGGGTATGTCGGAGATTCAGCTTATACATTTTGTGTTGGAGAGGTTGATCCGAAAGTTAAGGATCTTTTGAAAACGACTAAAGAGTCTTTGTATCTAGGAATTCAGGCTGCAGTTGAAGGAAAGCGGATAGGCGATATTAGTAATGCCGTTCAGACGTATTGTGAGTCTCATAATTATTCAGTAGTTCGCGAATTGGTTGGTCATGGTATTGGTAAAAGGATGCATGAAGAACCAGAAGTACCTAATTATGGACGTCGAGGATGTGGTCCGTTACTTAAATCAGGTATGTGCATTTGTATTGAGCCCATGATTAATATGGGAAGTAAAAATGTTGTATTTGAACGTGACGGTTGGACAGTTCGGACAAAAGATCGAAAATGTTCTGCCCATTTTGAACATTGTATTGCTATTCGTCCTGATGGTCCGCAGATTTTGTCTTCATTTGATTTTATAGAAGAAGTTTTAGGTAGTAACGCAATTTAATCTTTATTTTATTATATGGCTAAACAGTCAGCAATTGAACAAGATGGAGTAATTGTAGAAGCATTGTCGAATGCAATGTTTCGGGTTGAATTGGAAAATGGACATGAAATAACCGCTCACATTTCTGGAAAGATGCGTATGCATTATATAAAGATACTTCCAGGTGATAAGGTTAGAGTTGAAATGTCTCCTTATGATTTATCAAAAGGTAGAATTGCTTTTAGATATAAATAAAAAAAACTAGATATGAAAGTAAGAGCATCTTTGAAGAAGCGTACCCCTGAATGCAAAATCGTTAGAAGAAAGGGTCGTTTATATGTAATTAACAAGAAAAACCCGAAGTATAAAGTACGTCAGGGATAATTTTATTATTTTTGCAAAATAATTAGGTAATAATATGGCTATAAGAATAGTTGGTGTAGATTTGCCACAGAATAAAAGAGGTGAAGTTGCTTTGACATACATTTATGGTATCGGTCGTAGTGCAGCTAACACTATCTTGGCAAAAGCAGGTATTGATCGCGATATTAAAGTACAAGATTGGACAGATGATCAAGCTGCTAAAGTACGTGAAATTATCGGTGCAGAATATAAGGTAGAAGGTGATTTACGTTCTGAAGTACAGTTGAACATCAAGCGTCTGATGGATATTGGTTGCTACAGAGGTGTTCGTCACCGTTTAGGTTTGCCTTTGAGAGGTCAGAAGACAAAGAATAACTCTCGTACTCGTAAGGGTAAGAAGAAAACTGTTGCAAATAAGAAAAAAGCTACTAAATAATAAGAGTTGAGATATGGCAAAAAAAACAGTCGCAGCAAAGAAGAGAAACGTTAAAGTTGACGCTTACGGTCAAGCTCACATTCATTCTTCTTTTAATAACATTATCGTATCTCTTGCCAATAGTGAAGGTCAGGTAATTAGCTGGTCATCTGCTGGTAAGATGGGATTTAGAAGCTCTAAAAAGAATACTCCGTATGCTGCTCAGATGGCAGCTCAGGATTGTGCTAAAGTAGCTTATGATCTGGGTTTACGTAAAGTTAAGGTTTATGTAAAAGGACCGGGTAACGGACGTGAATCTGCTATCAGAACGATTCATGGTGCAGGTATTGAAGTAACTGAAATTATCGATGTTACTCCGCTGCCACACAATGGTTGTCGTCCTCCTAAAAAGAGAAGAGTATAATTAACTTTAGTTTCTTGAATAGGGAATCCGGAATTGTGAATAGATTGCATTTAGACCTTATCCTCTCTGTAATCGCGGCTGCACGGTTCCAGGTTCTTTTAGAACATTAAAAATAATAGAAAAATGGCAAGATATACTGGACCTAAAACAAGAATTGCCCGTAAATTCGGTGAGGCTATCTTCGGTGCGGATAAAGTTCTTTCTAAGAAAAACTATCCTCCCGGACAGCATGGTAACTCAAGAAAAAGAAAAACTTCTGAGTACGGTATTCAGCTTCGTGAGAAGCAGAAGGCTAAATATACTTACGGTGTATTGGAAAAACAATTTAGAAACCTTTTCGAAAAGGCTTCTCGTTCTAAAGGTATTACCGGTGAAGTATTGTTGCAGTTCCTTGAAGCTCGTTTGGACAATGTAGTATTCCGTTTGGGTATTGCTCCGACAAGAGCTGCTGCTCGTCAGTTGGTTTCTCACCGTCATATTACGGTTGACGGACAGGTGGTAAACATCCCGTCTTATTCAGTTAAACCGGGGCAGATCATCGGTGTTCGTGAAAAATCTAAATCTTTGGAAGTTATTGCTGATGCTTTGGCTGGTTTCAATCACAGCAAATATCCTTGGATGGAATGGGATCAGACTTCAATGAGTGGTAAATTATTACATTTGCCGGAAAGAGCTGATATCCCTGAAAACATTAAAGAACAGTTGATCGTAGAATTGTATTCTAAATAATAATTGATTCCATGGCGATATTAGCATTTCAAAAACCCGATAAAGTATTAATGTTGGAAGCGGACGACTTCTTCGGAAAGTTTGAATTCCGTCCGTTGGAGCCTGGCTATGGTATTACTATTGGTAATGCCTTGCGCCGTATTCTCTTGTCTTCATTGGAAGGGTTTGCTATTACGTCTATCAAAATCGACGGGGTGGATCATGAATTTGACACCATCCCCGGCGTTATTGAAGATGTGACTAACATTATCCTTAACCTGAAGCAAGTGCGTTTCAAGCATATTGTAGATGACATTGAGAATGAAAAAGTAAGTATTAATGTTTCGGGTACGGAAGTGTTCAAAGCCGGAGATATAGGTAAACAGTTAACTGGATTCGAAGTTTTGAATCCTGATTTGACTATTTGTCATTTGGACCCGAACGCAAGTTTTCAGATTGAACTTACAATTAATAAAGGACGCGGTTATGTACCGGCAGATGAAAACAGAAAGCCGGATGATGACATCCATGTAATTGCGATTGATTCTATCTACACTCCGATCCGCAATGTGAAGTATTCAATCGAAAACTTCCGTGTTGAGCAAAAGACGGACTACGAAAAGTTGGTTCTTGAAATAGCCACAGATGGTTCTATTCATCCAAAAGAAGCTTTGAAAGAAGCTGCCAAGATCTTGATTCATCATTTCATGTTGTTCTCTGATGAGAAGATTGCCATCGAATCAGTTGATAGTGATGGTAATGAAGAATTTGATGAAGAAGTTCTTCATATGCGTCAGTTGCTGAAGAGCAAATTGTCAGATATGGATCTTTCAGTTCGTGCATTGAACTGTTTGAAGGCTGCTGATGTTGAAACATTGGGTGAATTAGTGAAGTTCAACAAGAATGACCTGTTGAAGTTCCGTAACTTCGGTAAGAAGTCACTCACCGAATTGGATGAGTTACTGGAAAGTTTGAACCTTTCTTTCGGTATGGATATCTCAAAATATAAATTAGATAAAGAGTAAGTATAAGCGATGAGACATAATAGAAAAATAAATCACTTAGGTCGTACAAACACTCACCGTGACGCGATGCTTTCGAATATGGCTTGTTCTCTGATCAAACATAAGAGAATCTTTACTACGACAGCTAAAGCAAAAGCACTTCGTAAGTTTGTAGAACCGCTGATCACAAAGTCAAAGGAGGATACAACTCACTCTAGACGTGTGGTTTTTAGCAATTTGCAAGACAAATATGCTGTAACTGAGTTGTTCAAGGAAATCTCTCAGAAGATTGGTGACCGTCCGGGTGGATATACTCGTATCATTAAGACAGGTAATCGTCTGGGTGATAACGCTGCCATGTGCTTCATTGAATTAGTTGACTACAATGAAAATATGAAGAAAGACGCTACTGCTAAGAAGGCAGGTAAGACACGTCGTTCTCGTAAGAAATCAGCTGTAGCAACTGAAACTCCGGCTGCTGAAGCTCCTGCAACAGAAGAACAGCAGGCAGCTGAATAATCAGATTAAGTTTACTACTTCTTATAGTAGGAACGATTGAATAAAGCGCAGGTTTCATAGACAGTAAAGTCTTGATACCTGCGCTTCTTTTTTATATCTTCTTTATTTGTTCAGTCTATAGCACGAGTTTTTTATAGCTCTTAAACGACAAAAAGCCACCCGAAATGAATCGGATGGCTTTTTGTATCTTGAATCGTGGAATTGATTAAACTCTCTTTTCTTTGATTCTTGCTTTCTTTCCAGTCAGTGCACGCAGATAATACAATTTAGCACGACGAACACGACCTACTTTGTTTACAACGATGCTTTCGATGAACGGAGATTCGATCGGGAAAATTCTTTCTACACCTACGTTATCAGACATCTTACGTACTGTAAAACGTTTCTTGTTGCCGTGACCAGAGATACGAATAACTACGCCTCTGTACTGCTGGATACGTTCCTTGTTACCTTCTTTGATACGATAAGCGATAGTAACGGTGTCACCGCTCTTGAAAGAAGGATGCTCCTTGTTGGTAGCGAACGCTTCTTCTGCAATTTTAATTAAATCCATTTTGCTTGTATTTTAAAATTGTTGATAATGTACGCAATTAGCAGGCTGCTTGTCCTGCCAGCGTTGCGTAAAGCGGATGCAAAGTAACAAAATCTTTGTGAGATAACCAAATAGGTGGATGGATTCTTTTGGAATTGTCTTTAGTTTTTTCATTCTATCGAAGTTTACAATCGGTTCTCGTTATGATTGCAATCGATTTTCGTTACATTTGCATTTAATTCTCGTTACTTTTAAAGTGAAAGACAAACGACTTATGAAACGGATTGTATTACTGATATTCGGGTGGCTTTCTGTAATGACAGGTTTAGCCGCGGATAAACCCACCTTGCTGACGCAGGTTGATCAGCAGAAGATGATGGCTTGGACGGATTCGGTGTTCAATACTTTGAGTATGGATGAGCGGATCGGGCAGTTGTTCATGGTGATTGCTGATGTAAAAACTACGAACCAGAATATGCAGCGCCTGTTACGGTATGTGAATGAACTAAATATTGGGGGTGTCTTATTCCATAAAGGAAGTCCGGAAGTGCAGGCACAACTGACGAACCGGATGCAGGAGGCCTCTAAAGTTCCTTTGCTGGTTTCGCTGGATGGTGAGTGGGGCTTGTCTATGCGCTTGAGTGGAACAACCCGTTTTCCTAAGAATATGATGTTGGGAGCCATTGAAAACGACTTGCTTATCCGTAAGTATGGCGAGGAAGTTGCCCGGCAATGTAAGGAAATGGGTATTCATATTAATTTTGCTCCGGACTTGGATGTGAATAGTAACGTCGATAATCCCGTGATTGGGATTCGGTCTTTTGGGGAAGATCCGGCAGCTGTTGCTGATAAAGGTATTGCCTACGCCAGCGGACTGGAGGAAGGAGGAATCATGGCTGTGGCAAAGCATTTCCCAGGACATGGTGATACCTCCGATGATTCGCACGAAACTCTTCCGGTGATTTACCATAGTCGGGCTCGTTTGGATTCAGTAGAACTTTTTCCTTTTAAGCAGTATATTCAGAAAGGTTTTGCTGGAGTTATGACAGCACACTTGTATATTCCGGCCTTGGATAAGCGAAAGAATTTGCCTTCTTCTTTGTCGGAAAAAGTAGTAAAAGGCTTGTTGCAAGATGAACTGGGTTTCCAGGGTCTCTGCTTTACGGATGCCTTGGCGATGAAAGGAGCAGGAAACGATAAGGCGGAGAATCCTTGTGTAAAAGCTTTGTTGGCGGGAAATGATATTTTGTTGGCTCCTTATGCTCCTATTTCTGATTATAAAGCTGTCAAGGAAGCTATTGAAGGCGGTATCATCCCGATGAAACTGGTGGAGGACAAATGTAAGAAGATTCTGCAATATAAATATGTTGCCGGACTGAACCGGTATCAGCCTATTCCGTTGAAAGGACTTTCTGACCGATTAAATACAGCACATGCCGCTTGGTTGGCCGCTCAATTGAATGCAGAAGCCATTACTTTGCTGAAGAACGAAGACGATCTCGTTCCGTTGAAGAAACTCGATCAAAAGAAGATTGCTGTTCTTTCCATTGGTAGTGGTGTGACTTCCGACTTTGAGGAAACTGTTTCTAAGTATGTAAAGGCTGATTTCTTTACCATCACACGCAGTAGTAGTGCTTCCAAAATTCAGCAGATTTATGCGAAACTGGATAAATATGATCTGGTGATTTGTGCTGTACATACGGTTCGTATCCCGGAAAGTCAGGCATTGCGGAAACTGGCGGAACGGAAACAATTGGTTTATGCGTTCTTTACCATTCCTTATTTCTGCAAGTCTTATAAACAGTCCATAGAAAAGGCAAAAGCAGTTGTGATGGGATACGAAGGTACACCTTTGGCGCAGCAATATGCAGCACAAGTCATATTCGGTGGTATCGGAGCTAAAGGAAAGTTGCCTGTTTCTATTCCGGATCTATATTATGCCGGAACAGGAATATTCACTGAAAAGGTACGTTTGGGCTATCATGAGCCTGAGGCTGTCGGGTTGAATGCTGAACGGCTTGCCGAAATCAGTTCTATTGCAGAAGAAGGCTTGCAGGCAAAGGCTTATCCGGGTTGTCAGTTGCTGGTTGCCAAAGATGGCTGGATTGTTTATAACCGGGCTTTTGGATCTTATACTTATAGTAAGGAGCAGCCTGTTACTACGGAATCTGTTTATGATTTGGCTTCGGCTTCCAAGGCGGCGGGAACTTTATTGGCTGTGATGAAGGCGTATGATGAGAAGAAGTTTAAGCTGACGGATAAGATATCGGCGTATATACCCGAATTGAAAGATTCTAATAAGAGCAACATTACTATACGCGAATTATTGTTCCATCAATCTGGATTGGTTCCAACCATTAACTTTTATACAAAGGCGATGGAAAAGGGGCGATTCAAACCGGATTTGGTTTCCTCCAAGTCTTCGTCGGAATATACTTGGAAAGTAGCAGACGGGATTTATCTGAAACCTTCTTTTCAGGATACAATTACACAGATGATCAAGCGTTCCAAATTGGGTCCTAAGCGGTATCGATACAGTTGTGTCAATTTTATTCTGCTTAAAATGATGACGGAAGAACAACTGCTTCGTCCGATGGATGATGTATTGGAATCGGCATTCTGGGCTCCCTTAGGCGCTTGGCATACGACATATAATCCGTTGGAAAAGATGGATTCCGTAGAAATTGTTCCGACAGAATATGATAAAATAGTCAGGCATCAGCTGATTCGTGGTTATGTACACGACGAGGCTGCCGCTTTCCAAGGCGGTGTTTCAGGAAATGCTGGTTTGTTCTCGAATGCAAATGATCTGGCTAAAGTCTTGCAACTCTATTTAAACGATGGCAGTTATGGTGGCGAACAACTGCTGAGTGCAGAAACGGTTCGCTTGTTTACGCAAACGAAGAGTCCGACTTGCCGTCGAGGATTGGGGTTTGACAAACCGGCAACAGGCGGCAAAGCTTCTCCTTGTGGCTCGTTGGCTTCTCCTTCCGTATATGGGCATACCGGATTTACCGGAACATGCTTTTGGGTTGATCCGGATCAGCAATTGATTTATATCTTTCTGAGTAATCGTGTGTATCCAACCCGAAGCAACAACAAATTATCCTCTCTGAGTATTCGTACTCGAATTCAAGACACAATTTATAAGGCAATCGAGAAGAAAGAGCTATAAGATTCGTACTTTTGCAGCCGGTTAAATAATCACAAAAGAAGAATTATGCTGTTTGGTCATGGTGATGATTATTATCGTTCGAGTGCAGAACGATTAGTTAATTATAGTTCGAATGTTTGGTATGGTGCTGAGATAGAGCCCTTAAAGGAGTATATGTTGGCTTCTGTGGATCGGATTACCCGTTATCCGGAACCAGATGCTGGTTCTTTGAGGCGAATGTTGGCAGAGGTTCATCAGATAAATCCGTCGTGTCTGTTGGTAACGAATGGTTCTATCACGGCCTTTTACTTGATTGCTCAAGCTTATTCGCAGGCGCGTTCGATGATTTTGGTACCTTCGTTTGCTGAGTATGAAGATGCTTGCCGCTTATACAAGCATACGTTGACATTTTTCTCCAATCAACGAAATTTATCTGAGCTAGATCTGAGTCAACAGGATTTCTGTTGGATTTGTAATCCGAATAATCCGGATGGGAAATTGATAGCTAGGGAAGATTTATTGGCTTTGATCCGGCAGAACCGACAAACAACGTTTGTGATTGATCAGGTTTATGCCGATTTTTATCCGGGGCATTTGTTGGACTTGAAAGATATTGAGGCGAATCCCAACCTGCTGATTGTACAATCCATTTCCAAACTCCATAAAATTCCTGGTATGCGGATTGGATATCTGGCGGCTTCGGAAGAAATGATTCGACGGATCAGTACGTATCTGATTCCGTGGTCGGTGAATGCTTTGGCTATTGAAGTAGGAAAATACATTCTTCAGCATCCGGAGCAGTTTGTGTTGCCGCTGGAGCAATGGCTCGGCGAAACCCGCCGGTTGCAAGAATGTATCCGGACTTTAGGTATTGAGTCTTATCCTTCGGCTGTAACCTTTTTCCTGAATCGTTTGCCGGAAGGGAAAAAAGCCTCTTCCCTGAAAGACTACCTTTTGCAGGAAAAGCAAATCTTGATTCGGGATGCATCTAATTTCAGGAGTCTTGATGAACGTTACTTCCGTTTGTCCACCCAGCGGCCGGAAGAAAATGAGGTATTGCTGGATGCCATACGGGATTGGATCAAATAAAAAAGAGGCTGTCTCAAAATAGAGTTGAGATGGCCTCTTTTGTTTCATCTCCAATTGAAGTCATTTGGATTTTCCTCAAAAAAGAAGCTTACAAACTTACTTTTGAAAATTTCAT
>NZ_JAKZMM010000056.1 GCF_022809355.1 Parabacteroides faecalis | reverse complement strand
ACGTAGCTACTACGGAGGTTGGGAAGAATTGAAGGAAGGCACGCAGCCCGGAGAATACCCGATTAACAACATTTGGACCCACATCTATCTCAAAGCCGAAGGTGCGGAAGAGAAAGAAGACCCGACAGGAATCGAATCTATTGAGGGTGTGAAGGTCTATACGAAGGATGGTTCGTTGTATGTCCAGACCCCGCAGCGTGAGCAAGTCATCATCGTCAGCATGAGCGGTGCGGTCGTGAAGAACGAAGAGCAGATAGGCCTGAAGCAATACCACGGTCTGCAACCCGGCATCTACATCGTCCGGGTAGGACAGACGACGTACAAACTCCGTCTCCATTGAATTGACAATTGAGAATTGACAATTACAGACAATAAATATTAGGCACGGATTTCGCGGATTAACACGGATAATAATTATTTAAAACCGTGTTTTCCGTGAAATCCGTGCCTATTTATTAATTCTCAATTCTCAATTGTCCATTGTCAATTCTTCTAGTCCGTGCCTTATTCACAACGGGGGCACAAGCGGCACCTAATTTCTTGTTGCCTATATCCATTGATTTGTGTTGTGCCTCTACACGCCCCTTATTTACCATCCGATTCACGCAGTAAAGGCAGGATTACAGCCGGATCACCGTCGTTGGGTGCCGGTTCTATCCGAAGCAGATGGGCAATCAGTCCATACAGATTGACATTCGCCATTGCCGGTGTTTCTATTCCCTGCTTGAAAGACGGACCGGCAGCATAGAAAATAGCCTCCATTTCCGGTTGATAATTATCATAGCCGTGCGCACCACCTAAAGCCGGATAAGCTTTATCCTTGGAACGGAAATGAACCATGGTGCCGATGTTGGGTGCTACAATCAAGTCGCCTATACGCGGATTTGTACCATAAACGAATTGTGCCGGGACTTCATCTTTCTTCCAAACGGTTACATGCGGTACTTTCTTTAGTATTTCATACGCCGTTTCTGTATAGGAAGCTCGCGGATAAAGCAACGTCGGGACGCCTTCTACTACCATCTCAAAGCTGTCTCGCGGAAGATAATCTCCTAAGTTGACATAATTTTCAGGCTTGTAAGTAGCCATACCATGATCAGAAACGATGATGAAATCAATCTGGTTGAAGATATCCAGCTGGCGAGCCTGATTGAAGAAATGAGCCAATATGCGGTCCAGTTCCTCAATGACAGGTACAACAGCCGATGAATCCGGACTGTAGACGTGTCCGCTGTGATCCGGCTCTTCCATATACCACATGATAAGGTGCGGACGTTCCTTTTCGGGTTTCTTCAGCCAGGCAATAACCGAGTCTGCCCGGTCCATAAACGGAACCTTCGAATCAAATTTCTTCCAGATCGAAGGCTGTTTTCCTCCTACTGCGGTCTCACTGCCTACCCAGAAATAAGTGGCTGTCCGTACTCCCTGGCGTTCGGCTGTATTCCAGATGGGTTCACCCCCGTAGTAAGCCGGATTTTCCACGGCTTTCCGGTCGCTGATCTTATACACGCTACTGTCTAAATCTGTTGCCCAAAAGGTGTTGTGTACCAGCCCATAATGATCCGGATGCAGCCCCGTAGCCATGCTGTAGTGGTTAGGGAAGGTAACACTCGGATAACAGGGGCGGAAAGCAGCTTTTACTCCTACGCGTGCCAGCGAGTCCAATATGGGCGTATGAGCCCGTTGCGGATAATCCGAACGGAAGCCGTCCATCGACAGAACTACTACATAATGTTCCTGTTCTTTTGTCTCTGAACAAGATGAAAACAGGATCCAGCTCATCAACAACAGGCCGGATACCTGCACAAATGATTTAAAACGGTTCATATAAATAAATTTTAGTTCGTAAGCCTGACAAGATTTATCCTTTAAATTTTCTTTTCTATCAAAGCCTGAACTACATTGATAACATAATCGCCCAGCTTTTCGCTTTCACTAACCATATCCATATAGTAAACACCGTCCTGATACTGGTACAGCTTGTTGTTGATATCCTCAATGTTACGTGCTTTCAGCTGATTGCGGTAGTTGTTGATTTCATTTTCTATATTGTATGATTCATTAATGTCGTTCGGATTTAGATCCGATTTGTGCATGATTGCGTTCATGCGGTCTAAGGCGCTGCTTACCAGCTTGAACATCTGATCAATGTGGTTGTTCTGCTCCTCTGTGAATACGGATTTGAATTCATTCCGGCGTTTGATGGAGCGTGCCAGATTATTGCAGGAGTCGGCAATACTTTCAATCTCACTGACGGCACGCAGCAATACGCGAATCTCTTCCTTACCTTCCGAACTCAAGCGTCCTTCGGCTACTTGGGTAAGGTAATTGGCAATTTCAATTTCCATTCGGTCGCTGATATTCTCGTATTTTTCTACCCGGCTGTAGGTTTTTAGGAAGGTTGTTTCATCTTTTTCGTATAGTAAATCTTTTACCATGCCAAACATTTTTGTCGTCCGTTCGGCAAACAGGGTAATTTCTTTCTGGGCTTGAAGGATAGAGAGTTCTGCTGTTGATAACATACCTCCTGTAATGTATGACAGACGATATTCTTCGTCTTCCTGTTTGGTCCGGATAATGCCACAGACTGTTTTTTCTATCAGGTTGACAAACCAGATCATAATGAATGTATTGCTGATGTTGAAGGCTGTGTGGAAAGCAGCCAGCTTAAAGGATACTGCGACTGCCGGATCTGTAACCTTCATGACATGGGTGACAAACCAGGAAACTGCTCCGGTAAACGGATAGAATACAATCAGTACCCAGGCTACACCGAAGAGGTTAAACATCAGGTGTGCTAAGGCGGCTCTTCGGGCCTGTGTATTCCCGGTCAGTGCAGCCAGATTGGCTGTAATGGTTGTTCCGATATTTTCGCCTAAAACCAAGGCTACACCTAAATGATAGTCAATCCATCCATTGGCACACATAATCAGCGTAATGGCCATCGTTGCTGCCGAAGCCTGTACGATCATGGTCAGTATGGCTCCGATAAACAGGAATAACAGGATTGAGAAGAACCCCATATCTGTATAATTCTGCACAAAAGCCAGCATGTCGGGGTTGGCGCTCAAATCCGGCGCATTGTTTTTTAGGTTGGCCAGTCCCATGAACAGGAAAGAGAAACCGAAGATAAATTCACCTACCGACTTGCGTGAACTTTTACCCGAAAAGAAAAGAGGGATGGCAAAAGCCAAAAGGGGTAAAGCAAAGGCGGATATATCCACTTTAAATCCGAGAGCCGAGATGATCCAGGCGGTTACGGTGGTTCCGATGTTGGCTCCCATAATGACTCCAATAGACTGTGTCAGGGTGAGAAGTCCGGCGTTGACGAAACTTACTACCATCACGGTGGTCGCAGATGAAGATTGAATCAAGGCGGTGATCAATACTCCGGTTAACACTCCTGTGACTCGATTGGTTGTCATCGCCGTCAGGATCTTTCGCAAGCTGTCTCCTGCGAACTTTTGTAAACCTTCACTCATGATTTTCATGCCGTATAGGAACAAAGCCAATGATCCTATCAGACGGAGAAGGTCAAAAAATGAATAGTCCATCTAAAATAAGTTTAAGTGGATTGAATATCCGATTAATATTTCTACCTTTAGTGATGCAAAAATAATAAAATAGACTGAATTTTATGGCTGAACAGATTACTATTTATTGCAAAAACACCGGTAACTACTATGAGGTGCCGGTTGGATCTTCGCTTTTGGATATATATAAAATTGTAGGAGAGCCCTTACCTTATCGTCCGTTGAATGCCCAGGTGAATAACCGGACACAAGATTTAACTTATACCTGCTGGCAACCGAAAGATATTGAGTTTGTAGATTACACAAATCCATCGGGTATGCGTACCTATGTGCGTACGTTGTGTTATGTCCTTTCGAAGGCTGTACATGATGTCTTTCCAGAAGCTACATTAAATATAGAACACTCCATTTCAAAAGGTTATTTTTGTACGATTCATAACGGGAAGTCTGCCGATATTGATATGCTGGCGCAGATCCGTCAGCGGATGCAGGAGATAGTGGATGCAGATATTCCTCTGAAACTGCATACGGTACAGTCGGAAAAGGCTATTCGTATGTTCCGTGAAGTCGGAATGGAAGATAAAGCGACTCTGATTGAATCGAGCGGAATGCTTTATGCTTCGTATTATGAACTGGACGGATATGTCAATTACTTCTATGGCGGTCTGGCCCCTTCTACCGGATATGTACCCGTCTTTGACCTGGAGCCTTATCTGGATGGTGCACTGCTGCGTGTGCCGGAGCGGACGAATCCGCAGGTCTTGGCGCCAAAGGTCCTTCAGAATAAGATGTTTGAAGCTTATAAAGAGCATTTGAACCTGCAGCGGGCTCTCGGCCTGAACAATGTCGGCGATCTGAATAAGGCGTTGGAGCAAGGTCATGCCTCGGAGGTTATTATGATTTCGGAAGCCATGCAAGAGAAGAAAATCGCCCGTATTGCGGATGAAATAGCAGAACGGTACAAGAAAGGGGTACGCATTGTTCTGATTGCCGGTCCTTCTTCGTCCGGAAAGACAACGACCTGTAAGCGGTTGGAAATACAGTTGGCTACCAATCTGCTTCGTCCGGTTGGTATATCCTTGGACGATTATTTCGTCAACCGGGAAGATACGCCGAAAGATGAATCGGGCGATTATGATTTTGAATCATTGTATGCTTTGGATCTGCCTTATTTCAATTCAGATTTGCAGCGCTTGATCAATGGGGAAGAAATAGAATTGCCTTCGTTTGATTTCAATTCCGGCAAACGGGTTTATAAGGGAAAGAAAATGAAGCTTTACGAAAACTCCGTGATTGTAATCGAAGGGATCCATGCCTTGAATCCGGAATTGACAGCTCACCTGGATGATTCGTTGAAGTACCGGATTTATGTCTCGGCGCTGACTTCCATTTCGCTGGATAATCATAACTGGATTCCGACGACCGACAACCGGCTACTGCGTCGTATTATCCGGGATTATCGTTATCGCGGTTATTCGGCCGAAGAAACGATCAACCGATGGCCAAGTGTACGTCGGGGAGAAGATAAATGGATCTTCCCGTATCAGGAATATGCGGATGCGACCTTCAACAGTGCGATGTTGTATGAACTGGCTGCTTTGCGGGCGTATGCCGAACCGATTCTGGCCAATGTGCCGGAACGTTCTCCTGCCAACGCCGAAGCATACCGATTACTCCGGTTCATGCGTTATTTCAAGTATATTCCGCAGGAAGATTTGCCTAAGACATCATTGTTAAGAGAATTCTTGGGCGGTGGTAGTTTTGAGTATTGAAATATTCTTTTCTGATAGAATCAGGCACAGACAACACGGTAGCAATTGCATGTAACCTGGCCGTATAGTCTGTGCCTGCTTGTTTTATCCTTTGATCGGATCAAATCCTTCACCATATACTCCTCTGACGATACTTTGCGAGATAAAGGCATTATGGTCGATACTCTTTACCAATCGGAAAATAGCGGCAGATTCGGATTTCTTTGCCAAGAGAACGACTACTTTGACCGGACGCTTCGAATAACCTCCTGTTCCGTCCAGAATCGTACAGCCTCGACCTATATCATGCAGGATGCGTTCTACAATCTCGTCGTGCTTCTGCGAAAAGATCAGGAATTGGACAGACTGGCGGTTCCCATTCATAACCCAGTCTAATAAATAGTTGCTGATAACCATTTCTACAAAACCAAATACGATCTTTTCTACATCGTGGAACAAGACATACGAAGAACCGATGATGAAGAAGTCGCAGAACAGCAAAGCTCGTCCAATCGATATATCTTTGTATTTGTTGACGATCGCTCCGATAATATCGGTACCACCCGTACTTCCGTTGGCCGAAAAGACTAAACCCAGACCGGCACCGCACAAACAACCTCCGATGATGATTGACATAAACGGCTCGTTCTTGATGATCGGTTCTGTTAATAACATCTCAAACAGCGACAGAGAAGCCGACAGCGAGAATACGCCGAAGATCGTTTTCAGCAAGAATTTCAGCCCCAGGATTTTCAAAGCAACAGCCAACAAAATGATATTGATGACAAAGTAAGAAATAGACACCGGAATCAATTGTCCGCTGGCAAAGTAAATCAAGGCACAAATACCACTCAACCCTCCCGTGATAATTTCATTGGAAAGAATGAACCCATTAAAACCGAAACCATAAAGCAAGGTTCCCAACAGGATCATCAGGTAATCCTGTATTTCGAAAAAATACTTATTGGATTTGAGATTCATAGTATTATTATTTAAATTGAAAATTAAAAATGGACAATTGACAATTATGAGGATTGAATTGTCAATTGCCCATTACTTGTTATTCGTTATCCATTGACTACGATATTGACAATCTTCTTCGGTACGACGATGATCTTCTTCACCGACTTACCTTCCAGCCATTTGGCTGAGTTTTCGTGGTTCAGAGCTGTCTTCTCCACTTCTTCTTTCGGCATGTCTGCCGGCAATTCCAGGTTGAAACGAACTTTACCGTTGAAAGAGATGGCATAGACGGCTGTATTCTCTACCAGATAAGCTTCGTTGCATACAGGCCATTGTGCATCGCATACGGTTGTATCGTGTCCTAATTCATGCCACAATTCTTCTGCGATATGCGGAGCAAACGGTGCCAACAGGATTACCAATGGTTCCAGGATGGCGCGTTTGTTACATTTCAGAGAACTCAACTCATTGACACAAATCATAAAGGCACTGATCGAAGTGTTATAAGAGAAATGTTCGATATCATATGTAACCTTCTTGATCAGCTTATGCAATGACTTCAATTCTTCTGCCTTCGGTTCGTCGTCACTTACCTGCAGGCTGTCTGCCGTGCCATAGAACAATCCCCAGAACTTCTTCAGGAAACGGTGTACACCGTCGATTCCGTTGGTATCCCAAGGCTTTGACTGTTCGATCGGGCCTAAGAACATTTCATACAAACGCAAGGTGTCTGCACCGTATTTCTTAACAATGACATCCGGATTGACTACGTTAAACATCGATTTTGACATCTTCTCAACAGCCCATCCGCAGACGTATTTACCGTCTTCCAGGATAAATTCGGCTGTGTTGTATTCCGGACGCCAGTTCTTGAAGGCTTCTACATCCAAAATATCGTTGGATACGATGTTGACATCCACATGCAACGGAGTCACGTCGTATTGATCTTTCAAACCTAATGATACGAATGTATTGGTATCTTTGATACGATAAACGAAATTCGAACGTCCTTGGATCATACCTTGGTTGATCAGCTTCTGGAACGGTTCTTCTTTGACACTGATACCCAGATCATGCAGGAACTTATTCCAGAAACGAGAATAAATCAGGTGACCGGTAGCATGTTCGGTTCCTCCTACGTACAAATCAACGTTCTGCCAGTATTCGTCGGCTTCCTTGGATACCAGAGCCGTGTCGTTGTGCGGATCCATATAACGCAGGTAATAAGCGCTTGATCCCGCAAATCCCGGCATTGTATTTAATTCCAAGGGGAAAACTGTCTTCTGATCGATCAGTGCGTTATCAACGACTTCACCTTTTTCTACATCCCAAGCCCATTTTGTTGCATGTCCCAATGGAGGTTCGCCGCTCTCGGTCGGCAGGAACTTCGCTACTTCCGGTAATTCCAACGGCAGTTTGTTCTCGTCGATCATATAAGGCATACCGTCCTTGTAATAAACCGGGAACGGTTCGCCCCAGTAACGCTGACGGGAGAAAATAGCATCACGCAGACGGAAGTTTACTTTGACACGTCCTAGCTGATGTTCTTTTACATATTTCTTGGTAGCGGCGATCGCTTCCTTGATGGTCAGGCCATTCAGGTTCAGGTCACAGTAAGGAGTAACGCCTGCCTTCGGTGAATTACATACAATACCTTCTTTGGCATCGAAACTTTCTTCGCTGACATCACAACCTTCTACCAACGGAATGATCGGCAGATTGAAATGCTTGGCAAATGCGTAGTCGCGGCTGTCGTGTGCAGGAACGGCCATGATGGCTCCTGTTCCGTAGCCAGCCAATACATAATCGCTGATCCAAACCGGAACGGCATCACCTGTAAACGGATTGATGGCGTATGAACCACTGAATACACCCGTTACCCGACGGTCGGAAATACGTTCGCGTTCGGTACGTTTCTTGGTACGGTCCAGATAAGCTTCTACTTCAGCTTTCTGAGCTTCGGTAGTCAACAGAGGTACCAGTTCGCTCTCAGGAGCCAAAACCATGAAGGTAACACCAAACATCGTATCGGCACGGGTCGTAAAGATGGTGAATTCCAAATCCTGATCTTTTACTTTGAAACGGACTTCTGTTCCTTCCGAACGGCCGATCCAGTTACGCTGGGTTTCTTTCAAGGAGTCTGTCCAGTCGACTGTTTCCAATCCATCCAGCAAACGCTGTGCATAGGCAGAAACACGCAAGCACCACTGACGCATCTTCTTCTGAACAACCGGATAACCGCCACGCTCTGAAACGCCATCTACTACCTCATCGTTAGCCAATACTGTTCCCAGTTGCGGACACCAGTTCACCATCGTCTCACCCAGATAAGCGATTCGGTAATTCATCAGGATTTCCTGTTGTTCCTTTTCGCTCTTGGCCTTCCATTCTTCAGCCGTAAAGCTTAGCTCTTCGCTGCAAGCTACGTCCAAACCTTCCGTACCTTTCTCTTCAAAATAAGCAATCAGCTTGCTGATGGGCTGTGCCTTCTGGCATCCGTTGCAATAGAAGCTGTTGAACATCTGCTGGAAAGCCCACTGTGTCCAGTGATAATATTTCGGGTCGCATGTGCGGACTTCGCGATTCCAGTCGAAAGAGAAACCGATTTTGTCCAGCTGTTCCCGATAGCGATTGATATTATTGACCGTTGTAATGGCCGGATGTTGTCCGGTTTGAATGGCATATTGTTCGGCCGGTAATCCGTACGCATCGTAACCCATCGGATGCAATACATTGAAGCCGCCCAATCTTTTGTAACGGGAATAAATATCAGAAGCAATGTAACCGAGCGGATGCCCTACATGCAATCCGGCTCCTGACGGATACGGGAACATATCCAACACATAATACTTGGGTTTTTCGTTCTTCTCTACTTGATAGACCTTGTTGGCGATCCAATATTCACGCCATTTCTTCTCAATGTCTCTGAAATTATATTCCATATCTGGTTAAACCTTTAACAATTATCTTTATTTGAAATACAAAAGTAGTGATTTTATTTGGTTTGCTTCCGTTTCTGTTTTGAATTTTGCAGGAGAGAGGGGCTTTTTAAGAAATCCCTCTCGCTCTCTTACAAAATGCCCCGAATCTCCCTTTTTTGCTGACACCCTAAATGAGTAAAAAAGAAAAAAACTGAAGGAAAAGTGAGGTTGAAAGGTGATTCTCCCGAGAATTAAAACCGATTTTCGAGAGTTTTGAGGAAGAAACTGGTAGGAAATGAAGCAAAAGCCGGCGTATTTGGAAGATTTCCCGGCGTGTTTTGCCGAAAAGCCGGCGTATTTTGGAATGAAATCGGGCAGAAAAATGGGTGATTAGGGGTTGATTTTCTTCTTCCTCCGCTTGTGATGGGGGATTTGTTCCTTCTGAAAGGGACAGCATACGGACTTTCATTGTTTTTTTGTTCCGTTTTTCAGTTAAGAAATATTTCTTGTAATATAAAGATAAACAATGTATTAGTTTGAATTTTTAACGATTTAACCCCTTCAAAACTCGTGAATTTTCGAAGGACTTGTACTACGGTTCGAAATATGGGAGTTTTGAAGGGGTTTATTTGACATTTTGACAATTCCAACAACTTGTCAATCGTCTTATTGGATACCTAATTTGGCTTTGATTTCTTTCGGGATGGCATCTTTATGTACCAGGATATAGATTGTCTTGGCTTTAACAAAGCTTTCCGACATATTCAGATAGCCTCCGAAACGGTTTCGTTCGGTTCCCCAGGAGTTTTTGGTAATGTAATACTTTGTACCGTTCTGATCTTTGGTGATACCGGTGATGTGCATCAGGTGATCGTCTGTCGTCACGAAGGTTTCATATCCTTTCTGACGAACTTCAGGAGTCACGTTGACTTCCGGATACGGATGTTCGAATTTATAAACTTCCTCCAGACGTTCATTCGGATTCATTTTCTCAAAGCGGGCACGATCCGTACCGGCGTATGTATCTACGTTGTTGACTTCCGGATTGATGGCAACGCCATTGATGAACGAAAATCCCTTTTCGCTTACATCGCCGTCCCAACCGATCGAATAACCGTTCTTCAGCGCATAATCCATGGTCTGGATCATTTCGTCGAGCGGCAGGTTATACATCTGCTGATGTTCCCAGTTGTCGGGTACTTCTACATCAAACTTCTGATAATAGGGCTGGTGTGTAAAGCTAGTCAACTCTACATAATCACTCATATTCAATCCTAAGGAAGCAGCAAAGCTTTTCGGTGTATATTCTTTTCCCTGGTAGGTGAATTTCTCCGGAACCTTTCCTAGATAAATATCGAAGAGACTGTTCACCAGCTCCTGATATTCCGGACTGTTGGCGCGCAGCTTGATAGCTGTTTCAGAGATACTTTCTACATACGAAGCCAGTTCCTGATGATTGTGCATCTCCGAATCATAGTTGATACCGTGATAAACTTCTTCAGGCACGATACCGACCTGCTCAAAAGCGTGCATCCAAGATGGCGAAAGACTACCCTGTCCTACGTTTCCTTTCCCACGGCGCAGGTAATTGTCTTTCATCTGATTGATGTATTTCTGACGGACAATGAACATCTCGGAAAGATCGTATTCACCTTTGCCCATGCGGAGTAATTCGGATTCCATGAAGGAAGTTGTGGCAAAACACCAGCAAGTACCGGTTGCCGCCTGATTCTTGACCGGAGTAGCCGGTACTTTTACTTCGTCGGTAAACTGATATCCTTGCGCCATAGCACCTGATGCCATGCAGGCAAAAACACAAGAGAGTAAAAATGTTTTCATGTTGTATAACGGATTTGATAGATTATTCTTTCAGTTGAGCAACGAAGGTACGATATTGTTCGTTTATATCCCAATATTCAGGAGAAAAAGAAAAGTAGGATGCCATATTGCCTATCTGAAAAGGATTCGTTATTTTCGTGGAAATGAAAACGGATAACAGGAATTCAAACAAGATAATCGTATGAAGAAATTGGCTTTATTTACAGGGGCTTTGCTGGCTCTGACTGTTGCGCTGAGCAGTTGTGGAGGAGAAAAGAAGCAGGACAAAGTGCTTCGTCATGTAGTTATGTTTGGCTTCAAACCCGAAGTGACAGCCGAGCAGGTAAAAGCGGTAGAAGATGCTTTCGGCGAACTGCCTTCAAAGATCGACTTGATCAAGGATTATGAGTGGGGAACAGATTGTAGTCCGGAGGGCTTGCAACAGGGATTGACACATTGCTTCTTCGTAACCTTCCATTCGGAAGCAGACCGTGATGCCTATCTGGTACATCCGGCCCACAAAGAATTCGGGAAAGTGTTGGGAAACAAAGCCTCTGCTGTCACCGTCCTGGATTATTGGACGAGGTGAAAAAAGTTTCATAATCTGAATAATATGTAGCATTGAGTCAAACTTCCCATAAAAGAATAAAGGAGGACAGAATCATTATCCATATGAAGCAACAAGATTTTGAAGCATATATCCGTCAAATTGAACCGTCGGCTCAGGAGAGTGCCAATGCCTGGAAAACAGCCATCGGTTTACAAGCCGTGGATGGGCTTAAGCCTTCATCTTATTTGCTTGAAACAGCCAGACGGAATATTGAAGGTGACATTACGATAGAAGAGGTTCGTGAATTATTGGATACTTACTATCGTAGTAAAACTGTCCGTACGGTACAAGACGAAAATACGGAAGAAGCAGATAAAGTTTCTGCTAATATCAAGAAAATCTTGTCATCTAAAACTCTTGCATTCAATGTAAATGGTTTTATTTCTATGCATCGTCGGATATTTGAGGGTGTATTTAAACATGCAGGTGAAATCCGAAAGTATGATATTACCAAGAAAGAATGGGTGCTGAAAGGTGATACAGTACATTATCTGAATTGGGAAGATATACATGCTGCCATAGATTATGACATTCGGCAGGAACAGGAGTTCAGTTATAAAGGCCTTTCTGATAAAGAGAAGATCAAACATATCAGTCGTTTTGTTTCGGGATTATGGCAAATTCATCCTTTCAGAGAAGGAAATACACGAACAACAGCGGTATTTACCATCCAGTATTTGCGTTCTATAGGCTATGAGGTAAACAATGATCTATTTGCCGATCATTCCTGGTATTTCCGTAATGCATTGGTACGCGCTAACTATAAAAGTTCTGCTTTAGGGATTGATTATGACTATAGTTTCTTAGAGAAGTTTTTCCAGAATTTACTTTTGGGTGAACATTATGATTTGAAGAATCGGTATCTGATTATAAATGCTCCTGATAATTGGAATATCGAAAATGATACTCAAGAACTTCAAAATGATACCCAAGATGATACCCAAGGGCTTCAAAATGATACTCAAGAATATGTGATTCCTGGTAAGAAAGAGCTTGATGGATGGATTGAAAAGCAAATAAGGAAAGATCCTAAAATCTCAACAGGTCAATTGGCTCGAATGAGTCAGCGTAGTGTCATTACTATTAAACGTCATATTTCAAGACTGGGGCATATTAAATTTGTAGGTAGTGGCTTTAGCGGTCATTGGGAAATTTCTGAAGAATAAGTTTTTGGTAGAAGCTGTATTTACTTATTGTGACTCATGTTTTTATTAAAGTTGCGGATATTATATCATTGTATATCAAAAACCCTCCGTATAACCTTAAACGATACGGAGAGTTTTTGATTGGATTCTTTATAAGACTATTGAGCTGTCGTAAAATTCGGAACGAGGAAATCTGCTGTCTTAGAGTTAAAACCCTCTAGCAAATTTCTTCCAGAATGCATCGGCCATTTCTTCCCAACGAAGGATAGTGGCTCCGGCAAAGTCGGCTGTGTATTGGGTTAGATAAGCCCGTGCTGCCTCTTCTCCTTTTGTCTGGGATAAAGTCTGATAACGGTTTTCTACGAAAGGCATTTCCGACAGACCTTTCTCTTCAAAGTGTGCTACGGCAGATAAGACGGTTTCTTTAGTCGCTCCCCAGCGAACGGTTGCCAGCTTGTTGGCTGTCCGGTATTTCCAGACGATGGCATCTTCCCGATGGGCTGCCTGTCCGCAGACTGCAAAGCAAGCGGGTAATGATGTCGTTCCCGAGAAAACCGGAATACGCGGACTTTGCCCCGGATTATCGAAAGAGATCCAAGCTACGCCACCCACGGCATCCGGCAACCAGCTTCGTAATTGGATTACGGTCGAATAAGAGCATTGCGGAACAGCCACCAGACGATTCTTCTGTACGGTGTTAGGTTTGATTCCGTTCAGCATGGTGATCATATCCGATGTCATCCATGGATTGGCAGCCGGACTGATAATCGTATCGGTCAGACCGGTTACTTTATTCTTGGCTGTTACTTTCAGGTTCTTGGTCACATCAAATTCCGAACCGGCATACGTTTCGCGGAGCAGAGCCATCATTTTCTGTACCGATACGGCTGAGTCCGGTTTAACGCTGATAGGCAGTTCTTCCGCATCATACGAAAGATGCAGCGAAGGAGCCAGGGCATTCAGGATATAATATTCACGCAGGCTGAATGATTTCTTTTCGCCGAAATAATTTCCACCGGCATAGGCTTCCCAGAAACGGAAAGGCTTCTTACCGTCCCAGAATCCTAATTTCTTGGCTACTTCAAATACATTCTCCGAGGCCATGTAATGATCGGTATCTTTCAGGTCGAGCGTAGAAATACGGGGTACATTGGCCGATACGCCCACATGATCATCCGGGATACGTACAGCCGCCCAGACACCACCAATCTGATCCGGCCCTTCTCCAAAGACTTCGAAGTGCCATACTTCATTGGGGTCAGCAATGGTCAGACATTCGCCCCAGTCGCCATAACCATATTTCTTGACCAGGTCGCCCATCAGACGGATGGCTTCGCGTGCGGTAGTACAACGTTGCAAGGCAATCTTGGCCAGTTCTTCGATCATGAACATACCTTTCTCGTTGACCAGCTCTTTCCGGCCGGAGATCGTCGTTTCTCCAATACCTAACTGTTTCTCGTTGAGGCAAGGATAAGACGTATTCAGAAACTGATAGGTAGAACGGGCTTCCGGAATAGATCCTTTCAGGGTCATACCGGTACGGTCATCAGGAGTCGTTGTATGCATCCGTCCCGAATAGATGGCCACGGTTGTATCTTTTTCATACTGGGCCGCAGGAACTACTTCCATCCAGGTACGATAGTTACCGTCGCACGTATGACTTGTCATGACCGAACCGTCGGTCGACGCCTTTTTACCCACCATGATACTTGTGCAACTTTCCGGATTCAACGGAGGAAACTGGGTTGCATATTCTTGAGCCAATAGAAAAGAGCAGCAGCAAATCAAGCTGATAACTGTCAATACGTATTTCTTCATTCTGTTCTGTTATTAGATTTGTGCGGTAAAGATACGCTTTTTCAGGATAAGCCGGTATGTTCTGGAAGGGAAGAATAAAATAAAGGTTACCTTCCGATGCAGAAAGTAACCTTTATGAGTTGGTATGAATCGCTTATTTCTTTTTCCGTTTTTTCTCTCCGAAAGAATGTTTACCCGGTTTTCCGTTGGCTCGTTCGAAGCGTTTCTGGGCGGTACTACGGCGTTTGCGTTCTTTTTCCTTTCCTTTCCCTTCCCCTTTTTCCTGCGCTTCTTCAACGATGACACGCCGGCCGTCAACTTCGAAGTTGTTCATACATTTTTCTACCCGGCGGGCTTCCTTTTCTTCTACTTCGAAGAATGAGAACTTCTCCATCAGGTCGATCCGGCCGATCCGGACTTTTCCCGGAACACATTTGTTGACCAGTTCGATCAGCTGGTTGGTATATAGACCGTCGGTCTTTCCGAAGTTGATGAAGAAACGGACAAACCCTTCTTCGGCTTTCCGTTTTCTTCCGCCCTCGCGGTCTTTCCGACTGGATTTTTCATCGATGGTTTCGATCTCATCCGCATCTTTGTAATAATCGATCATGCGGTTGAACTCCAGTGAAACCATGCGCTTGATAATGTCTTCCTTATCGAGCCATTCCAGCTTGCGGTAGATCTGTGGCATCAGTTCAGCGATCTCTTCTTCGTTTACCTTTACTTTCTCGATCTGATCGACCAGGTTGAACAGTTGCTTGGCACAGATTTCCTTTCCTGAAGGCATCTCGCCTTTCTCGAACTTCTTGTTGATCACCCGCTCGATTTCCTTGATCTTCCCTTTTTCACGCACATGACAGATAGAGATGGAAATACCGGTTTTCCCGGCTCTTCCGGTACGTCCGCGGCGGTGTGTATACGATTCGATATCATCCGGTAAGCCATAGTTGATCACATGGGTCAGATCATCTACATCCAGACCACGGGCTGCGACATCGGTAGCAACCAGCAACTGCAGGTTCTTGATACGGAACTTCTGCATCACATAATCACGTTGTGCCTGACTCAGTTCGCCGTGCAGCGAATCGGCATTGTATCCGTCCTGGATCAGTTTATCTGCAATTTCCTGCGTTTCCTTACGTGTCCGGCAGAAAATGATGGCATAAATATTCGGATAGAAGTCGGCGATGCGTTTTAATGCCAGGTATTTATCCTGTGCACGTACCATGAAGTAGATATCACGAATGTTCTTGTTCCCTTCGTTCTTGTTACCAATGACGATCTCTTTCGGATGATTCATGTACTGTTTGGTAATCGCTGCAATGCCTTGTGGCATGGTTGCCGAGAAGAGTAACATATTGCGGGAAACAGGTACCTCAGCCAGGATTGCATTGATACTGTCGGTAAATCCCATATTCAGCATTTCATCGGCCTCATCCATGATGACATTGCGGATATGACTCAGATCAACCGTTTTGCGGTTCATCAGGTCGAGTAATCGTCCCGGTGTCGCTACAACGACGTGAACACCACGTTTCAATGTCTTGATCTGGCTTTCAATGCTGGAACCTCCATAAACCGGCAATACGCGTAAATGATCTATATATTTGGAATAGTCATTCAAATCGTCGGCGATTTGCAAGCAAAGCTCCCGGGTCGGGCATAATACCAACGCCTGAGGTTGGTAATCTTCTACCTCGATTTTCTGTAAGATAGGCAGACCAAAGGCAGCCGTTTTTCCGGTTCCTGTCTGTGCCAAAGCGATAACATCATTATCTTGTCCCAGTAAATAAGGAATCACTTCCTCTTGTACGGGCATCGGGGAAACATACCCCAGTTCCTGAATTGCCTTTAATATAGGTGCGGCAACTCCTAATTCTTCAAATGTTTTCAAATTCTGTTTGTTAGATGATTATAAAAACGGATCGGAGACCGAAAAAATATTTTCAGTGCAAGATCACATGTGATCTGCCACCGAAAATCCATTTGCAGAAGAAAATCACTAGTGATCAAGGACCGAAAATCTGAAAACAGACGAAATCACCAGTGATCTGGGACCAAAAATTCATTGACAAGACCAGATCACACCTGATCTGATACCAAAAATTTATTCTCAAAGGGAAATCACATGTGATCCGGTACTGAAAATCTGCCAACGGTGGTAGATCACATGTACACTCCGATTCGTGATTTTCACCTTGTTTCACCTCAGAAAAGAAAGAGTTCCGCCAAGACAACAGTTCTCTTTTCCTATTGAAAAGTATGGCAAATTAAATAAAAATAATTGAAAGTACAGGTATAGGAGGGGGGATTTTCGAGACTTAAAGCATGACGAAGGTGTATCAAAAACACGTTCCTTGTTTTTGATACACCTTCTTATTTTACAGGGAATTATTTTACCAATTTCAATTCCTGAATCAATCGAGGACATTTGCCCCACTTATCGATCATGAACAAAACGTAACGGATATCAACACCGATACAACGCTGTAATTCCGGTTCGAAGGCAATATCACCACTCATGGCTTCCCAGTTACCGTCGAAGGCCAAACCAATCAGACGAGCATTCTTGTCGAAGATCGGACTACCTGAATTACCACCTGTAATATCATTGTTGGTCAAGAAGCAAAGCTGAAGATCTCCATTTTCGTTGGCATACTGACCAAAGTCGCGACTGCGTACCAAATCCAGGATTTCTTCCTGTACCCAGAACTCATCGTTAGTCGGATCCTGCTTTTCCAAGATACCTTTTTCGGTTGTGAAATAGTTATACCAGGCAGCATCATACGGACGATAACCACCAATGCTACCATAACTGGCACGCATCGTAAAGTTGGCATCCGAATATAAAGTCTTGTCTGGATACATTTCCATCAAACCAGCCAGATACAGACGTTCACCCTTTGTAATCTTGTCTGCCGATTCATTCAAGTGATTCTTCAATTCGATCAAAGCCACAAAAGAGGAAAGACTGAGGGCAAAAGCCGGATCTTTCTTCAGTTTGGCATTCTTCTTCGGATCAGAAATGAAGTTCACGATGTTATCATACGAAAGCAACTTCGTCTTCTTGAAGACATCTGCCGCATACTTCTTATAATCGCCTTTGTACTTCTTGTCGATGTTGGCAAACTCATCCGGTAAATAAGCAGCCGGAATACGTTCTTTCGCAATCTGCATCATAGCAGCCAACACTTGCTGGTCGAGCGCCGGTTCATAATCCTTGAAGAACGGTTTGATCCGGTCTTCCAAGAAGATCTGACGTTCTTCGTCGGTCGAACCTTCGGCATCAAAGCTGTTCACCATACGTGCCAAGCTGACGATTTCCGTTCCACGTTCCAACGATTCCAACAGATAAACCAAAGCACGCTGGCATTCATTGGCTGAAGTATAACCCTCTTTCAACAGATTAAGAACTTCGCCATATTTTGCCTGACGTTGCGGATCCTGAGCTACCCAAGCAGCAAAAGCCTGTTCCTGTTCCTGCTTGCGGGCAATGACACCCAAACGAGCCAATCCTTTGTTCATACCAATCGAGTTCTTCCAATAATTAGAACTGCCGGCATATTTCGACGCATATTTGATACGTACCGCATCACTCTCAGACATGGCCTTTTTCCAGATTTCCTGTTTGATACCACGCACTTCGATACGCGGGATATTCTCATCCTCGATACGCTGCTGTACGCCCCATGAACACAGATAACGGCTGGTACTTCCCGGGAAACCGATCGTCATGGCAAAGTCTTTATCCTGATAACCCTGCAAAGAGACCTCAGCTACATACTTCGGAGAGTAAGGTTTGTTGTCCTTGCTGTATTCAGCCGGTTCATTATTCGCATTGGCATAAACACGGAAGATAGAGAAGTCGCCAGTATGACGCGGCCACATCCAGTTATCCGTATCACCACCGAACTTACCTACTGAACTGGGTGGAGCAAATACCATGCGGACATCACGGAATACATTATATACAATGAGGTAATACTTGTTGTCTGAATAGAACGGGATAACACTTGCCTGCTTGAACTCATCTACTCCAATCGAATCACACAATACATTTCCGATAGAGTCGGCAGCCATCAGACGTTTGTATTCATCGTCAATTTTACCAATGACACTATTGATCCGATCAGATACATCGATAGTCTGGCGAAGATACTTCACGGTCAATCCCGGTACAGGTAATTCCTGTTCTTTACTTTGAGAAACAAAACCGTCTTTCAAATAATCATGTTCCACACTACTCAGTTGCTGAATAGCACCATAACCACAATGGTGATTCGTAAAGATCAATCCTTCCTGTGAAACGGTAATACCGGTACATCCGCCACCAAAGATAACAACGGCATTTGCCACACACGGATCCGTTTCGCTATACAACTGTTCATACGAGGGTGTGAAACCCAATTCTTTCATGCGAGCCAAGTTCTGCTTGTTCAATTCTTTCAACACCCACATGCCCTCATCGGCATACACTTGGCCTAAAGCAGTAAACAGAAGCAAAACACTCCAAATCTGTTTTTTCCAATTCATTCTCTTATTCGTTTTCTATTAATAATTTAATTGTTTTCACCTGGGTTCGTGCCGACAACCATTCCGTCAGCTTCCGCTTGTTTTCAGCCGATATTTTCTCAGAACTCTTGACATAAATCAGCATAATCGGCTTCTGTGTATCTGAATCCACCGGAATCAGACAAGTATGCGTACAAGAAATCTCCCGTACAAAGGGGAAGAGTACCTTCACTTCAGGCTTGATCTGCTCTGCCAGAAGCCGATCGTCGTGATAACTCTTCAACTCACGTTGCAGCGAATCAATCTGCATGGCCTGCGTCCGCAATACCTGCTCGCTGTTCTTATATAAATCCTGCATTAACAAACTCTTCAACTTATTGATATCGGTCTCCTGTTCCGAGAAACCTTGCTGTACGACCAGACTGACATCCTTCAATCCGTAATTCGGAAGGCGGTTGCGGGCGCTCTCGATGGTCGAGTCGGAAACATTATCGCCAATCAAAACCACTTTAATTTCCTTCTTATCGGAAGTATTCGTGATCGTCTTACTCAGAATCTGTGTATTCGGGAAAGCCAACTCGGTATTCACATAATTCAGTACCTGCTGGTTGAAATAAGTCGTTTTGACCAAACGGTAACTCAGGAATAAACTGGGCACGATGGTAAAGATCACAATGATACCCACATAACGTGTAACCCGTTTCTCGTGGTCTTTATCCAGGAATACCTTCTTCGGATACTTCAGGACACGTACGACCAGATAGGTTGCCAAACTGATGAATACACTGTTGATGAAGAACAGATAGAAAGCTCCGAAGAAATAATACAGATTGCCGGTAGCCAAACCGAATCCTGCCGTACAAAGAGGCGGCATCAAAGCGGTCGCGATCGCTACACCGGGGATCACATTTCCCTTACTCTTTGTCGAACTGGCCACGATACCGGCCAATCCACCGAAGAAAGCAATCAATACATCGTATAACGTCGGCTGCGTACGGGCCAGCAATTCACTTTGAGCTTCACTGATCGGAGAGATCAAGAAATAAATGGAAGATGTGATCACACTGAACACCGTTGCGATGGCAAAATTACGGAAAGAACGCTTGATCAGTTCGAAGTCTGAAATACCTAATCCCAAACCGAATCCCATGATCGGTCCCATCAAAGGAGAAATCAACATGGCACCGATAATAACCGCCGTTGAATTGGTATTCAATCCGAGGGAAGCAATAAAGGTGGCAAAGATCAAGACCCAAAGGTTCGTTCCTTTAAACTCTACGCCTTTCTTGATCGAATCAATGGTTTCTTGTTCGTCTTCTTGTTCCTGCCTTACATCAAATATGCGGGCAAAAAAGGCTTTAATTTGTACATATAGTGACTCTTTCTCCATAACTTTCTTATTTGAAGCTGCAAATTTATAAATAAAAGTAAGTAAACAGTCGTATCAGACAGCAAGAATCTGTTCCTGCTGCCAGATTAAGACCTTTTCAGGCGATTCCCAATGTATGGAATCTCCGTCAGTGGTAAATCCCGCCGGATCACAAAAGCCACGAAACCGATCAACAAAACGGTCCGCACCAAAAGTGCCACTCCGGTGGAAGGATAAGGAACATACATACCGACAACATACAGAACAGCCGCTAATCCGAAATAAAGAGCAGCCGACCGCAGATCATAAGCGATGGGATATTTCTTCTGCCCGATGAAGTAGGATAGCAACATCATCAGCAGGTTACAGCAGAACGAAGCCCAGGCACAAGCCATATAGCCGTAGGTCGGAGCGAAAAGGATAATGATCGCTACCGTGGCCGCACAACCAATTATCGAGAAGTAGGCTCCCCATTGGGTCTGATCAATCAGCTTATACCAAAAAGAGAGGTTAAAGTAAATGCCAAAGAAGAATTCTCCCAGCATAACAATCGGCACCACTTGCAGACCGTCGTAATACCGGCTGCCGACAAAGTATTTGATGATGTCGATGTAGAACATGACTCCCAAGAAAATAAACAAGGAGAAGATGATGAAGTATTTCATGGCTTCGGCATACGCCTTCGTATTTCCTTCGCTTTTGTTCTTGGCAAAGATAAAGGGTTCGTAGGCATACCGGAAGGCCTGGATGAACATCACCATCACCACGGCAACCTTAAAGCAGGCGCCGTAGATACCTAACTGACGATAGGCTTCCGTCTTGTCGTCAAACAAGAGCGGGAAAAGGATCTTATCGGCTGTCTGATTGAAGATTCCGGCAATTCCCAGAATCAGAATAGGAAAGGAGTAATGCAGCATCTCTTTCAGCAACGTTCCGTTCGGACGAGCCTTGAAGCCGGGCAACATACTCGGCAAGAGGCAAAGGAAAGTAATACCTGTGGTAATCACATTGGCTACGAAGACATAACCGACTCCGTAATCCAGACGATAGAACCAACCGATGGCTTCGGGCATTCGGGTATATAGCCACGGACAAATCACCAGGAAGAAGATATTGAGGAAGATATTCAGAAAGATGCCCAGTAACTTGATACCGGCAAAACGATAGGCCTGACCGGCATAACGCAGATAGGCAAAAGGAATACAACAGAATGCATCTACTGCCGTAATGCCCAACATCATGCCTAAATATTCCAACGGAGCCGTATAACGCAAAGCATCGGCTATCGGTTGCAGAAACAGCAACGACAATAGCAGGAACGCTCCGGATAATCCGCCAACCCACGCCATCGTTGTGGCATAAACCCGCATCGGTTCTGTTTCTTCTTTCTTATTGATAAACCGGAAGAAGCCGGTTTCCATACCGAAGGTTAGGAGCACCAACAACAGGGCTACCCAGCCGTATAAGTTGGTGACAATACCAAAATCGCCGGTATCGGTAAATACTCGTGTGTACATCGGCACTAACATCCAGTTCAGGAAGCGTCCGATAATACTACTCAATCCATAAACGGCTGTTTCCTTGGCCAGCCGCTTCATTCCTCCCGCCATAATTTGTTCTCTTTTATCAGTAGTTTGTCTGTCAACAAGTCAACGAAGTAACCTAAGTTCCGAATACTGAAAAGGTACTCGCCGACTTGTCTTCTTGTCAAGTCATAAACTTGTCAGTTAAAACAATAATCCCTGGTTTCCACTGTCGTGCATACGTCCCAAATGGGTATAAGCGAGTTCTGTCACTTCGCGTCCACGAGGTGTCCGCTTCAGAAAGCCTTCCTTGATGAGGAACGGCTCATATACTTCTTCCAATGTACCGGGATCTTCGCCCAAAGCCGTAGCAATCGTAGTCAGTCCCACCGGTCCGCCTTTGAATTTATCGATAATCGTTGTCAGAATCTTATTATCAATCTGATCCAATCCGTAACGGTCAATATTCAAGGCTTCGAGGGCATAGCAGGCAATGGCCTTATCGATTGCTCCGCTTCCCTTGACCTGTGCAAAATCGCGTACACGACGTAACAAGGCATTGGCTATACGAGGCGTTCCCCGGCTACGGGAAGCAATCTCTTTCGCCGCATTCAGTTCGCAACGGATATTCAGAATATCAGCACTACGCAAGATAATCTGTGTCAATGTCGATACATCATAATACTCCAGATGCAGGTTGATTCCGAAACGGGCCCGCAAAGGACTTGTCAGCAAGCCACTTCGGGTAGTAGCACCCACCAGCGTAAACGGAGCCAGATCTATCTGGATCGAACGGGCACTGGGACCTTTGTCGATCATGATGTCAATCCGATAATCTTCCATAGCCGAGTAGAGATATTCTTCTACAACCGGACTCAGGCGGTGAATCTCGTCGATAAACAATACATCGTTCTTCTCCAACGAAGTCAATACGCCAGCCAAATCACCCGGTTTGTCGAGTACCGGACCCGATGTCACCTTAAAACCGACGCCCAATTCGTTGGCAATAATATTCGAAAGCGTTGTCTTTCCCAGTCCTGGAGGCCCGTGCAGCAACACATGGTCCAGGGCTTCTTTACGCATCCGGGCAGCCATGACGAATACTTTCAGGTTCTCGACCACCTTCGCCTGCCCACTGAAGTCGTGGAACGAAAGCGGACGGAGCGCGTTTTCGTATTCCCGTTCGCTTTCCGGCATCCGGACGTCTCTTATATCAAAATCGTCTTCCATCCTTTTTCTGTTTCGCAATTATTTCACAAAGTTACATAATTCGGTTGGAATTGGTTTGGATAGTAAGGAGATTTATCTTTCCCCGTTCTTCCGAATCCTATTGCAGGGCTGACGCATTACAATCATTTTTTACTGGAATCTATTTTATTACAAGGAGGATTCCAGTCTGCATCAAGTAGTTCTACGAGGAAATCAGAATTCCATCCTGCCAT
>NZ_JAKZMM010000055.1 GCF_022809355.1 Parabacteroides faecalis | reverse complement strand
TTGAGTGATTAACAAAAATATGAGTCAACTCAGTATATAAATAAGTTAAACTAGAGTCAACCCCTTTTATTTATAAAGAGATTTTAAGTCAACTAAATCCGTTAAATGACACTGTTATTTCCAAATCTCGTTTATTTTTTACCGTTCCACCCTTGTGGAATGATCGTTTCACCCATGTGGAACGATCGTACCACCTAAGTGAGACGATCGTATCACCCGGGTGAAACGATAAAAAATTAGTATATAACGAATTTAGTTATGGCATGTAACGGGTTTGGTTGACTTAAAATCTCTTTATAAATAAAAGAAGTTGACTCCGAATATTCATTACTCATTGAAACATAAAAAAAGAGGCCATCTCGTTATCGAGACAGCCTCTTGAATTAGATAAGAAGATTTAATGAATTTCAATTACACGGTTGATTTTAGCTTTCTCTTCCGGAGTACGTTTAGGCAATTCGATCGTCAATACACCGTCTGTAACGTTTGCATTGATTTTATCTTTCTCTACATCGTCCGGCAGGATAAGAGCTTGCTGGAATTTTGAATAAGAGAATTCGCGACGCAGGTACTTTTTGTTTCCTTTGTCTTCTTCTTTCGTCTCATTCTTCTTTTCCATAGAGATAACCAATTCGTTATCTTCGCTCAAATGAATATTGAAATCCTCTTTGGTCATACCAGGAGCAGCCACTTCTACTTTGTAATCCTTATCGCTTTCAATAACATTGATAGCAGGAGCGGTAGCATTGGCTTTTACCATCCAGTCATTATCAAAGAAATCATTGAAAATACTCGGAATCCAATTCTGATTGTTATACTTTCTAATCGGTGTCATAGTTGTAACCTCCTATATTAAATGTTTATTATTCAAATTCTTTTCTGAACCTCTCTGCTTTTCAGCTTCGCGATTCACCTATGATTCTGCAAAGGATGTGCCAGAAGGAAAAATTGTCAGGAAGAAGACCGTATATTTAAACCACTGAAAACTCTTTTAAAAGTCCCTCGAATGATTTTAAACTTTGGAAAACTTTGTTGTGATCATATACTGACATTTTGTAAAACATAAAAGGTCAATATGTCATTTCTGATTTTGCTTCTCTTAAATTTTACAGAAGAAGTGAAAGTATGTGTGTGACGAAGTGGGTAACTTTTGAAGAGGTTTGGATCGAATGAAAATAATGAATTTTAAAGAAAAGGAATATTTATGTTGTTAATACTTATTTGTAAGTTGGTATGTTGTATAAAATATCAAATTAAAAAATATATATGTATGTAAGCTTATTAATTGTATGTTTTCGTGCGAAGACCAACTGAAGAAAAGGATTGTTCCTTGATATCAGAAAATGTTGTTGTAAAATATGTGTTTGTTTAACAATTATTGTGTATAAAAAGATTGAACTAAATGGAATTTTTATTTAATATTGCATTTGTTAATTCTTAACAGATTGTTTAATTTTTAATACTAGTAGCATGAAAAAAGCAAGGTGGCTAATGCGTTTTGGTTGCATGGTGTTATTATGCAATGTAGCGGTAGATTCGGTGATAGGAGAAACTTCACCAATAATTTCACAAGTAAAGAAGGAGACAGAATTGAGAGGCCGAGTGACTGATGCTGCAACTGGGGAGGTGATAATTGGGGCTTCTGTTATGTTAGAGGGTACAACGATTGGTGCAATTACAGATTTAGATGGAAATTATTCTATTCCTTATCCGGGAGGAAGACATACTGTTGTAGCTTCCTATCTAGGATATAAAGAAGCTAAAGCTGTTATTACGGGACCACAAATCTTAGATTTTAATTTACATACGGATGTAGTAGAGTTGGAGGAGGCTGTGGTTGTAGGTTATGGCTCTCAGCGAAAAATGAGTGTAATTGGAGCTATTACAACAGTTGATGTAGCTGATATTAAAGTTCCGACAGGACAGATTAGTAATAGTTTGGCCGGGCGTTTGGCCGGAGTTGTTGCCGTACAGCGTAGTGGTGAACCTGGACAAAGTTCTAATTTCTGGGTTCGTGGTATCAGTACATTTGGAGAAAACAAGAATCCTTTAATTTTAGTCGATGGAGTTGAACGTAGTTTAGACTTGCTGGATCCTGAGGATATAGAGTCTTTTTCTATATTGAAGGATGCAACAGCTACCGCCGTTTACGGTGTAAGAGGTGCCAATGGTGTTATAATTGTCAATACTCGTAGAGGAAAAGAAGGACAACCGAATGTGAATGTGAAAATCCAATCGGGTATATTAGCTCCAACAAAACTTCCAAAACTGGCTAATTCGGCGACTTGGGCAAGTATGTATAATATCGCAAGAACCTCAAGAGGTGCCGCTCCTTTATATACCGCAGAAGAAATAGAAAAATATAGAACGCAGTCAGATCCTTATTTATATCCGTCTGTAGACTGGTTGGATGAATTAATGAAGGATTATACCACCGCTCAACGTGTAAATTTGAATGTTACAGGAGGAGGAAAGGTTGCCAGATATTATGTTTCTGGATCATTTTATAATGAGAATGGATTATTTATTTCAGACCCTAGCCATGAATGGGATTCAGAAATCAATTATAAACGTTACAATTTTATATCGAACATAGATATGAGTTTGCACCGGACTACTACTTTAAAATTGAATGTCAACGGTGCTTTGGAAATGAAACACCAGCCATATTCTAGTATTAGTGATATATTTAGTCAGGCAGTTAGTGTATCGCCAAATACAGTACCTCTCTATTACCCCGATTTGGATGAATTTGGAAAGAGACGCTACGCTGAGATGCCTGGTGGTATCAGTAACCCATATAATACATTAACACAGAGTGGTTATAACGATAACTGGTGGACAAAGATCAATGCTATTATGGCATTGGAACAAGATTTTTCAGAGTTGGTAACTCCAGGCTTAAAAGCGACAATTAAATTTTCATTTGACTCAAATAGCTGGAATCAAATTTTACGAAATGGTTCTCCACATACTTGGTATGCGAAAAACAGAGATGCCAATGGTCAGCTAATTTATGAAGAAGGTAATTTAGGTTCTAATACCTTAGGTTATACTTCATATGCCAATGGAGAAAGAGCTTTATATCTGGAAGGTAATATTACATATAATCGTGTATTTGAAGAAAAACATAATGTTGGAGGTTTGTTGCTTTATAATCAGAGAGATTATCAGATTGCAACAGGAACAGCGATTGGTGCATTACCTTATAGAAGCCAGGGATTAGCTGGACGTTTGACATATTCTTATGATGACCGTTACTTTATTGAAGGTAATTTTGGTTATAATGGATCTGAAAATTTTGCCAGAGGACATCGTTTTGGCTTTTTCCCGGCAGCGGCTATTGGTTGGGTTGTCTCCAATGAAAGTTTCATGAAAGATAAAACTCCTAATATTGAGATGTTGAAATTAAAAGCTTCATTGGGTCAGTCGGGTAATGACCAAATTGGTGGAGGTCGTCGATTTGTTTATTTACCAACGATTGTCAGTGCAAACGGAACCAACTGGGGTACATCGAATACTTGGGTAAATGGTATAGCTGTAGGTGAATATGCGAATGAAAATGTTTCTTGGGAAACATCTACGAAATTGAATGTCGGTATAGAATCTCAGTTATATAATTCATTCCGTATTCAGGTAGATTATTTCCGGGAAAAACGAGATGGTATTTTCGTACAGAGA
Source organism: Parabacteroides faecalis (assembly GCF_022809355.1). Classification (GTDB taxonomy): domain Bacteria; phylum Bacteroidota; class Bacteroidia; order Bacteroidales; family Tannerellaceae; genus Parabacteroides; species Parabacteroides faecalis. The sequence continues at coordinate 20,718 of NZ_JAKZMM010000055.1, read as the reverse complement.
AAATCAATACCTGATTATGTGGGTGTTACAACTATGCCGTGGTCTAATGTCGGTAAAATGAAAAATCAGGGAGTTGATGCTACCTTAGAATATGACAAGCAGTTCGGTGATTTATATCTTTCCGCACGTGGAACATTTACTTTTGCAAGAAATATACAGGTAAATGATGATCAGCCTGATTATATTGATAAATATAGAAATAGAAATGGGCAGCGTTACGGTCAGCAGTATGGACTGATTGCATTGGGTTTGTTCCGTACTCAGGAAGAAATCGATAATAGTCCTTCTCAGTTTGGTGTTTCTTATCTGAAACCAGGAGATATCAAATATAAAGATATTAATGGAGATGGTGTCATTGATACGAATGATGAGGTTCCGATTGGCTATTCAGATATACCTGAAATTGTTTATGGTTTTGGTCTGAGTGCTAATTATAAAGGATTTGATTTGTCTTTGTTTTTCCAGGGTATTGCCAATACGACATTTTTCTTAGGAGGAGCTTATTTCCCGTTCAACTATCCTAATATCGGTCAGACTTCATTTTTGGCTGATTTGGAAGGAAAGTTCTTTGATCCGGAAAAGCAGAATTTTGATGCCGAATTACCTTTGTTATATAGCGAAGGCTGGCATGGTAGCAATTACCAGAATTCTACCTGGTGGCAACGAAGTGGAGCTTTTCTTCGTTTGAAAAACGCAGAAATAGGATATAGCTTACCGAAATCAGTTACGGAAAAACTTTTACTCCGTTCTTTACGAATATTTCTGAGTGGAGAAAACTTATTGACATTTTCTCCGGATATTAAATATTGGGATCCGGAGACAGGTTCACAAGATGGTCGTGGTTATCCTTTGATGCGAACTGTAAATTTGGGATTGAATATTAATTTTTAAAGCATAAGAACAATGAAATCAAAATTATATATCTGTATATTATGTTGTTTGGGGCTTCTGTCATGTAATGATTATTTGGATAAGCAGCCAGATGATATGCAAACCATAGAAGGTGTCTTTGAAAAAAGATCTTCAACCGAACAATATTTAGCGAATGTATTAAGTTATTTGCCTCGCCAGTGGGATAATCTTTGTGAACAGAGAAATAGTACATATGGATGGCCTTTCACTCCTGCAAGTGACGAGGCGGAATGGGGTGCAGTACGTGCTTATGCCGTCATGCAAAATGGATCCCATTCTGCGGCATCTCCTGCTGTGAATTTCTGGACCCCGTTATATAGAGGAATTCGAGAAAGTAATGTTTTTAGACAGCATGTTGGTGAGTGTACAGAATTGTCGGAAGATGAAATTGCTTTATGGACTGCAGAAGCCAGATACGTTAATATAATGTGTCATTATTGGCTGGCAATGTTATATGGTCCAATTATCTTGGTTAAAGATGAGATTATAGATGTAAATGAAACTATTTATAGAGAACGGGATTCTTGGGAAGATTGTGTTACTTGGATTACAGAAAGTTTACGGGAGGTTGCTGCTGATTTACCTGCCAAGCAAGAAGAAATTTATGCTGGTAAACCTACAAAAGCTGCAGCTTTGGCTTATAGATCAAGGTTATTACTTTATTCGGCAAGTAAACTAATGAATGGAAATCCTTATTATGCTTCTGTAAAGAAAGATGATGGAACCCCTTTATTCTCGTTAGAAGCCGATCCTAATAAGTGGCGTATTGCTGCTGATGCTGCTAAGGAAATTATAGATATGTGTGAATCCGGAACATTACCTTATGGACTTTATACGAGTGATTCAGAAGAAGAGTGTAAAAAAGGCATTGCCTATAAAAAGGTGTTCACGGAAAACTGGAATAAAGAATTACTTGATGCAAAAGATTTAGGAGATGATGTTTATTACCTTGATTTAACTCCTGCACCTAATGGCGAAAGATTCAAAGGACATGCAACGGCTTGTGTTACGCAACAGCAGGTAGATGCATATGCCATGAGTAATGGACGGTATCCTATAACCGGTTATCAGAGAAACGGAAATCCGATTATAGATGAAACAAGCGGATATACAGAAGAGGGCTTTTCTACATTTACAGTACCTACATTCAATACAACAAATAGCGGATATACAGGAGAAGCCTATAATATGTATAAAGACCGTGAACCTCGCTTTTATGCAAGTGTGGCTTATAACGAAGGTGTTTGGCCTAATACTTCAACGGATGCTCCTATCTATTTGAATAAGTATGGAACGGAAGGTTCTTCGAACTCAGATTATAACAGAACGGGTTATTTGGTAACTAAATTTACCCATCCTTCTTCTTCTGTTACAAATCCTTATGCGTTACAATGGAGACGTTGTTGGCCTAATTTCCGATATGCAGAAATTCTATTGAATTATGTTGAAGCTAAGATAGAATTGGGAGAAACGGCAGATGCCTTAACATATTGGAATATGGTACGTAAACGTGCCGGAGTACCTAATATTGAAACTGTTTATCCAACAGTCACAACTGATAAGGATTTGGCAACATTCTTGATTCGCCGTGAACGGCAGGTTGAATTTGCCTTTGAAAATGTAAGATGGTTTGACTGTAACAGATGGATGATTTCTACTGAAACGAATCATGGAAATACATATGGTATGAACGTAAATATTTCTTCTTTAAATAATATGCGTGCTGAGTATTATAAAAGAACGGTATTTGAAACACGTGTATTTTTAGAAAAACAATATTTACAACCGATTCCGCAGTCGTCTATGACGAAGAACTTAAAATTAAAACAAAATCCTGGATGGTAATTAGTTGTCTCGTAAATTGAATGGTTATGAAAATTAAAAATATATTTTGTTTGCTACTTCTGATAAGTAGTTTTGCCTGTGAAAATGATGGTATAAATCAGGAGAACCTAGAGCAAGTACAATCCAAAGTTTATTTATCCAAAACGGGTGAAGTTGCCTATTCTACATTCGATTTTGGAGAGAGTGAACTAACTTATGATGTTTATGTCAATAAAAGTGGATATTTGGATCAGGAAGTGGACGTCTATTTTGAAACGGATACTTCAATATTAGAAAGTGCAGGACTTGATACTGAATATACAAAGGCTTATCCGGCTTCTGTTTACTCTTTTGATTCTGATATGATACATATGAATCCTGAAGAAACAATTTCCAAGAATACGATTCATATTGATTTGAATGAAATACGGAATTTGCATACTGAAAATCCACAATGGAATTATATTATACCTATAAAGATTGCAACACAGGAAAATTCATTGGTTCAAGTAAATGAAGCGAAGAATTATTTGTTGTTAAGTATAGACTTAATTGTTCCGAGTGTAGAGTTGGTAAATAAAGGTTCTGTTACTGATTTTTCTTTTGATCCTTTCGGAGGAGAGAGTGAAAATAAATTGTTATTGCCAATTGAAATAAATGTACCGTTTGCAAATACAGAATTTGATTTTAATTTTGTATCGGAAGTTGATGCTGCATTATTAGCTGCTTACAATGAAAAATATGGGACAGATTATGAAATGCTTCCAGAGGGAAGTTATACTATACCTGAACTGTCTATGAGTGCAGGAGAGGATAGTAAAAAGTTTAATATCACAGTTTCGGTTGATGCTTTAGACGTTGTAAACGGAGGTAAATATTATTTACTCCCGGTTCGGCTTGTAAGTAGTGGAAATGATCAGGTACCTGTAGAAGATGAGGCTGTTTGTTATTTTAGAATTAAACAAGCTTCAAAATGGACCGGGCGCTGGGATAATACCATTGGTGCTGGAGAGACAGGATTGTCAACAACTCCTGGAACAACATATAATACGGCTTTATATTCTCGAATAGATGCTTTGGAAAATTTTACAGAGAGTACGATTGTTGCGGCATTCAATAATATAACGGATAATGATGCTATTTTGTGTCCGGGATGGGCTGGTACCATGTTTGAACAATGTTCTCCTATTATAAAGATTACAGATCAAGATGCTGGCAATGGGAAGAAAGTAGTAGAAATTCTGGCTGGTTGGGCAAGAGAAGGTGCCGGTTGGGAACCGGTGACAACAGCGGATAATAAGAGTACTTATGATCCTGTGACTAATGAAATATATCTGGATTATACTGGTAAATATAGCTGGGGTGATTACCATATCCAACGAACATATAGTAATCAACAGGCTTTAAATTAGTACTACTTATTTTATAATCACACGAATTGGATCGAATATTTCAAGAAAATTCGTGTGATTTTTTAATAGATATAGAAGTGTGTAATTAATTAACAACAAAATGAACAAGATGCTTTTTAATAGATTCAAGTTCTTATATATTTTGAGTTGTCTTATAGGATGTATCTGTGTAACTTCGTGTTCTAAGGAAACTGAAGAATTGATAGAGGAACCGGATACGGAGGAACCTATATCACCTTCGGATAGAGAGGTATGGAGTTTTGATGTAAAAGTTGTACTGGATAGAGCTACTTATAAATTATATTTTTCAGATGTAGATATAGTAAAAAAGAAATTACAAGAACGCTTTGATGAGGTTGCTGCATTATATAGAGGAAAAAATGACATTACTTTTTTTGATGCAGACATAAAGTTTAATCCAATTTTTGAGGAATCATTTGTATATGATTGTTCTTCTGAGAAAGTCTTTCAAGAAGGCGTTACCTATAGAGGTGATTATCCTTATCTTTTAATTATAGATGGCTGTATAGGAGATTATGAAGATGAGCGAATTCATTCAGATTGGACAGGATGGGGGAAAGAAATTGTTTGTTTATTTGATAATGGTCTCGGAACAGTTGATGGAGGAACTGTCTATGATATTTTAAGTAAATATAAGACATCGGAAGCTATAACTCATGAATTGGGCCATGCTAGAGGTGTTCCTGATATTTATGCCATGGAAGTAAAAACTAATCCTGTTTGTAATTTGACTTTTTCTCCGATAGAATGTATTATGAATCTTTGTTGGGGCGGAGAGTCATGGTCTGAATATGCTCAGTTGCTGATTAATCGAAATAAAGATTTAGTGAGAGGTGAGTCTGGTTTTTTCCCCTTGGAAGAACCTTCGTTTCCTGAAACATTGACTTTAAAGATATCAAGTAAAGAACAGCCGATTAATGATGTAAAAGTTAATGTGTATGGTTCTAAAATGTATTCGTATACAGTAGAAGATAAACCTGTTTCTTCTTATACAACAGATGAGTCTGGTTGTATTTCTTTGGATCCAAAACTTCTATATACAGAGCTAAATGGAGATTATGGATATGGAGTAGTTTTAGTGGAAATCTTATATTCAGAGGATAAATATTATGAGTTTGTACCTGTATATGAAGTTCAGATACCATATTTAAGAGATGGAGAGAAGCATGTGCAGCTTGATATTGAAATATGAAATACGCAGTAGTAACAGGGGCATCGTCGGGAATGGGTTTAGAATTTGCCCGGCAACTGGCGGAACGGAAATATGGTATTGTGATAGTTAGTAATCAGCCGGAAGAGAATCGGCGGGTTGCTGAAATGATTTGTAGGCAAAATCATGTGGATGTTCGGGTGATCAATATGGATCTGACGTTACCTAAAGCTGCTGAGGATATTTACCAACAGGTAACTTCATGGGAATTGGAGGTGGAAGTATTGGTCAGCAATGCCGGTATGCTTCTTTTCTCTACCTTGGAACGGACTTCGCTTGAACGACTTGACCGGATTATCGCTTTGCATTGCACGACACCTGTCAAGTTGATTCGTCTTTTCGGGGAAGACATGTTGAAACGGCGGAAAGGATATGTCTTGATCACTTCTTCTTCGACGGCTTGGATGCCTTATCCGACAATATCCCATTATGCGGCGACCAAAGCTTTTCTGAAGTCTTTCTCTCGGTCGATCTGGTATGAGTTCCGTAGATATGGTGTAGGCGTAACGGTTCTGTTTCCGGGTGCCGTGGATACTCCATTATATCAGTTGGATGATCGGAAGCGGAGATGGTTTCGTCAGTTGGGAATGATGCAAACACCACGGCAAACAGTTTCGACAGCATTGAAGGCTTTGTTTCGGAAACAGCATCGCTGTGTGCCTGGATTCTTTACGAAACTGACGGTGGGTTTGTGTGCCTTGGCTCCGGCTTGGGTTTTGTTGCCGGTACTGAAGATTCCGGTATTAAAACGATTACTTGATAAGGTTTGAATCTCAATAAATCTAATAGGAAAACATGTATGAATAAACGAATTTTGTATGTATGTTGTTTGTCACTCTTGCTCCCATGGGCAGCAGGAAAGGCTCAAGTGACAAAAGCTGATTATCAGCGGGCCGATACAATCTTGAAGTTAGAAAACCAGGTTTATTCGTCGGCAGTCAAACCTCATTGGCTGGGTGATTCGCATTTCTTCTGGTATCAGAATCGGGAAAAGAGCGGGACGGTCTTTTATTTGGTAGATGCCGAAACTGGCAAGAAGAGTAAAGCAGCGGATAAGCAAGGTCTGTCCGTTTTCCTGAAAGGAAAGCATAAGTCATTGGTGGATGAACTGATGAAAGAAGAAGTGAAGCCCCAGTGGGATTATTGGCGACAAAGTGATAAACCGGTTGCTTCTCCCGATAGTTTGTGGGAGGCATATATTCAGGACAATAATCTCTACGTACGTAGTCGGAAGAATAAAGAAGAGGTTACAGCCTTGACAATGGACGGTATCCGGAATTTTACTTACAGCAGCCGTATTTTATGGTCTCCCGACTCGAAGAAGATTGCAACTGTCAAGACTCGTGAAGTGGAAGAACGGCGTATCCCGTTGTTGGAATCCCGTCCATCTACCCAATTGCAGCCCATCTTGCAATGGCGGAATTATGCCAAGCCGGGAGATGTTCTGCCAGTTTCTGTCCCTGTCTTGTTCGATTGGGAAGCCAAGAAGCAGATCCCTTTAGAAACTTCGTTGTATGAGAATCAATTTGATTTGTATCTGACCGGTTGGCGAAGTGATAGCCGGGCATTTACATTCGAATTTAATCAGCGTGGCCACCAACGGTATATTGTAGGGGAAGTGAATGCATCGGATGGAAAGATTACCCATTTGGTAGATGAACAGGTTCCTACTTTCTTCTATTATAACAATCGTTTCCGTTATGATTTGCAGGATGGGAAGCAAATGCTTTGGATTTCGGAACGCGACGGCTGGCGTCATCTCTATCTGTTTGGTAACGATGGAAAGATCATCCGTCAGGTAACGAAAGGTGAATGGGTGGTTCGGAATGTAGAATATATCGATGAAGAAGCCGGTGTTATTTATTTCCGGGCTTCAGGTTTTAATCAGGAAGAAGATCCATATCATTTACACCTTTGCCGGATCAATCTGGATGGCACCGGCTTTAAAGACCTGACTCCGGAGCCTGCCAACCACGAAGTGACTTTGTCGGCTGATCATCAATATATGGTAGATGCGTATTCACGGGCTGATATGCCTTATGTTTCGGTATTGCGCAAGACATCGGATGGTTCTGTTGTGGCTTCGTTGGAAAAGAGTGATGTAAGTGCCTTGGTTGAATACGGCTGGCAGTTGCCGGAAGTTTTCCATGCCAAAGGCCGCGATGGCAAGACGGATATTTGGGGAAAGATCATTCGTCCTTCTACCTTCGATGCTTCCCGTTCGTATCCGATTGTCGAGATGATTTATGCCGGACCGCATGATTCGCATGTCGAGAAATACTTCCGGGCAACTGATCATCTTTGTTCCCGATTGGCTGAACTGGGATTTATTGTTGTCAAGATTGACGGAATGGGTACAGCCAACCGCTCGAAAGCCTTCCATGATGTCTGCTGGAAGAATCTAAAAGATGCCGGTTTCCCGGACCGTATAGCTTGGATTAAAGCGGCTGCAGCCAAATATCCGTATATGGATATCAATCGTGTTGGTATTTATGGTTGGTCGGCCGGTGGGCAGAATGCAATGGCTGCCTTACTGTTCCATAATGATTTCTATAAAGTGGCGGTTGCTTTGTGCGGTTGTCATGACAACCGGATGGATAAAGTATGGTGGAATGAACAATGGATGGGTTATCCGATCGACGAATCCTATAGTGCTTCATCGAATGTGGACAATGCTTGGCGCTTGAAAGGAAAACTCCTGTTGATCAATGGCGAACTGGATGATAATGTTGATCCGGCTTCTACATTACAGGTGGTAAGCGAGTTGATGAAGGCAAACAAGAACTTTGATCAGCTCTACTTGCCGGGTAAGACACATAGCCTGGGCGGTCCGTTTGAAATGCACAAGATGCACGACTTTTTCGTCAAGAACTTGATGGGCGTCGAACCTCCGGCTTGGGAATAAGCCAGAACGGAAAACCGGGTAAGAGCTTGCGTGAGTAGATTTGGTGTATCAAATCACCCGTTGCAAGGTCGCGTGAGCAGATTTGGTGCATCAAATCACTCGTTGCAAGGTCGCGTGAGCAGATTTGATGGATCAAATCATCAGCTGCAAGTGTGCACGGGTAGATTTGATCTATCAAAACAGCTGCCGCAAGTTTATGAGGGTATTCCGGAAAAGAGAAGGAATGAAAATGAATGATGCACGGGGCATCAAACGTTGCAGGTGGATACAAAAACAGAGGCATGAAGGTTTTAACGTCTTCGTGCCTCTGTTTCGTATAAATGCTTTTATTTCGGATGAATCCGAATATTGACTGTTTACATCAGCTTATTCAATGATGGTAATCCAACCGTAGTTGTCCGGTTCGTCACCATACTGGATGGCCCGCAATTTGTGATACAAGGTTTCGCAAACAGGACCTGGTTTGCCATCTTTAGCGATAACATACGATTTATTCTCGTCCAAGTCGTCAATTTGTGAGATCGGAGCGATTACGGCAGCAGTACCGCATTCAGCAGCTTCGTCGAATGTAGCGATTTCTTCCAATGGAACAGGACGACATTCTACTGTCAAGCCCATGTCGGCTGCCAGCTGTTGTAAGCTTTTATTCGTGATAGAAGGCAGGATTGAGTGAGATTTCGGAGTAATATAACTGTTTCCCCGAACACCGAAGAAATTAGCCGGACCACATTCATCGAGATATTTCTTTTCTTTCGGATCCAGATATAACACAGCCGCATATCCTTTTGAGTGTGCAATTTCGCCTGCTACCAAGCTGGCAGCATAGTTACCGCCCACTTTGATCGTACCTGTTCCGTTAGGAGCAGCGCGGTCGTATTCACGCAATATACAAACCTTAGACGGCTGGAATCCACCTTTGAAGTAAGGACCAACCGGAGTAACGAATACAACGAACATATATTCAGGAGCCGGTTTTACACCTACTTGTGCACCCAAACCCAACATCAACGGGCGAATATACAAAGCTGCACCACTTTCGTAGGGAGGAACAAAACGTTCGTTCAGTTTTACGACTTTGCGGATTGCTTCTTCAAACATTTCAACCGGAAGTTCAGCCATCTTGATACCACGGCTGGAAGATTGCATACGTTTTGCGTTTTCATCCATACGGAATACACGAATCTTTCCGTCTTTTCCACGGAAAGCCTTTAATCCTTCGAATGATTCTTGTCCGTAATGCAGACAAGTAGCTGCCATGTGGATGTTCAATATTTCAGAAGAACAAACTTCCAGTTCTCCCCATTTTCCGTCTCGATAATAACATCTGACATTGTAATCCGTTTTGATATAGCCGAATCCCAATTCAGACCAATTTAAATTTTCCATGATTTCTTAGTATTTGATTTTGTTGCAAAGGTATTATTAAATAGTATAAATTGTTCTTTTTCGCTTACGTTTTTTAAGTCTTTGGGCATTTTATAGGAATTTGTTTTACGATGTGACTGAAAACGGATACAAATTCGTATTTTTGTGAAAAAAAAGAGAAGATGAACGTAGTAGATTTGATTAATAGTCATCAAGGAACAGCATTTACCTTCGAGATTCTGCCTCCGCTGAAAGGGAACAGTATCCAAAAGGTGTACCAAGTTATTGATAAGCTTCGTGAGTTTGACCCGAAGTACATTAATATAACATCACATCATAGCGAATACATTTATAAACCCCAGCCCGACGGAAGTTTGCGTAAAGTGAATATCCGGAAACGTCCGGGTTCGGTAGCTATTGCTTCAGCTATTCAGAATAAATACGGTATTCCGGCAGTACCTCACATTATTTGTAAGGGTTTCACAAAGGATGAAACTGAGTATGCCTTGATTGATTTAAATTTCTTGGGTGTACATAATCTGTTGCTTTTGCGTGGTGATATCAAGACACTCGAAGTAGAACAACATCCGGAACAATATCATGAGCATGCAACCGATTTGCAGCAGCAGGTGAATCGTTTTAATGAAGGAATTGCATTAGATGGTTCGCGTATCGAAGGTATTGATACACCATTTTCGTATGGCATGGCTTGTTATCCGGAAAAGCATGAGGAAGCACCTAATATGGATTCCGACATTTATTATTTGAAGGAAAAAGTGAAGAACGGAGCCAGTTATTTGGTAACTCAGATGTTCTTCGATAACGAAAAGTTCTATGCTTTTGAGGATCGTTGTCGGAAAGAAGGCATAAACGTACCAATTATTCCAGGGATCAAACCTATTGTATTTCGCAATCAGCTGACGGTGTTACCACGTGTGTTCCGTTCTGATATTCCGGAACCTTTTGCTGCCGAATTACGTAAATGTAAAACAGATGATGAGGCTAAGGAAGTTGGTGTAGAATGGTGTATCCAACAGTGCAAGGATTTGATTGCACATGGTGTTCCCAGTTTGCATTTCTATACCATGATGGCTTCTGAAAGTGTACGTCGGGTAGCCAAAGAGATATATTAAATCAGTTGACAAAGTTTTCTTTAAAACATAACATCATGAAACATCTATTTATTGCTGCCTTGTGTTTGGCAGGCTTTATGCAAGTAGTTGCTCAAGAACCTTTGAAAGATTGGGCTAATTTCGGAAGATATAAAGAGGCTAATGCTGCTGTTCAGCAACCTGTAAAAGCAGTCTTTATGGGTAATTCGATAACAGATGGTTGGCCTGCTGCTGATCCGGACTTCTTTACTAAGAATGGATATGTAGGACGTGGAATTGGTGGACAAGTTTCTGCTCAAATGTTGATGCGTTTTCGTCAAGATGTGATTAATCTGAAACCTCAGGCTGTTGTTATCCTGGCAGGAACCAATGACTTGGCCCATAATGATTATGCCGTGACTCCAGAACAAACATTTGATAATGTGGTTTCCATGGTTCAGTTGGCACAAGCCAATGGTATCAAGGTGATATTATGTTCTACGTTGCCGGCTTATCAATTTGGTTGGAGGCCTGAGTTGAAACCTGCAGAGGATATTAAAGCTTTTAATAAGAAAGTGAAAGCTTATGCTGATGCTCATGATATTCTTTATGTTGATTATCATTCTGCGATGAAGGATGAACGAGATGGTTTACCGGAAAAGTATTCGAAAGACGGTGTGCATCCAACTCTGGAAGGTTACAAAGTGATGGAAAAACTGGTGCAAGAGGCTTTACAGAAAGTAGTGAAATAAAGCGTTGCTCATTCTTGGCCTGCTCAAAATAGAATCGCGTGGAGTTTACAATCGACACAAACAATAAAGAATTTCAGGAAGCACTTCAATTGATTTCTTTTACCCGTCAGTCTGTTTTCTTAACTGGAAAGGCAGGGACGGGTAAATCTACTTTCCTGAAATATATTTGTCAGCACACAAAGAAAAAGTACGTAGTGCTGGCTCCAACCGGAATTGCTGCCATCAATGCCGGAGGGATGACTTTGCATTCGTTCTTTAAATTGCCTTTTCGTCCTATGCTTCCTGATGATCCAGACTTGAGTTTGAAGAATGGGCGTATCTTTGACTTCTTTAAATATAATAAGGAACGTCGGAAGATTCTTGAAGAGGTTGATTTGGTAATCATCGATGAGATTTCGATGGTAAGAGCAGATATCATTGATTGTGTCGATCGGATTCTGCGGGTTTATTCGGGTAATATGCGTTTACCTTTTGGTGGAAAACAATTGCTTTTTGTCGGAGATGTTTTCCAGTTAGAGCCTGTTGTTCCGTCTGATCAGCGGGAAATCTTAAATCTTTTCTATCCGAATCCTTTTTTCTTTTCGGCACGTGTATTTCAGGAAATTCATTTAGTCCCGATTGAATTACAAAAGGTTTATCGTCAAAGAGATCCTGTATTCATTGATATCCTGGATAAGATTCGTACGAATGTAGTCAGACAGCCGGATTTGAATGTATTGAATGGACGTTGCTTCCCTCAATTTGAGCCGAAGAACGAAGATATGTATATCACGTTGGCGACACGTCGGGATCAGGTAGATTATATCAATGAACGGAAATTGGAAGAATTACCAGGTGAAGAATTTGTCTCGAAAGGAGTGATCAATGGTGATTTTCCTGAATCTTCATTGCCTACTGCCTTGAATTTGTCCATTAAAGAACAGGCGCAGGTGATTTTTATTGAAAATGATCGGGATCGGCGTTGGGTGAATGGAACGATTGGCATGGTCTCTGGTATTGATGAAGATGGTAATGTATATGTTCTGTTGGAAAATGGGAAAGAATATTTGGTAGAACGTTCTTCGTGGGAGAATTGTAAGTATAAATATAATGAGGAAGAGAAACGGATCGAAGAGGAAATTATTGGTACGTTTGAACAACTTCCAATTCGTTTGGCTTGGGCAATAACGGTACATAAAAGCCAAGGGTTGACTTTTAGCCGTGTCGTGGTAGATTTAAGTGGTGGCGTCTTTGCCGGTGGACAAACCTATGTGGCATTAAGCCGTTGTACCTCATTGGAAGGTTTGGTACTGAAGTCTCCTATTGTTTTACGAAATATATTTATCAGAAAAGAGATTGTTGATTTTAGCCGTCAGTTTAACGATAGGCGACTTATTGAGCAAAGCTTGCAAGAAAGTGAGGCTGAAATGCTTTATGTCAAAGCTTCCCAAAACTTTGATAAGCGAAATATGGCAGAGGCTGTCAGTGCATTCGCTTCAGCTGTCAAGAAACGGAATGAAATGGAGAATCCTTCTGTTCAGCGTTTGATCCGTCTGAAGCTTCAACGGTTAGTGAACCAAAGGGAGAAGATCAAAGCTTTACAAGAAGAGTTGCATGAGATGCGAACCGTCATGAAAGAATATGCTCATGAATATTATCTGATGGGTAATGAATGTGTCACCAAGGCTCATGATTTGGAAGCAGGTCTCCGATGTTTTGACAAAGCTCTTAAGATGAATCCGAATTATGTAGATGCCTGGGTACGGAAAGGTGTGACATTATTCGATATGGGTGACAACTATGAAGCATTGGTCTGCTTTAATAAGGCGGTAACTTTGGATTCGCAGTCATTCAAGGCTCGCTATAACCGAGGAAAAACATTTTATCTTCAGGGGAATTATGAAGAAGCTTTAGCTGATTTTATTAAAGCCTCTCAAGTAAAGCCGGAACATATTGCAACACATGAATATCTGGCTGATTTATTTCATTTGGCAGGCGATGAGGATATGTCAGAAAGACATTCTCTTTTAGCAGAGAAATTACGCTTGAAGGGGAAAAAGAAGAAAAAGTAAAGAGCCAATCATGTAGAAAATATTTGGCTGTTTCGAAAGTTTTGTATTATTTTGTTATCAGATTCAATGGAAAATGCCTTATAAAAACAGAGTTTATTATTTAATTTATTGCTAACTAAATATTTTATTGTATGAAAAAAGTACTTATGTTAATCAGTTTGGTGTGTGCTTTTACCAGTGTAAGCGCACAAGAAGGAGGACATGTCGCTCCGGAATGTACAGAATGGTATTCTCCGCAGCCTCCTAAAGTTCAACCTGGAGACAAACCTGGTAATCCGCCATCAGATGCCATCGTTTTGTTTGATGGAAAAGATTTGTCTAAATGGGTTTCATTGGAAGATGGAAAGAAAGTGGATGCCAAATGGAAAGTAGAGGATGGTGCCATGGTTGTCGTTCCTGGAACCGGAACAATTCAGACTAAAGAATATTTTGGCGATTGCCAATTGCATATTGAATTTAAAACTCCAAAACCAGGTCCAAATAATACTTTACAGATGAAAGGTAACAGTGGTATTTTCTTGCAGAGTATATATGAAGTACAAGTGCTGGATGGAGAAGATAACCCAACATACGTAAATGGTATGGTTGGAAGTATTTATAAACAGCAGGCTCCGGCTGCCAATGCATTTACTGGAACCGAAAAGTGGCAGGTATATGATATCTATTGGAAAGCTCCTCGTTTTGGAACAGATGGAAAGATGGAATCTCCGGCTATGGTTACAGTGGTGTTGAACGGTATTCTGATTCAGAATAATTATATTCTGAAAGGAAATACACCGTATATTGGTTTTCCGACGTACAAACCTCACGGACGTTTGCCTCTCTTGTTGCAAGATCATGGTGTTCCTGTTGCTTATCGGAATATTTGGATTCGTAATTTATAAATCAGATAAGGCAGTCGTCAGGTACGACTGTTGAATCTTTTTCAGAGTATGTTACAAATGGTATGCCTTGAATGGCTATATTTGTAACATACTTTTTTGTTACTGGGAGTTTGATCCTAGACAGTCATGGATGAAGCTAAAAGTGTGGAAACTCAAAACTTATAAACGTAAATATATGGATACTCAACGCATAACAAGTAATTGGATTCAGGAACTGAAACCGAATGAAATCTTTGTATTTGGCAGTAATCTGGAAGGACAACACGGCGGTGGTGCCGCTTTGTTGGCATATCGGAAGTGGGGCGCTGTTTGGGGACAAGGTGCAGGCTTGCAAGGTCAGACTTATGGTATTCCAACAATGCATGGTGGAGTAGAAGCGATTCGTCCGTATGTAGATGAATTCATCGCTTTTGCCAAAGCTCATCCTGAATATATCTTTCTGGTAACTGAGATAGGTTGTGGTATTGCTGGTTTTAAACCTGCAGAAATTGCTCCTTTGTTTCAAGACGCCATTCCCGTCGGGAATATTTATCTTCCCGAACGGTTCTGGCAAATCTTGAATGCTTGATTAGTCCTTTTGTGGAATCGGACAACTGAACTGATAGCTTCCGGAGGGAATTTCTAGCCAACAGTGGTCCGATTCTTCCCGTATGATTTGTATGAGGGAAGAGGAAGCGATACTTTCCCCGCTTTCTTTTATTAATTGAGATTTATTGGGAATGAACACCTGAGCTTTCGTATTGGCTGGAATATGTATTTGAAGCGTATAGATTCCATTTTCCTTTTTCCATTGACAGGTGATTTTCCCGCGTGATGATTCATAGCTACTATTTACCCATTGTAGATCGCCGCTCGCCTGAGGATGGATACATATTTGTTTAAATCCGGGTGACAAGGCTTTGATTCCTGCCAGCGATTGATACATCCATTCTCCGA
Organism: Parabacteroides faecalis; assembly: GCF_022809355.1. GTDB lineage: Bacteria > Bacteroidota > Bacteroidia > Bacteroidales > Tannerellaceae > Parabacteroides > Parabacteroides faecalis. Next base: position 5,355 of record NZ_JAKZMM010000055.1, on the reverse strand, counting down.
CACTACCGAACATCGGGTGATTATGGGAAAAGACATTGTCTGAATATTTCCATGTTTCCCATAAGGTTGTTGCGCCTGAAGATAACATATGACCCCAGCCTGGAAAATCTGTTTGTGTAGCCATCTGATAGGCGATGTCATTTAAGTTCAGATCACTTAAGATGGTAAGTACGATTGGGGTACCGAAAATACCTGAGGTAATGTGGTTGTTCCGGTCGGAAATCGCCTGAACTAATTGTTGGATTACTTTTGTTTTTATCTCTTCAGGAATAAGTCCGTAGTATAAACCGAAGGCTTGTTCTGCAGGTGTTCCGTTACCAATCTTTCCTGTACTGGTTTGAACAAACTTTTGGATGAATGCCGCTTTGATTTTTTGAGCGAGTGATTCATATTGTTGCTGATCAGCCTTCCGGTTTGTGAGTTGGGCAAATTCCGTTATCAAAAGGACATGATGATAAAAGTGCGCAGTAGCAAATAACGCTGGAATACGTTGGTCCAGACTTTCGTGGTCGTTAATGCAGCGGTCAATCATATAATCCTCCGCTTTTGTGGCAAGGAAATCCACTTGCTTTTTGAGTTGAGGATAATAATTCTCAATAATTCGTTTATCACCATAATATTCGTAAAGCTGTTTTTGCAGGAATGCAAATGCCAATTGCCAACCAATCGGACCCGAACCATCTCCCAAACCTTGATCGGCTATCCCATTATAAGGTGCTGTTTCTGTAAATCCGCCTAAAGGACGCTGATCGTTGGCAAAGTCCCGGATTGCTTTGGCATAGAAATTATGCATGTCATAGAAATAACAGAAAGTACGTGAAACACCTACAATGTCACCTCCGTATCCAAACTTTTCACGAGCCGGACAATCCGATTCTACACTGAATACATTACTGAGAAATGTATAATCCAAAACGCGGTGTAAACGATTGAGCAATTCGTTTGAAGATGAAAACTCTCCCGTGACTTTCAGGTCTGCACTTAATCGGATTCCTTCAATATTATCTAATGTAGGTCTGCCCGGCCAACCTGTGACTTCGATGTATCGGAATCCATGGAATGTGAATTGAGGCATCCAGATTTCCTCTCCTTCACCTTTTAATATATAGGTATCTTCCTGCCATGCTGTTGGTGGAGCTCCTGCTGATTCCTGTTTCGCATTCCAAACGGTTTTATGTTGGCCGGCAACGGATGTCATCACGTTGAGGCTTCCGTCTGAATAGACATCTTCTCCGTAACGGATGGTAATACGTGTTCCTTTCGGTCCTTTTACTTTAATACGGGCAACGCCTGCCATATTTTGCCCAAGGTCGAAGACAAATTCACCTTGTCGTGTTTCCGTCATACGCGTTGGACGAATTATTTCACGGATACGTATGGGTGGTTGCATTTGAGCGGTCAGTTTTCCTTGCGGAGGCGTTGGAACTGGAATCGCTTGTTTCCAAGATGAAGCATTAAACGTTGGTTTGTCCCAATCTTTGATTTCTTTGCGGGCATCATATTTTTCTCCCAGATAGACATTATTACGTAGAATAGGACTATCGGCGAAGGTCCAGCTGGAATCCGAATAAATCCATTCTTGTTTCCCGTTTTCGTAAGTGATCAATAGTTGGGCTTTCAAACAAGGTTGTCCGATGGTCAAGTATTCTCGCAGGTTTTTGAATATTGGCATAGGAATCGGATTATAAAAGCCATTACCTAAAACGACGCCCAGACAATTCTTACCGGTTTGGAGCATCTCGGTAATATCATACGTACTGTATAGGATTTCTTTGTCATAATTCGTCCATCCGGGATCAAGTCTTCTGTCACCGATTCGTTGACCGTTCAGGCTAGCTTCATAATATCCGATACCGGCTATGTACAAGCGAGCTGATTGAATACCTTCTTGGGCCTGGAAAGTTTTCCGGAATAGGGGAGCCGGATTGTCTTTATAGAAGTCATTCGGATCAGAAGGAGCCTGACTCCCATCATAGATCCACGATGCTTTCCAATCGTCGGCTTTTAACATGGCTGTTTCCCACCAGGCCGTTTCGCTCCAATCGGATGCTTCTCCTTGTTGGTTATAAACCCTTACTTTCCAATAGTAACGGGTAAATGATTTCAGTTTTTTCCCGGCATAGGGAATCAATAAGGTTTCATCACTTTTTATCCGTCCACTGTTCCAGACATCAGCTTTCCCTTTTTCCAGCTTTTCCAGGTCGGTCGAAACCAGAATCTCATAAGCAGACTGGTATTGATTTCGTTCGTCTGACTCCAACTTCCAGCTTAACAAAGGTTGTTGCTGGTCGATTCCCAATGGATTTTGAATATGTTCGCATGTCAGATGGAACACTTTTAATGAAGCTGCCTGGCAGATACACGCATAAAGCAGCCAACTGATAAGCAGAGAAAATTTTTTCATTTGAGTATGTTGTTAGGTGATTCTATACAAAGAAATGGAAAATAAGACAATCCGACTTTATAAATTTGATAGAAGATTTATCAAAAATGGAAGTTAGGGTGTTGTTAATATATTTCCTTTATCGGGATGTATGGATCAAAAAGATAGGAAAACTTAAATCAAGAGAGCAAGACAATATATAACAAAAAAGGGATATGATTAATAATTACCATATCCCCATTTCATCAGTTCCAATTTACCGATCAAAGTCAAGCAATTGGAAGAGAGTTTCATCCATTTAGAAACCAACCTTTTCATACTTTTACTTTTAAATCAACCTTTTGACGTTTCTAAAGAAGATTCTGTCAAAATAAAAACCTAAAAAATACATCAACGAATCAACCAATCTAAAATCGAAAACCTACCTCTTAAAAACCTTATTCGAATCTTCTTTCTCTCGTTTACCTAAACATTCTTTTGCCATTTACAAAGTTCTGAATTTCTTTAGTGTACTAAAGTAATCCGAACTTGTTTTCTTAACAATGACGCTTCATTGTTGTTATGAAAGAACCTTTTCTAACTTCTTCTTTGTGCTTAACGGTTATGTTTTACGACACAAAAGTACTGTCTAATTTGATATGTTGTATATGTGTTTCGCGTTTTTTTTAGTGTAAAAAGTTTTTCTTGATATAAGGCAAAAAATAGGCTTATTAAAATGTTTTAGTATAAAAGAGAAACAAGCCAAGTAAAATCTCTGTAAATTTGAACGCTTTTTTACCTCATTTATATTGTTGAATCAAACAGACGAAAAATCCATGTTAGAAGATATTTTGAAGTATAATCGGGAATTTGTTGAACGCAAAGGGTATGAGAAGTATATAACCAATAAATATCCGGATAAGAAAATAGCCATTGTTTCGTGTATGGACACACGGTTGACGGAACTTTTGCCTGCAGCTTTGGGCTTGAAGAATGGTGATGTGAAGATCATCAAAAATGCAGGCGGAACAATTTCTCAGCCTTTCGATAGTGTAATCCGTAGTTTGCTGGTAGCGATTTATGAATTGGGTGTGACTGAAATTATGATTATCGGTCATACAGATTGCGGTGTTCAGCATATGGACAGTGACATGATGATTCATCACATGATGGAACGTGGTATTTCGAAAGATCATATTGATATGATGCGTTATTGCGGGATCGATTTCGAATCGTGGTTGAGCGGTTTCGACGATACCGAGAAGGCTGTTCACGAATCTGTTGAGCTGGTACAGCATCATCCGTTGATTCCTTCCGACATAGTAGTGCGCGGTTTTATTATGAATTCCGTTACGGGTGAATTGACTCAGTTATAATCGAAGTAAAATCTTTTGTAAAATCTATATATCATGAATAGGAAATGGCTTTTAGGTACGTTGCTTAGTGTTGGAATGGTTCCGACTTTTGCAGCGGATTATACGAATATTATTTTGGTGAATCTGGATGATGTTGGTTACGGCGACTTTTCTTGTAACGGTGCTTATGGTTACAAGACACCGCAAATCGACTTATTGGCGGCGCAGGGAGTCCGCTTTACGCATTTCCTGGCTGCCCAGCCTATCAGTGGAGCTTCGCGAGCCGGATTGCTGACGGGTTGCTATCCGAATCGTATTGGCTTTTCCGGTGCTCCCGGTCCTGATTCAAATTATGGGATTCATCCGGATGAAATGACTTTGGGTGAAGTCTTGAAGCAGAAAGGTTATAGTACGGCTATCTTTGGAAAATGGCATTTGGGAAGCCAGCATGCTTTCCTTCCGTTACAGAATGGTTTTGACGAATATTACGGTTTGCCTTACTCGAACGATATGTGGCCGTTTCATCCGCAGCAGGGCGAGATATTCAATTTCCCGGATCTTCCTACCTACGACGGGAATGAGGAGGTAGGTTATAATACGGATCAAAGTTGTTTTACGACTGATTATACGACGCGTTCCATTCAGTTTATCCGGAAAAACAAGAATAAGCCTTTCTTCCTTTACTTGGCACATAGTATGCCTCATGTTCCGTTGGCTGTATCTGACAAATTTAAAGGTAAGAGTGAGCAGGGACTTTTCGGGGATGTGATGATGGAAATAGACTGGAGTATCGGAGAAGTCTGGAAGACGGTGAAGGAACTGGGTTTGGAAGAACAGACGCTGATTGTGATTACTTCCGACAATGGTCCGTGGGCGAATTATGGAAATCATGCCGGTTCGGCTGGCGGATTACGGGAAGCAAAAGCTACAACCTTCGACGGCGGAAACCGGATTCCTTGTATTATGTATTGGAAAGGACATACGCAGGCCGGAACGATTTGCAATAAGTTGGCTTCCAACATTGATTTGCTTCCTACTTTTGCCGAGATTGCCGAAGCTCCGTTACCTCCCAGAAAGATTGATGGTGTTAGTATCCTGCCTTTGATTGAAGGCGATGAACAGGCCAATCCGCGGGAATCGTTTGTATATTATTATAATCGGAATGATTTGGAGGCGGTAACCGATGGTGAATTTAAACTGGTCTTTCCGCATAAATACGTAACCTACGGAGCTTATGCTCCGGGCAACGACGGAAAACCCGGTAACTTGGCAACTGTCGAACTGCGTGCCAGCGAACTGTATGATTTGCGACGTGATCCCGGAGAACGTTACAATGTGCTGCATCAGTATCCAGAACGGGCTGCCAAGTTGATGAAGATCGCCGACGAAAAGCGTAAGGAACTGGGCGATAACCTGACGCGTGCCAAAGGAACCGAGGTGCGCGAACCGGGATTGGTAGCTGGAAAAGAACGGAAAGATTTATAAGAGAAGTGTAATCGACGGGTGATTGTCGTTGGTTTCTCGTAGCAGGGCTGACGCATTACAAACTTCCAGACCTTTTAAAAAGTATTTATCTTTAGAGAGTCAAAGGGATAATAATAAAAATCAAAGAAGTAATGGAAATATTTTCTATATTAG
>NZ_JAKZMM010000054.1 GCF_022809355.1 Parabacteroides faecalis | reverse complement strand
TTTTGCAACACTAAGATAAGTGAAAATTCTGACATGGCAAAATCCTGGGCAACTTTTTGTTGCTCAGGAACTTATAAATAAAGTTAAATTATAGTGTTGCGGAATTAAGGTGAATGACAATTTATTTTTATTTCCAATCTCAACTCCTCCCCTCCACTTTTTCTGACATAAAATGGTAAAGCAAAGAAAAAGTTTATATCTTTGTAATGTTTCCTTTCCACGCCGATGATAAGGGTGTGGAGGGAAACAAGACATATTATTGAAAGGCGTTTACTTGAACGTCTTGTCTTCGACACTTCAAACTTCGCAACTTTGAATAATCCAAGAAGACAAGGCAACGGTAGATGCCTACGGGTTTTGTATAAGTATGGTTCCTGTGCCTTTTCGTGCAGGAACTTATACCACATACAAATCGGCTTGGGCTTTCTTCGTTGCTTATCCTTGGGTTAGGGCAATGCGAAGGCCTGAAGTGTGGGATAAGTGACAGGTACAGTTCCCACGCTTTTTTTGTTTAATGACCTTTTTGGGGGATTGGAAGGCTTAATGAATTTATATTATGAAACAATCAATTAAATTTCTTATTACGCTAATGATGTGTGCCATATCTTTATCGTGTAGTGATGAAGATGAGTTAGATGATGGCTATGTATGTTATGAGTGTATTATGACAGATATAAAAACAAATGAAATAGCGGATAGATTCCCTGTTTGCGGTGAAAAAACTTACGTAGAAATTCTTGTTGAAAACTATGAAAGCCAAAGTAGCGATCTATATAATATCGAATGTACTCGCGTAAAATAAAGAGTATTCATTTTTGAAAGTAAAGATTATAACAAAACAAACAACACATGCAATGAAAAAATTATTACTTTTAATAGTTCTAATGGTAAGTTGTTCATTAGGTACATACGCACAAGGTAAAATGACTGATGTTGTTTATTTAAAAGATGGCAGTATTATTCGTGGGACTATAGTTGAACAAATATTAGGTAAGTCTTTGAAAATAGAAACTGCAGACGGAAGTGTGTATAACTATCCTATCGATCAAGTAGAAAAGATCGCAAAAGAGCGAGTTGTGAAAAAGAAAAGCATATTTGGAGAAGAAACAGAAAATACACCACCATTTCCTTATAAAGGAAATGATTATGCTATTACTGGTTTTCGTGGTATGATAGACGTTGGTTATATTGCAGGAGCAATTAAAGGGCCTGAGTTAGGAGTTTCTTTAGGCTATCAAATCAATAATTATTTATTTGTTGGAGCTGGAGCAGGAGTCCAATATGCAACAGACTTAGAAACGATTAATATTCCAGTGTTTGCTGATGTTAGAGGAAATTTAATGACGGGGTCTATTTTACCTTTTGTGGCTTTACGAATAGGCTATGGTAAACTGATAGATTCTTCTTTAGATGGAGGATTTTATTGCCATCCTTTTGCTGGTGTGAAATTTATGGTGACTCCTAAAAATGCGACAACATTGGCGATTGGATGGTCGACAAATAAGTATGAGACATCTTATATGGATGTTCATTTTAAAACTTCACTAAATGCTCTTACTTTAAAATTGGGGTATGAATTTTAAATAGTAAATTAAATCAATATATCATGAATAATTTAAGAAGAAAACAAATAAAAGAGGCTTTATCTTTAATTGAGGAGGCGTATGATTTATTGACTATGGCTAAAGATGAAGAAGAAATGGCCTTTGATAATCTTCCAGAATCTTTACAGTATTCAGAAAGAGGAGATATAATGCAAGATAATATAACGAATTTAGATAATGCTATAACAGGATTAGATGATGCCAAATCAGCATTAGAAAATATTGAATAGATAATCTTATTTTATGGGAAAGAAGCAAAATAAAAAAATAAATAATAGTCAAAACTATCAGTCCGGATTATATTCAATGATTGAATATCCAGAACCAGATGGTAAATCAACTCGGCATCGCCCACGGCGAAATAATCCATGGGGCAATCTAATGGAAGAAGATACTTATCAAGAAGATTCATACAATTCTTCTAATTATGATTATTCTGATTCAGACTATGAAGATGATCATGATAATTTTTATTCTAATAACCATTACGATTAATAAATAAATTATGAAAGGAAAAGAGGTATATCAAAATATAATAGCAGAAAGTGTTCGTTGTAATAATGGAGTACAGCATGGTGATATTCACATTTGTCCTTTACCTGGTCAATATCCGTTTACGCCAGATATGTTTGTGGAATGTTCAAATTCCATGAAACGAGATTATCCAGTTGGAACCAAATTTCGAATAAGAGCGAAGATAACTTCCAAAGAAGGTGGGACTCCGTTTATCTATTCGCATTATACATGGCCCTTTGAAGTTCTTAATGATTGATTAACTGAAAGAAAAGTATTAGTCAATTAATCATAAAAGCACTTTCCTATTGAAGTAAAAATTTTGGAAAAGGAAATTTTACTTCAATGGGGAAGTGCAAAAGTTCAAAAGATCAGTTTAGAAGGGTAAATCATCGTCATCGTCTTCATCATACATTGAGTTCGTACCAAATGCCATATAAGGATTGGTTTCGGCTTTGAACGAAGCCTCTTCCTTACAGTTCACTTTGTGGTATTGATTGTGTGCAGACTTTTCCAGTAAGCCTCGTTCTATCCACTTCCGCAGAAGACGTTTGAAGGTAGATTCTGAGCATTTCAGGATTTCTTGGGCTAGTTGTAACCCGTCACCGAAAGAGAAATCACAAGGTAGTTTGTCCATCAGTTCCTTTTGCAACCTTTCCTTGGAATCCTCTGCGCTTTCCTTTACGTCTGGCAGTATGTCGCAGATCTGAAAGGACTGTTCCAGAAGGAAGTTGGCCATTCCAAGGACAAACCGGGCTGTTTCTACTGGAATTGGCCAAGTTGTTCCCTGGAAGTTGTCCTCACAGGCATGTAGGGCTTCGATGATCATCATGATTCGGATCAGAATGCCTCGCATACGTCGGGTACAAGCGAGATAGGCACTGGAATTGTACGGTAGCACTTCTTGTTCTTTATGGCTGAAATACTCGTCTATTAATAAACGGACTTCCTTATCCATCGTCAATTGCAAATGGTGCTTTCTAAAATACATGGATGCAGTCTCCACTTGTTTGTAGATGAGTTTCCAAGTATCTTGTAAAATGTTTGCTTTCGAATCGTCAAAATCAGCAATTCCTTTATAGTGACTGAATCGGAGTAGAAAATAAATACAACGACTAACAAATCCATCTTCTTTGTTACCCAAGAAGCGCATAATTTGTTTTTCAGTTCCACTCATAATACAAGCCATTTTGGGATTTTCGACAGTAATATTCCCATGTGTATGCGTATGTGTACTAACAGGTTCGTTTTCAAATATTTTTCTTAATGTTGGAGATAAGTTCCCAAAATCCTGTTTATCTGTATGCGAAGCATTATCCAATTCTGTATCAAATAAAAGCATAGATTCTGGTTGATTATCAAATAAGTTAGAAATCAATTTGCTGTACGAAATAGAAGCCGATATCAATAAATTTTTCTTTTTGACAAGTGTCGGTTCTACTCCACATCCACAATCTTCCTCTTTACATTTACTGATACAATCTTTCCACTTTTTAATGGCAATTTTAGATTCTTCTACTTCTACCTGACTTTCTTTGGCAATCAAAGAGGCATGATAGGAATAAATTCTATTACCAATTTTTAGAATGGATTTCCCGATAGCTGCATCTCCTATAGTTATTAAGAACAAATAGGGATAGATTTCTTCATTCTCATTTATCCAACAAGATACATGAAGCATCATGGCTCCGTAAGAGATCAATACTGTTATTGTTAATAACAGCTTTCGTTCGTTGTCATCATCCACTAATGAGCCAAAAACTTGAAGAATGTTTTTGACTCTCATAGGAAGAATGGCCTTTTGACCTTCTGCCCTTTTGATCTCCTTCAAAAGGAGATCGAAAAATGAAATACTATGCATATTAATCTACTTTTAATTAATATCGCAAAGATAAGGAAGGGGAATATATAACACAAATGGTTGAATATTAGATATTTAATCGTTTTATTCGAGTGGGATTCTCTTCTTTGTTTCTTCCTAAATCTATCTTATAGTATAAAATATAACTATATAGACATCTATATATAATATATATAGATGTCTGCATAATTGTAATTTATAATATAATATAGTTTTAGAAATAAAGAAGAGAATCCCACTCGAATATTTTTTCATCAACTATTAATATACTGATATTCAATATATTACAAATATATCAATCAGTAATTTTTACACAATATTTAACTTTAATCATGCTATTATATTCAGTGTTTAACTTTATATAATATATTATTTGATTAAAACTTTCTCATTATAAAATATGTACCTACCCATCCTGAGACGGATAGGTACTTATTACGGCTCGCCTAGGTACTGGATGATGATACGTACTTGAAGCGGGGTGAGAACCCGTTGTCCCTTTTTCCATCCCGATTCTTGCAACTCGTGCGTAAGTTTTGGATTGAAACGTATCCAACTGCTTAAACGCTTGCCAGCCGATTCCGGAGTCAGATCCGGTGCATAAAGGATGGCTAATTCTTGCCAGCCGTATGTCCTTATTTTAAAATCTTCCATATTCTAATAACCTTTAGATTTCTACTGTAAGTTACACATTCCGTTACCAGCCACCAAAAAACAAGTCGAAAGTTTAATTCGTATAGGAATCTGTATCTGAAGGTATTAACTTGCTTGTTCGTCTATCTTCATATAACCGAAATGGTACATTTCCAGCACCCTATCTTTGTAATAAATAAAAGGCAGGACCGTAGAAAGTCAGTGAAATGATATCCTGCCTAACTTGAAAACTTATGGATTAACAAACTAAAAAAGGAGGTGTATATGTCACTCACGTATCATTTAGTACAACGACCCGACAAGAGTGAGGGTGCATTGGAAGGTAGCAAATTGTATTACGGGCAGATCAAAATCAGGCAACAAGTCGATTTTGATACCTTGTGCGAACGAATTGCCGATCGTTCGACGGCGTCTAAGGGAGATGTGATGGTGGTCATCGATGGATTGATCAGGGTATTAACTACTGAACTTCAGGCAGGGAACAGCGTACAGATGGGAGAATTTGGGAATTTCCGTTTAAGTGTAGGTAGTTCGGGTGTAGCCAATGCCGAAGATTTCAATACGTCGTTGTTCAAGAAGGGGAAGATTATCTTCACGCCTGGTAGTCGGTTGAGAACCATGAGTGCCAGTCCTAAATTTGAACGTATTGAATTGAAACCGGCAGAATAGAACCTTGCCTAAAGGTATCTGATAAAATAAAAACAAGTTGTCACAGGTACAAAAGCCTAATGCCAACTTGTTTTTTTTATTTAATAATCTACATCTAATGACTAAAACCTACCGAACATTTCCTTCCGTTCATTGACAGAAATTCGTTTATAGGCAAAGGCAAACTGAAGGTGTTCGACCAACAAACGACGGATAGCTTCGTAGTCGCTCAATCCTTTGGCCTCCAGACTAACCTTGAATCCGGCTTTTTCCAAACCTTCCCGCCATGAGGCAGAGACACGGTTTTCGTTGGATTTGATCAAGACAAACATAAAAGGCAATAACGTCACTTGTTTGTATTTACTTGCCTGGAGCTGACCAATGACTGTCTCTAAAGTTGGGAAGCCTTCGCGAGTCCCGACGAAATAGTCTTTATGCCCGGACAACTGCAACATATAGCCTAATTTAGCATAGGCTGCATTGCTGGCATGATAGGTTCCGTTAGCAATCAACAACTTGGCACCGGAGCGAGAAGCCACAGAACTGCCGGTCAATGCTTTTATCACAGCCTCATAGTCCGTATCATCATACAACAACGGATTACCAATACGAATTTCCTTAAACAGCCCTTTCCGTAATTCCACATCACGACGCAGGGCTTCCATTTCCACTCCTTCTATCACGATTGAAGGTTGTACTACAACATGCGTATATCCTTCTTTCTTCAGAGAGATCAAAGCATCTGCCGTATGTTCGATCCAGATTCCCTGACGACGCACACGATTAACTATACTGCGGGCACTGTAAGCCTGTCGGACTTCTACTTGCGGGAATGCCTGGCGTACCTGTTCATTCATCCGTTCAAGAGATTCACGGGCTTCCGGATAAGCACTCCCGAAATGAACCATCAGAATGGCCAGCTTATCCCCTTTCTGCATCGATTCACGGATATCCGAAGCGACAAACTCCCGTCCTACCTTGGCTTGAAGCGAGTGCCAGCAAGCCAGGCAGGCAATCAGCCCGATTATCATTCGAAGGAAACCTCGTCTGCGCATCACTTATTGAATTTGACCAACAAACTGACGTAGTAAGTACGTCCGGGCGTCAACGTGGCATAGTTGGAATTATACGGACGGTCGTCCACATAATCGAACAAGTTCTCGATACCGACTCCCGGTTCAAGGATGAAATCTTTCAGCACAAACCGATGGGATGTATTCAGATTCCAAAGAGAAAACTTCGGTGCATATCCATAACTTTGTGAGAAGCGTTCGCCCTGGATACGTCCGTTGAAATTCACATTCAAGGTATATTTATTCCAGGTATGATTCCATAGAGCAGCCACCACACCACTATGTTTTACACTCTTGTCCACCGGACGATCGTTCGTATTATCTTTCGCATCCACAAACGTATAACCGCCGTTCATAGAGAATCCGGCTCCAATATAAGCATCAAAACGGACATTGAAGCCCTTGATTGTTGCACTCTGGATATTGTCACGAATCTGTACACTGGCAAAATCCGTTCCGTTTTCCTGATTATAACGGTCTGTTTCTTCTTTGCTGAATTCCCGGTAATTGATCATATCACGGATATGATTGTAAAATCCGGAAGCAGATACCGAGAAGTTGCGATTCGTATATTCAGCGCTCAACGTCAGATTATCACTCTTTTCAGGTTTCAGATTCTCATTTCCGATCGTCAGACGTGAAGTTCGTTTGGATTCAGAGAAGGTATATAATTCGGCCAGTTCCGGCGAACGGAATCCGGAAGCATAAGAACCCCGGAAATTAAAACCTCCCACTTTATACAACAAGGCCACATTCGGAGTCGCATAACTGTGGAAACTCTGATGATAAATGTAACGAAGTCCCACGACTCCTTGAAAATGTTTATTGAAGTTCACTTCATCCTGGGCATAGAGAGCCATCGTGGAAATACCTTTCCATTCGATATTGTCGGACTCGCTGCTCAGCGTTTCCCGAATGTATTCAAATCCGGTAGATAGTTTGTTATATTGTCCCAGCTGGAAAATTCCTTTCACATTCAGGTTATGATGATGAATGCGTTTGGTCATCTCGTTGGTACCCATATCATCGCCGGTGAAGTAATCTTTGTACGTACTGTGATTGTCTGAGAAATAATCCGCGTTCAGATAGGATTTCTTATTGATCATATACTGCGCGCCAGCTCCGTATGTATAAGTGCCATGCCGCATGTCGTAGTTGGTCGTATTATCTCCCATCGGCATGGGGCGATCGGTTGTATAGGTATATATATTTCCACGCAGATAGAAAGAAAGCCTGTCTGTCGGATCGAAGGTGAAGCGTTGCCCGATCGTATTGGAATGATAAGCCGTTGATGCCTCCTTGTTGGTTGCCACCAGATTACCATCATCATCTTCCGTATATGGATTCAATTGCCAGCCATCCGACTGTTGGCGCTGGTAGGAAGTAAACGAACCGAACTTTCCTACCTGAAAATCGGCATTCACCGACTGAGTAAACTGGTTATGGCTACCATAACGCGTATTACTGGTAACATTGGCTTTGTTTTGGGCATCATCGGTGATAATATTGATTACACCGGCGATGGCATCACTACCATACAACGCCGAAGCCGCACCACTTAAAACTTCTATACGTTTCACATTGGCCATGTCAATACGGGTATACGTATCATCGCCGGCCAGACGTTTTCCATTCTCCAAGACCAGAATATAGCGATCGGTCAAACCATTCATACTCATGGTTGTTCCCATACCGTTTGTCATAAAAGACACACTGGGATTAAGCTTCATCATGGCTTCCTGTACGTTCGTCACATTGGCTGTCCGCAAGTCCTTGGCTGAATATACCTGTACCGGAATAGGTGTATTATCCATTCTTCGATGTGTTCCGGTACCCGTCACCACCACCGGATTCATATTTACATATCGTTCAACAAGACGGATTTCAATAGCCTTGTCGGTTTGAGTCACACGATACGACTCCGGTTCATACGCCAGATGAGAGATACGGATCCGTTCGGCATGTTCAGGCATACTTAATTCGAAGAGCCCTTCGTTGTTGGTTGTACATCCGGTTAAACTCTCTGCTACGCGAATCGTGGCACCCGATACCGGCCTGCCCGTTTCAGCGTCAATCACTCGGCCCGTAACAACACGTTCTTGTGCGAATAGGCCCTGCGTGCAACCTGCTACCAGCAAGGTTAGCAACATCTTTTTTGTTTCCATGAATAAAAATGTTTGTGTACTAATGCTCTTTACATCCCGAAAGAGTGTTCATTCTCACTATAAACGTACTGGCAGGTTTCCTGACTTGTTCCTAAGGAAAGAACCTTCCCGTCATCAAAGCCAAGCCTCAACAACAGTGGCAAAGTGGTGATTTCCTATAGCTGCTGCTCAATAGAGCAGGGAATTTACAGTAGCGGGTACTGTTCCGGATTCACACCGGATTCCCTTTTATATTCCCTCAGGATCGAGGGTAATATCACCAATACGGGCACAAAGGTAGAGCTTTTTCTCTATTCAGGAATCATCCATCCTTTTATTTTACCCTGCCAATGATAGAAAAACAGGCAATTAGCCGTAAGAATGTAATTTTTTGACAACTGTGCTAAAGCTTTTCCATATATGTGCTAAAGCTTTTTGACAAATGTAGTAAAGCTTTTCGACAGCTGTCAAAAAATTAAAAGATCAAAGGATTTTACTCCCAGTTAAGTTATCCGAGCATTTATACCTTCCTAAAAAACATTAAAACAACAGGGATGACAAGACGCAATCTCAAAAACATCACCTATCTTTACGGTCGTTAGGTGAAGTTCATAGCCTTCCGGCCTGAACTTGAAAAGGGAATCCGGTGTGAATCCGGAGCAGTACCCGCTACTGTGACACCTGTGAATGAGAAGAATACACACTCCATGCCACTATCGTATAGTCGATGGGAAGGCCATTCTTCTTGAGGTGTAGCCAGGAAACCTGCCTAAACAGATAACAATTATGGAATGTTTATTCCGGGAATTGGATAAACGAAGAACTGATGCTAAGACATTTTTTACATTTAAAAAACTCATGGATATGATGAAACTAAAGAAACTTCTCATCGTGTGCGTGACTGCGGCTACAAGTCTGTTACATCCGGCTTATGCCCATACGGAAGGTAATTACGTTCCTTCCAACCTGTTTGAGACAATGCAGGCAGGCGACAAAGCCGCCCTGTTACTCGTTCATTTCGGGACTACGCACGATGATACACGAGCATTGACGATCGATGCCATCAACGAAAAAGCACGAGCAGCCTTTCCGGAACTCGAATTTCGGGAAGCTTATACCTCGCGTATTGTGATGAACCGCCTGACGAAACGGGGCGTTTACAAGAAGAACCCGGTAGAGGCTTTGGCGCAACTCAAAGCTGACGGTTATACACACATTCTCGTACAATCGACTAACATCATCGACGGGATTGAAATGGAATCACTCCGTAAAGACATTACCCTGATGAAAGATCTCTTCAAGGATATCCGTCTGGGTACACCTCTTTTGTATGCTCCCGACGATTACCGGAAAGTCGTTTCGATCCTTGCAGAAAAAGGGAAGGAGAAAACCATCACTCTCCTCGTCGGACACGGGACTTACACACCTGCCACTGCCCAATATGCCATGCTCGACTATATGCTGGAAGCCGAAGGACATCCGGAGTTTGCAGTTACTACCGTAGAAGGCTATCCAACACTTGACGATGCCCTGCGCAAGATCTGCGAACAGAAGAAAATCAAACAGATTCAACTACTTCCCTTTATGTTTGTGGCTGGTGATCATGCCAAGAACGACATTGCAGGTGACATCAAGACCGAGCTGGAATCGCAGGGTTATCAAGTTAGTGTCCTGCTTGAAGGTTTAGGACAGAATCCCGGCATTCAAGATATCTTTATCGAACATGCCAAGTTTATGACCCAACATAA
Source organism: Parabacteroides faecalis (assembly GCF_022809355.1). Classification (GTDB taxonomy): domain Bacteria; phylum Bacteroidota; class Bacteroidia; order Bacteroidales; family Tannerellaceae; genus Parabacteroides; species Parabacteroides faecalis. The sequence goes on along the minus strand of NZ_JAKZMM010000054.1, from coordinate 14,377 downwards.
GCTGATTGATATCTCCGACAAGAAAAAGGCCTACGCTGCCGACAAAGAATAATCATTCCCTCTAAAGATCTTATTTATCTCGTTTTTCTGCCCGGAAGAAAGCTGTATTCTTCCGGGTTAGGGAAGCACAATGTCTCATTTATAAACACTTATCACATGAAAAACATGGATGATCTTACCGAAGCATCCAGGATGCTGAAGAATTGGTTAAGTTGGATCATGAAGTTAATCGTAAGATCATCTACATCAAAGAAGCTGTAAAAGAAGTTGGCGATTATAAAGCTACTATCAAACTGCATAAAGAAGTTTCAGTAAAAGTTCCTTTCATCTTTGTTTCTGAATAATTTTAGGAATTACATCACTGCTGTCCGGATAAAATTTTCTAGAACAGCTATTATTAATTAATAATCCACAAGTTACAATAAAAAAATAAATTTTTCGATTAGAAATCATAATTTTGCAAGAAGGTATAAACAGCCGATTCTGCAAGCTATGAACAAAGGAAAAGCAATATTTGCGCAGGTTATGTCTCTTATAAACACATATGAATTTAAGAAGTGGTCAACCGCTATAAGGGTGACAGACACGTCATCAAGTTCACTTGCCGTGACCAATTCATGGTAATGAACTTTGCTCAATTCACAGACAGGTCCGGGCTGAGAGACATAGAGACTACACTTAACCTTTGTTCTTCTGACCTTTACCGTTCTGGTATCAAGGCAATACCAAAATCCACATTGGCCGAAGCAAATAAAAAGAAGAATTTGCTTATCTATCAAGACTTTGCACAAGTCCTGATACGACAAGCAAAGGAAGCATATAAGGGACAAAAACTTAGACTTGACCTGGATGAAATGGTCTATGCCTTTGACAGTAGTACTATTGAGCTGTGTCTGGAACTCTGTCCATGGGCTAAGTTTCACCATGAGAGAGGAGCAATCAAGATGTATACTTTGGTGGATCTTAGGGGTTCCATCCCGACATTTGTTCATCTGACAGAAGAGACAGTTCACAATTCCAAAATTATGGATAAGATACCTGTAGAAGCCAACTCTTACTTATCTTATGGACAAAGGATATGTCAAGTTTGACTCTTTGTTTCAGCATTTTCATCTTAACAATGCTTTTTTGTAACAAGAGCAAAAGAAAGTATGCTTTACGATGTTATTGGTAGATCAATCTGCCGAACTTCTCTCTGATGAAACGATCAAATTGACTGGGCCACTGACTTCCAAGAAGTATCCCGATTCTCTTAGACTTATTGTGTATGAAGGCTTTAGCACAAATACAGTTTGTCGTTTCCTATCCAACAACTTTAGGCTTGAGGCATTGACCATTGCCGAGTTGTACAGGGAGAGATGGCAAATTGAGTTGTTCTTCAAATGGATAAAGCAACATCTGCACATAAAGACATTCTATGGAACTACCAAAAATGCCGTGTTCACACAGATATGGATTGCCATCTGTGACTATCTTCTGCTTATTATTGCGAAGAAACATTATATGTTGAATCGTAGTCTTCATTCTATTTTAAATTCTATTGGTCAAGTCCTCTTCAAAAGAGGAGATATCAGATATGTGTTTAATCAAACCGACCTCACCGATAATGTCTCGGAGAGTGACGGTCCTAGGCAGCTTACGTTGTGGTAAAATATCTCCGGACAGCAATGGAATTACATATCTATGTAAGAGGAAGCTACAAGATACAAGGTTACTTGCAACTCTCTTTTTTATTTATCCACACATAAAAAATCTTCGTTCTGCAAGAACCAAGACTCATGCCGATTATCTTATCTGGGTAAAATCCAATCAAAGGTTTTGTACAAGGCAATCAAGTCTTGGCTTGACAAAATAGACATGGAAGGAAACAAGATGGAAGGCCACAGATATATCCCTTTCACTCATTCATCATCAGATGGCTACAAAGAAGAAAAGTGAACTCACGGACAGAAAGAAAAATGCTTCTGTTAAGTATATAATAAAGGTTGTACAGCAGCAGTATTAGGTTGGGAAAATGCAAATTTACTCGTTTGCCTGACCTTATATGCATGTGGTCTACAGGGCAACCGCACTAAAATTTTGTATTTTCTATAAAGCGTTTATCTTTGCCGTATGAATCCATCTATTTATTTTTCAGAAGTAACAGATCCACGTGTGACGGGTCGTTGTCTCCATTTGCTGTCAGATATATTAATGATAGGTCTTTGTTCTTATCTGACAGGCGGAGTAAATTATGAGGATATGCGTCTGTTTGCCTTAGAGCATGGAGACAACCTGAAGGACATGCTTTCTCTCTCCAACGGTGCTCCTTCGGAAGACACGTTTGATTGTGTATTCCAGCGTATTGATCCTTCTGAATTGGACTATTGCCTCCGCAGTTACGGCCAATCCATTCTATCGGATTTATCAGAAAAGCAGATTGCGATAGACGGAAAGAAACAAAGCGGGGCAACTCCGACTTCCCGTGGAAATAGAGGCCTGTACATTTTGAATGCCTGGGTGAGTGAGAATAAATTCTGCATCTCCCAAAAAGCCGTGGATGACAAGTCCAATGAGATAACAGCCATACCGGAAGTTCTATCAGGCATAGACATAGAAGATGCGGTCGTATCCATTGACGCTATGGGGACACAGCGTGAGATTGCCGACTTGATACTTGACAAGAAAGGTCATTACCTATTAGCTGTAAAAGGTAATCAGAAGTCTCTGTATGAAGATATTGAATGTGCTTTTAAAGTAAACGGGGGACTTGATACGGACACCACGATAGAGAAAGACCACGGAAGAATAGAAGTTAGGAAGTGCAGTATTCTTCCGGCAAGGGAATATCTGCTCGAAGAGACTATCCAATCCTGGAGAGGGCTGGGTACGATTATAAAAATAGAATCAATCCGGGAAATAAGCGGGAAGACCACTTATGAAACCAGATATTATATCAGTGACGAGACCGGATCAAGCGCGTCTTATTTCCAAAAGCTGGTAAGAGGACATTGGAGCATTGATAATCAACTGCATTGGCATTTGGATATTATTTTCAAGGAGGATGATTGCAGGACAAGGAAAGGATTCTCCCCGCAAAATTTGTCTGTGCTTAGAAAAGTGGCTTTACACATCGTTTCGGAACAAAAAGACAAGTTGAGCCTAAAAAGAAGAATATACAAAGCCGCCTTGGATATTAATTATTTAAGGAGTTTACTAGGGTACTGATCCGGTTTGCATAATTATAAAAAAGAGGCCTCTTTCGAAAAAGAGACCTCTTATAAGATCTCACGAATCATAGTCAAGTGACTTTGGTTTGCAAAATCTTCACGTAAAAAAATCCAATCGTTAAGGTTCTTTTTTCATGGTTAAGGCTTCTTTATTCGCAAGATTGTCTTTATTTTCTAATTGTACAACTTTTTTTGAAGTATTTTAATATTTTATGTCGCAAAACATATTTTTAACAGAAAATTTGGTGCGGTTGCCCTGTGTGGTCTACTAAAGGATGCGAAATATTAAAAATATTTTTTTATAAAAAACTCAAGGAAAAAGATAGATCAAATGAATTTTTTATATACATTTACATCCACATGAAAAATTCAAAAAATCTTAGTTCTTGCAGAACTATGTTGATAATGGATGTTGACCTGAAGGTAACTTAAAGTGTTGAAAAGATTAATTGAATTTTTTAAGGGAGTAGGAATTTGATTTAATACATTATTGTTAACTGATTGTTTAATAAAAAAGCACTAGTTATGAGTAATTTTAAAAAGAAAAAGTGGCTTTGTCTAACCTCGCTGGGATTTCTTTTATCTCTTAGTCTATCCTGTGGTGATGACAAGGAGGGAGGTAGTATGGGACAACCTTATAACCCGGACAAACCGATACAGATTACGGAATTTTATCCGGATTCTGGAGGAATAGCCACGAAGGTGATCATCAAAGGAGAAAATTTCGGAACCGATCCGGAGAAAGTACATGTGTATTTTAATGAAAAACGCGCTGCGGTTGTCCAGGCGATTGGAAACATGATTTATGCCATCGTACCCAAACAACCGGGGGATACATGTTTTGTGTCCGTGGCCATTGGAAAAGATTCGTTAATATTTGACAATACCTTTGAATATACAACCACCACAACTGTTTCTACCATTGCCGGAAAAGTGGGAGTTTCGGCAGCAACAGATGGAACCTTGGCGGAAGCCGAATTTCATTCGCCCCGTTATTTAGTGGTAGATGCAGAAAAGAATATATTCGTTTCAGAATTTAATGCCCACATGTTGCGACAAATTAATGAAGCCAGTAACATTGTAACCACAATTCACAAAGAAAACGGAATGGCCAATCCGAATGCTCCGGCAACCGATGCCGAGAAAAAAGTGATTTTTGTTCCGAACGACGGTGGAAATGTTTTCATGGAGTTTGATCCGGAAATCCAATGGGCTGGAAAGAAAATTTCACCTCGCCCGGCCGAAGGAGAATCTTTTACCATTAATTATAAGCACTCGTTGGCTCCGAATCCAAAGGATGGAATGGTTTATACACGTGCCCACAACGGACAGTTGATCAAATTTGATCCGCGAACCAAAGCGGCTTATTTGGTAGCAATTGATTTGATGCCGGACTCGGATAGTTATTTATATTTTCATCCGAATGATCCTAATTTGTTATTTATCTGTTATGCAGCAAAGCATTGTATCTATACATTTAACCTAGAGACTAAAGAACACACATTGTTTGCCGGATCAATCAATAAAGCCGGTTGGATGGATGGAGAACGTTTGTATGCCGAGTTTTCTTCGCCTCGCCAGATCTGTTTTGATAAAGATGCGAATTTATACGTTGCTGATGGAGGAAACCATTGTATCCGTAAGATCGATCCGAAAGGTATTGTATCTACAGTCGTAGGGATTCCGCAAGTCAGCGGGTATCGGGATGGCACTCCTGACGAAGCCATGTTCAACCAACCGGATGGTGTTGCTATCGACGATGAAGGTATTTTATATGTGGCTGATTATGGCAACAAAATCATTCGAAAATTAGCAATCGAGTAATATTCACATCACTTTATAGATATGAGAAAAAAGTATATATATATCCTAATATCCCTGTTTCTGGTAGTTATGGAAACATGGGCACAATCTTTTACGGTTCAAGGTGTAGTCGTTGAAGACAAAGATAATGGTATACCTTTAGTGGGTGTAAACGTTTTTATCAAGAATAAACCCGGTGTCGGCGTGATTACCGATATGGATGGTAAGTTTAAGATCGAAGCCGTAGCCAACGATCTGTTGCAGTTCTCTTATTTGGGTTATGATAATTATGAATACCGGGTTACCAAATCGGAATTGAAATTGCAAGTTAAGTTGAAAGAATCTTCTACGGTTTTGGAAGAAGCGGTTGTAGTCGGTATGGGCACACAACGAAAAGTCAGTGTCGTAGGTGCCATCGCGAGTGTGAAAGCAGATGAACTGGAAGCACCGGCTACCAATATCAATAACATGTTGGGAGGACGTGTTCCGGGCGTGATTGCCATCCAAAGTAGTGGTGAGCCTGGGAAAAACATTTCTGAGTTCTGGGTACGTGGTATCGGTACTTTTGGTGCCAATTCCAGTGCCTTAGTGTTGATCGATGGATTGGAAGGAAGATTAAGCGATGTCGATCCGGCAGATATCGAAAGCTTCTCGGTATTGAAAGACGCATCTGCCACCGCAGTGTATGGTGTACGTGGTGCCAACGGCGTTGTGTTGGTAACAACGAAAAGAGGTCGGGAAGACCGTTTGCAGATTACCGCTCGTGCCAACGTGACGATTTCTCAATTAACCCGCTTGCCGGAATATTTAGGTGCATACGACTATGCAAAACTGGCCAACGAAGCCCGTGTTGTATCGGATATGGAACCCATTTATTCGCCGATGGAATTGGACTTGATTAAATACAAATTGGATCCAGACTTGTATCCAGATGTGAATTGGCAGGATGAAGTCTTGAAGAAAACCTCGTTACAGCATACGTATTATGTCAGTGCACGAGGTGGCGGTAGTATCGCCCGTTATTTCGTCAGTTTGAATGCTTCCATGCAAGAAGCCGCTTATAAGCAAGATCCGAACAGCCGATATAAATCCAACGTGGGTTACAATAACTATGGATATCGTGCCAACATTGATGTGAATGTAACCAAATCAACTCAAATGTATTTAGGTGTAGACGGTTTCCTTTCATCAACCAATCAACCGGGTATGGCCAATACAGACAAACTTTGGGCGGCCCAAGCTGCTTTGACTCCGTTGACGATTCCTACCAAATTCTCAACAGGCCAATTGCCTGCGTATGACGCAGAGAATGCTTATTCACCGTATGTCATGTTAAACCATACGGGTACAAATGTATTTGAAGAATATAAAAACATGGTAACGTTGGCGTTGAATCAGGATTTATCAATGGTCACCAAAGGTTTAACGGCTTCAATCCAAGGAGCGTTAAATACCCAAACCAATTTCACGGAAACTCGTTATATCATGCCGGATTTATATGCGGCGGTAGGACGTGCGACCGATGGAAGTTTGCAATTGGTTCGCAAAGTCAATTCGTCTGCGGCTAATTATAGTAATAATACTTATTTTTGGCGGAAGTTCCATTTCGAAGGAAAATTAAACTATGACCGTCTTTTTGGCGAAGACCATCGGGTGGGAGGTTTGCTCTATTACTACATGAGTGATGAACAGGCTAATGACGCCACCTCCAGTATGGCGGCTATTCCGAAGCGCTACCAAGGTGTGTCAGCTCGTTTGACTTACGGTTATAAAGACACGTATATGATCGACTTGAATGGAGGTTATACCGGTTCCGAAAACTTTGAACCAGGCAAGCAGTTCGGTTTCTTCCCGTCTATCGCCTTGGGTTGGGTCTTCACCAACTACGATTTCATGAAGCGGAAAGCCCCTTGGTTGACTTTTGGTAAAATCAGGGCCTCTTACGGTACAGCCGGTAATGACCGTATTTCGGATACTCGTTTCCCGTATCTGACACAAGTCAACTCAGAGGCCGGATCCGGTTGGGGATCAACTACCGGTGGTATTATCGAATCCGTGATCGGAGCAAACAACTTGGCATGGGAGAAAGCCAAGAAAACAGATATCGGTTTGGATTTGCGGATGTTCAAAGATAAATTTACATTGACAGTCGACTATTTCAATGATTTGCGTGATGGTATTTTCCAGCAACGTACCCAAATTCCGGATTTCGCCGGAACCATTACCATGCCTTTCGGTAATGTCGGACGCATGAGAAGTTATGGTTCGGATGGTAATTTTGCGTATAGCGACAACATCGGGAAAGACTTCTCGTTTACGATTCGAGGTAACTTTACTTATTCTACCAACTATGTGGACGAATGGGAACAGGCCTATCCGAAATATAATTATCAAGTGATTGCCGATAATCCATATAATATTACACGTGGATACATCGCTTTGGGCTTGTTTAAAGATGATCTGGATGTAGCTAGTAGTCCGAAACAATTCGGAACGGTTCGTCCAGGTGATATCAAATACAAGGACGTCAACGGAGATGGTGTTATCAGTACTGATGACCAAGTCCCACTTTCGTATTCCAATTATCCACGTTTGATGTACGGTTTTGGTGGTGAGTTCAAATGGAAAAACTGGACGTTAGCTGCCATGTTCAAAGGCACAGGACGTACGGACATTTATCATGCAGGAAGAGGTTATAACATGGGATATATTCCATTTGAAGGTGATAAAACCGGAAATGTGTTAACCATTGTTGCCGATCAAAAGAACCGTTGGACACCGGCTTGGTATTCAGGAGATCCTTCAACTGAAAATCCCAATGCGAAGTTTCCACGTTTATCTTATGGACATAATGAGAACAATACTCAACTTTCAACATTCTGGCATGATGACGCCCGGTATTTACGCCTACAAGAGTTGAGTTTAACTTACAATTGGAGACCCAAAATTACTTTCTTAGGGGTTAAATCGGTTGACTTCCAATTTGTGGGTTACGACCTTTGCGTATGGGATAAGATCGACCTATTTGATCCGGAACAAGCAGAGAAAAACGGAACAGCTTATCCGATTCCGAGACGTTTTGCCTTTCAAATGTACTTAAACTTCTAACCTCTATAATATTGGAATTTATGAAACTTACTAAAATAGGAATGATGGTAATTGCCACTGCTGCGTTACTTTTTAATTCGTCTTGTAATTTTTTGAATGTGGATGATTATTTTGTCGATACATTCAGCTATGACTCTATTTTTGTCAACAAAATCAACCTAAATAAATACTTGTGGAACATTCCGACTCAATTTGATGACGAAGGAGGAATTTGGGGAAGTAATAAAACTCCAGGGGTTTGTGCTTCAGGAGAAGCTGTTGTTCAATGGGAAACAGGAGAATATCCCGGACTACTTTTTGCATTAGACCGAGTTACCCCAGATAAACTGGAAAACTTTGGTGATGTTTGGCCGCGTATGTACAAAATTATCCGCCGGTGCAACACCTTGTTGGCAAATATCGATAAATGTCAAGATTTGACAACCTTAGAAGAACGGGAAGTATTGGGATATACCTATTTCATGCGTGCTTATGCTTATTATAACCTTCTTGTAGATTACGGACCGGTGGTTTTGATGGGAGATGATTTATTGGAAACTAACGAGACTCCAGAATATTACAATCGACCGCGTGCTACTTTTGATGAATCAGTCGATTACATTTGTTCGGAATTCGAGAAAGCTGCACAATACATGCCGTTGACGGTTACGGTTTCTCAATTCGGTCGTCCAACACGTGGTGCTGCCTATGGTTTAGTGGCACGTTTACGTCTGATGCAAGCTAGTCCAAGTTTTAATGGAGGAGCTTCTGCCCGTCGCTATTTTGCAGATTGGAAACGTTCGACCGATGGAGTCAATTATGTATCTCAAGAGTATGATGAAAAGAAGTGGGCTATCGCCGCACATGCTGCCAAACGAGTAATTGATATGGGTATTTATGAGCTACATACCGTAAAACGGGATACATCGACAGCCGAACTCCCGAAGAATGTACCTGATGCCCCATTCCCTGAAGGCGCCGGCGATATTGATCCGTATAAGTCGTATAAAGATATGTTCTCAGGAGAAGCGATCGCCTTTAAAAATCCAGAATTTGTATGGGGACGTAACTCGTCTCAAGTTGTAAATTATACCAAACACTCTTTTCCAGTTCTGTTATTAGGAGGTTGGAATGGTATGGCGGTTCCTCAGAAATTTGTAGATGCATATTATATGGAAGATGGTCGGGATATACATGAATCCAGTGTCGAATATCCATATAGTGAAACCGGTTTTACAACTGAAGCCAAAAACAGATCGGGATATCAGCAACAGAGTGGTATCTTCAATATGTACAACAACCGGGAATGGCGTTTTTATGCCAATATTGGATTCAGCGGTTGTTTCTGGCCTTGTAGTTCTACGTCTGAAAATAACCGAAAGAACAAAACTGTTACTTACGGCTTAGATGGTAGTGCTGGTAAAACACAAACAGACGGCAACTTGCAGAATTATCCGATCACGGGTTATGTGACCAAGAAATATATACATAAGGATGACGCATGGGCAGGAAACGACTCAGAGCGTCTAAACAAAGCATTTGGTATTATCAGGTATGCAGAAATTCTTTTGTCGTATGTAGAGGCCTTGAACCATTTGTCCGGTTCACAGACTGTTATGGATGGAGAAAATACCTATACCTATTCACGCAATGAGGCAGAAATGGCGAAATATTTCAATATGATCCGGTATCGGGTTGGATTGCCGGGATTAACGGCATCCCAGTTAAGCAATCCAGATGTATTAGAAGATGTGATAGAACGAGAATGGATGGTCGAATTCTTCCATGAAAATCGCTACTATTATAATATTCGCCGTTGGGGTACGATGGAAGATTGTGCACGGGAACCGATTATCGGTATGAATACGGAAGCAAAAGAAAAAGAAGGATTCTATACGCGTACCACTGTGACGCATCCTGTTGCTCGTTATCGTAGTGCTGATAAGAAATTGATCTTCTTACCGATCAGTAGAAATGAAATCCGAAAAGTACCGATGATGGATCAAAATCCAGGTTGGGGTAATTAAACGAATCAGTTTATTAGGTTGTAAGTATTTAATTTAAGAATATATGAAGTACAATATAAAAACAACAGTCGCCTTGCTCGGAGCAGGTATACTATTAGTTGGATGTAATGAAACAGACCGGTTTGAAAAAGAGCAATACGAGAAAATCATATCGGCGTTGAGTGAAACGGATTATGCTTTTCCAGTTACCCATATGATGACAGGTGAACCTTCTATCGGATACGTTTCTGCTTTATTAAGTGGAACAACTCCTGATAACGAAGACATCTATGTTGAATTTGAGAAAGACACTGCGGCTTTATTGAATTATAATATTTTGAATTTTGACTTGGATACAACGAAATATGCAAAAGAACTAGGCCCGGATCACTATAAAATCAGTGATTATAAAGCGGTCATCAAAGCAGGAGATCCTTTAGGCACAATGTCAATGGAAATTATTCCGGAAGGTTTGTCTCCCGATTCCATCTATATGATTCCGTTGAAGATCAAGTCGACGTCCAAATATACAGTGAATGAAGAGTTGAAAACGGTACTTTATCGCGTCATGTTGGAAAATGAATATGCCAGCCAAGAAGATCAAACGACATATTTCATGAAAGGTTCAGAACTCAAAGACGATGGTACGGAAATTATGATTGCAGCTGGTAAACGAGTCTTTCCTATTCTAAAAAATGAAATCCGAACAACTGTGTATACACGGGCTTATCAAGAAGATGCCAAGTACATCAAGGAAAACAGCATCCTCATTACGATCCATGAGGATATGTCTTTGTCTGTTCGTTCTTGTGATCCTTTATGTTTGGAAATAGAACAAGTCGGAGGAAAGTCGGAAAACTACTTCGGACCGGATGTTATGGGTGTAAACCGATTCAATATCCATTATAAATTCCGTAGCCGTAGCTTTGATGCCGAAGCGGGTACGTATGGTGAATGGAGTGAATGGAAGAACATCAAAGAGAATATGAAACGTCAATAATACGTTGCATGTTTGCATGCTAAAAAGATCCGGTTGGAGAATCTGGTGGAAAATCCAGATTTCTTTAACCGGATTTTTATGAGCAAACATTCTGATAAAACCTTTCTGTTCTAAGGATAAAAAGCGTACCTTTACACCCCAAACCCTAAAAGAGGTTTTATTTAACGAATTTAAACAAGGAAAAAGTATGAAGAAAGTTATTCTCCCTGTAAGCCTGGCTTTACTGGCTGGTATGACTGTTGGTTGTTCGACGACAGAATACAAGAAATATGCCGGTGACGAAGCAAAGCAAGTAGCTTCTATTCTGAGAGAGAATGGTTGTATGGAATGTCATGCAGCAAATGCCCCACTTCCTTTTTATGGAAATTTCCCGATCATCGGCTCTGTTGTAAAAGCAGACATGACGGAAGGAGCACGCTATGTTGACTTCTCTGCCATGTTGGAAGCTTTAGAAAGCGGACAACCTGTTTCAGAAGTCGATTTAGCCAAGTTGGAACATACGGCCATGAGTGGTTCGATGCCTCCAGCTAAATTCTCACACATGCCGAATCACTGGGGAACTTCATTAGACAATGACGAAAAAGTAGTGATCTTGTCTTGGGCAGCCAACGAACGTAAAGCCCGTTTCACCTCTCCTACGGTAGCGGATGAGTTTGCCAACGAACCGTTGCAGCCATTGATGGAATCAATTCCTGTGGATTCGGCAAAGGTAGCCTTGGGTTTTGCCTTATATCATGATACACGTTTGTCGGCAGACAATACCGTTTCATGTGCAACTTGCCACGGATTGGAAACAGGCGGTGTGGATCGTAAACAATATTCAGAAGGTATCAAAGGACAGTTAGGAGGCGTCAATGCACCGACTGTTTACAATGCAGCTCTCAACTTCGCTCAATTCTGGGATGGCCGTGCGGCTGATTTGAAAGAACAGGCTGCTGGTCCTCCATTGAATCCGGTTGAGATGGGACACAAGTCTTTTGATGACATCTGTACTGTATTGGCCGAAGATAAAGAGTTTACCAAAACATTTAGCGAAGTTTATCCCGACGGTTTCAGTCAGTCTAACATTACAGAAGCTATCGCTGAATTCGAAAAGACGTTATTAACCCCGTCTCGCTTCGACCAATATTTACGTGGAGACAAGTCTACTCTGACTGCCGAAGAGCAGGAAGGTTATGCCTTGTTTAAAGCAAATAAATGTGCAACTTGTCACGTAGGTATGAACATCGGAGGCCAGTCTTACGATTATATGGGTATCAAGAACAGTTACTTCGATTACCGTGGTACCGGCTTGACCGACGGAGATAATGGACGTTATGCAGTAACCAAACAGGAAAGCGATCTGCACAAGTTCAAAACACCGACGTTACGAAATGTCATGATTACTTATCCTTATATGCACGATGGTTCTATCAATAATATTGAAGATGCCGTACGTATCATGCACGAATTCCAGATTGGCACAACCATCTCGGATACTGATATGGCTAAAATCGTAGCATTCTTAGGTTCATTAACCGGTGAATATAACGGAAAGACATTGCAATAAGCAATTCATATATAAACAAAGAAGGAGAACTTGACTGGGTTCTCCTTTTTTGTTTTACAAATCTTTGGTTTCTGTCCCTACACATTTCCTCCCATAAGAAGAACAAACAGTGTAAATATAACCTTTTTCTTAATCTATTTTTCGTTTTTCTGCTTTAAAAACACTTTATAGTAGTCCTTATTCATATACAATGCCAGAATAGATATAAGAAATTCTCCTCACTTAAACGTCAAGATCCGGACAACCTGATTGTCGTCTTCCAATAAATTCTTGGCTACTTCGTTTCCATTTCCAGCCAAACGATTTTTCCGATAAGCTTCCAGCATGGCTACAGCAGAAATAAATTCAGCTGACATATTCTTAGCTATGGCGGGAGTCGCATCAGGAACCCAATTCGCATTTCTAATACGTGTTTCGTGCTCAGCATCAAAAATAGAAACATTCGTTAATTTCTTTGTTTCAAACTCATATTTCCAAAAAACGTATTTCAAATATTTTGTCTTAAAATCCATTGGCAATGTTCCAAATAGTAAGATCTTATCTGTTGTCAAAAATGGTGTCCAAATATTTCTCGGTTCTGAATCAAAAACAGAAGGAATACGAACCAACAATGGAATTAAACCTCTTGTAGGTGATAAGCGATATAATGTGTCTGAAGAAGCATTCATAATCATTAGATCTTGCCCACAATAGACATTATGAGTATAACTGATACGCAATGGTCTCCACATATTATTTTCTAGATGCTCTGCAATCGTAGCAGCATTCCGTTTCGGATAATAAATGTTTAATATTGAAATAATACTTCCATCCTTTTTTGAAATTAATTTGTATGGAGTTTTCGTCGTTTCTTTTTCACGTCTTGGTTCTATGATTACATCATCATAAACTAATAAGGACCGATCATCATAGTTCAAAATACTCATATCATGATCAAAGCCATTGATTTTTAAGGTACGTTTATATTTCCCTTCCAATGAATAGACTTGGATAAATTGGGAGCAAACATAAATTTCTTCCGCTTTCTCATCCAAAATTGTCCCATTCTTGATCCATGTATATTCCATTCCGCTTTGCCCTTTATGGTTGAAATGGAATTTTAACTTTCCGGTATGCCGGTCGAATAAATAAATGTCTCCCAATTGATGTTCATGGACTAAGATATATTTCTCACCAACCGCTGAAAGTGCGGCATTCCCACTTAACAGAATATCATCCGTTGTTTCCAGCGGAACATATTCTACCGAAGCCATATCCTGAAGGCGTAGTTTCTCCAATGGATAGTTCTTGGATAAATCAACTACCGGCAAACTACCAGACTGTGATTGCATTCCTTGGCTTCCTGCCAACAGAAGCATACTAACGAGGAAAAATACTTTTGTTTTCATAAGCGTGAGATTATAGGTATTAAAAACTCAATCAATTCTTTTTATTCCCGTATTTTTATCCTTTTCTCGTTACATTTCATATTTTTGACAGATGTCGAAAAGCTTTACCACATTTGTCAAAAAGCTTTAGCACATATATGGAAAAGCTTTACGACTGCTGTCAAACAATTAAAAAGTAATAATATTCAGGGCTGACGCATTACAATCATTTTTTACTGGAATCTATTTTATTACAAGGAGGATTCCAGTCTGCATCAAGTAGTTCTACGAGGAAATCAGAATTCCATCCTGCCATTTTTCTTTTCATAGTCATGCTCCCTTTACGTGGATTATTC
>NZ_JAKZMM010000053.1 GCF_022809355.1 Parabacteroides faecalis | reverse complement strand
ATTTTCTCAATAACTCCGAGGATAAAGGTAAGGCTTTTTCTGCTAATACATACTCTTTCTCCCAACGTAGTATTATCCCTTTTGACAATTGGTACTTTCTGCAAATACTTCTTCTTTTTCTGAAAATATCTTTCACTTTTGGTGTATATGGTTGTTTACCAAATAGATCCCGTGATTCGAGCGGTTTGTAGCTTACTCATCCGTTTGGGAGAGCCATGCCATGAACAGCCCAGACAGAATACTTCTGAAAGATCAAATCCTTCAGTGGATGCTTCCGGATTTTTCGGGACAACCTGACCATCGGTTGTAACGTAAACCAGTAATCGTTCGCCAGCCTCGTTCTTTACATACATGGCGGCGATTTTACATTGAGGACAAAGTAATTTACGCATTGCGATCGTGAGTTCTTGGGGTTGAGTTATTTCTTAAATACAAGATAAACGGCTGCTACCAGAAACAGGAATGCCAGCGCGTGATTCCATTTGAAAGATTCTCCTTTGAAGGCAATGGTGCTGAAAACAACGAAAACAACCAGCGTGATGACCTCCTGAATAACTTTCAACTGAATCAAGCTGAACGGGCCACCATTGTCGCGGAAACCGATACGGTTGGCAGGAACCTGAAAACAATATTCAAAGAATGCCAGGAACCAGCTGAAAAGGATAACTCCCAGCAACGGAAGATGTTCGAACCAACTGAATTGCTGTTTCATTTTCAAATGCCCGTACCAGGCGCATGTCATGAAGATGTTGGAAATAACCAACATCGCAATAGTAAGAAATGCTTGCATATTATTGTTTATTTTTCTGAGGTAAATAATCGGTTTGTATATTCGTCATGCTGCCCCACAAGCTGTACCGGGCTTCGGGATTGATCTCTTCCATTCGTCGGAGCAATTCTTTCATGTCACTCCGGCTGGAAGCTGTTTCGTAGGGGCAGTTCTTGATTTGTTTGCGGTAAGAACGCCAGGCAGCCACGGCTGTCAGTTCTTTTTCGCTGACCAGACAAAGCGGACGGATGATTTCCATCTCGAATTTACTCATCTTTAGTTTCGGCGGCATGGTTCCGAATGCTCCCTGATGCGTCAGGTTCATCAGCAGGGTTTCCAAGATGTCGTCCTGGTGATGGCCTAAAGCAATCTTATTGCATCCGTGGGCTTTGGCTATTTCGAACAAGGCCTTGCGGCGCATCCAGGAACAGAGGAAACAAGGCGACTTCCGTTTGTCGGTAGAAGCATCGAAACTGGTTTCATGCAAGACGAAAGGGATATCGTATTGGGCTGCCATCTGGCGCAGATAATCCGTATCCGAATGATAGGGGATATTGGTCATGACAATATGTGCCACCACCAACGAGAATCGGGGCTGGAAGATACGGGAACGACGTCCCAAGAATTCTACCAATGCCAGTGAATCCTTTCCTCCCGACAGACCGATCAATATTTTGTCGCCTTCGGCTATCAACTGATATTCTCGGATTGCCTTCCTGATTTTCTCTTCCACTTTCAGAAAGAGCCGTTCTTCTTCTGTTCGTTTTGCCATATTTCCAAATAACGGCACAAAGATAGAACAAAACACAATTTTATGATTATCTTTGAAGCTGGAATATATTATAAAAGATAAGAAAGTGATGAAACCGTTCGTAACAAAACTGCTTTATACTTTGGGGGTAACTGTTCTTTGCGGCCAGTTGCAGGCTCAGAGTCTGGACCAAGCCAAGAAATTATACAATGAAGGACAGTATGCCGAGGCAAAGCCCGCTTTTGAGAAACTGATCAAACAATCGCCCAGTAATTCTTCGTATAATCTGTGGTACGGAGTATGCTGCTATGAAACGGGCGACTTGGCTGCGGCTGAGAAACACCTCTCGTTTGCCGTGAAACGCAAAGTTATCGAATCGTTCCGTTATTTGGGGGAAGTTTATTATAAGACGTATCGTTTTGAAGATGCAGTCGATATGTATGAACAGTATATCGAGTGGCTGGAAAAGAAGAAACGGGATACGGAAACTGCCGAATTACGCCTGGAAGTGTTGGAAGATGCCAAGCGTATGATGGAAAAGGTCGAGAACATACAGATCATTGACAGTGTAGTGGTGGATAAAGATGATTTCCTTTCTGCTTATACCTTGAGCGAAGAGAGTGGTTCGCTTACTTCGTACAATTCGTTCTTTGATAAGGCGGGAATCTCTTCTTCTGTCTATATGAATCAGAAAGGGGATAAGATCTATTATGCTCATCCGACAGACGAGAATCATTATTGCCTGTTTACCCAGTCTCGCCTGATGAACCAGTGGGCCGACGAGAAGCAGTTGCCGATGAATATCAACAGTACCGCCGATGACAATTATCCGTTTGTCCTTTCTGATGGTGTTACGATGTATTTTGCTTCACAAGGAAATGGCTCTTTGGGTGGCTATGATCTGTTTGTGACACGCTACAATATGAATTCGGATTCATACCTGGCTCCCGAACGGTTGGGTATGCCTTTCAACTCGCCTTATAATGATTACATGATTGTCTTTGATGAGGTGAAGAATCTGGGATGGTTCGTTTCCGATCGTTTCCAGCCGGAAGGACAAGTTTGTGTCTATCTGTTTATCCCGAATGAGAATCATGACCGGGTGGAGACAGAAGATGTGGAAGTGAAACGTGCCAGAGCGGCCGTACGCTCTATTCGGGATTCTTGGGTTGCCGGAGAAGACTATTCGGAACTGATACAGTTGGCACATCAGGAAATTCCGTATGGAAAGAAGGAAATCGAGAAGGATTTTGACTTTGTCATTCAAGATAACAAGATTTATTACACGTGGGATGAAATAAAATCTCCGGAAGCCAAGTCTATTTATCAGAAAGTTGTATCTTTAAAGCAGCAGATTACTGCAGATGAAAAGAAGCTGGCTTCTTTGCGCCAGGATTATACCAAGAATCCGGGAAAGAGAGAAAAACTGAAGGAAACCATTTTGGCATTGGAGGCTAAACTGGAAGCTTCGATCCCTCAGGTGGAAGAGCTGGAAAAACAGGCGCGTAATGCGGAAGTTCGTTTCTTGAAGAAATGATTCGGGAACTTAGTAGAATTAATCGATAAGGATATGATCACTCAACTTATTATTCTGGTATTCGTGATGCTGGCGGCAGTCTTGTTGGGATTGGCGGAAATATTTTTCCTGCCCGGATTGACGTTGGCCGGTATCGGTGGCGTTTTGTTCGCTACCGGAGGTTTGTATTGGGCTTATAGTATGGGTATGCTTGTCGGAAATATTACGCTGATTGTTTCGGCTGTCGTTTTCGTGATTGGTTTTGTGTGGCTGATGCGTTCCCGTTCACTGAATAAATTGGCTTTGCATACGGATGTGGATTCTCGTCTGGAATCCAGTCGTGATCTGGGAATTAAGGAAGGAGATGAAGGAATTGCTCTTTCCCGGCTGGCTCCGATCGGAAAAGCCCAGTTCGGTGACATTACGGTAGAAGCCAAGTCTGAGACCGAATTTATTGATGAAAAAACGCCGGTTGTCATTGTGCGCGTAGAAGGCTACAATGTCATTGTCCGGCGGAAAGAATAGATTATAAATGTTTAAATGTATATACGATGATGGACACAACATTTCCTTTGGTAGTTGCTGGTGCAGTCATCCTGCTGCTGGCCATTTTCTTTTATTATGTGCCGTTCCTGCTTTGGATTTCGGCGAAAGTTTCGGGGGTGAATATCTCTTTGCTTCAGTTGTTTCTGATGCGAATCCGTAAGGTACCTCCTTATATCATTACGCAAGCTATGATCGAGGCTCACAAAGCCGGACTGAAAACGCTTACCCGTGATGAACTGGAAGCACACTACTTGGCGGGCGGTCATGTAGAGAAAGTGGTACATGCCCTTGTCTCTGCCTCGAAAGCCAATATCGAATTGACATTTCAGATGGCTACAGCTATTGACTTGGCAGGACGTGATGTATTTGAAGCCGTACAGATGTCGGTCAATCCGAAGGTCATCAATACTCCTCCGGTAACAGCCGTGGCAAAGGATGGTATCCAGTTGATTGCCAAAGCCCGTGTGACGGTACGTGCGAACATCAAGCAATTGGTGGGTGGTGCCGGCGAAGAAACCGTCTTGGCACGTGTAGGTGAAGGTATCGTTTCGTCGATCGGTTCTTCAGAATCTCACAAATCCGTATTGGAAAATCCGGATTCCATTTCGAAGCTGGTATTGCGGAAAGGGTTGGATGCCGGAACAGCTTTTGAGATTCTGTCTATTGATATTGCTGATATTGATATAGGTAAGAACATCGGAGCGTATCTGTTGATGGATCAGGCACAGGCTGATAAGAATATTGCTCAGGCGAAAGCCGAGGAACGTCGTGCAATGGCCGTTGCTTTGGAACAGGAAATGAAGGCGAAAGCTCAGGAAGCCCGTGCCAAAGTGATCGAAGCAGAAGCGGAAGTACCGAAAGCGATGGCAGAAGCTTTCCGTTCGGGTAACCTTGGGGTGATGGATTATTATCGGATGAAGAATATCGAGGCTGATACATCCATGCGCGATGCGATTGCCAAACCGGCTTCAACCAGTTCATCTACTAAACCGCTGAAAGAATGATAGCTCCTTCTGAATTAATTATCAATGCGGATGGAAGTGTATTCCATCTGCATGTCAAACCGGAACAGTTGGCCGACCGGGTGATATTGGTTGGCGATCCTGCTCGGGTATCGTTGGTTGCCTCTTTCTTCGATACAAAGGAGTGTGAGGTATCCAGCCGTGAGTTTCATACGATTACGGGTACGTATCAGGGAAAACGGATTACCGTAGTATCACATGGAATAGGAACGGACAATATTGATATCGTCCTGACCGAACTGGATGCGTTGGCAAATGTAGATTTCCAGACACGGACTATAAAACCGGATTTCCGTCAGTTGTCTTTGGTACGTATCGGAACAAGCGGAGGTTTGCAGCCGTTTACGCCTATCGGTTCGTATGTAGCAGCAACCAAGTCGATCGGGTTCGATGGCGTCTTATATTTTTATGCCAATAATGAACAAGTACGTGATAGAGATTTTGAGCAGGCACTAAAGGAACAATTGGATTGGAAATTGGATCGGATCATGCCTTATGTAGTATCGGCCGATTCGTCGTTGGTTGAACAGATCTGTCAGGATGATGTGATTCATGGTGTGACCATTGCCGCCAATGGATTCTATGGTCCGCAGGGACGAAAAGTACGTTTGGCTTTGGCTGATCCGGACCTGAATCATAAAATAGAATCATTCCATTGGGATAAGTATCAGATTACGAACTTCGAGATGGAAAGTTCGTCGCTGGCTGGTCTGGCTGCTCTGATGGGACATCGTGCGATGACAGTTTGCTGTATTATTGCTGATCGCCTGGGTGGTAAGATGAATACGGAATATAAAGGTTCGATTCCTGATTTGATCCGTAAGGTCTTGGATCGGATTTGATGGAAGAGATTTTTTATAACGGTTGTGTTTTGCACACAGCATTTTTGGGGAGACACGGAGTTTGATAGATTGAC
The DNA here is from genome assembly GCF_022809355.1 of Parabacteroides faecalis. Taxonomy (GTDB): domain Bacteria; phylum Bacteroidota; class Bacteroidia; order Bacteroidales; family Tannerellaceae; genus Parabacteroides; species Parabacteroides faecalis. Next base: position 19,667 of record NZ_JAKZMM010000053.1, on the reverse strand, counting down.
AAAGATCTATGAAGCTTTGTGTCTCTGTATTTTTGTGTAATCGTATAGAACTTACCAGCGTTGGTAAATATACGGGAGAATACCCGGTCGCTTTCCAACGCTGGAAAGTACCATTAGACGGATTTCCCGGAAAGGAAATCTAAGAACACAAGTTGATAGGCTGGTATGCTATTTGCTTTTCTTCTGCTTGATCTTTTGCAGGTCACGGATAACAGTCATATCCATGATGTCGCTGTAAACCTCGGTTGTACGGATACTTTGATGACCGAGAAGTTTTTGCACGGTGGTTAGTTGTACGCCATTGTATAGAAGAATGGTAGCGCAAGTGTGTCGGGCAGTGTGGAATGAAATGTGTTTGTAAACTTTTACTTTCTGTGCCAGCTGTTTCAGTTGCTTGTTTGTGGCAGAATTACTGGTCGTGGAAAGTCCGAATAAAGAAGACTTGAAATTCCGTTTACAGTACTTCTTGAAAATCTCAATCGGTTTTCCGTCGAAAAGCATGTAAATAGGCAGCTTGATAGTCACTCCGGTTTTCAGGCTTTTGAAGATCAGCCACCATTTCCCATCAATGAGGTGGAAGTTATCTTTCTGAAGCCAGGTAATATCCGAGAATCGTAATCCGGTGAAGCAACAAAATGTCAGGTAATCCCTTTTAGGAAGAACACCGCATCCAAAACATAACCCGTTGAGATATAGCGATATTTCATTATTCTACACATTGACTGAATAACCAAAAAAAGAAATATATTGAGACGGTTCCGCTACCAAGTCATTACCTGTTTCCGAGCGGGTAAGCTGGTGAAAACCATGGATTTTCTCTCCATACCGCAGTGTAGTATTAGTGAACTCCATTTTCCCTTGCAAGGGAAAACCACCAATCGGGTTCTTTTTCACCGTTTTGCCAGTCTTTTCATATCGGGAATCCTTGTAACAATTTATAATATTGCAATTTAAACAAGGAAAGGAATGAAGACAGAATTCAAGGTGCTGCTCTATCTTAAACGGAACGGGCAGGGAAAGGACGGGCTCTGCCCGCTGATGGGAAGGATCATGATAAAAGCTACGGGCAATTCGACCACACAGTTCGGGTGCAAGATAAGAGTGGACCCGAAACTGTGGAACGCCACCTCGCAACGGTGTACGGGAAAAAGCCGGATGGCCATTGCCACCAACAGGGCAATAGACAAGATGATGCTCCTGCTGCAAAGGAGATACAGCGAACTGGCGGAAATCAGCGATGACATCACCGCCACACAGATACGTGACGCTTTCCAGGGTATGGCGGAGAAACAGGTGACTCTCTTGGGACTGTTCCGTGAGCACAATGAGGAATACGCCTTGCGTGTCGGGGTGAACCGTGCCGCTAACACCCTTTACCTGTACTGGCATACATTCCACTTCGTGGAGGAGTTCATCAAGGTGAGATATAAGGTATCGGATATCCCTTTCAAGGCACTAGACGAATCGTTCGTCGAGGCTTTCGAGTTGTATCTTCGCATCGACAGAAAGTTTCAGGCAGGAACCTCCATAGGGCACATCCAGAGGCTAAAGCATATCGCCCGAATCGCCGTGAGCCGAGCCATCGTGCCTTTCAGCCCGTTCAAGGACTTCTCCCCCATGAAGCCAAAGCAGAAACAGAGGTTTCTTACCAGAGAAGAACTGGACAGGTTGATGGGCACCACTTTTGATACACCCAACCGTAACTTCACCAGGGACATGTTCCTATTTTCCGTCTTCACCGGCATCTGTTACTGTGACATGCGCAACCTGACGGAAAAGAATGTGGTGAGGGACCACGAGGGGAACTTATGGATAGAAACCAGAAGGCAGAAAACGGGAACCCCGGAAAACGTACGCCTACTGGACATCGCCATAGAAATCATGAAGAAGTACAGGGGGGTGGCACCAGACGGGAAGCTATTTCCCATGCTGACAAAGGAAAGCATGAACATTCACCTAAAAAAGATGGCCGCACAATGCGGCATCGATCGTAACTTGTCCTTCCACATGGCCCGCCACAGTTTCGCTTCCCAGATCTGTCTCTCACAGGGCGTACCCATCGAGACTGTCAGCAAAGCTATGGGGCACAGGAATATCAGCACCACGCAGCGCTATGCTAAAGTGACCGACGAGAAGGTGGACCGGGACGTGACGGTACTGGAGCATGAGATCACCGGCAAATACACACTGTCCGGCATTGACCAGCCTCCATCCACTATTCTGAAGGACATGAGTTTAAGAGAGATACGGAGAAGAGAAAGAAAAGAAATATTAAACCCAATGGAAGGAGTGTAAGAATGAGAAGCACATTCAAACTATTGTTTTATATCAACAGACAGAAAATCAAAAAAAACGGAAAATGCCCCGTCATGGGACGTATCACCCTTGACGGGAAAGTAAGCCAGTATTCCACCGGAGAGGACGTGCAGCCGAAATTTTGGGATGCCAATAAGGGCCGTGCCGTCATACACGGACAGAATCCGGAAACCTCCATAGAGTTGAGAGGGCTGAATCGGAAACTGGAGGAACTGGAGGAGAAGGCACGAACCGCCTATAAGAAGAGCGTGGACTCAGCCGGGTACGTCTCGGCTGAGATCATAAAAAACGCAGTTACGGGGAAGGCTCAGCCCAAAGAACATCTTCTGGCCCTTTTTGACGAGCATAACGAGGAGTACGCCAAGCGTGTGGGGATCGACCGCACACACCATACCTATATCCGATATTTGACCACACGAAAACATCTGTACAACTTCCTGCAATACAAATATGGAGTGGAAGACGTGACACTTCGCTCGATAGACATGCAGTTCATCGAAAACTTCCATTTCTATCTTTCCACAATATTGAAGTTGAAAACCATATCACTGAACGACTACCTGATCCTGCTGTGCAAGATTGTCCGGCTCGCAGTCAAACGCAGGATACTGTCACGCTATCCGTTCACCGGTTACAAGCTTGAGATCCCCCCGACACTTCACCGACACCTGACAGGTGAGCAGCTTGCCAAAGTGATGGCAATCGATCTTCCCACCTACCGGCTGTGCCACACCAGGGATCTCTTTGTCTTCTCGACCTTCACCGGACTGGGAAGGGCCGAAATGGCCGAATTGTCCGAAAGACATATCGTCACGGCTCCAGACGGCTCCAAATGGATACACATCAACCGTCAGAAGACAAAGGTGGAATGCCGTATCAAACTGCTTGACATCCCATTAAAAATCATGGAAAAATATAAAGGCGAGGGAGAGAATGGGAGACTGTTCCGGGTTCCGGCCACTTGCAGCCTGTCCAGAAGCCTGAAAATCATCGGGGAAATGTGCGGGCTTGAGTGCCACTTGACCTATTACATGAGCCGACACACCTATGCGACTGAAATCTGCCTTTCCAACGGCATGCCAATTGAGACCATCAGTAAAATGATGGGGCATTCCAGCATACGTACTACACAGATTTATGCGGAAATAACCAACCAAAAGGTACGCAGGGATTTCGGAAAACTTTCGGAAGAAACCAAAGGCATGTATTCCCTGCCGGACGACAACATGCCGTCCAGGGTCTATCAATGCGGACGGTACAGCGGATGGAAAAAGGAATGCGACCAGGAAAAAAACGAAAAGGTACCGTAATGTATGGTCGCAACAAGATAAAACAAGGGACAGAAACCGTCTTCACAGATTTCTGTCCCATTCATTTTGACCTCATTCCAGACTTCCCTTACAATGGCGATCGGGCTTTCCTGTATCCATCCCGCAACATTTTCTCTATGTCACTTTCTCTGTACAGAACCTTACCACCGAGCTGGATGTAAGGCAGTCTGCCTTCGTTCCGATATTCCTGCAAGGTTCTGCGGCTGATTTTCAACCTGCCGGAGAGTTCACGGTCGGTAAGATAATGTTCCCCGTCCAATACGGGACGGGGGCTTCGGGACAGGCTGCCAAGCCTGTCTGTCATATGATCAAGTTTCCGGAAAAGAGCAAGGATTCTCTCATGCTTTCCGGTCAGCAGCCCGTTCATATCTGGCCTCCCTTTCTCTTTTGAATGGCGGGAAGTATCTTTTGTATATCCTCCGGCCTATAATAGACCTTGTGGCTGATCCGGCTGTATGCCAGCGTGCCGTTCTCACGGAGGGTCTGCAATGTACGGGGGGAGGCGTCCAGCAGAAGGCAGACCTCTTGGGTATCCAACCATTCCCCCATTCTCTTCTCACGGAGCTTCTCACAGAGTTCATCTGTAATCCGGGCTGCATTTTCCAGATACTCCAGCATACTTTCAAAGACTGTCGCTTCAATAGTGACGATTTCCATAAGCGTATTCAATTGGTTCGAAACAAATATAGCGGAACAACAATCTTTTCTCCAAACACCTGTCGTCAGATGTCATCAGATTTCATCAGATGGCAGGAACAAGATAAAACCCCAAAGATACAGTGCATGCGGAAAGGCAAAGAAGCCGAGATGCAGGCATAAAGATTATGCAGAGCAGAGAGAGCAGAAGTCCCTGTCTTCTCATGGAGCGGAATCTTTTCTCACAAGATATTGTCGGACCCATGTATTTCGCTATTCCACCTGCTTTTATGGAGATATAAAGGAGGCCTGCCTTTTTATCAATGACACGGTTATGCGTCGCGTCGGTCGCAGTGAGTCCCTATAATCCTTCCTGAAATCAAAATCATTGTCCGGGCGTTTGTTTCCATGGGTATTTTCCGCGACTTGTCGTAAGGAAAATACCCATGGAAAGCGAAGCCGCAACGCCCGAGACAATAAGATTTTGATTTACTTTTGATTATAGGAACTCACTGTGCCAATACTTTTCAAGACTGACTTGTGATTATAAACCGAAACGTATATATTGGTTGAATACAGCCTATAGCCCACCACGCCAACGTGGGATCGGGAGCTTCAACGAGGCATCCAAATTTCAGATGCGAGGGCATAGGAACCGAACGTTCTTAACAAATTCATGAACCAGCTAAAATTGGTCTTCGTCCACGCTTATATTAAAGTTGTAAATTATCTGATTATTAACCAACATACAATGTACGACTAATAAATAAGCAACAAACTTCATATACCGTTTACATTTTGTCCTCATCTTTACCGGATCGCTTTTTTCCTAGAGTTGTTCTATTGCAGGAATATGTGAGTAATAAAAGCAGGGAGGCTGGGATGACAGCCCGATCTTTTATTACCACAAAGCAAGATTCTTAAACCGCATCTATTTACTATTCTATCTTTTTGTTTAATTTTATATTCAATTTAAATTTATTTCATTTACTTTTGTCGCATAAATTATGGTGTGACTTGATTATGTCCATAGTTAAGTCGGTAAAAGGGAATCCAGTGTAAGTCTGGAACTGTATCCGTAGCTGTAAATCAATAAAACCGGGCGTTCTACGAACCACTGACCATAAATATAGGAAAGGTTGGGAAGGTGATTGCCGAGTAAAGGGAGATGAGTCAGAAAACCTGCCATAATTGAATTATGCGTCACCTCGGATAAGGTGATGGTAATATCTTGTTACGATGAATATAATATTTTTTAAGACCATAAGGAGAAAAAATCTTATGGTTATGATGCTAGGGATATGCCCTCTATGGGTGTATGCCCAAAGTAGATTGGATTCCATCCAACATTTGGATGAAATAACCGTTGTGGCTAAAAGTTTCAGGGAAGTCATACCTTCTCAAAAATTGTCAGGCAAAGAACTTCAAAAATTGAACAGTCACAGTGTCGCAGATGCCCTTCGTTATTTTTCCGGGGTACAATTGAAAGATTATGGAGGTGTAGGCGGTATAAAAACAGTGAATATCCGTAGCATGGGAACGAATCATATGGGGGTATTTTACGATGGAATAGAATTGAGCAACGCTCAGAACGGGCAGGTCGATTTGGGCATGTATTCGTTGGACAATATCGAGGAAATTTCTCTGTATAACGGACAGAAAAGCGAGATATTCCAGTCCGCCAAGGATTTTGGTGCGGCAGGGACGCTCTATCTTAGGTCACGCAGACCTAAATTTGAGGATGGAAAAAACACGAATTTAAGGGCAACCATGAAAGCCGGATCTTTTGATGTGATCAATCCTTCGGCTCTTTTTGAATATAAAATATCCGAGAATGTAGCCGCCTCGTTCAGTGCAGAATGGCTGAATGCCAGCGGAAAATACAAGTTCCGTTACCGTCGTGTCAATCCGGCCGGAGAGATCGCATACGATACGACCGCCGTGCGGGAAAACGGGGATATCAACGCAACCCGCTTGGAAGCGGGATTGTATGGAACAATCGAAAGAGGAACCTGGAACGCAAAAGTTTATAATTATAATTCTGAACGTGGTATCCCCGGCGCTATTGTCAATAACGTGTGGCGTCGCGGAGAACGGGTCTGGGATACCAATTCCTTTTTTCAGGGCTCTTTTGTAAAAGAGGTGAACGATCAATTCAAAACACAGGTTAACGCAAAATACGCTTTTTATCGTACACACTATGTAAATAATGACGATAAACTGATCGAGGTGGATAATCTTTATAAACAACGTGAGGTTTATGTTTCTACAGCCAATATGTACACGATTTTCCCATTCTGGGACGTTTCCATGTCATACGATTTTCAATGGAATGAGATGAAAGCGGATATGTACGGTTTTGTATTCCCCACCCGTTTTACCAACCTGCTGTCGATCGCAACGGCTCTCCGCCTGGGAAAAGTAAAGTTGCAGGGAAGCGGTTTGGCGACGTTTGTGAACGACCGGGTCAAAGAAGGGCCAGCCCCCAAAGCCCGGCAAATACTTACTCCTGCTGTTTTTCTTTCATATAAGCTATTTGATAAACATGATTTTAGTCTACGAGCATTCTATAAAAAAACATTCAGGATGCCCACTTTTAATGACCTGTATTATGCTGATATGGGAAACTCCAAGCTGGATCCCGAATATGTCACGCAATATAATCTAGGAACCGTATACCAAAAACAGTGGGGGAATAAATTATTTCGCCATTTTAAGATACAAGCGGACGGCTATTATAATTATGTGAAGGACAAGATAATCGCTTATCCGAAGGGACAACAATTCCGTTGGACGATGTTAAATTTGGGGAAAGTGAAAATACGAGGTGTTGATATAAGTACAGAAACGATGATTAATCCTTGGAAAGACTTGTTCATTACCATGAAAGTACAATACACCTATCAAAAGGCGCAAGATTATACCGATCCTTCCGATAATTATTATAAAGACCAGATCCCTTATATACCCTGGCATAGCGGATCTGCCATCGCCCAAGCTTCTTACAAAGGCTGGGACTTGAATTACAGCTTTATTTATGTGGGGGAACGCTATAACCAACAGGAAAATATCAAATACAACTATACACAACCTTGGTATACCAGTGATATTTCCTTGTCTAAAGAATTCAAAATGAAATTTGGTTCACTGAAAGCATCTTTGGAGGTCAACAACTTGTTGAGTCAAGATTATGATGTTATTTTGAATTATCCTATGCCCAAGCGAAATTATCGGGCGTCTTTAACGGTCGAATTATAATACCGATGAGTATGAAGCTGTTATTTTATATAAGCATCTTTATCCTTTCCTTTTCTTCTTGTCGGAAGATTGAAATTGTCGTCCCTTCGGAATACGAGTTGATTGGGGATGGCATACAACCGGATGCTGATCCTGTCGGAATGTATTTGGTGAATGAGGGGAATATGGGCAGCAATAAATGCACGCTCGATTATTTGGATTTTGTTAACGGATATTATATACGGAATCTTTATTCCGAGAGGAACCCGGATGTCGTAAAGGAATTGGGAGATGTAGGTAATGATATCCAAATTTATGGAAGTAAATTATATGTAGTAGTAAACTGTTCCCATAAAGTGGAGGTTCTGGATGCAAAAACCGGAGTTCGGATATCCCAAGTGGATATCCCAAATTGCCGGTACATCCGTTTTTATCGGGGAAAAGCTTATGTAACCTCTTATGTAGGCCCCGTTCAAATTGATCCGGATGCGCCACAGGGGGCTGTTTATCGGGTAGATACGGCTTCATTGAAGGTAGAGGCGAAAGTGACGGTCGGTTATCAACCGGATGAGTTGACTGTTTTGGGAGAATATTTGTATGTAGCCAATTCCGGAGGATATCGTGCCCCCGATTATGACAATACCGTTTCTGTAATTGAGTTGGAGCGTTTCAAGCAGGTGCAGAAAATACCGGTCGGTATCAATCTTCATCGTATCAGAGCAGACAAATATGGTAAGTTATGGGTAACATCCAGAGGAGATTACAACACTATCCATTCCAATTTGTATGTATTGGAAAAACGCCCGGGTTATACGGAGATGGTCGTAACCGACACGTTAAATATTCCTTGTTCCAATTTATGGATTGACGATGATTGTCTATATTATTACAGTACGGAATGGAATAATAATACTCAAAGTAACACGATTGGTTATGGAGTGATAGATATCCGCACAAAAAAAGTAATCAGGGATAGCTTTATATCCGACGGAACAGAGAAAGACATCAAGATACCTTATGGAATTGCCGTCCATCCTGTGACGAAAGATATTTATGTCACCGATGCGAAGAACTATGTTTCCAGTGGAACACTGTATTGCTATGATCAAGACGGATTTCAAAAATGGGGTGTCCGCACAGGGGATATACCGGCCCATATGGTCTTTGTAAACAAGGAGGAATGAACATGAGTAGATTGTGGAGAGAGAGCGTCTTTTTTTTGTTTTTGTCTGTATTCGGCTTTTCCGGTTGTGATAAAGACATACAGATGGTCAGTTTGGGAATTGACGATATTTATTATTTGCCTCGTATGAAGGCTTACGCATTACATCCTGCCTTTACCGGAGAGGAATACCGGTGGACCTTGAGGTCGGATGGACGGGATAGCCTTTTGTCGGAGAAGAGAGATTATATATTTCTTGCCAAGGATACCGGAACATACGATCTTACTTTTGAGATCATTGATCCTACAACTCCTTATAAACATGATTTCCGTTTCGTGGTTATGCACGAGGAGATTGAATATAGTCCCTATATCTCGAAAGTCTATGAATACCGTCCCGCGCCAGGCCAATTTGTCAATCTCATGCCTGAATATCTGGAAGGTGAAACGGAGGAGGATATACGAAAAAAAGTGGAGGAAAATATTTCCGGCACAAATGACGAGATGATCTCGCTGGGTAGTTACGGGGGATATGTCATATTCGGTTTTGATCATACGGTGATCAATGTACAAGGACAAAAAGACTTTCGCGTTTTAGGGAATGCGTTCTATTCTGATTTACCGGAGTTTGAGGATAAAAAAGGAGGAAGCTGTGAACCTGGGATTGTAGAGGTCTCTTTTGATACGAATCAGAATGGTTTACCGGACGATGAATGGTACGAGTTGGCGGGTAGTGAATATTATAAGCCGGAAACGGTCAAGGAATATTCCATCACTTACCGGAAACCTGATCCCGATAAGATTCCGGAACCGGACATGAGCCAGCAGATATCGGATTTAACTTATATTTCCTGGAGGGATAATCAAGGGGAGTCCGGTTATGTATCTCAGGTAATTTATCATACAAACCTTATTATCCGGCATGGTTATCAGAAGAGGATATAACCTTTACCGGAACCCTCTTGAAAGCGAACGCCATAGATGAAAGCGGAGCTGGGAGATATTATGTCCTGTATTCTTACCCTTGGGGGTACGTCGACAACCATCCGAATGAAGAAAAAGATTTGAACGATTTTGATATTAGCTGGGCTGTCGATAAAAAAGGGAATCCGGTTCATCTTGATGGGGTGGATTTTATTAAGGTATATTCCGGAATCAACCAGTTTTGTGGATGGATAGGAGAAACATCCACCGAAGTTTTACGGGCACAGGATCTTCACATAGAAACAAAGGAGGTTGTACCTCTTGATCCGGTGAGCCTGAAACAACAATACGATAACGCAATTCTCAAAATAAAAGGATTATGAACAAGAAAATTTTAACCACAGCTATTTCTTTGCTGTTTGTCTCGTCTGTCGGTGCTCAACGGGGTAATACCCGATGGACGGCAGAGGGTATCAGCCTGAACCGACCGGTTCCTGAGTTACGGAGCGCCTCGGATGGAGACGTGGATTATTCGGATGGTGTTTTCATTGTGAATGAGGACTGGTACGGCCATCAAAACAGCACCGTCAATTTCCTGACCAATCAAGGGGAATGGATTTATAGGGCTTTTCAAAAAGAAAATCCCGGGCGTGAATTGGGATGTACGACCCAGTTCGGTACAATTTATGGCAACCGCTTTTATTTTGTGTCAAAACAGGAACGGGATCCCGGAGCAAAAATAACCGGTAGTCGTTTTGCCGTATGCGATGCCTCGACCATGGAGGTTATCAAGGAATTCCCATACATAGCGACAACGACGAAAACAGACAAAAACGGTAAGGAAACCCTGATCTCCATCGCCGATGGGCGTTCTTATTTACCTGTAGATGAACATAAAGGCTATATAGGTACGAGTAATGGGATTTATGTATTCGACAATGATAATTTGACCATTGGGGGGCAAATCAAAGGTACGGGTAATCCAAATGACGAGGGATATGGACAACTGTATTATGCCCAAATAGGGACCATGGTACGTGCCAATGATTATATTTTTGCCATACACCAGCAATACGGGCTTTTGGTGATTGATCCGAAAACGGATACACTGGTTAGAACAATCAAGGCTCCACTTGAGAAAGATGAATCAGGAAAAGAAGAACAACGAGGTTTTGGCTCCATTGTTTTGTCAAAAGACGGGAATTTGTGGATTAGTGTAGCCAAGGACGTACAAGGATTGGGGGCCGCCATGAATTACATGCTCAAGTTAAGCCCTTATACGTTCGAAATGGAACGTGTTTATTTCCCGGAAGGTATTGAATATATACCAAATTCATGGTATGCCTGGACGGCTGACGGTTTTTGTGCCAGTACGAAAGAGAACAAGATTTACTGGAACGGTTATCCTCCTACACAGGGGAGCTGGTTTACGGGGTATCGTATTTATTGCTATGATATTGATAAAAAACAATTTTCCATGGTATATGACGTGACAAAAATGCCAGGTAATTGGCGATTATATGGTACCGGTTTTCGTATTCATCCAGTAACGGATGATCTTTATTGTTTTTTGTACCATGAGTTTCAAGACCCGACACATGAGTTGGCCAGGATCAGTTCTACCGGAGAATTGAGAAACGAATACTCGATGATACAGAATTACTGGTTCCCGGCGATCCCTGTATTTCCGGATAATGAAGCTCCGGTAATCTCCAGTGCAATGCCGGAAGATATCGTATTACCGGGTATCAGGGAAGAATACAAATTGTACTTAGGGGATAAGGTTTGTGATGAAGACAATATGTCCGTATCTATCGTGAAGTCCGTCATAACTTGTGACACCCCCCTATCGGCTTTCATCAGGAATGATTCGCTTGTTTTGAAAGCGACAGATCCTGTGAAAGAAGGTAACGTGACACTTCAATTCAACTCAAACGGGAAATTGGTCACTCATGACTTGGCCGTATCGACAAGTGGAGACGTGACCTCCAATGAAAATATGGAACCAACGGAAGACATACGGGTTTTCTTATCAGGGAATAATCTTTCGGTTGTCGGAGAAAATATACAGAAGATCAAGATTTATTCCCAAACAGGCGCGAAAGTTTTGGAACGGATGTTGGCCTCAGGCGATGCGGTCCCGGTCGGACATCTGACTTCGGGCGTATATATAATTTGTGTAGAGCAATCGAACGACAGGATAACAAGGAAGATTTTACTGCCATAATATGAATAAAAAAAGTCGGTCTCCTTTTCTCATCAAGGATTCCGGCTTTTTAAGTGTAAAAGGTTGCTCAAAATAGTAAAGATTTAATATTTTTGTACTTGTATTGGTTTATACATACCGTTCGGGGTGTATAATTAAAAGGGAATCAGGTGTAAATCCTGAACAGTCCCGCTGCTGTAAGCTCAAATACACATTTTAGGCATCACTCATTGCCACTGTTTTTTGAAACGGGAAGGTCGACCTAAAATTGGAGCAAGTCAGAAGACCTGCCAATACATTTTATGAAAGCAATAGAGGCTTTCTTCGGATTCATTCCACCGGGGTTTGGAATAGGATTCGTCTTGGGATATATAGCATTATTTCGTGGACAATTAATTGCACGGGATAGTACAGAGGTCGCATGCGACCTCTGTATTTAGATACATGTATCTAATTTTTTTAATTGACATACATATGGGTAGATTTTTATCTTTAATGCTTGCTATGTGCGCCTTGTTTTTTGAAGGATTTGCGCAAAGGCAGGTGCAAGGTATCGCACGTCCGGATTTGAATACGGGCAAGACGAACTTTCGGTCAGGAGAATTACGTTCAGACACGCAATTTTCATTTGAGGACATTCAGTTTTGGGTAGGCTCCGGTTCCAACCGGGCCGCGTTGGTTATCGAGTGGCATGACGGAACTCAACCTGATGCCATGGTCTGGGGGTATAAATGGGATGGAGAGGCTTCCGGCCATGATATGATCGTTGCGATCGCTAAAGCCGATCCGAGGCTTGTTTTACTTACCCAATATACGGGACCAATGGGATATACGATAGACGGTATCGGATATTCGGAAAGCACAATGAATATCCAATACAACTTGCAAGAAGCCAAAGATTATCCCCGTAACGCTTTCGATTTTGATTTACCGATAGAAAACACCTTGTTAGGACAGACTTCTGTTCCGGAACACCCGGCAGAAGATGTGGCCGAGGCCATTCGAGAAGGGTTACAAACCGGAGTTATCTATCATCCGTTAAATGCGGAAGTTTACGGTTATCCTTCTTATGATTATGATTCATGGACTTGCGATAATGCGACTCATTGGGAAGCCGGTTGGTATGAAGGCTATTGGAGTTATTTTGTCCGGGAAGGTCAAACCAGTACTTTTTCTTACTCTGGTCTGGGTGCGACCAGCCGGAAATTGGAGGATGGCTCTTGGGATGCCTGGAGCTGGAACGGGGATATGAGTACGATGGAAGGAACCGCTCCCGGTGATCATTTTATCGCGGCGACCCCGATTGACGATCCAGCCCCTGATCCGGATGTACCGGTAAGTTATGTTACCTTATCTCAATCTGAACTTTCCTTGTCTGTCGGTTCTTACAAGCGTTTGGAGTATACCGTATTTCCGACAAATGCGACCAATCAGACCGTTTCATGGAGCAGTTCCGATCCATGTGTAGCCACAGTCGAAAATGGAATGGTTCATGCCATTGCTGCGGGAATGGCACGGATTACCGTAAAAACACAAGACGGTGGTTACACGGCTGAATGCGTCATAACCGTCAACGGCAATTTGGAAGGCGAAGCCTCTTTTGATCCTCAAAAAGGAATCCTGTCCTTTCAAAAAGTGGCAAATGCGACCTCTTACGAAATCCGTCAATATCGGTTGGTTTCAAGCGAAAAGGTATTGGAGAAAACGTATGTATTGGACGAAAACGGAGATATGTTCAGCGAGTTCCCTAACCTGAGATCCTCTTCGCAGGATATTGATTTTCAATTAAGCGGTTTAGAAACCGGTGTGGAATATCTTATCGAAATACAAGTCATGAACGGTTTGGATATCGTTGGCTCGTTTGAGGTGGATAATGTCTCGATTCCTACAGGCATAGAGAATGTTACCTTCAACCGTCCGCTAGCTCTTTTCAAAGATGGAGGATGGGTATTCCGAAATTTGCAGGGATATGCCGTTACAGTAGCGGACTTGTCGGGCCATATCATCGCAAGATATCATGTGAACTCAACTGCGGAATATCATTACCTGGAGTTGTCTCAAGGTATCTACATCGTATTTGGAGATAATAAAGACAAAAAAGTATCATTCAAAATAATTATAAAATAAATGAAAAGAAAGAATCTGATTACGCTACTTGCGTTTTTTCCATTATTCAGCGTTTGGGGACAATCCTCGCTGAATCCGGTGGAAAAAGAGAAATTGAAATTGCCCGAACTGCCTCAAACGATGTTAAGGGCAACCGCTCAGGCGAATGAACAAGTTGATTACACGAAAGGAACCTTTATTGTCAATGAGGATTGGTTCGGCCATCAGAACAGTACCGTCAATTTCCTGTCAGATGACGGAAAGTGGACACTTCGGGCTTTCCAGAAAGAAAACCCCGGTCACGAGTTGGGATGTACCAGCCAATTCGGTACGATTTACGGAGATAAGTTCTATATCGTTTCCAAACAGGAGAAAGATCCGGGTGCGACCGTTATCGGAAGCCGTCTGGCGGTTATCGATGCGAAAACGATGAAGGTGCTGAAAGAATTTACGAGAATCGGAGATTCCGACGGGCGTTCTTTCCTTGGCGTGGATGAACATACCGGGTATATAGGAACCAGCAACGGTATTTTCCTGTATGATATTGACAAGATGGAAATCGGGGAGAGAATTACCGGGACTGAGAATACTTCCGGCAGTTTGTACAGTGCTCAAATCGGTACGATGATCCGAGTTGGAGACCGGGTTTTTGCTGTCCACCAGAAAGACGGATTGTTGGTTATCGATGCCAAGACCCATACGTTGGAAACCACCATCCTTAAACCTGAAGAGCATGAAGGGCACGGATTGGGTTCGATCGTCCTCTCCAAAGACGGTACGATCTGGGCAAGTCCAACCGTGGAACTGACCGGCACGGGGGCTTCTTTACCGTTAATATGGAAAGTGGACCCGACGACATTGACGGTGCAACAGGTTGATATACCGACTGCCAGTGGAATTGAGGAAATTCCCAACTCTTGGTACGCATGGACGGCTGATGGTTTTTGTGCCAGCACGAAGGAAAACAAGATTTATTGGAAAGGTCAGGGAACAGGTAGCTGGTTTACAGGTTACAAGATATTCTGCTACGATATCGATAAGAACGAATTTTATAAAGTATTTGACTTCGGAAAGGTGGAAGGTGACTGGCGATTGTATGGAACCGGTTTCCGTATCGATCCTGTATCAGACGATATGTATTGCTTCTGGTATCATGAATTCCTGAATCCGGAACATGAATTGGCAGTGGTGGCGACCGATGGACGGGGTGAAAAGAACGGGACGATCAAAGGTCGTTATCCGTATGACATTACCAATTACTGGTTTCCCGCTTTGCCGGTATTCCCGGATAACGAGGCTCCCGCGATTCAGAGCGGAGCGCCGAAAGAGGTGGTTTTGGATGCGGAACAGACTCAGGTCAACATCCCTTTGGAAGAGGTCGTAAAAGACGCTGATAATATGACTGCGGCAATTACTTTGACCACTACTATGAGTGAGGCACATCAGAAGTTGATAACGGTTGCCATACAAAATTGCCATTTGGTAATCCAGCCGGTAGAGGCTTCCGTTACTACTGCGACAACAATTCCGGTTCATTTGAAATTCAACTCGAACGGTAAGACGGTGGAAACGGATCTGACCGTGAAACTGGAAGAAGGTACCGGAGCACCGTTTGTCATCAGCGAATCGGAAGTAGCTGTCGAGAAAGACAAAACAGTTACCTTGACGGTGAAAGGCATGGAAGGTGAGACGGCTACTTGGAAGTCGGAAGACGATGCAATTGCGACAGTTTCAACAGAAGGCATCGTTACCGGTGTGAAGGCCGGAATCACGTCAATTATCGCAACCAGCGAAGATCGTGGTGTGAAAGCGACGTGTAAAGTTACGGTGAAGAGGGAAAGCTTGATTTTGGATATGGCGAGTGTTGAGCTTTTCGAAGGACAAAGCCAAACTGTAATAGTAAAAGGGGGATGGTTAAATAATAAGGAAACATTAAAATGGGAATCTTCCGATACATCCATCTTGAAAATAACTCGACAAAATCCGATGCAAGTACAATTTGAAGCCTTAAAAACCGGCTCAGCGAAGATCATCGCCAAAATATCTTCCAAGGAGGAAGAGTCTATCGTCTTGACAACAACGGAATGTTCCGTGCTTGTGAAAGAGTTGATTCCGGTAGAGAAGATTGAATTAACTACATCCGAAGGAGAACAACCCGGAGAAGAAACATTAAAATTCAATATCAACGGGAAGAAGATTTTGAAAGCTAAAGTTTTCCCAGAGAATGCAAGTATTAAAGATGTGGAATGGATAAGTTCAAATCCAGATGCATTTACGATTGAAAATGGGATTGTAACCGCTATCGGTGATGGAGTGGCTGAAATAACTGTCCGCTCTATACAAGGGCAAAATGAAGTAACATCGAATCCGATCAAAGTAACTTGCGAATATCAGTTGGAACGCATTGTTTTCAGTCAACCTGTATATGGGTATTCGAAAAGCATGATGAATGATATGGGGAAAATAACGCCTGAAGTTAAATGTTACCCTGCGACTCCTAAAATAAAAACAATGAACATAGAGTGGGATTTTCAGGTTCCCAGCGACTGGACTAATTCCAGTTTGACCAATCCCGACGAGGATGCGTCCTCTGATGATTCTTCGGACAAAAATGGAATACGTTATAAAATAACACAGTATCCTGAAAACTACGAGACCAATGAGCCTTATACTTTTTATGAAGGAGAAGTCCCGTTGAAATGTACCGTCACGTATGCGGGAAAGGAATATACCGCAGAGTGTATCATTAATTTCCAAGAAAAGGATTTGGAAAGCTCCTTTGAGTTGGAAAATGAAGATAAAAAGACACTGTTGAAATCGGGTGAGACCTTGCAGTTGAAATGGAAATTGGACGGAGAAGGAATGTCCTCAAAATTAAAATCGGACGAAGTAAGTGTAAAATTCATCTCCTCTGATGAGAATATAGCTTCTGTAAATAAAGATGGTTTGATTACAGCAAAAGGGAATGGTATAGCTACGATTACCGCTTATGTATCAGATGGTAGTTATTCAGAGGAACGTCAGATTTTAGTTGGAGATACTTGGGCCACAGACGTCGTATGTAAAGAAGATACGGTACGGGTTACTTTGGGTGAGGCTGTACAATTAGCTGCCACGGTGAATCCGAAAAATGCGACATACCCTACGGTGGAATGGAGTAAACCTACGACCGATTGGACTACGAATATTGGTACAACGGTGGGTGCTGCTGACATAACAGACGATGGTATTTTTAGTACGATGTACAGGTCTGACATGGCAACAACCGTGAATAATATAGGTAAATATGACGTGAAGGTTTCCTCTTTTGACGGCCAAGCATCCGGCCAATGTGTAGTTTATGTATTGGGATTAGAACCTTTGCAAGACTTGACATTGACCAGTAAAGGGGTGGATGATGAAATCTCGATAGACGTTAAAGACGACATAGAAGAAGGTATTTTATATACCCAGTTCTTCGATGTCGGGTTTGTACCTTCAAACGCCACTTTAGCAAAAGCCTTGACAACACGTTTTACTATCACCTCACAAGATAAGGAAATTCTTGAAATAGGCACTAAAAAGTTAGGAGATACGCATGAGGAAGGTTTTACCTTGAAACCAAAAAAGCAGGGTACTACTCAAATTATTGTTAGTGCCAAAGAAAATGATGTAAAAGCGGTGAAAACAATCCGTGTAACAGATAGCAGTTATGGCATCTTAGGTGTAACCCTCGACGCCTCGGTGATGACAGTAAAAGCCGGCGAGCCCCTGACCATCGGGTATCAGGTGGAAACCAAGCAGGATGGCGTGGTGTATGATAAGACCGTCTATTGGGAAAGCTCGGATCCTTCGGTGGCTACGGTCGATCGGGAAACCGGTTTGATAACTCCCATCAAGGTCGGCGGAACTACTACGATACGTGTCATCACCAAGTTCGGGAATTTTACGGCTACCTGCCATCTGAATGTAGCGGAAGGTGATGTGAAGGTTTCCGGCGTGAAGCTGGATAAAAACGCCCTGACGCTGGCTCCGGGCGAGAACGCTCAATTGTATGCGACCATCGCCCCGGCTGATGCCGCAAACAAGAAAGTAACTTGGATAAGCGAGAACAACGCCGTAGCTACCGTTGCCGAAGGGTTGGTAACCGGCGTGTCGGCAGGAAGTACCATCGTGCGTGTCACGACAGAAGACGGAGGCTACACAGCCGAATGTGTCGTGACCGTCGGGAAAAAAGAAGTTCCGGCAACCGGTATCTCGTTGGACAAGACTTCCGTGGAATTGGAAAAAGGAAAAGCGATCGTGCTCCGGGCCACCGTAACCCCAGCCAACGCAACCAACAAGCGGGTGATTTGGCTCTCATCAGACGAGGATGTTATCGCAGTTGATACAACCGGTATCGTGGAAGGTCTCGAAGAAGGCGAAGCGGATGTGATTGCCGTTACCTCTGATGGCAAGCATGAGGCACGTTGTTCCGTGACGGTTTACGATCCGGCTACGAAACCGGAAGTAATTGCCAAAGACAGCTCGGCCGTGATTGTTTTCGCCCGGGTGGAGAAAGCTGAGAAATACCGTTTGCAACTCTATCGCTACGTGGGTAACACGCCGATATTGGATAAGGAATATGTAGCGGATCGTTTCGGTAATATAATCAACGGCCTGAAATCGTCTGAACCCGCACCGCTAGCATCTACAGGCAAAGTGGCGGTCAACATTGCCGGTTTACGACCGGATACGAAATACAGCGTGAAAATCGTCGCTTTGGATAAATCCGGCAACAAAATCTCCACCGTAACCGCCGATCCGTTTACGACCGCGCAGAATCCGACCGCCAATGAGGAGATAACTTCCGTACAGCCGGACGCTTTTGTCGCAAACAATGAATTGATTTTGGAAAATCTGGCAGGTTGTACCTGTTATGTAGTCGATTTCAGCGGACGCATAACAAAGATTTATACCGTAAAATCGGAACATGACAGGACTCAACTCCAACAAGAGGCCGGAACTTATATTATCACGGCTGTAAAAGATCAAGAAATGTATTTCTCTAAAAAGGTAGTGATCCGATAAATGTTTTATTTCTAAAAAACAAAAAAATGAAAAAGTTTATACTTTTATTTGCCACCGCATTTATAATATTTGCGGCACAGGCACAGACACAGAGAACAGTGCAAGGGATTGTCCGTAATGATTTAAAAATTGCCAAAAGCGCTGCAAAAGCAGCTGAGACGGACAAGACGTTCTCGATGAAAAACATTAAGTTTTGGGTGTACGACGGAATCGAGGAAGCCGATTCATTGAATTGTAACCAAGCAGCCCTGGTCATTTCCTGGCACGACGGAAGTAAGACTAATCCAGATCATTTGGTCTGGGGATACCGTTGGCCAAAAGGAGAAGAAAGATGCGGTCTTGATATGGTAGAAGCCGTTGCGAAAACTGATAAGCGTTTGCTCTTGCTTGTTCAATATACCGGCTCTATGGGCTATACGATTAATGGTATAGGCTATGAAAAGAGGAGTTCGAGCCAAGTACAAATTGCATTTGATTTGGAAGGAGCTAAAAAAGCTGGTAATACTTATCCGGAAAACGCACAAAAAATAGCTGATAATGCCATTGTGGAATCTCAGAAGACAGGGTTACTTATACATCCCTTTGGTTCAGATTGACTATGCCTAAATTTACTTTACACTTTTTTGATACGTTACTAAAAAACTCTACAGATAAAATAAGTCTTACTAAAAGGCTTTACATATTACCTTTGCAAAGATAA